>NZ_JBQGAN010000001.1:0-631848 GCF_056542865.1 Ruegeria sp. AA6
ATTTGGGAGCGCGTTTGCCAAGGCGCCGGTAACCCAAACAGTGGACGACTTTTGCTCCGCCCAATGGCAGACTTTCTCACCGCCGTTGACAGCTTTGCCCAGAGCCTTTGCATCACGGCGCAGTTGATCGAGTGATTTGGTCATCGGTCTTCCCTCCGCTGCCCGACGGTCCGCCAATCCGGGCTGAGAAACCGATGTGGTTTTCATACATTTTTTCAGAGGTGCCGATGACAGCTTTCCGCGGACCAGGTGGCCGCCTCAGAACGGCCTAAGGCCAGAGTAACCTTTGCCAACATGTCTCGCAAGCTGGATGCGGAACAGGCCGCAACGCAGGCGGCTACAATACGCAGCGAATGGTTGCAACCCGGGCTGCGATCGCAGGATTCCGGTTGGCTACTGGGTGTCGGCTTTGCGCCGTTCCGTGTCAGGCAAAATCATACCGTATTAAAGAATCGATTGCCCAGTCGACTTCCAATCATTGAAAAACTGCTCGATACCGGTTTCTGTCAATGGATGCATTACCAATTTGCGGATAACGGATGGGGGGATCGTAGCAATGTCTGATCCGGCCAGGGCGACCTCTGTTATATGATTGGGGCTTCTGATTGATGCTGCAATGATTTCAGTTTCAATACCATAATTGTCATAGATAATCCTGATGTCACGGATCAGATCGGCTCCGTCCAGGTTTATGTCATCTAGTCGGCCAACGAACGGCGAAACATAGGTAGCGCCGGCCTTCGCCGCCAAGAGAGCCTGATTGGGTGAAAAGCAGAGTGTGACGTTTGTTCTGATACCTTCTCTTTTGAAATGAGCACAGGCCCTGAGGCCATCCAAGGTCAGGGGCAGTTTGACGACGACGTTGTCAGCGATTGTCGCGAGGTGCTCTCCCTCTGCAATCATTCCTGCAGTGTCCAAAGCTGCAACTTCTGCGGAAACAGGCGTATCCGTCAGAGTGCATATTTCAGCAATGACCTCTTTGAAATTGCGGCCCGACTTGGCGATCAGGCTTGGATTGGTCGTGACACCATCCAATATTCCCAAGTCCATCAGATCTTTGATGTCGTTTACTTCTGCGGTGTCTACGAAGAATTTCATGAGTTTTCCTCATCGCTTATCGGGTGATTTTGATTGCATCTGAAACCGCCCTGAGGCGCTGCATCAACGGTTTGTGGCATCCAGAGCGCAAGTTCAGAACGCGTAGCGCATCCCGAATTTGGTGTAATTCTGGTTCAATGTAAGATCGGCTTTCCGGCTCTCACGGATGACACGCTCAGCGTTGGGCAGATCGTTGGTTTTCGCGCGTTGCAAAGCGGGTTTTGGGTCATAACCATGCTTGATCCAGCGGTGTTGCAGCCGGTTTTCGAGTTCTTTAAAAGTTGGGCTGACAAAAATCGTCGCGGCGTAGACATCCGCCAGCTTTTTCCACGGGTCGCTGTCCATCAGAAGGTAGTTTCCCTCAACGACGACAGTCGGAGTGTCCGGGTGAACCGCAATCGCGTTGGCAATGGCCAAGTCCATTTGGCGGTCGAACTTGGGATAAAAGGACTCATGTCGTGCAAATTTCAACCCTCTGATTGCATTGCAAAACCCAACTCCATCGAAGGTTTCAGGTGCACCTTTCCTCGCCAGTAGTCCTCGCGATTCAAGCAAGCGATTGTCCAAGTGGTAGCCGTCCATGGGGACCAGCGTGGCAAGCGGAACCGCCAAGCTCTGCTCCGCGTTCAGCGATTGCACAACGGTTTCTGCTAGGGTCGACTTTCCGGAGGCAGGGGGGCCAGCGATTGCAACAATCGTCCGAACCCCAACTTGCCTCCGGGAGGAGATCAAGTCGCAAACGCGCTTTGCATCGTTTTCGATCACGCGGCGTCCTCTTTCGGAGGTTCCTTGGCACCGGTCATGAACGCTACCGCATCGGACATGGTGTAGTCTCTGGGGTCGATTGTGCAGAGGCGTTTGCCAAGCCGGTGCACATGGATGCGATCGGCGACTTCGAAGACATGCGGCATGTTGTGGCTGATCAGGATGATCGGAATGCCACGTGCGCGTACGTCCTGAATGAGTTCAAGCACCTTGCGGCTTTCTTTCACGCCCAAAGCAGCCGTTGGTTCGTCCATGATAATGAACTTGGTCGCAAAAGCGGCCGCACGGGCAACAGCTACGCCTTGGCGTTGGCCGCCAGACAGCGTTTCAACTGCCTGATTGATCGACTGCACGGTCATCAATCCAAGCTCAGTTAGCTTTTCACGGGCAAACTTCTCCATGGCAGGTCGATCAAGCTGACGCATGTATTTGCCCATGAAACCTTGTTTGCGGATCTCGCGCCCCATGAACATGTTGTCGGCAATCGACAGGGCAGGGGACATGGCAAGTTGCTGATAGACGATCTCGATCCCCATGTTTCGGGCGTCTATCGGAGAGGTGAAATTGACCTTCTTTCCTTCGATCAGAATCTCGCCCTCATCCGGGATTGTGGCACCACAAATCGCCTTGACGATGGATGATTTACCCGCGCCGTTGTCCCCTATGACTGCAAGGATTTCTCCCTGACGCAGTTCAAAGTCGGAATGGTCGATGGCGGTGACGTGGCCATAGCGCTTCACGATCCCGCGCCCTTGGACGACTGGAGTTGTGTCTGACATTAGCCCGATACCTTTCTAATCCACTGGTCAACGGCGACCGCTGCGATGATGAGAAGCCCGATGAGAAGGAAGGTCCACTGTGCGTCCGCGCCCAGCAGCCTGAGCCCCAGAGTAAATACGCCAACGATCAGTGCGCCGAACAACGATCCCAGAATGGATCCCCGCCCGCCAAACAACGAGATGCCCCCGATCACAACCGCCGTGATGCTTTCAATGTTGGCCAATTGACCAGATGTCGGCGAGACCGATCCGATGCGCCCGATCAAAGCCCAGCCTGCAAAGGCGCAGATTAACCCGGACAGCATGTAGACAGACATCAGCGTTTTGTGGACGTTGACGCCAGACAGTTCGGCGGCCTCGGGGTCGTCTCCGACCGCGTAGACATGCCGCCCCCAAGCCGTGTGGCGCAGCGCATATGCCAACACGACGATCAGCAGCAGCATGAACACCACGCCAATTGTAAAGGAGGCACCGCCAACGCTGAATTTGGTGCCGAAAAACTGCAGGAAGCTGGCTTCGGCCTCGATATCCTGACTGCGGATGGTTTCGTTGGCCGAATACAGGAAATTTGTCGCCAGAACGATCTGCCACATGCCGAGCGTTACGATGAAAGGTGGCAACTTAACCCGGCTGACCAGCCAGCCGTTTATGGCTCCGATGGCTGTTCCCACAGCCAGTCCACACATAACCGCAATCGGCACGGGGATGCCGTAACGGAAGGTGAACTGCCCCATGATAACGGATGAAAACACCATGATCGCGCCAACGCTCAGGTCGATGCCCGCCGTCAGGATGACCAAGCTCTGCGCTGCGGCGACGATGCCCACGATCTGTACCTGCTGCAGGATCAGGGTCATGGCAAAGGGTGAAAAGAACTTAGAGCCGAGAAGAAGACCGAAAATGATGATCGCGGCGACGAGGACGATAAGCGGTACAAGTGATGGGTTCACGTGCAACGCGTGTTGAATTTGCCCGATGGCACCGCGCCGGTGATCTTCGAACTCGGCGACTTTCTCACGCCGATTGGCTGCCGCTTCGAAGTCTTCTGCTTTTTTTGCAGTATCTGACATAACGCCTCCCTTATCGCGAAAGCTATAACGCGATTGTTGTCGTGCGACGGTTTCAGGGTTTTATCGACTGAAAGGTAGCGAGGCGACTCTGTCGCCTCGCCGGTCGGGTTCAACCCCAGCAGAGATTCAGACCTTCAGCGACCGAGATGGATTCAACGCCATCGACAGGTTTGTCCGTGATCAGACCAACGCCTGTGTCAAAGAAGTCCTTGCCCGGGGTGGTTTCCGGTTTTGAACCATCCTCGGCCCATTGCTTTACCGCCTCGACGCCGAGGGAAGCCATCAGCAACGGATATTGCTGGCTTGTCGCGCCTATGATTCCGGCCTCAACATTGCGCACACCAGGACAGCCGCCATCTACCGAGACGATCAGAACATCGTTTTCGCGTCCGATGGATTTCAAAGCCTCATAAGCTCCGGCAGCTGCGGGTTCGTTGATGGTATAGACCACATTGATCTCGGGGTCCGTGGCGAGCAGGTTTTCCATCCCCTTGCGGCCACCCTCCTCAGAGCCGTCCGAGACATCATGGCCCACGATGCGGGCATCGGTTTCATCGCCCCATTTTCCGGCATCACCGAGATCGACTCCGAATCCTTCCAAGAAACCCTGATTGCGCAGTACACCGACCGTCGGCTGCGAGATATTGATGTTGAGCAGGCCGATCTTTGCATCGGCTGCAGCGTCGCCCATCTGCCCTTTGGCCCATTGACCAATTAAAAGCCCGGCACGGTAATTGTCGGTCGCAAAGGTGGCATCTGCGGTGTCCGCGGGATCAAGTGGTGTGTCGAGGGCAATAACCAGCATCCCAGCATCCCGTGCCTGGCCAACCGCCGAACCGATTGAGGAAGTATCTGATGCCGTCAGCAGGATCCCCTTGGCGCCATCCAGAATGCAGGTCTCAATCGCTTGAACTTGTGTCTCATGATCGCCGTCAAATTTACCCGCAAAGGCCTTGAGCGTCATACCGAGTTCTTCGGCCTTAGCCGTCGCGCCTTCCTTCATCTTTACAAAGAATGGGTTGGTGTCGGTCTTTGTGATCAGGCAGACCGTTTCCCCTGCCGCTTGAGCAGATGCCGCAGCCATTGTGAGCACGGTCGCAGATGCAGCAAGCTTGAGTAGATTTCTCATGTTGTCCTCCCAGAAAATTGTTGTCGCCTCGCGTGGCGTTCCTGCGAGACGCGCCTCCATCCTCCAATGAAGGTCTTATTCAAGAAACTGTGATTCTGGTCGCCCTGTCAATAAATAAATAAAGTTTATTTATTAATTTGCCTGATTACCTTTTCATAGGAAAACAAGGCGTTTATGTTCGGAGATATGGAGAAAGAAGCACTAAAAATACTGACTGGCGGGGTCAGCCAAAGCGGTGTTCGCGATCACAACGAACGCCTGATTTTGACAGTTTTACAACGGCATGGACCCGCGGCAGGTGCAGACGTCGCGCGGTTGACGGGTCTCTCTCCTCAGACTGTATCCATCATTTTACGCAAGCTCGAAAAGGACGCGATTCTCAAGCGTGGAACGCCACTGCGTGGGAAAGTGGGTAAGCCGTCGATCCCGATGGAGCTAAACCCGGAAGGCATCTTGTCGGTTGGTATGAAGATTGGCCGACGCAGTGCTGACTTGCTTTTGATCGACTTTACGGGCAAGCCACGTCGCCAGCTTTCCACGACTTATGACTATCCTCTGCCTGAAGCCGTTTTCGGGTTTCTGGAAACGGGTTTGGAAACTCTTCTCTCGCACGAGCCCCAACGGCTTCGTGACCGGGTCTGCGGAATAGGGATTGGCACACCATTCGAACTTTGGAAATGGCATGACCTGTCTGGACTTGCGGCCAAGAAATTCAGGTCTTGGAAAAACGTGAACTTCTTTTCTGAGGTTGCCAAATTCAGTGACCTGCCAGTTTTTGTGGTCAACGATGCGACGGCCGCGTGTCACGCCGAACACCTCTATGGCCGTGGGGCAGAGTATCGCGATTACTTTTACTTCTTCATCGGATCTATGATCGGCGGCGGAGTCGCGCTGAACGGCACTGTATTCGAGGGCAACCAAGGCAATGCAGGTGCGTTAGGCGCGATGCGGACGACGGGTCCTTTGGGGGAAAGTCAGCAACTGATCGACACCGCCTCGTTGTTCCTGCTCGAGGACAGGCTGATCGAAGCCGGTGTCGATCCTGAAATTCTCTGGAAGAAGCCACAGGATTGGAGCAGCATTTCGCGATATGTCGAGCCATGGATTGGTACTACAGCACAGGAATTGGCCAAAGCTGCACTTTCCATCTGTGCTGTCATCGATTTTGAGGCGATTTTCATCGACGGCGCATTCCCACCGGAAGTGCGGGAAGAGTTGGTTTCACGGGTTCGCCGTTACCTAGTCAACCAAGATAAACGTGGTCTAATTCCTCCGGTTGTGGAAGCCGCGGCGGTTGGGGAAAACGCCCGTGGGATCGGTGCGGCGAGCAGCCCGATTTTCCGACAGTTTCTTTTGAACACTAATGCAGGGCTATCTGGGATGTAGCTGATGCTTCTCGGTGTCAAAAAACCTAATCAAGAAAGGCCCCTGAATCTGCTAAGTGTGGCGGACGGCGAAAGATAGCATTGGCTCTGTCGCAGTGCAGCATTGAACCCCGAGCGAAAGCGCGTATTTCCGTAAATGCTTCACTGCGGCACTCCGGCTTTTCGCAACCCCTCCACCAAATGTTCAAAATAGTCTTTGTTGTATCCAGGCAGGCTTTGGGCGACGAATGACAGCGAAAATTCGGGCTTTAGAGCAAGAGCTTTGGAAACGGCTGTGCGGGCTTCATCTATCTTGTCCAGCTGGGCCAGCGCCGCTGCACGGAACAAGTTTGGCCAGTATTCACGCTCGTTTTCTCTGACAGCCTTGCCTGCCCAGTGTTCTGAAAGCTCGTAGTTTTTCAATTGATAGTATGCCGATGCGTTGTTGACGTAGAACGTCCACAATAGGGGATCGTTGGGACTTAGTTTTATAGCCATCGCCACATGAGCCAGCGAGTCCTCCGCACGCCCCCCAGCTTTCAGGGCGAAGGCCATGCCGTGATGTGCAAGGGCAAAGTTGGGATTGAGTGTGATGGCCTTTTCCAGGCTGGCGATCCCAGAATCCGTATCTCCGGAAAGACAAAACGCCCGACCGAGGGCGTAGTGGGTCAGCGCTTCGCGGTCATCCAACGCCTTTGCTTTTTCTGCTAATTGAATTGCGTTCGTCACTGTATCGGAGGAATCGTCGGCAATTCGCATTATGACGTCTGAGACGCCCACAAGAGCTTGGCCAGCGTACGCCAAGGCAAAATCCGGATCGGCCCGCGCGGCCGTCTCAAACAACTGGTGAGCCGTTTCATTGTCCTGCTTGGTAAAGCGATTTAGATGCCAGTTTCCCCGTTGATACAGATCCCAAGCGTTGAGATTTGAGGTTGGCTTATGCTTCGCTCGGTCTTGCTCGGCGCCACGCAGCTCTGAATCGATACTGCCAACTATTGTCTCGGTAATCTCGTCTTGCAGTGCAAAAATGTCATCGAGTTCCCGGTCATAACGGTTGGCCCAAAGATGATTGGAACTTTCGGCATCAATCAGCTGCGTGGTGATGCGAACCCGGTTTCCGGCTTTTCGGACGCTTCCTTCAAGCACGTAACGAACGCCAAGCTCTTGTGCCAACCGACGCACATCCACCGCCTTGCCCTTGTGAACAAACGTTGAATTGCGGGCAATTACAAACAACCAGCGAATGCGCGATAGCGCAGTGATTATGTCTTCGCTAACCCCGTCTGCAAAATACTCCTGCTCGGGATCGCCGCTCATATTGTCAAAAGGCAAAACAGCAATCGATGGTTTTTCAGATGCTAGTTGCGCGCTGCCGTCCACGACGGCCTCGCGCTCACTTGACGCGGACCAATGCCAGGCGCGCACCGATTGGCCAATATTCTTCAGGTTTTGTTCGCCAAGGTCGCTAAAGATCGGCCCGGTTTTCATGCGCACGGCTTGTTGGACAATGTCGGATACGCAGACGCCGCCGGGTTCTGCCAACGCCTCCAGCCGCGCAGCGATATTGACACCGTCGCCATAGATGTCGTCCCCATCAATAATAACGTCACCAAGATTGACCCCGATGCGCAGGAGGATTGGGCCTCCGGTCCGCGCCAACGTTGATTGGACTGTCATTGCGCAATTCACGGCATCCATGACACTGGCAAATTCAACCAACGCCCCATCGCCCATCAGCTTGATGATGCGGCCGTTATGTTCGCTGACTGTCGGATCAAAGGTGTCCAGCCGATGTGATTTCAGGCGCTCAAGCGTGCCTTCCTCGTCTTCTTCCATCAGTTTGGAATAGCCGACAACATCGGCGGCGAGTATGGCGGTCAGCTTGCGGTTCAAATTCCGTTCCTCCACAGGGCCAAGTTAAACCCGATGGTGCGTAAAATCTATGCTGTGCATTTGATGGTAATAAGGCCGCAATAGGCAAAAAGCACCAAAGTGGAAGTAGTCGCAATTTGGCTGCTGCTACTGTTCCGACTCATTTACCAAAATGAGCTTGGACAGTTTGTTTAGGCATGCTCATCATTGTTTACATGTACCACGCGGCAGCCTGAACCAGTGCATTTGGCCACCAATCCAGGCGAAAGATCCGCGCCAGTGACGACTATGTCGTAATCCCAGATCATGTGCTTTCGACAAGGTAGATCGCGGCCAAATTTCGTGCTGTCTACCACTAGTATTTTTTGTGCTGCACACCCCGATATTGCGACGCGTGCGGCGATTTCGTCGGTGTTGTAATCCAACACCTCACCGGCCTCAGACACACCGCCGCAGCTGAATATCGCCTGCTCGACCCGATAATCAGAAAAAAAACTTGTGCTTGCAGTGCCGATCAGGTCGAGATCGCGCAACCGAACTGCACCACCAGCCACCATTACCTCGGCGCGAGGTGCTAGGTGCAAGGCGATCACGGCATGCAGGTTGTTTGTGGCGACAAACAATCCCTGGTGAGCGGCGAGTAGTTGTGCGCAGGCTTCTACGGTGGTGCCGGTGCCCAGAGCGATCCGGGCGCCATCCGCCACCAATCCTTTGACGGCCAACGCAATGCGCCGTTTTTCCAGCCGCGCCATACTGATACGCGGTGTGTATCCAATGTTTTCCGATTGTTGGCGCAGCCGGACAAGCCCATTGCGGCGCTGCACAAGCGATGACTCATCCAGATCACGTAAGTCCGCGCGAATGGTCTGGACCGAAACGTCTAGCCGCTCAGCCAGTTCCGAGGCTGAAAGCGCCGGATGCTCGCAGAGCATTCCAATGATCTGGTCCCTTCGACGGTTCAGTTCATTCCGCCTCATCGGCTTTCCTTTGAAAGTGAAACGCTCCTGCTTTTGTGCCTAACAACAACAGCAGAATCGCAGCAAGACAATTTTTCTTAAAAGGAATGTCACAAAAGCTTTTCAGACTCACATCATAAGGACCGCGTTCAACTTTCGTACGAAAGCCAAACCGGAGAGCTTTGATGAAAACCCTTCTGACAGCCGCTGCCGTGGCCTTGGCCGCCACTGTGTCCCATGCCGAGACCCTGACCGTGTATACGTCTCAGCCCAATGCCGACGCTCAAAAGACGGTCGATGCTTTTATTGCCGCCAATCCCGGTGTCGAAGTCGACTGGGTGCGCGACGGAACCACCAAGCTGATGGCGCGCCTGCGTGCCGAGATCGAGGCTGGAAATCCGCAACCTGATGTGCTGCTGATCGCGGACACCGTCACGCTGGAAGGCATGGCGCAAGAGGGGCTGCTAAAAGCCTATAAGTCGCCCGAGGCCGAAGCCTATGATCCGGCGCTGTACAGTGCGGATGGCTATTATCACTCGACCAAGCTGATCACGACCGGGATCGTCTACAATACCGGGGCCGAGGTTCAGCCCGCATCATGGTCCGATCTGGCTAAGCCGGAACTGAAAGGCCAGATTGCCATGCCTTCGCCGCTTTATTCAGGTGCTGCGCTGATCCATCTGGCGACGCTGACTGGGGATGATACTTTGGGCTGGGACTACTACAACCAGTTGGCGTCGAACGAGGCGCGGGCCAAGGGTGGCAATGGTGGCACGTTCAAAGCGGTCGCCTCGGGTGAAAAACCCTATGGTGTCGTGGTCGACTTTCTGGCGATCCGCAACAAAGCGGACGGATCGCCGGTCGAATTTGTCTTCCCGCAGGAAGGTGTGTCTTACGTGACCGAACCGGTCGCGATCATGGATAGCGCCAAAAACGTTGAGACAGCCCAGAAATTCGTCGATTTCGTTCTGTCGCAGCCGGGCCAGGATCTTGTGCTTGAGATGGGCTATATCCCCGCCCGCGACGGCATGGATGTGCCCGAAGGTTTCCCGGCACGTGAAGAGATCAAGCTGATGGCTTTTGATCCTGCGAAGGCGTTGAAAGATGCCGAAGCCAACAAGGCGAAGTTCGCCGACGTTTTCGGTGCTGAATGACCTACATGCCGCTGAATGCGGGGCGCAGCCGGTCCGAGGGCCGGCTGCTGTCTATTGTACTGATTGTTGCCATTGTCCTGACGCTGGCACCGGTCCTGCGTCTGTTCATCGAGGGGTTCACGGCGGGTGGGGCGCTGAATCTTGCATTTTTGACCGACGTGCTGGCGCGGGACTCTACCCAATCTGCTTTGCGACATTCACTGGTGACCGCAGGTTTGGGAACGCTGGTGTCCGTTGTGATTGGCAGTATCTTTGCCTTTCTGGTCGCTCTGACCGATTTGCGGCGCAAGGCGGCGCTGGTGTTCTGCCTGATGATCCCGCCACAAATTACCGCACTGTCCTGGACACAGATCATGGGGCCTTCGTCGGTGCTGCTGAAAACCCTGGGACTGGCACCATCCTTGGGTGCGCCACAGCCGCTTTATTCACCAGGCGGGATCATTCTACTGCTGGGGATTCAGCACAGTTCGATCATTTTTTTGACTTTGCGCGCGGGCCTGCGTTCAATCCCACAGGATGTGGTTGAGGCGGCGCGGGTTTCAGGTGCGCGCGGTCTACGGGTTTGGTGGCAGATCGTGGTGCCGCTTAGCGTGCCCAGTCTTGCCGCAGGTGTGGCCATCACCTTTGTCACCGCCTTAGGGAATTTTGGAATTCCGGCCATGCTGGGCATTCCAGCCGGGTATTCGACGCTGCCGACACTGATCTATCAGCGGCTCGCGGGCCTTGGAACGACCGTTCTGGCCGAAGTCGCGGTCCTGGCGATTTTGATCGGCGCGGTCGCTATCGCAGGCATTCTGCTTCAACGCCTGTTTCAGCGCCGCCAGAAGGTGCATCTGGTTGGCAGTACGGCACGGCCGCTGTCCATACCGCTGGGCCGTGCACGCCTGCCTGTCGAGGTTGCGCTTTGGACAGTCATCCTCGCCATTCTGGTGCTGCCGATGTTGGGTCTGCTGGCGACGTCTTTGGTTCCTGCCTATGGCGTGCCTCTACGATGGGATACCCTTTCGCTCAGCGGCTGGCACGAGGCATTGTTCCGCCAGCCCGCAACTACACGGGCCTTTGCGAACTCGTTCAGCCTGGCGATCGGAGCCGCACTGTTACTGATGGCCCTGTGCCTGCCACTGGCGTGGCTGATGGAACGCCACCCAACCCGGTTGGGGCGTCTGTTCGACAGTCTGTTGGATCTGCCCTATGCCTTGCCGGGAGTTGTTCTGGCCATCGCGATGATCCTGCTGCTGATCAATCTGCCGTTTACCAGTTACACGCTCTACGGCACGATCTGGATCATCTTTCTGGCCTATCTGGCGCGGTTCTTTACGGTGATGTTCCGCCCCGTGCAATCCAGCCTGAAACAGCTTGACCCGGCAATGAACGAGGCCGCGCAATCTGTTGGCGCGTCGCTGTTGCGCCGTCTGCGGGACATCATCCTGCCGCTGACCGCTCCTTCGGCGGCGGCGGGGGCCATACTGGTATTTCTGACCGCGTTCAACGAACTGACGGTTTCGGCACTGCTGTGGTCATCGGGAACCGAAACGCTTGGGGTGGTGATTTTCAACCTTGATGACAGCGGCGAAGCGGTAATGGCCTCGGCCGTCGCCATGGCGGTCGTCGTGGTCGTGATCATTCTGATGAGCGTGATCCAACTGACCTCTCACCAACTTCCGAAAGGAGTTGTCCCATGGCAAAGCTGACCCTCTCCTCCGTCGGTAAATCCTTCGATGGCACACCCGCCGTTTCAGATGTTATGGCAACGGTCGAAGATGGCGAGTTTGTCGCCCTGCTGGGGCCGTCCGGGTGCGGCAAGTCCACTTTGCTGCGCCTATTGGCGGGGTTCGAACTTCCCTCGGAAGGCCAGATACATATCGGGGCACAAGAGGTTGCGAATGCTAAAAGCGGATACGCCTTGGCCCCCGAGGACCGCAATATCGGTTTCGTCTTCCAGTCCTACGCTCTGTGGCCGCATATGGATGTCCGCCGCAATGTGGGCTACCCGCTGGAGGTTCGGTCGGTTCCCAAATCCGAGCGCGCGCGCCAGATCGAAGCGGCGTTGCAGGCCACCGCGCTGATCCCATATGCGGATCGGATGCCGTCGGACCTGTCCGGCGGGCAGCGTCAGCGCGTGGCCTTGGCCCGCTGTCTGGTGTCTGATCCGACGGCCGTTCTGCTGGATGAACCGCTTGCCAATCTGGATGTAGCTCTGCGTGCGTCGATGCAGGACGTTTTTTCAGACTTTCACCAGCGCACTGGCGCGACCATGGTCTACGTCACCCATGATCAGGCCGAAGCGATGGCCATGGCCGACCGCATCGCGGTGATGGAGGCTGGGCGCATTGTACAGTTCGACACACCCGAACGCCTCTATGCCCGACCGCAAAACCGGTTTGTGGCCGGGTTCATCGGTGAGGGCAGCGTCCTGCCGGTGACGGACCCAACCCCTGCCGCAGATGGGGCCGATGTCACCCTGTTAAATCATCGTATCAGGGTTAGAAGCAACAGCGCCTCGCCCACGCTCAGTTGTCTGCGCCCCGAGGATATCGTTCTGGGCGAAACGGGCATGCTGCGCGCATGTGTTGAGCGCAGCACCTACCTCGGAGGGCAATACAGGCTGCGCTTGCGCACTGCGGACGGGGCAGAACTGACCGCTCGAACACACATCCGCCACATGCCGGGGGATCAGCTTGGGCTGAGTCTTTCGACACCCTGGGCGTTTTCCGAGACTTAACTGAACGAGGGTATCATGCATTACGTTACGGTCCTGTCCGGGATCGGCGATAAAGGTCCTGCCTGCATGCTGTTGGAGACCGCCGGTCGGCGCTGGCTGCTGGATTGCGGCTTTGGTCCGGAAGCAAATGCCAAGTTTGATCCCGACTGGCTTGAGGACGTCGAAGCGGTTTTTGTGACTCATGACCATATCGACCATATCGGAGGTGCGGCCTATGCCATCGAGGCCGATCTGCCGATCTTTGCCACGCGGCGCACCGCACTATCGTTGCCACCATCTGCCGACCTGCATCTTTTGCCGGAGAAAGGCAGTTGCGCGATCGGAGGCGTTCGGGTCACGACCGGGCGGAATGGTCACGCGTTGGGCGGGGTCTGGCTGCATTTCGATCTGGGCGATGGGTTGTTCTATTCCGGCGATTGGTCCGAGGAGTCGCGTTGGTTCGCCTTTGATCCGCCGCCTCGGGCGGGGACGGCGATTTTGGATTGCAGCTATCATCTGGATAACCTGTCCCAGGCGCAACGCCTGGATGCCCTGAACGACCTGCTGGATGGATTGACCGGCCAGGTCCTTTTTCCTGTGCCGCCCTCGGGACGGGCGGGGGAACTGGCGTTGCATCTGGTGCGCCGATATGGGGCAAACAACGTGATGCTGGACCCGGAATGTCGGGCGGCATTGCGCGCTGCGCTCGCCACGGACGGGGTCAACGGCGGCGCGCATGAAATTGCACCACTGTTGGAGCGGGGCGATCTGGACGGCGCGCGGTTTCTGATCTGCGATACACCCAACGCCGATGGCGGTGCGGCCTGGGGCTATGTGCGCGCCTGGCTTGAAGGCGGGCGGCTTGGGCGCGACGCGCATGTGGTTTTCACAGGACACATGACGGCACATGCCCGTGGCATCGAAAAGGTGGACGGCGGACATTTTCGGCGTTGGAACGTGCACCCACCCTTATCGGATCAGATCGGAATGCTACGTCACCTTGGCGCGCGCCGCTTTGCACCCGCTTTCTGCGCTTTGCCGGAGGAATACTTTCTGGAAACAGGTTTTGAGGCAGAGGTGTTTCTGCATGACAGGATTACGCTTTGACCTTGCCAATTCTGCCCCGGTTGCCTCAGCGCGACTTCACTCTGATCCGGCACGGTGAAACCACCGCGAACCGGGACGCCATCATTGCAGGCAGGCTGGATGTCGCTCTGACCGATGCGGGCCGCATGCAGGCGCGTGGTTTGGCCCAAAGAAGCTGGCCTGAAGACGCGGATATTTTTTGCAGCCCGATGTCCCGTGCGGTCGAGACCGCCCGACTGGGGTTCCCGGGGCGTATCTTGCAGCAACATCTCGGGCTGGTCGAACGCAATTGGGGATGCTTCGAAGGGTTGTCGCTGGACAGGTTACCACCAAGAGACAGCCACCCGGAACAAGGGGAGGCATGGCTGGACATGATACTGCGCGTCCATCGCGCATTGTGCGATGGCATGGAAAAGGCCGGCGGAGGTTCAGTGATTTTTGTTTGTCATTCGGGCGTAATTCGGGCCGCTCGCCTCTTGATCGGGCAAACTACCGTGGGAACGCGCCCTCGGAATGCGGTGCCGCATTTCTTTCTCTGGGATGGAGTGAGCCATACCGAGCATGTTGACGTGAAACCGGTTTGAGCTTTTGGGAGTGATCAAAAGAAGCACCGCGAAGCTGACGTAGATGTTTGGCTTGCCTTTAACGGCATAGATTCATTGCGTCCCATCGAATTTGGCTGCCGCTTTGAATTGGTTGTTATACTGGGCTGCATCGTTCCTGAGCTCTGCAACGCGCCCCTAGAGCCCGACGTTGTGCGGCGTACCAATATCAGCTTTCAGAGATAACTTGATTGAAGCTATCGCGCGGAGTGACAACTGCCAGTGCAGTGCGATCGAACTTACTCTTCGGCGCAATCCGCCCAACAGCCCGCTTTTCGGGGCGGGCAATAAATTGCTTCGCGGGTCTTGTCAGAAGAAATTGTCTTGAGGTGGGCAAGAGATTTTCGTGGCTTCGGGCCCTAGCCAATTGATTTCTGTTAAATTTCTTAAAAATTGGCCCCGAGATTATTCGCCTTTCCGTGATGTTAGGCGTTCGCTTCCCACTGTCGTTTTGAAACGTGGAAGATCAGTTGCATGAGCGCAGCATCGAAGTAAGCCGTGAAACTTTGCCGTATTAGTGGAACCGTTTCGGCCCGATGTTTACGCTTTATAACCGAAAGAGACGGGCCCTGCGGTTGCGGGCGTTCTCAAATTCGAATTGGTGCATTGACGAAGTTTTTAGAAAATCAATGGCAAGCGCCACGATCTGTAACGAGCAGTCCAAAATGAGGGCAAAGTTCTATATGCCCTTGTCACCAAAAGTCTAAACAAGCAGGCTGCGCTGAAATCCTAAGGAAATTATTGAAGCAACACGATGCTACGGATGAAGCCGTTGCAGATCGCTTCGCTTCATGTCGAGCTGCGCTCAGAAATCTCGGTGTGAGGAAAAAGCAGAAAACGGGCAGGTGGATAAACAATTGGGGTGAAGGTTCGCACTCACCCTTCCGACGTCAAGAACACGCGAAGCAGCGTTTAAGGCGTATGCGATTTTTGCAGAAACTCGCCGCCGTTCATTTTTTCGTCTGCGACCACTTCAACTGCGAACGACCTCGCACCAGCAGAGTCACATTCAATGTGGACACGCACGCAGCTCTCGCCGAGTGGCGTTAACGTGGCGCGGCGTAAAGGACAGCACTGATGGCGCAACTGAGACCGGTTCGAATTGTTCTGACATCACCTCGACGACCAAACAATTTAGAACCGCCGCGTGTTAGATCGCAATAAAGCGGCATAGGTCGAAACAGCAACGAGCCAGATCCTGCGATGCCAATCATCTGCTCGTGTTCCGGGTCATTCGACGACTGACATTATGGCCAACCTGAATTTTCTTCCAGATAGACATGGTGGCTGCTATCACTGAGGTTAGTTTTTCAAATTTTTTCAAGCAACGTGGCCTGGTTGGCTCCGTTGTACATCTGGTTGGGGAGGTCCAAGTTATGGATAAGAAGACTTTTGAATCGATTCAACAAGTTAAGCATGACCCTAAATCCGGCCCCTTGACCGAGGGCGAGTTGCTGCAGGCGCTCCATGAACAAAGACTGGCGGTCACCGGTGCCAAGATCGATCGCGATTTTAACCAGATCAGTGAGTTTCAGCGCTTTGTGCGGCTCGAACTTGAAGCGGGCAAGGGGCCAGCATGGACGCAGGAGGTCCAGGATCTGGCGGAGGTAATTGAAAAAGAAGCATTTGTGCGGATGTACGCCGAACTTGGGTTACAGCAAATTCCGGCAGAACGTAGTCATTTCAACAGCGTCCATCAAATGCTGGATGCAATCAACTACGTCGTGCATACTGCGCCAATCTACAAGGACGTCAGCTCCATATCATGGCAATTCCCTCTGTCGGCGCTGATGAATTTCTGGATGATGACCCCTGCGGGCAAAAGACTGATGCGTATGCCGCAATTCAACTCTGGCATGAACGCGATCATGAAGGCCTGGTGCAAATTCCTGGACAGCCCGGACAGTCGATATGTCCTGAATACCGGGCCGACGGGGTGGCTTAATCCCAAAGCGCTTGAATACAACCAAGTGCTGGAAGACTATGTTGTTCCGGATAAAGATGCGCCTTATTGGGGTTGGAAATCCTACAACGACTTCTTTCACCGCATGGTGCGCGAGGACAAGCGCCCAATTGATGACCGCGACTCTAATCGCACCATCAATTCGCCCAATGACGGTGTGGCTTGGGCCCTGGAAAACTATGTTCAGCGCGACGACGCCTTCTGGTTGAAGAGCCAAGCCTATTCGATGGCCAACCTCCTGAACAACAGTGAATTTGTTGACCGTTTTGTTGGTGGTTCCGTCTATCAGACTTACGTCAACGGTGGGGCCGACTGGCATGGGTTTAGCGCGCCGATCAATGGAACCGTGGTCGGGCTGGAACTTATCGAAGGGTATGCCTGGACCGAAAGCGATGCTGTCGGCCCGGATCCGATGTCAGGTCCCTATTCGCAGGGTTGGGCTGCCGGTGTTGCGACCCGTGGTTTGATCTACATTGACAGTCACGACAAAAAGCTTGGGGTTGTCTGCGTGGTTCCGATTGGCCTGACTGAGGTATCCTCGCTGGAGTTCGCGCCCCATCTGGCAGTTCACAAGCCGGTCAAGAAAGGCGACTTGCTAGGCAATTTCAGCTTCGGCGGATCTTCGTTTGCCTTGGTATTCCAGCCCGGCGCAGTCAAAGAGTTTTTGGTTAAACCTCCGCTGATCGGACGCAACGCCCAGCCCGAAGATACGCTGCGCGCCAACGCAAAATGCGCGATTGCCAATCTGGAAGGCGACGACAACTGACCTGTATATCCGGCGGTCTGTTCCGCCGATTGCCGGAATTCGTATTGGGGGAGGGGCGTATGTCGAACGCTGCACAACTGGACCGAAAATATGCGGAACTTCCTGCTGTGTCGGCGGGGAAGCTGCCAGCTGACAGACACGCCGTTTCGGACTGGCATCGTGACCTTCGAGAAATCGTCGCGGGTAAACGTGACGCCCCCCTGCGCCCGTCCGTTGCGGCCTTCGAGAGCCTGATGAAACGTGATGGCGTCGTCAGGATGCTGGTTAGCGAAATGATCGACGAAGTGGATCCGGCGCACAAGCATGTCGATGATATCCCGGAACTTCTTGCGCAACTCAGCTATATCGTCACCGACGCGCCAATCTGGGAAGAGAAAGAGGAAAAGCGGAACTTCTTCCCGATGTCCAAGCTGTTTACCTACATGATGATGACACGGGCGGGCGAGGCTGCTTTTCGCAATCGCGCTATGAATGACGCGCTGCGGCTCATCCTGCGTGAATGGTGCCATTATCTGGACAGCCCGGCCAGCCAACATGTGATCAATCGCGGGGCTCATGGTTGGCTGTCGCTTGGTGCGTGGGCTTACAATGAACTTGATGAATTCATTCTTCCCGACCCCGAAGCCGAACACGGCGGCTTTCCAAGTTTTAACGCTTATTTTCACCGTGAGATAAAGCCCAAGGCCCGCCCGGTTGCCGGGCGCGGAGATCCGAAGGTCGTGGTTTCCCCAAATGACGGCAAAATCTTCCGCGTTGCCCGCGAAGTGGATCTGGAACGGGAGTTCTGGGTAAAGGAGCAGCCCTATTCTTTGCGCGACATGCTTGCGGGCAGCGATCTGACCGAGATGTTCGACAAAGGAGATGTGCTGCAAAGCTATTTGTCTGGCGCGGATTACCATCGCTGGCACGCGCCGGTTTCCGGTAAGATACTGGCCACCGATGTCATCGAGGGACTTATGTTCTCGAACCTCGCGAGCCTTGGTAATGCGGTCAAAGGTGTTAGTGCTCAGGGCTATTACACGGCCGTCAACACACGCGGGCTTGCGTTTATAGAAGCGGATCACAAGCCGCTTGGCATTGTTTGCGTCATGCCGGTAGGCATCACCGAGATATCTTCGATCAGGCACGCTGTCGCGCCGGGTGATCACGTGTCAAAAGGGCAAGAGATCGGGCGGTTTTCTTACGGCGGCTCCAGTATGGCGGTTCTGTTTCAGAAAGGTGCGATCGATTTCTTTGATGTTAAGAACCCGCCCACGCCCGATGAAAGCGAAACAATCAAGGTGAACGCCGCCATTGCGGTCTCCAACTGAACCGCTACAAATCCCGCGCGTGAGTTGTGTAAAGGTGCCGCCCATGGACTACCCCATGCGTTAGGGTGCGACTGTATTTACCGCGCCGGTACTATGTCGTTTCCAGTGCCGGTTTTAGGATGTTGATCCGGATCGGGTCGACTAGGCCGCGCAACGGCGCAGAGCCTACGTCAGTCAGGGGGAAATCCCGCGTCAATCGCCGAGCGGTATTGCCCGAGACAATCACCATCGAGCCGCGTTCCTTGTTCAACTGCTCGAGCCGCGCAGCGGTATTTACCGTCGAGCCAACGACTGTGTAGGTCAGACGTGATCCGTCGCCGACATTGCCTGCAATAACATTGCCGGTATCGATTCCAATTCGCGTGCGCAGGGTGATACCGGCAAACTGCCGGGTTTCAGTTATTTTGTTGATTTCCATAGCCGCCATAACGGCGCGATCTGCGTGGTCCGCTACCGTGACCGGAACGTTGAAAAGGGCCATGAGGGCATCGCCTTCGAAATTATTCACAATGCCGCCTTGTCGCGTAATCGGCTCAAGAACTGTATGGAAATACGCGTTCAGCATCTCGAGAATGCGTTCGGCGGGATGGCTTTCGACAATTCTTGTGAAGTCCACGATATCGGTCATCAAGACCGTCGCAACGGTTCTTGTCGGCTCCAGGTCTCCCCCGCTTTCGACCATCTTCTTTGCGACGATGTCGGGGATATATTTACCCAACATGTCACGAATGAATTCCATCTGCTGCCGCACGGCGTCATTGAGACGTTTTTTGGTCAATGATCCACTGATCCTTGCCTTTAGCAATACCGGATCAAACGGTTTGTGCAGGTAGTCTTCCGCGCCGAGTTGAATGCACGCAACAGCATCCGAAGTTTCGTTGATTGCAGACACGACAATGACCGGCAAGGTTCGCAGGTTTGGGTCCGCCTGCATTTCGCGCAAAACCTCGTGGCCGGTCATTTCCGGCATGAGAATATCCAGCAAGACGAGGTCATAGGTGTTGGCGCGCATCATTTCCAGGGCGATCAGCCCGTTTTCCGCCTGATCGGATTCATGCCCAAGCGCACGAACTGCCATAGAGAGTTTCAGGCGGTTGGTTTCGTGATCATCGACGATGAGTATCTTGCCTGGCTGATCTGTCATAGAATTTCCCCGTCTCTGATCTGTTTCGAGACAATAACAAGCTCGGCTTCTACCGCACTCCATTCCGAGGCTGCTTTTTGGATGAGCTTTACCGCATCTTCTGCCCCCCCCGACGCACCGATTTTTTCCAACTCGGCGCATTGCGCGGCAAGCGTGGTTGCACCAAAATCTGCAGCGCTTGATCTTACGGTATGGGCGGCAATGCGCAGTTTTTCGGGGTCTCTGGCGGCACCCGCCTTCAGTTCGACGAAGAGTTTGGGTGCTTCTTTGCAGAAGCTTTCAAGCAATTCATCGAACATGACCGGATCTCCGCCAATGAGGTCCATCAACCGTTTTATCGCGGACCTGTCGATCAGCGTTTCAGCGTTCCGGTGGTTGATGGATGTTTTTTTGCCCGGCCACTCTTCACATTCCGGTTGTGTACCAAGTTTTTTCGGCGAGAGGTCGTTGTGGGTAAGCGCGGCGTGACAATCTTCGAGTACGGCGATCAATTTGGGGATTTCTATGGGCTTTCGAACGATGTCCACGGCCCCGGCCGCCTGACACGCCAGCCAATCCCGTTGCATGACATTTGCGGTCATCATGACAACGCGGGGCCAACCGGATGGGAACCGGCGTCGAACTTCTTCTGTCGCATCTTTGCCGTCCATCTCGGGCATATGGATGTCCATGAGCACAAGATCATAGGTCTTTTCTTCAAGCTTCTCGAGCGCCTCAATGGCGTTTTCTGCCGTGTCGATTTTGTACCCCAGCCTTTTCAGGACCTGCGTGGCAATCTTTCGGTTTGTCGGGTGATCATCAGTCAACAATATCCGCAGGGGGCATCTTTGCGCCAATTCAGGATCAAGCGAGGATGCGACCGGATTAAACGTTGCCGAGCCCGAACCGTCGCCAAAAAGTGTGTCAATCAGGGTATTGTACAGAATAGACGGTTTGAGAGGCTTTTGAACCAATGTGGTGAAACCATCCAACTGCCCGGCTGAATGTCCCAAACGCACCATTGATATGCCGGGGGTCGATTGTATCGCATTCGCAAATTCTGAAATGTCCGCCCCCGCTTCTGAATAATGATCTGCGTCCACCGCAAAAACATCGAAACGTGTTCCTCTGTTGAGGAGATGAACTGCGTCCTGAAGGGTTTCGGCCGTGGTAATTTTCATACTCCATTTTGAAACATATCGCTTCAGTTCCTCGCATGTGGTGGACCCGCCGTCGCACAGGATCAACATTGATTTGCCGGTCAGTTCGACGCCCCCAAGCGTCTGATCTTGGGCGGTAACCTGCAGGCCAAGCTTTACGCTGAACGAGAAAGTGGTGCCCACGTCTAGGGTACTGGTCACGCCAATTTCGCCATCCATCAATTCCACCAGCCGTTTTGAAATCGCGAGGCCAAGCCCCGTGCCCCCGTATTTCCGTCTGGTCGAAGCATCCACCTGCCTGAAGGATTGAAACAAACGGTCGATACGATCCTCGGGGATGCCGATACCGGTATCGCGTACTTCAAAGCGGTAAGTGCCTGCGTTTGGTGACTCCTCGGCGATAAAGCTGATATCGATCGCCACTTCGCCCCGCTCGGTGAATTTGACTGCGTTGTTGAGCAAGTTGATGAGGATTTGCCGAAGTCGCGTGATATCCCCTACGACTGCTTCCGGCGTGCCGTCGTGGATGCGATAGGCTAGGTCCAGATCCTTGTCCGATACGACAAAGGCAATCATGTCCAGAGTGCTTTCAACACAGTCCCGCAGGTCGAACGGTGCATATTCAAGCTCCAGCTCACCCGCCTCGATCTTTGAAAAGTCGAGAATGTCATCGATGATCGCGACGAGCGCTTTGCCGCTGTCGTGAGATGTCTGAACATAGTCGCGTTGTTCGCGGGACAAGGGCGTGTCCAACATCAATTCCGCCATTCCCAGGATGGCGTTCATCGGCGTGCGAATTTCGTGGCTCATTCTGGCCAGAAATTCGGTTTTGTGCTCGCTTGCGCGTTCAAGCTTGTCGTAGAGCGATTCCAGCTCTGCGCTCATCCGATTAACATTGTCGGCCAGTTCACCCAGTTCGTCCCGGTTTTCTACTATGAGCTTTCCGGAAAAATCGCCTGACGATATCTGTGCCAGACGGGTGTTGGTGCGTTCGAGGGGGCGGACGATAGTGCCGGAAAGCGCGTATCCGACCACAAGCGCGATCAAAACGCTGACCACGGCCGTTGCGATGAGAGTGTACCGGGAAATCTGATAGGATTTCCTGCCTTGAGCCGCCTTCTGGATCATGTCGGCCTCGGCGCTGGCAATGAGTGCGTAAGTCAGCCGTTCGATGGAGTCGCCCAGCCGTGCAGCCGATCGCATCTGGAAGGCTTCGGCAACCTCTGTCTGCCCCGCCGCCAAAAGCCTGATTACTTCATACCCGATCTCGACCAGTTGTGCGTAGTCGTCCTTGATCGTATCGACCTTTTTCCGATCCTCGGCCGATATGAATTCCGCTCGATTGAAGTCATACGCGATCTGGCTGATTTGCCGCCGCGCGGTATCCAGATCGCGTGCGCTGTTTTCCAAAAAGGCGTTCGAGACGATAAAGCGTAGTGCAGTTGTGTTGCTTTGAAGTGCCTGATACGCGGCGATTTTCCTCTGAAGTTCGATAAGCGACTGAGTTCGCCTGTCCGAGTCTCGGAGTGCTCCGATGCCGACCGCGCCCAGCACAACAAACAGGCCAACAAGACCGAACAATGCGATAGAAAGCTTGAAGCCAATCCGGGCGTCGATGCGCGCAAAGATTTTTGGCAGCCAGTCGAGCATCAGCTCCGCGCATGGTCCGCAATGGCGCGGATATCTTCAAGCAGTTCATCCGTGTCGAACCGCTCGCCCAGATACTGAACGCGCATGACGCCATCTGGATCGATGACTGTGGTCAGAAGATTGTGATTGATAGTGTTACGTGTGTCCGTTGCCATCAGAACGCCAAATGCATTGGCAACGCGACGCACGTCGGCATGCTGACCGGTCAAAAACGACCATCCTTCGGGGGAATAGTCCAGGTTTGTCGCGAACTCTTTGAGAACTTCTGGGTGATCGTAGTCCGGGTCCACTGTCACGGACACGAAATAGACGTCTTCGCGATAGCCGTCCTCCAGGTCTTCCTGCATTGTGGCGAGCTTGGACGTCAGGATCGGACAAAGGTCATAGCAACGTGTGAACATGAAGCTGACAAGCACAACCCGGCCTTCGACCTCTGAAAGCGAAAAGGCTTCTCCGTTCTCGTCGATAAGGGTAAAGTCAGGAGCCTGACCGAGGTTTGAATAGGGCGAGTCGTCTTGCCGAGCCCCCGCCATCCAGATGATGGCTCCGGCCAACACTGCCACAACACCCGCGCTATAAAGTGTGCTGCGTCCAAAAAACCAGGCCATTTTCAGGACTTCATCTCTTTCAGGAGCTGGTTCAAAGGCGCCCAGTCCGTACCGGAAGCGATGATGCTTTCGGGGGTGGCATCAATGATCCCGGCCTCATTCAGGCGTAGCGCATAAAACCGCAATGTGTCTTCGGGATCATAGGTATCCCATGCATCGTAGGGCAGATCCTGCAGCGTACGCATTGCATAGTCGATTGTGGGTGACTGACCTTCATCGACAAGCCATTGCGCTGCAATTTCAGGCGTTTCCGAACACAGTTGGTTGGCCTTGAGAATCGCGCGCAGCGCCCGCTTTGCCGCAATCGGGTTCTCGGCAGCAAATGTTTTGTTGGCTGCAACCATGCAGCAGAAATAGTGCTGCCAGGGATTGTCGGTCGTAGTGTTCAGAATGACGTGTCCGATACCCTCGTCATGCAGGATGTAGTTGAGCGGTGGAAAGCTCGCCATGGCGTCGATCTTGTTTTCCGCCAGCATGCCGGCCCAGTCATTGGGATGCGCAAAAACCCATTGAACATCCTTTTCCGGGTCCAGCCCGATATAGGCAACAACGCTGGCCAGCAGATACCGTTCGGGGCTGCCCAGCCCGTGAATGGCCACACGTTTGCCCTTGAGATCGCCCACCGTTGCTATGCTCTCATTCGCAAAGATTTCGACGCAACCTGCATGCAGCCCGCTCAGTACGACAATTGGTTCGCCCTGAGAGATCGGAAGCACCCAGTCGACACCAAGTGCCGCGCTCATATCTGCTGTACCATCAGTGAGCGCATGCGCGTACGAACCGTCGTCCCCAAGCGAAACATACTCAATCTCTGTGAAGCCCTCCATTTGCAGGAACTGTTCCGCTACATACTGAGGGGCATAGCAGAGTACTGGAAATTTGCGGTCACGGATAAGTCGAATACGCGTGGTTTCCGGCGCTTCGTCCGCTCTGGAAGAAACCGAACCGAGGCCAGCCGCACCGGCGGAAATGGCAGCCGCACCAAGTGTAAAGCCACGGCGATTAAGAAAATTTTTGTTAAAACGCATGTTTTTGGCCTTTTGCTTGCTTATAGCGCAGAGGCTATGCCGCACATGATAGCAGAATTTTAGACTAAGTCATTTTTGCCGATTACTTAGATTTCAGGTGGAAACATGTCGTTTGCCGCTTTCTCAAAAATGAGTCGTGTTGAATGGGGAACTTGAGCTGGATTTGGTCTTGTCAGAAGGACTTGGGTTGAGACGGGCAGGGCGCCCTCGTAACCGTCGTGCACTAATCTGCGATTGCCATTCAAGCACTTCTAAACCGGTTCCGAGATCATCCGTTTGGTGGTGACGTTGTACGTTCGGTTCCCGCTATCGCTTCGGAGCGTGAAAGATCCGTTGAATGAGCGTAGTATTGAAGTGAGCCACGAGACAGTCCGCTATTTTGGGAACCGTTTTTGCCCGATGTTAGTGCCCGAAATCGAAATGGCATGTCGACGGCGTGCTCATATAGGTAAGCGGTCGGCGGCACTGTTTTTGGGGCGTCGTTGATCGCGAAGGCGAGCTGCGTGAAGCGATTGCCACCAACTGTCAAAACAAATAGGCAGCACTAAAACTCAATAAGAAACTGACGCGGCGTTACGGTTCTTCAGATGAAGTTGTATCCGGTCGCTTTGCATCATACCGGGCTGTGCTCAGAGATGTCGGAGCGAGGGAAAAACGGGTAACTTAACAACCGGGTTGAGAACTCGCATCTTTCGCTTCGACAAAGAGATCGCGCAAGGCGGCGTTTTAGGCGCATGCGAAATTTGGTGTAATTCTCCACCGTCTAGTCCTTTGCATACAACAATATTGACCATAAACGATCTCTCACTAGCCGAGACACCTTCAAGCTGACACAAGCGACCGTTTTCCCCGAATGGTGCCAACCTTGCAGTTCACAGTGAACATCTCATCTGGCCGGGCTGAGACTGTTTCAAAATTGTCTGACTGCCCCGCCCCGGGGCGGCCAGAACCATCTCGGCACCGAAACTCTATACAAGGCGGCGTTTTAACTCGGTGTCATCATGGGCTTACTTGCTGTGTTCAGGTCTGGAAAATGCGCCCGGCTTTCGAAGCTTGGCGACCCAGAAACATAAACCTCTTCGATGGCGCGGTCATCGCCCATCATCTGCAAAACAAATAATTCTTCTGCGAGAGTACCAACGCGATCCATGCGTAGGGCCATGGCAGGTGTGCTGCGCGCATTCAGAACTACAACATCCGCCTCAGTACCGGGGTCCAAATTTCCGATTTTATCTTCCAGTCCCAGAACACAAGCATTGCCTAGAGTTGCCCAATGGAATGCTTGCAGAGGATGCAAGGCCAGACCTTGCAACTGCAGAATTTTGTAACCTTCGTTGAGGGTCTGAAGCATCGAGTAACTGGTTCCTGCCCCAATGTCGGTGGCTATACCATTCGAGATACCACGTGCGCTGAGACCACCATGATCAAAGAGGCCGCTACCGAGGAACAGGTTCGAGGTTGGACAAAACACTGGATGGGCGCCGGTTTCTGCTAGCGCATCAATCTCACGCGTCTCCAGATGGATGGAGTGTCCCAGCAGTGTTTTTTGCCCCAGCAACCCATAAGACTGGTAGACGTCCAGATAGTCCCGGGCCTGAGGGTACAGCTGCGCGGTATAGGCGATTTCGTCCTTGTTTTCCGAAAGATGAGTTTGGATGTGGCAGTCTGGGTGTTCCTGCGCCAGAGCTTGCGCCATCGCCATTTGATCGGGCGTGGAAGTGATCGCAAACCGAGGTGTGATGACATAGCCGTTCCTGCCCCTGCCATGCCAGTCTCTGATCAGATCCTTGGTATCATCATATCCGGTTTGTGGTGTATCCAGCAGGTCTTGGGGCGCGTTGCGGTCCATCAGGACCTTGCCGCCGAGCATGCGCATGTTGCGCCTAGTGGCCTCAGTAAAGAAGGCGTCCACGGATGCCTTGTGGACCGAACAATATGCGACCGCGGTTGTCGTGCCATGCGAGATGAGCTGATCGAAGAACGCGCGCGCCATAAGTGCGCTGTGTTCATCCGAAGCAAACCGGGTTTCTTCCGGGAACGTGTAGTTGTTGAGCCAGTCCAACAACTGCGCCCCCCACGAGGCGATCACCTGAACTTGCGGAAAATGGACGTGCGTGTCGATAAATCCAGCCATCATCAGGTGCGGACGATGGTCTGTCACAGGCACATCTGCGGCCTTCATACTGATCTCGGCGAAGGGGCCGGTATTCTGGATCATGCCATCCTTGACGAGCAATGCTCCGTCTTCAAGATAGGTGTACGCATCGGAATCTTCGCCGTTCTGCGGTTCGCGATGAAAGGTCAGCAAGCGACCGCGAAGCAATCTCTGTGTCATGAAACGTCTCGATTGAACGAAAGGTAAGGGTAGGGGGCAGCCCAGCGACTGCCCCGCAGTGGATTAGGCCTGTTGAGCAGGCGAGTCGTCGTCGATGAGATCAGGCTCATCCGGCACGATCACGCGATGCTCAAGATCCTCTTTCGGTGCGAGAACCGGGTAGATGTAGAGGAAAGCGCCGACAATCAGGTAGCCGATTGTGATCCCGTCGAACTGAGGCATCTGCAGCGTGTAGGAGTGAATGATGCCGACAGAAGACATCAGACCGCCTGCGAGACCAAACACCGCTGCCATCCGAAAGCGACCGTCGATCACATCGGCCACAATGGCACCCCATATCAGACCCGTTATAATCGCACCCTGACTCAGGGCTAGGTGTCCCTCGTAATGGGCACCTTCCATGAGAAGCGCTGCGGTCAGTCCCTCATCACCCAGAGAGGGCAAACCTTCGACACCGGTGTTGCGCAACGCATTCATCAGCGAACCCCATTTGACCATCAGAAAGGCCGAAATGTGGGGCAGGATCGCGAAGGATACCGCAGCCATATGCATCGGCTTCACGGCCCAGGCCGTATTGGTGATCAGGCTTACCGAGACAAAGACCAGCACAGGTGCGGCAGCAGCGATCGGGATCAGACCTGCAAGAAAAGACAGGAAGCCGAGGAAAGCAGCCGCAGCAATTACGACCGCCACACCGACAATGTACCCGGCATGTGCATCAAGACGCTTGTAGGCTGGGTGGCCGATGTAAACGGTTGTCGGGAAGGGCGAGCCAAAGAGCGCACCCAGCATCGTGCCTGCACCGTCCGTTACCTGGCAGAGTCCAACGGGGTAATGGTCACCTGCTGCTTCGGCAGATTCCACATTGTTCATCGTTTCGATGAAGTTGTAGATTTGTACGGGTATCAGGACCAGGAACAGTTCAGGGTTTGCGAACAGGTACTGAACGCCCGCGATGAGGTCACCGATGTACGGGATTGGCGGATAGAAGCCGATGCCACTCACGTCGATTTTGGATTCACCAAGGACAAGGGCGATCACGGTCCCGGCAGCAATCGCGACAAGGCCTGCAGGTACATTGCGCGGAAGGCGGAAACGACCGATCAGACCCCAAAGGATAAACAGCAGCGACGTGAAACCGATTATTGGGTTCTCGAAAACCTCAGCAAGTGGCACGGAACCGATGAAGACCAGTGCAATACCGCAAAGCGTTCCCAGCATCCCTGCGCGTGGCGTGATCCGCTTAAGATATGGTCCGACCACGGAACCCAGAGCAGCAACGATACCGCCCATGAACCCGGCACCAATACCCACTTGCCATGCATGCATCGGGTCGTTGGTCGCCCAGTAGATAGGCCCGATCACACCAAACAAGTAAACGAACATAACCGGTGTTGAAATGCCGTAAGGCAATGCGGTCACGTCTTTACCTTGAGCGGTTGCCGCCCATTTGGCGAGGTAGGTGTAAACAGCTACGCCGGCCAAAATCGCGATGGCTGCACCGGGGACGATGCGGCCAAAAACGATGTCCGCGGGCATCTGAAACACGAACTGGCAAACCCCGGAAAGGATCAGCAAGTTTACAAGGTTATCGGTAAATAGCGCCCAGAATGCGCTGAAATCGCTGCGGGTAAACAGCTTGTATTCGTAGGTCCTCCCGTCCATGACGGTCTCCTCCTCTGATTTGACCGGAATAGCCCGACGTTTGTCAGGCTGATCTCCCTTTCCGGTCGCGATGGTGGCCCGCTAGGGGCGCTTGGTTTGCCCCGGTCAGGGCGGTCGCGGCAGTTTCAGAGGTCAATTCAGCCATCACTTCTGCCACCACGAAGGCGGCGATGACGCTGGGCCGCTTATCGCGGCTACCGCTTGCCCCAATGGGGCAATTCAAATGTTCGATAGACTGTCCGTCACAGTTCTTGTGCGACCAGTTTCTAAGCTTTATCCGCTTGGTGGCTGAGCCGATCATTCCCACGTAAGCGGCGTCCTGACGTTCCAATGCTGCAGATGTCAGCAGGAAATCCAGCCCGTGGTCATGGGTCAGAACGATATAGGCGCTGCCCGCAGGGGCGCCCCAGATGTCTGCCTCTGGAATGGCGCTGACCCGGGTTTCGACATTTGCGGTGCAAAGCTCGATTTCGTCAGCCCGAGTGTCCACGAGGATGCAGCGCACTGGCAGGTGTTGAAACTGATTGGCCAAGGCCCGTCCGACATGGCCTGCGCCCATGACGTATACATGCGGCAAGGCTTCGTCGCGCTTGGCTGCGCGTTCCGTTGCCGCCCATTTGTCTGACACACGCATACGGGTCAGTTTCAGCTCGACCCGACCCCCACAGCATTGCCCGATTTCGGGGCCAAGAGGCACATCCAGATCCTGATGCAGCGCACCGTCACGCAGCATGTCGCGCGCGGCATTGATGGCCATGAACTCCAATTGCCCGCCACCGATGGTTCCCCAAAGCGCCTTTGGGGCAACGAACATCTCTGTCCCCTCATTGCGCGGTGACGACCCGCGCACGCGAGTAAGGACGACTTGGACCACGCAACGTTGTGAGAACAGAAATTCGTTCAGGGAATCCGGGGTAGCCATTGCTCAGGAACTTTCCTGCAGTCGTGCAACCGCCATCAGCACACGCTCAGGCGTGGCTGGCGCGTCAAGGCGCGGGCATACCCGATAATCCGCGACTGAGGCGACCGCCATCGACAGCGCTTCGAATACCGAGATGCCCAGCATGAATGGTGGCTCACCGACAGCCTTGGAGCGTTTGATCGTCAACTCGCGGTTTTCTGACCAATCGGCAAGGTTCACGTTGAAAACACGAGGACGGTCTGATGCCAGAGGAATCTTGTACGTCGACGGAGCGTGCGTGCGCAGGCGGCCGGCATCGTCCCACCAAAGCTCCTCGGTTGTCAGCCACCCCATGCCCTGAATAAACGCGCCTTCGACCTGACCCTTGTCGAGTACCGGGTTTAGCGAGCGGCCAACGTCGTGCAGAATATCCGTGCGCTCCACCCGGTATTCACCGGTTAGGGTGTCAATCGTCACCTCGGAACACGATGCGCCATATGCGTAATAATAGAACGGGCGGCCCTGACCCTTTGCGCGATCCCAGTGGATTTTCGGAGTTTTGTAGAACCCGGCAGCCGACAGCTGAACGCGCGCCAGATAGGCCTTCTTGATGAACGCATCAAACGACAGCACTTCCTGACCGATATAAACCTGATTGGCGTGAAAGGCGACTTCCTCAGGGGCGACATCCCAGGTCTCGGTTGCAAATTTCACCAGACGTTCTTTGATCTGTTCGACTGCGTTTAACGCTGCCATACCATTCAGATCGGTCCCGCTGGAGGCCGCGGTGGCCGAGGTGTTGGGAACTTTCTCAGTCGTTGTCTTGGTGATCTTGATCCGGCTGAAATCCACCTGAAAAGCCTCGGCCACGACCTGCGCAACCTTAGTGTTGAGCCCTTGGCCCATTTCGGTGCCGCCGTGGTTCAGATGGATCGAGCCATCATTATAGACATGCACCAGCGCGCCAGCCTGATTGTACCAGGTTGCGGTGAAGGAAATGCCGAATTTGACGGGTGTCAGCGCGATTCCCTTTTTTAGGATCGGAGACGTCTTGTTGTATTCGATGATGTCCTTCCGGCGCTGGCGGTACTCGGACGTGTCTTCCAGCTCGCCGATCAGACGGTCGAGGATGTTGTCTTCGACCTCCTGATGATACGGGGTCAGGTTGCGGCCCTCGGAGCCGTAGAAATTCGCCTTACGCACATCCAGCGGGTCTTGTCCCGTGGCATAGGCTATTTCTTCGATCATCCGTTCTGCGGCAATCACACCTTGCGGCCCCCCAAATCCTCGGAACGCAGTATTGGACACCGTGTTGGTCTTCATCGGATGGCTGTTCAGTCGCACGTTCGGATAGAAATAGGCGTTGTCCGCGTGGAACAGGGCACGGTCGGTCACGGGGCCAGACAAGTCCGCCGAGAACCCGCAACGCGCCGCAAAGCTGCCTTCGACGGCCTGAATGCGGCCATCGTCGTCAAAGGCGACATCGTAATCGATCACGAAGTCATGGCGTTTTCCGGTCGCCGTCATGTCCTGATCCCGGTCGGGGCGGATTTTCACGGCGCGGTTCCACTTTTTTGCGGCGATTGCCGCAACGGCGCAGAACAGGTTCATCTGGCTTTCCTTGCCGCCAAATCCGCCACCCATGCGGCGCACATTGACCACAACGGCGTTGGACGGCACCCCAAGAACATGCGCCACCATATGCTGCGCCTCGGATGGGTGCTGGGTAGAGCAATGCACGACCACATCGTCGTCTTCGCCCGGAATGGCAAACGCGATGTGCCCTTCGAGATACATATGATCCTGGCCACCAACGCTCATCCGACCTATGATCCGGTTGGGGGAGGATGTCTGCGCCGGGGCGACGTCCCCGCGCTCCAATTTCAATGGCGCGGTGACATATGGGTATCCGGCTTCTTGGGCTGCAATCGGGTCCAGCGCGTGGGGAAGGGCTTCGTATTCAATCTTCGCCAGTTCCGCGGCGCGGCGCGCGATGTCGCGGGTCTCGGCAACCACCGCAAACAATGGCTGACCATGGAATTGGATGGACTCGGTCGGGAAAACCGGTTCGTCATTCAGATGTGTCGGGCTGATATCATTGGCTCCCGGCACGTCGTCAGCGGTCAGAACGCCGACAACTCCGGGCGTTACCAGAACGTCAGTGAAATCAATCCCCAACAGTTTTGCATGCGCGACGTCAGAGACCCCGAGATAGGCGTGCAAGGTGCCTTCTGGCTGAGCGATATCGTCGGTGTAGTCGGCCCGTCCGGTGACATGCTTGATCGCGCTGTCGTGGTTAACGTTGGTATGGGCCGTCCCAATGATGGAAACGTTGTCTTTCATTGTTTCGTCTCCTGATTAGGCGCAAGCCAGTTGAACGGGACTGTCGGTCTGGGCGTCGTTTTCAAGGAACAACCGACGCAGCAGGTTTTGGGCTGTCAGCATTCGATAGTCGGAAGACGCACGCCAATCGGTGAGGGGTTTGAAGTCCTCGGCCAGTGCCATGGCGGCAGCTTCGAAACTTTCGCGCGCCCAAGGTTGACCATTGAGCGCGGCCTCGGCAGCAGAGCCACGTTTGGGTGTAGCGGCCATGCCACCGAACGCGATGCGGGCGTTGCTAATTACGCCGTCGGTGACCGTCATGTGAATGCCGGCAGCCACAGAAGAGATATCCTCGTCTCGCCGTTTGGAAATCTTATACGCGGCGTCCAGATCGTTGGGTCCGGGCAGGGGGACGCTGATGCTTTCTACGAACTCATCGGGTTGGCGGTCTTGCTTGCCGTAGTCTATGAAAAAGTCCCCGAGAGGCAGGGTCCGGCTTTCGGAACCACGACGCAGCGTGATCTCCGCTCCAAGCGCGATAAGAACCGGCGGCGTGTCTCCGATAGGGGAGCCGTTGGCGATGTTCCCGCCGACGGTTCCCATATTCCGCACCTGCCACCCTGCGATGCGATCCCAGTAAGAGGACAGGTGTGGCAAGTGCTCGGACAGGAGTTCCTGACAATCGGTGTAGCTGGCGCCCGCACCGATCAGGAGGAGGGAACCCTGTCTTTCAACAGTTTTGAGATCTTCGAGATGGCCTGTGAAAATCGCAGGCCCGATGTTACGCAGGAATTTGGTGACCCAAAGGCCTACGTCTGTGGCCCCGGCCACAATTGTGGCGCTGGGATAGGTCTGCAGGCATTCGGCCAGGTCATCCACGCTGGAGGGGATGATGCTCAGATTGCCTTCTGGTCCCGACACCACGCGCCGTCCGTCTGTGAGGGCGGCCAGACGCGCGGTCATGGTTTCACGCTCGGTGTTCAGGTGATCTGATGCAGGGGTGCCGTAACGGCTGACGGCGACGGCGGCGCGGATGATCGGCTCGTACCCGGTGCAGCGGCACAGGTTGCCCTGCAGTGCGGTTTCAACCTGCGTCTCGGTTGGCTCGGGTGTTTGCATCCAAAGGGCATAAAGCGCCATGACGAAACCCGGCGTGCAAAATCCGCACTGGCTGCCGTGATGGTCGATCATGGCCTGTTGCACCGGGTGCAAACGACCGTCGGGCCCTGACAGGTGTTCAACCGTCACGACATGGCATCCGTCGACGGACGCGAGGAACCGAATACACGCGTTCACAGGAACATAGGTCAGGCCAGCTTTGCCGAGCCGACCGACAAGCACGGTACACGCGCCGCAATCGCCTTCGGCGCAGCCTTCTTTCGTTCCTGTCAGGCGACGCTCTAAACGCAGGAAATCCAGAAGTGTCTGATCAGCTGCGACGCTGGGAAGGGACACATCCCTGCCATTCAGGACAAAGCGGATGTCGGTACGATGCGTCATGGTATTCTCCCTCTACACCTGCCGTATGGTGGGTGGTCGACGGGACCATAGAAGCAACGATTGAGTCTTAAAATCGCCAGAAACGGCAAATACTTTCAACAGAACGTTGAAAAAGAATGGGCTATAACGCAGTCTTTCCGTGTCGGGAGGATTGAATGTCGTACATCGAAAGCCTGCGGGTCTTTGTCAGGGTCATGGAGCTGGGCAGCATAACGTCCGGGGGGCGTGACCTGCGATTGACCCCGGCAGTGGCCAGCAAACGGTTGAAAGAGCTGGAGAACCATCTGGGTGTGCGTCTGTTCAACCGAACAACAAGGTCGATGACACCGACCGAGGTTGGAACAGTATTCTATGATGAGGCCAAGGCGGTTCTGTTGGCGCTTGATCACGCCGAAGCGCGTGTTGCCAGCTTTTCAGACGCGCCCAGAGGCGCAATTCGCATCACCGCGCCGCTTGGGGTCGGGCGGAGAATCGTTGCGCCTCTGGTGCCGGAATTCTCGGATCGTTATCCGGAAACAGAGATTCGCATGCGCCTGTCTGACCGCAAAGTGGACATCATGGCGGACGGTCTGGATATCGTGTTTTTCATAGGAGAGCCCGGAGACTCCACTATGAAACTGCGAAAATTTGCGGATTGTGATCGTGTGTTGTGCGCCTCGCCGGATTACCTGTCGCAATTCGGTGTGCCCACGACACCGGATGACCTGCTGCACACCCCTCATAACTGTCTGTTGTTGCGCTATCCCAGATCGCCTGAATATTACTGGACACTCCGCACGGATATGGGGCCGCGAAAGCTTGAGGTCCGGGGCAAGTACGATGCCGATGATGGTGACGTGCTGACCGATTGGGCCTTGGCGGGCAGAGGGATCGTCAACAAGCCGCGCTTCGATGTTCGGGAGTATCTTGAGAATGGTCGGCTGGTCGAGGTTCTGCCCAAGACGCCGCCGTTACCAACGATTTTTGGGTGTCTTTACCCGCACAAAAAGCTTCAGGACCCAAAGGTGCGTTTGTTCGTCGAACATATTGCGCAGCACAGCAAACGGTTTTTCGCTTAGTCGTCATGGGAACAAAAAAACTGGGCGTAATAGCCCAGTTTACAAGCCGCAACATTCTGGCGTGCGCTTATTGATCCCGAACCTCACGCACCCATGCGATGATTGTCTGGCGTGCCTCTTCATCCATTTGAACTGCCGATGGCGGCGGCATTGCGTGGCTGATCCCGGCTTGCAGATAAATCTGGTCGGCCTGTCGGGCAACATCACCGGGTGTTTCGAGATAAACCTTTTTCGGGGCCCATTTCATGGTGCCGTAAACCGGTTCGCGCGCATGGCACATGGAACAATTGCCAAGAACGGTGTCGTAAGCTGCCTCAAAACCGGCAGCCGACGCATATTTCTGCTCGTATGGCGTCAGCTCCCGTGCTTCGGCGTCCTCCCATGTCTCGCCAGTCCTGACCGAAGACAGCCAGGCGATCACTACCATGAGAATAACGGTGACGCCCCAGGTCCAGTGCGGGCCCTTACCGGTTGCGTGCATCGTGTTGAAATAGTGCCGGATGGTCACGCCTGTCAGAAAGATCAGGCTGGCGATGATCCACGAGTATTCTGTTCCAAAGGCCAGTGGGTAATGGTTCGACAACATCAGGAACACGACCGGCAGAGTGAGGTAGTTGTTGTGCGTCGAGCGGACCTTGGCGATTTTCCCGTATTTGGCGTCGGGCGTCCGACCGGCCTTGAGGTCTTCGACCACGATCCGCTGGTTTGGCATGATCTGGAAGAACACGTTGGCGGTCATGATCGTCGCGGTAAAAGCACCCAGATGCAAAAGCGCGGCACGGCCTGTGAATATCTGGTTGTAGCCCCAGGACATGAGCACAAGGATCACGAACAACAACAGCATCAGCACGGTCGGGTGATCGCTCAGTTTCGATTTGCACATCTGATCGTAAAGAAGCCAACCGATGGTCAGTGATCCGCCCGAGATCAGGATACCCTGCCACAGCGCGAGGTCCACTTTGGTTGGGTCGAGCAGGAACAGCTCGCCACCGACCCAGTAGATGATCATCAGCAACGCCGCACCAGAAAGCCACGTCGTGTAACTTTGCCATTTGTGCCAGGTCAGATGCTCAGGCATCCGGGCGGGTGCCACCAGATATTTGACTGTGTGATAGAACCCGCCTCCGTGCACTTCCCATTCTTCGCCATAGGCGCCATCCGGCAGAGCAGAGTTCGGCTTCAGCATGAGGTCGAGCGCGATAAAATAGAATGACGCGCCAATCCACGCCATAGCTGTGATCACATGCAACCAGCGAACCGAAAAGGCGATCCACTCCCAAATAACGGCCAGGTCGTACATGGCATTGCTCCTAAGATTCTAAGTTTCCAGGCACCCTATGCGATAGAGTTTTCCTCTGGTATTGCTACGAAAGACCAAGCAGTATCAAAAAATGCAAAAAAATGTCGTACTTTGATAATATCCGCACGTTTGTTCGCGTTTACGAATTGGGCAGTATGTCCGCCGCAGGGCGGGATTTGCGCGTCTCACCAGCGGTAACTTCGGCTCGAATCTCCCAGTTGGAAGAACATCTTGGTGTCCGGTTGTTTCAACGCACGACGCGCAGCCTTACTCCGACAGAGCAAGGAAAATCTTTCTATCGGGGGGCTGCAGAGATTCTTGAAGCGGTCGAACGGGCCGAAGCTCAAATCGTCAACATTACCGAAAACCTAAAGGGTTCACTTTACGTTGCAGCACCATTGGGAGTTGGTAGGCGATTGATTGCGCCACAAGTGCCGAAGTTTCTTGCAGAATACCCTGAGGTTAACGTTCGCCTACGGCTGACAGACCGGAAGGTGGATCTAACTACCGAAGGCTTGGATCTGGCTTTTTTTCTCGGTCAGCCAGAGGACAGTAATTTACGAATTCGAAAAATTGCAGACGTTGAAAGAGTGCTTTGCGCTTCCCCGAAATACATCAAGAAACATGGGATGCCTGCAAGCGGCGACGACATCATTACCGATGCACATGAATGCCTGAATTTGCGCTTTCCGGGTGCGACTGAATTCCAGTGGTTGTTGAGAACGCAAGAAGGACCAAAGCGATTTCGCGTCACTGGACGCTACGAGTCGGACGACGGAGACGTTCTGACCGACTGGGCCTTAGCGGGTCACGGCATCGCCTTAAAACCGATTTTTGAGATCGCCCAACATCTTAAGGCAGGATCATTGATCCCGGTGGCTGAAGAAACGCCTCCGGAACCGATTCAAATGGCTTGTCTGTTTACGCACCGACGTATGCAGGATCCCAAAACGCGTCTGTTCATGGAATTCATGATAGATCGCATCGGATCAACAATTGCCGCGACAAATACGTCTCGTTAGGGCGTTCAGCTGCCGCGATACGTCGCGTAACCAAAGGGGGAAAGAAGTAGCGGCACGTGGTAGTGCGAGTGTTCGGACATCCCAAAACGGATCGGGATAACGTCCAGAAATCGTGGGTCTTCAGGCGGAGTCCCAGAGGCGTCGAGGTAGTCTCCGGCGTAGAAGATCAATTCGTATTCACCCAAGGCAAATTCGGCCTCGGGCAGGATTTGTTCGTTGGTGCGGCCATCTTCATTTGTAACCAAGGTTTTTAGCAATGTGCGCTCTGCGCCTTCAATGCGAAAAAGTTCGATTTTCAATCCTTCGGCGGGACGTCCACAAGCCGTATCCAGAACGTGGGTTGTAAGATATCCAGTCATTTGTGCCACTCCTCAAGTTTTCAAGGTTTTAATCTGATTTCTTCTCAAGAGGCAAAGGTCGCCTGCCCAAAGGCTCCTTCGTGTATTTTTTGAAAAACATCGGTGATTATCTGGGTTATTCATTATCTCAGGAATAAGGAAAGAGACGTGACGCGTTATCCGAGAGACATGACAGGCTATGGCGGGCAAATGCCCGTGGCGAACTGGCCAAATGGGGCGAAGATCGCAGTTCAGATCGTACTGAACTACGAAGAAGGTGGCGAAAACAATATTTTGCACGGCGACTCGGCCTCTGAGGCTTTTTTGTCTGAAATCACGGGTGCAGCCCCTTGGCCGGGGCAGAGGCATTGGAATATGGAGTCCATATACGAGTATGGCAGCCGGGCAGGGTTCTGGCGGGTGTACAACTTATTGCAGGACATACCCGTGACCGTCTACGGCGTTGCAACTGCATTGGCGCGTGCACCACAACAGGTTGCGGCGATGAAACAGGCCGGGTGGGAGATCGCAAGCCACGGTCTGAAATGGATCGAGCACAAGGACATGGACCCCGAAGAAGAACGTGCTCAGATCCGCGCAGCGATCCAATTGCACAAAGAAGTCACCGGTAACCCGCCACGTGGTTGGTACACAGGCCGCTGTTCGATGAACACGGTCGACATTGCGGCTGAGGAAGGCGACTTCGCTTATATCGCGGACAGTTATGCCGATGACTTGCCCTATTGGACAAAGGCTGGGGGCAAGGACCAATTGATCTTGCCATACACAATGGATTGCAACGACATGCGTTTTGCGATTCAAGCCGGCTACACCAATGGCGAACAATTCGAAAGCTATCTGAAGGACAGCTTCGACATGCTTTATGCCGAGGGTGAGGCCGGAGCGCCCAAGATGCTTTCGATTGGATTGCATTGTCGATTGATTGGTCGTCCGGGGCGCGCCATGGCGCTTAAACGCGCATTGGAACACTTTATGAAACACGACGGTGTCTGGTTCGCGACACGCGAACAGATTGCCGATCACTGGGTACAGGAGCACCCGCCGATGCAACGGCTAACCCCTTCCGAAATGAACCGGTCAACCTTTGTTTCCGAATTTGGCGGGATATTTGAGCATAGCCCGTGGATTGCTGAAGGTGCGTTCGATCTGGAGCTCGGGCCTACACATGACAATGCCGCTGGCGTTCACAGCGCGCTGGCAAGAGTATTCCGGTCGGCTACGCCAGAGCAACGTCTTGGCGTTCTGACCGCACACCCGGATCTGGCAGGCAAACTGGCATCGGCAGGTCGTTTGACTAAGGAAAGCACGGCCGAACAGGCTGGCGCCGGTCTGGACATGCTGACAGACGATGAGCGCGCTACATTCACTGGGTTGAATGAGGCGTATACAACCAAGTTTGGCTTTCCTTTCATCATTGCCGTCAAGGACAACACCAAGGCCAGCATTCTCGAAGCCTTTCGCCGCCGCATTGACTGTGACCGAGACACAGAATTTGCCGAGGCGTGTCGTCAAGTCGAGCGGATCGCTGAATTGCGTTTGATTGAGAAGTTTGCTGAATGACAGCGCAATTGAAACTCCGCCCACTGACGTCCGAGGCCTTTGCCCCGTTTGGCGATGTCATCGAGGTGGCTGGCGACGTGGACAAATACATCAATCAGGGAAAGTGCGCGCGGTATCACGACCGCGCCACGCTGGATTTCCACGACGGGCGCGCCGGGATCAGCGTGTTTCAGTCCGAGGGATTCAGCCTGCCGATCAAACTGGAAATGGTCGAACGTCATCCGGATGGAAGTCAGGCGTTTCTGCCTCTGTCGGACAAGCCCTTTGTTGTGGTCGTGGCCCCCGATTTAAACGGAACGCCTGGCGATCCCATCGCATTCAAAACAGCGCCGGGGCAGGGCGTGAATTATCACCGCAACACCTGGCACGGGGTGCTAACCCCGCTTCATGCGCCCGGACTTTTTGCGGTGGTGGATCGAATAGGAACCGGGCCCAACCTCGAAGAGCACTGGTTCGAAGAGCCTATCACTATCACAGAATGAGGAACGTTGCCGGAAGAGGAGCCGGTTGCCGTTTTTCAAGGGAGGAAAGACACAATGTCAGATGCATCCATCGGAACGCCGGAGCAGCTCCGCGATCCGAATTATTCGCCACCACTCGTAAAAGCGGTACCGCTGGGTATTCAGCATGTGCTGGCGATGTTCGTTTCAAACGTCACCCCGGCCATCATCGTGTGTGGCGCTGCCGGTTTTGGATTTGGCTCGAACAGCCCCGACTTTCCGCAGATGATCTATATGATCCAGATGTCGATGTTCTTTGCGGGCGTGGCCACACTGTTCCAATCCATTGGAGTGGGGCCTGTCGGTGCCCGGCTGCCCATCGTGCAGGGGACGTCTTTTGCCTTTATCCCGATCATGATCCCGTTGGTGGTCGGAAAGGGCGTAGACGCCATTGCCGTCCTGATGGGCGGCATTGTCGTTGGTGGTCTGTTTCATGCCTTTCTCGGGCTGTTCATCGGTCGGCTGCGCTTTGCGCTTCCGCCTCTGGTTACGGGCTTGGTCGTGACTATGATCGGTCTGGCGCTTGTAAAGGTTGGCGTTCAGTATGCGGCAGGGGGTGTGCCGGCCATCGGCACCGAAGAATATGGTTCTGGCCTGAACTGGTTCATGGCTGGCACCGTGATTGTGGTTACGCTGGGCCTCAAGTTCTTTGCGCGGGGCATGCTATCGGTGTCGGCGGTTCTGATCGGACTGTTGGTCGGCTACGCAGTGGCGTTCGTACTTGGTGAGGTAAACCTGGGCAACGTTGGTCGTGCGGCATCCTTCGCGCTTCCGAACCCACTGCATTTCGGCCTTGAATTCTCGGTCGCGGCCATCATTGGTTTCTGTGCCATGTCCTTTGTTTCTGCCGTTGAAACGGTGGGGGACGTGTCCGGTATCACCAAAGGCGGCGCCGGGCGTGAGGCAACCGACAAGGAAATACAGGGCGCGACTTATGCGGATGGTATCGGTACCGCAATCTCAGGCTTCTTTGGTGCATTGCCGAACACGTCCTTCAGCCAGAACGTTGGCCTGATTGCCATGACCGGTGTTATGAGCCGCATGGTCGTGACGATCGGTGCACTCTTCCTTATTGTGTGCGGTCTCATTCCAAAAATAGGCGCGATTATTTCGTCCATCCCGATTGAAGTACTTGGCGGTGGGGTAATCGTTATGTTTGGCATGGTGGTCGCGGCGGGTGTCTCAATGCTGTCGGATGTTAACTGGAACCGGCGCAACATGGTGATCTTTGCAATTTCCCTGAGCCTCGGTTTGGGTTTGCAGCTGGAGCCCGGTGCGCTCCAATACCTGCCAGGTACCTTAAAAGTTCTAGCTACATCGGGCATTCTGCCCGCCGCAGTCATCGCAATTATCTTGAATCTGGTGTTGCCCGAGGAACTTTCGGACGAAGCAACAGAAGAAGTTTCCGGGGGTATGGCAGGCCATGGCCTTGGCTCGATAGGGCATGACGATCACGTCTAATGTTGGTAGGCGATGCTGCTGATTTTGGCCCAGAAATAGACGGCGGCGTGCTATTGCGCGCCGCTTCCACGACTTGTCTCTCAATAGTGACTTTTCCCATGCAGACGACATTGGTTGCAAGGGCAACGTGGCCTTCCATTAGCGACCACGCAAATGCCGGAGTGATTGAGGTCAACACATCTGCTTCTGCCTTAACATTTGGTTTGATCGCTTCATTGGCGACATTTTAGATATCGGGCAGCATCCAAGGATGACAATTCTAGCCGATGACCTTTTCAAAGACTTGCAGCTCCGACGCTGCCGCAAGTTGGAAGGTTGTTTGGAGGCCGTTGCCGATCGTGCAAATTACTTTTTCGACGTCAATCGAGAAGCGGTTTCCGACCCCGCCAGCCGGATCAGTGAGTCCGAGTATGAACAATTGAGCCGCCTCGTTATGGAAGCGGCTCATCAGTGAAGTTCGTTAAGGGTGGAACTGTTACTCCGCCGCATTCCTTAGGCTTCTATGCTGCGGATAGGCAGACGGTCCCGGCCGTAGAGCCATGTGCCGGTTCACATCTTTGTACAGCAGGTAACGGAACTTACCGGGGCCACCTGCATAGCATGCCTGTGGGCAAAACGCGCGGAGCCACATGTAGTCGCCAGCCTCAACTTCGACCCAGTCATTGTTCAGCCGGTAAACAGCTTTTCCTTCCAGAACGTAGAGGCCGTGCTCCATGACATGGGTTTCAAGAAATGGAATAACGGCACCAGGCTCGAAGGTCACGATTGTCACGTGCATGTCATGGCGCATGTCACTTGGATCGACGAAACGCGTTGTCGCCCATTTGCCGTCTGTTCCGGGCATAGGTGTTGGCGCGATGTCATTTTCGTTTAGGATTAGAACATCGGGCGTGTCCAATCCCTTTACCGCTTCGTAAGCCTTTCGAATCCAATGGAATCGCAGCGTTTCATCTGCATGATTGTGTAGCGTCCATTCACTTTCAGGGGGCAAATAGGCATAGCCGCCGGGTGTCAGTTCGTGGGTCTGGCCTTCAACACTTAGGGTTGCTGTACCTTCAACAACGAAAAGCACACCTTCGGCCTCGGGGTCTAGCTCGGGCCGGTCAGAACCGCCACCGGGCTGAACCTCCATAATATACTGCGAAAAGGTCTCGGCAAAACCACTTAGCGGACGAGAGATTACCCACAAGCGTGTGTCGTTCCAAAATGGCAGAAAGCTTGTCACAATATCCCGCATTGTGCCCTTTGGGATCACTGCATAAGCGTCAGTAAAAACTGCACGATCAGTCAGCAGTTGTTCCTGTCCGGGATGCCCTCCGCGCGGTGCGAAATACTTGGTGCTCATGTACACTCCTACAAGTTTTGTGCCTTAAATATGTGCCGAGTAATGAGCGCGAACCACCCGCAAAAATGTGACAGCTCTATTAAGGAAGATTTGAAAAATCCGAACTTCGCAAATGAAAAGAGGGTCGTTTCAGAAGGGCTTGCCTTGTGGCGGGCAGGGGCTTGCAAGCTGGCACGCACTTTCGCCCCATCAAGTGGCGCGGTCTACGCATCCAAAAAACAACACTGCTGGTCTGGTTGCTCTGGGTTCAGAGTTTGTCGGACGGCACTGTTTTAGGATACAATTGGGTGTACCAATGCTCTCTAATTTCGGTCGCATTTCTTGAATGCCACACAACAGTAGTTTGAGTTCGGTTTGACACAAATATGAAGATTTCTGGATCGGCCATTACAAACACCGGCAGCACTCGTCCTTCAAATCAGGACTGCATCTTGGCGGGAGACTGGAAACAGCAGCGATCAATGTCCGTGCCCCACAGGTTTGAGTTTTCCGAGCCTACTGGCCAACTCGCCCTGATTGCTGACGGGTTGGGCGGTCATCGTGCCGGTGAATATGCGAGTGAAATGGTTGCAAATACATTTCTGTCAATTGAATCGCCGCTAAAGCGCCCAAACGAACTTGTTGATTTCTTAAGAGCTGCAAATCGCACATTGTATGATTTGGCGGCAGGAAACTCACAATTGGAAGGTATGGGTACGACCGTGGCTGGCGTGGTGTGCCTCTCAGACACCCTGATCTGGTTCAACGTGGGCGATAGTAAAGTCTTTCGTTTTCGAAATAAGACTTTGCTCCAGCTAAGCGTCGATGATCTCGCTTCAGAGACACCCATGTCGAGCTTGGTGAAACCAGCGTTGTCCCAGTCCCTTGGGGGAACACCACATTTCCATGATATTGACCCACATTCAGGTATTGAGCCCGCGTGCAATGGCGAGAAATACTTGATTTGCAGTGACGGCCTGACGGACGTCGTTCCGATTGCATATATCGAGCAAATTTTGTCTCAATCAGATGAAATGGCCGTTGGGCGACTGCTTGATGCGACACTTGCACAGGGAGCCCCCGACAATGTTTCTATCATTGTGATGTCGGTGGAAACCGATGGGCCTCATGAGTCCGAGCGTTCCTCATGACGGGTCACACCTACCCAAGCTCAGCGGCATTTTCATGAGCGAACACCGACTACTCGCGGAAGGCATCGCAACTGGTTGCTGGCTTCTGACTGCCTAAATACTGTATTCGTCTCTCACTGTCGAAAGTCGGGTTGCCCAGTGCACAGGCAATCTCCAAGTTCAATCTGTCCCAAACGCGGGTCACGCCCTCTTCACTTGTGGTCGCAAAGGACTGACCATCTGGTGCCAGTGCAATTCTCCAACTGGGGGCTGTGTGCACTTTCTGAACAGGCATGAGCCGTCGGTTTGCCACAGTGTCCCACCAGTGCAACTCTCCTGATCTGTCGACTGCAACCAAAGTCGCGTCATCCGCCAAGAAGGCAATATCCGTGGCACCGCCCTTGTGTCCACCGTATGAAGCCAGTTCTTCGCCGCTTTCCACATCCCAGACTTTTACCACCTCGTCGCTTGAGGCTGATGCAACTTTCGAGTTGTCAGTCGAAAACGCAACACTCCACAGCGTGTTGTCGTCAGCGTCTACCATTTTTTCCAACTCATTTTGCCCAATATTCCATATGTAGACCTTTCCGTTGGAGGAAGCTGCCGCAAGTCTGGATTCATCCGGAGAAATGGTTACTCGGTTTATGACTGTTTCAGGCAGCCCTATCGTCTGGACTACACTTGTGTCAGCTGCGTCAATTCTGTGAACTCCATTCCCTGCGGCCACAAAGAACAACGATGACGTGGTAGGCGCGATGTTCCAGATCGGCGTTTGCCCCAAGTTGATTTCTACTTTTAGCTGCAAGGAAGTTGGGTCCCAGATCCGGATATTGCCGTCGCGATCACCAGTGAAAAGGTATCGACCATCTTGCGAGAAGGCCACGGCCCAAACCTGATTTTGGTGCCCCCTTAACAACATGGGTTTCATGGTCGGTCCCATGTCCCATATCCAAACATTGCCGTCGCCATCGCCAACCGCGATCTTTTTTCCATCGGGACTGTACGCAATGCCAAGGGCTTTTTCCCCGCCTTCAAAAGTCAATGTATTGTCGCGGCTTGTTTCGTAACTGACCTGCCAAATGCGGACCTGCTGGTCCCGCCCGAGGGTGGCCAGGATGGGAACTTGCGCGGCAGTTTCGATATCCACGATGCTTTGGCTATGCGCTTGAACCTCGTTTCCGATTGGCAATAAATCGGCATCTTCCATAATAAGCGTTCCGTTCGCTGTGGCCCCGATAAGAACGTTTTTGGGGCCGGAAAATGCTGCTGCGACAACGACTTCAGCGTGGGTAAAGCGATTGACGATTGGACGACCTGAGGGAAATCCAATCGTCGTGACTTTTCCGTTCGAATGGGAGACTGCAAAAAAACTGCCGTCATTGCTGAACGAAAGGTGGTCCGGGTCGGGGCCTAGCGGACCACCAGGTATTGGGGGGAATGCAGGGCGTGCATCAATGTCCACCCAACCGTAAATGGCGCCATCAACATTTCCTGCCACCAGACCTTCCAAAGCCGGGGAAAAAGTGACCCGTTTGAAACCCAGCGGCTGTTCCGCGAGGGGTGGACCTATTTGCATCCCGTTGGAAACGTCCCAAAGCCGTATGGTGCCATCTCCGGTGGCAGAAGCGGCGCGTCTACTAAGTGAATCGAAAGCCACGCCGAACGCGACATCGTCACCGGAAAACAGTGTTGTGACCGGACCAATTCGAGAAGGACCAACATCCCACAAGCGGACCTCGCCGTCAGTTGCAGCCGACAACAACAGTTTTCCATTCGGCGAGAATTCCAGATCTCGAATCCCCCCCGAGTGTCCTACCAATTCAGCCAGAATACCTTCATCCGAGTTGGTGCTGTGGATCATGATACGGCCATCTCGCAAACCAACAGCCACTCTTAGCCCGTCGGCATCAAGGTCCATGGTTTGAGCGTCTCCGACCGACAATGGACTTCCCAATGGAATAAGGCCTGGTTCGCTCAATTTCTGGCGCGCCAACAGCATTGCAGAACGGGCTTCCGAAGTGGAATCGGCTGAATTGGCACGCGCGATGGCCTCAGTGCTGAGGGAAAGGGCGAGCAGCGGGTCTGATTGAGATAGACCATTCGCGGCCGCACCTAACGCACGCGCAAACCGCTCGTTGGCTTCTGCAGTTGCAGCAACGGCAATCATGCGGTTACTTTCAGCGAGGTTGGAGGCACGAATAGCCAAAATAGAAGCACCCGTCGCCCCTATGGCCAGAACTGTCAGCGCACCGGCAGCAACCTTGTAGTAGAAACGCCGCCGCCGCTTCCGCTGGTCGGATGCCGCCAGAGCTGTGTCGCGAGTCTCGCGTGCCAGCCCAAGGAATTCTCGTTCAAGTCTTCCCAACTCATTTTCGTTTTCCACCGCCCACTCTTCCGCAGTCAGCAGCCGTGTTCCGCGATACAGCAAATCCGGTTCGCGGTTATCCTTTTCCCACTCAGCGGCATCATGCTGAATACGTTGACGCATTCGCAGGTCGTCTCGGCTATCTTCGATCCATGAGTTCAATCTTGGCCAAGTCCGAAGAAGGGCTTCATGCGCGATTTGAACTGTGTTTTCGTCCACCGTCAAAAGGCGTGCGTCTGTCAGTGCTTCCACAACCTTCCGCGTTGTATTCGGTTCAATGTCTTGTTCAACCTCATCTATCGGAAGCAACCTGCGTGTATCCGGCGTGCCCTCTCCGGGTGTTACCAATCGCAAAAACAATCGTTGCGTGGCATTTTGCTGGTCATCATCAAAACTGTTTGAAAATAGCGTTTCCGCTGTTTGGCTTATTGCACCCGCCACGCCGCCAGCCTCTCGGTAACCGTCCAGAGACATGGTTGCACCCTTGCGTCGGATGTAGGTTTCGTAAAGCGAATGCGCCACTAAGGGCAAAGAGCCAGCTTCTTTGCCCGCATCATCAACAATTGCATCTATCAAAGACCTGTCCATATGCAGCCCAGCTGCACGGGCGGGCTCGCTGATCGCGCGGCGAAGCTCCGCGCGGTTCATCGGCCCAACCATCAATTGGTTTTCGGAAATCCTATCAGCAAGCCAAGGTATTTCCGCGCAAGAGGCGTAAAAGTCCGCGCGAATTGTGATTACAATTCGCACTCGACTATCTGCAGGGTCGGTCATTGCGGATAGTGCTTCTATGAACTTCTTTCTGCGCTCTTGTGTGACCAGGGTAAAAAGTTCTTCAAATTGGTCTATGCAGACAAGCAGTTCACCTTCATTGGCCGTCGCAAGACGGCGCGCTGCGCTGGGATATGCGATAAAGTCATTCAGTGAGACCTGAGCGGTAAGATGTGAGTTGTCCCCGATCAGTTGGAAATACAAATCCGTCATTGGGTCCCGGCCGGGTGTGAAAACACAAACACGCCAGTTTTCGCTGCCTGGAATTGCGTTCGCAGCCACGGCGGGAAGCAATCCAGCGCGTAGTACTGACGATTTACCACTTCCTGAAGAGCCGCCCAGGACCAGCATTCGGCTTTGTTGGAGACGGCTTACAAGTTCTTCGACCAGATCTTCCCTGCCAAAAAAATAGCTGGCGTCTTCGGGTTGAAAGGCCGCCAACCCCTTGTAAGGGCATTCCACCTGTCTCTCTGAAATTTGTGTTACTGCCTCGGACGCCGCTTCTCGCCGATCCCTGTCCAGGGCATCGTTCATTGCTTTACGCCACGACACCATTTCCTGAAATCGAGCTTCAGGGTCCAGCGCCATTCCATGCTCTATGCAGTCACGCCACATTTCTGGCAAACCGGGCAGGTTTTCCGAGATGCGATGGAATGGCGGTGGTGCCCGACCCGACAAAACGTGCCACATAAGCGCAGTTGCCGAATACACGTCGGTCATCGGAGTTACGGGTTGTCCACTTTCAACCTGTTCAGGCGCTTGATAGAGCGGCGTTCCGGCCATCATTGTCGCACCCGTCACGCCAATCGCCATATCTTTCGCGATTCCCAAGTCAGCAAGAAATACTCTTTCGTCCGGCTCAACCAGCGCACTAAAGGTGTCTGAAGTGTCGTGGTCTTTTTGGCGTTTAATGCGTTGCAAAAGCACGTTCGCCGGTTTGACGTCACGATGCACAACATTTGCTTCGTGAACCGCGGTCAGACCGTCGGCCAGCGCGTCGATTAAGATGCCCACACCATCGCGCTGAGCTAAATCTGCTGGCTCCAATCGCTTCAGGCGTTCGGCCAGAGTGCCCCGATCTGCATAATCCATGACAAAGTAAGGTCGGCCATCCTCCAGCCGACCGACATCATGAACGGACACGACGCGCGGAGATCGAATGCGCCTTAGCAACCGCGCTTCCTCTAGGAAGTGGGTGATGACCTTGTCGTTGCTGGCGAGATTTGCGTGAAGAATCTTAAGCGTAACAGGAACTTCCAGTTCTTCATCCCTCGCCAGTACTACGGCTGCAAAGCCACCACTTGCGATTTCCCTTTCTACGGCATAGCGACCTATAAAAGCAGGGAAACTCATGCCACGTCCCTTACCTTAAAAGTGCTCCTGCACGTCCACGCAATGATACTTGGTCGCGTCCAGAATATTGTGGTCTCTGTCAGCTGCCGTGACGCACATTGTTGTGGCCCCGTCTCGCGCCGAGGTTGAGGCCGCTTCCTTGGTCACATAGGTGGGGTAATCGTCATGCCGATGCCACCGTCCTTGCTCGACATTAAACTCACTCTGAGCGTTCCTGCCGACCTGTTCGACGGCGTAACTTTCCCCCCACCAGGCGTGCAGGTGGTTTTTCGAGACGTCAGGTTTAAAATTTGCTTTGTAGGTGATTGTAAGTTCGTCACCATTTTTTTCGACTGACACTATTTGAACTTCGCACCCATCCACAGGGCAGGCGTTAGGCATGTCCGATTGCGCTGCCGCTTCCAGACCGGATAGAAATGCGGAAGTTCCAAGGATCAAACCAGCCCGACAAAATTGGTTCAAAAAAACAAACTGCATGCTTCCCTCCTGAGCTTGTCGAAATCAACACTGCAGGGTGATCCTAGCACGAAATACAAATATCCTTCTGAGACTTTCGCCACAGAACTCAGAAGTTTGACATTGGGTTACATCATCGACGTACGATCTCAAATTCCAAAGGGCGGGCGTCGGCGTGTTGAGTGGGTAGAGACAGCGAAATCAATCCGCCACTCGCCAGCATGACCGCTTCTCGCTTTAGGTGAATTTCTCTTTCGTTATCAAGCTTTACGAACGTCCCGGAAGAACTTCGATCCGTAAGCATAAGTTTGCCGTTTTTCATGTTCAGCACTGCGTGTAGCCGCGAAACCCACGGCTGAGGCATAACTACGTCGCAGTGTTTGGATCTGCCAATCTTAATTTCATCACCTTCTCGACAACGCCATGAGCGGTCTTCGTGATAGAGGATAAGGGTAAAACTATTGCTTTGAGCCCCTTGACTGATACCGCGACCAATCAGCGTTGGCGGGTGCACAACCGTACTCAGCCCATCTGTGGGCGCTCGCATTGAGTAGGCCTTTACAGGATCGCTCACACCTTTCAGGTGAAGTGGCCCTATCGGAAGGAGCAACTCTTTCACGTCAGGGCTCAGGTATCTGGCGACGCTCTCGCTGACGCAAGCCTCGCCCGGGTTCGCTGCTGCGGCTAATCTGGCAGTTAGATTAACGGTTTCACCGAAAATACCGTTTTTTGCGAAAACGACTGGACCATGGTGCACGCCTGCATGAACGGACAGCAGAGTTCCGTGCGGCTTGTTTATCATCTCCAAAGCCGATTGAACTGCGGCATCCTGATCGAGGAAATAGCATAAGACGTCGTCGCCCTTTTGCCCTACAGGAATGCCACCAAGGGAAACTGCAGCTTCTCTCAGGCGTTCGATTTCGAACTGTATCAGCTTTTGCGCCTGATCATCCCCCATTGCTTCATAGAACGGAGTGCTATCCGAGATATCGGCAATTATCGTGGTTGCGAGTTTTGATTCCACGGTCACTTCTGCGATTTTGCTCTTTGAAACAGCATGCCATTTGGCATTGAACTTCCAGACAAGGTTAAATTAGCGAAACTAAAAAAATCAACCTGACTCACTTGAGATGGGTAGGAGCGTTGGAATTAGCCTCTTGCACGCGCTCTACGTGCTGGTTGCCAAAACCAAGCTGCGTTCGAAGGCCCTGTCAAAAGAACTTGGATTGTCGCGCTTGGGGCTTTCGCAGCTTCAGCTCATGAATGGACGATCATCAATCAAATACTACAAAACCAGTCCGAAGCCATCCGCTTGGCCGGGTTACAGTACGTTCGGTTCCGGTGAAACCTTTTTGGTTCGATGTGCGCGTTAGAAAAAGGCGGAAGCGTGTTCACCAAATACGGGCATACCTAACGTCGAAATGGCATGTCGAAGACGTGTTTGAGAATATCAATGGCAAGCGCCACTTCCGGTGCGTGCGGTCGACTTTGAAGGCGAGGCGCTGGAAACTGTAGTTTCCGGACGTCGACACAAGCGGGTCGCATGGAGATTTCTCCAGAATTTGATGCAACGGAAAAGCAAAAGACGGGGCAGGTGGCCCAACAATCGAATTGGAGTTTGCCATCTTCGGTTTCAACCAGAATGGGTGGAGCTGCGTTTCAGACGGGTGCTAGGGCTGCAGAAATTCTCGGTGGTACAATCCTCTGTTTGCAACCTTGTAAGCTATGCGCGATCTCGTACCAGCCAAGACACCTTTCACTGGAAGATCAATGCGCAGGCCGTCTCTTAAAATTTTGTTTCGCGCGACGTGCCGATCACGAAATATCATGACAGGGAGGGCGCTGTAGTTTAGTTCTTAACTATAAACAAAGAAGACAAAATCTCGGTGAACTCGTTGGAACAGGTAGCCTTTACGTTTGAGATGGGAGTGGTTTGCGCTCTATTGGCCTTCACAGTTTTTCTGTTCGTCTCCGAAATTGTCAGAATTGATCTTTCCGCGATACTGGTTCTGGTCCTTGTTGGTCTGCTTAGCTACGCGCCAGGACTTGAGAACCTCGCAGATGTTACACACTTGTTTGACGGGTTTGCGTCCAACGCGGTGATTTCAATCATTGCGGTCATGATTGTCGGCGCTGGTTTGGACAAAACCGGTATAATGAACAAGGTTGCGGCGGTAATCCTTAAATACGGTGGCACAGCTGAAAATCGCGTGTTGCCGATAGTCTCAGGCACAGTTGGTGTTATTTCATCTTTCATGCAGAACGTGGGGGCGGCCGCGTTGTTTCTGCCGGTTGTCAGCCGTATTTCGTCGAGATCAGGAATACCGTTATCACGTCTGCTGATGCCTATGGGGTTTTGCGCCATTTTGGGTGGAACGATGACAATGGTCGGTTCATCGCCCCTGATTTTGCTGAACGATCTAGTTCTGACCGCGAACGAGGGTTTGCCGGAAGGCCAGAAAATAAAACCATTTGGTCTTTTTTCAGTGACGCCAATTGGGGCTGTTTTGATACTGACCGGGATCGGTTATTTTTTGTTGCTTGGGCGTTGGGTCCTGCCTGGAGACGACGGATCTGATAGTACTGGCACAGGTCAGGGTACGCAGGAGTACTTGCAGCGTGTATACGGGCTTCAAGCAGATGTTTTTGAAGTAATCGTGCCCGCAGAAAGCCCCTTGGTTGGCCAAGTATTGGCTGATATCAACCACGAAAACCACCTCTACATCATTTCCACTTTCTACCGCGGCAAGACTTCTATGGTGCAGGTCCTGACCGCCGAGATCGCGGCACCCTGCAGGCTGGCCATCATTGGAAACCGATGGGTTGTCGAGCAATTCGCCAAGAAATTTGGTCTGACCGTTCTTCCAGAATTAGATATCTTTGTTGAAGAGTTTGCACCTACAAATGCCGGAATCGCCGAAGTCGTTGTGACGCCCGACAGCAAGCTGATTGGTAAATGCCCCCGCGAGCTTTTGTTTCGCAAGACATATGGCATGTCCCTGCTTGCAATTCATCGGGGGGAAGAAACGCTCAGCCATGTAGAAACCGATACGCATGAGTCCACTCAGATCGGGCTCGAAGAATTTCATGCTGGCGACATGCTTGTCGCGCACACGAGGTGGGACAACCTTATGCGGATCAAGCGGGATCCCGATTTTGTTGTTGTCACAACTGATTTTCCGCAGGATGAACTGCGGCCGCAAAAAGTTGGTTGGGCTTTGGCCTTTTTTGCAATTTCCCTTTCATTGATCCTGTTCACCGACGTTCGCTTATCGCTTTGTTTGCTTACCGGGGCCGCCGGGATGATGCTGTCGCGTGTCCTTAGCGTAGACGAAGCGTATCGCGCTGTTGGTTGGAACACCGTGTTTCTGTTGGCCTGTCTCATACCATTGGGACAGGCCGTGCAAAATACCGGCACCGCAGCTTGGATAGCCCAACAAATCATGGTCATTTTGAATGGTTGGCCGATCTGGGCGCTTCAAGCTGGTGTCGCAATTTTGGCCACTGCTTTTTCGTTGGTTATGTCGAATGTTGGGGCCACGGTTTTGCTTGTGCCGCTTGCTGTTTCAATTGCGGTGGCGGCTGGTGGAAACCCCGCAGTATTTGCGCTGACAGTGGCGATTTCGACCTCAAACAGCTTCATAATTCCAACCCATCAGGTAAACGCCCTGATCATGGGTCCCGCCGGGTACAAGGTTATGGACTTTGTCCGTTCAGGCGGAGTGATGACTGTTTTGTTCCTGGTCGTTTCTTTGTTAATGCTCAACGTGATCTATTGAACGACCGGGAAGGACGGAGAGTTGACCCTCACTGCATCCGCCAAGGCAACTCCCCCGGTATTTGAAACCAGTCTTTCAAAGTCCAAGGGGCAAGCTTAGTCAAGCAGCAACAACGACAAACATACTGCAATAACAGGGCTGTGCATTGTCGTGGGATCAGCCAAAGGTGAACCGTAGGTTCGCCTAATTTTCCATGGGGTTGGCATTGTCGATCTAGCGAAATAGTCGGTCGCTGCCTACGATTGCTCCTCTGGCGCGCAACTTAGATGTACAGAGTATCCGGTTTTAAAGTCGCGCCAGGCTAATTCGAGCGCGAGGGTTAGCCCTTGAATATGCCGCGATCACTGCGAATGTCAGATTCGGCGGGCTGAGTTTCACCACTATTGGCTTTGCACCACTGGCAGTATTGGGTTGCCAGTGACCTGCGTTAGCTAATTGGGCCAATTTTCCAAAATCGAATGTTATGAGACCGGCATCGCGGATTTCGCTTCCGGCAGCCACATTTGATTAAGTTACTGATGGGTTCGCGTCTTTTGCGGATCATACACCGGGTTTTCGACCACGATTGCGGTCATTTCCAAAGCATCGCTAACAGTCTTTAAAACTGCGCCAATTTCGATCCCAGGGGTGATATGAGCAAGTGCCAAAGACATGGCCAATCTATGAGAATAGCAAGGGCTGTTGATCATCCCGACTTCTGCTCCGTCCAGAGTCAAAACCTCACCGCCCTCGACCATGTCAGAATGATCGATCTCAAGGCAAACATTGTTGATCTTGGCGCTGCCTCTTGCGACCATGAGCGCCTCTTTCCCGCGGAAATTTCCTTTCGAGCTGCTTACGGTAAATCCCAGGCCAACCTCCCACGGAGTGTTTTCTTCGGTCATGTCATATCCGTAGAACAAGAGCCCGGCTTCAATCCGTACTTTGTCCAGCGCCGTAAAGGAGCACGGCATCACATCAGCTTTTGTCAGCTTGTCCCAAATGTCTGTGATAACAGAGCCATCTGCAAAGATTTCGTACCCGCGTTCGCCAGAGTAGCCGGTTCGTGAAATTCGGCAGGGACGGCCGAAAAGCGCGGCGGGAGCGTGCTCAAAATAGGCCAGTTCTGCCAAGTCGATATTGCAATGGGCGTTCAGGATATCCAGGGAGGCGGGGCCTTGCACAGAGACATCATGGAGGTCGTAAGTGAATTCCAACGACACGTCGCGGCCTTGTGCCGAGGCTTCAAGCAACGACATAGTATCGCCAGAGCCATGCACGATCATCCATTCGTCACCGCCATTGTTTGACACGATAGCATCGTCGGCAATGCCGCCTGCCTCGGTTAAAACGCAAAGATATGCTGCCTTACCGGGGGTGACCTTTGACAGATCACGGGTGGTCAGGTGATCCAGAACCGCTTGTGCGTCAGGTCCGCGGACAAAAACCTTTTTTAGTGGCGACATGTCAAACATGCCCGCATGTTCGCGTACCGCGTCGTGCTCGTCATTAGGGTCTGTATCGTAGGTCCAGGCGGTGCCCATCCCGTTCCAGTCTTCCAGCCCCGACCCAAGCGCCAAGTGGCGTGAAGCAAGTGCCGACGTACGGCTCAGTTCTTCGGTCATTCAAGTACTCCTTTCTCAGTACCATTCATCGGGCATCGCGGCTTTGCGCTCCGCCGCTAAATCGTCCAGTGCGACGCGGGTGCTGCTCGACATCTCTGGAGGTTCATACTCTGCCAGCATCATTTGCCAGCGTGCAGTTGCGCGCTGGTCCGCGGTTAAGCGGCCGTTTTCGTCCCATGTTTCAAAAGGCCCGGCCTCCGGCACTTGTGGTTCGAAATTGGCCGTCGCGTAGTGGCGTAGTGTATGGCTGCTAGATAGGAAGTTCTCACCAGGACCAGCCTCACGATAAGCGTCGCGCCCAAAATCCTCGTCGCTAGTGCAGAACCCCTGCAGCATCTTAAGCATTGCGCCGCAGTGATCGAGGTCCATGATGAATTTTTCATAGGACATCACCAGCCCGCCCTCTAGCCAACCAGCAGCGTGCCAGATCTGATGTCCCCCCGACAGAAGGGTCGCCCACATCGCGTCGGCGCTGTCTTGCATGGCTTGGCCATCCGCGGCATTGGAAGCTGTGACCTGCCCTCCGCCTGATCGTACCGGGACACCAAGCCGGCGGCCCAATTGCGATAGCGCCATGGTCGTTAGGTTGGCCTCTGGCGAACCAAAGGTCAGTGCGCCTGTCCGCAGGTTCATCGAGGAATGGAAACTGCCAAACACCGCAGGACAACCAGGGCGCACAAGTTGGGTAAGCGCAATGCCCACCATGGCTTCGGCTAAGGTTTGCGCCGCGACCGCAGCAGGAGAGAGCGGCCCCATGGCACCGGCAAATATCGCGGGCGAGACACAGACGCATTGGTTCGCCGCTGCGTAAGCCCGTAGCGAACGGGACATCACCTCATCAAAGATCAGCGGCGAATTGACGTTAATATTCGCTTGCATGACCGCATGTGTGTCCAGAAATTCCGAGCCAAAGACCAATCGGGCCATATCCAGACTGTCCAGTGCGCTTTGTTCGGATGTGACCCCGCCCATGAACGGTTTGTCCGACAGATTGAGATGCGCAAGCATCATATCCAGATGCCGCTTGTTCACCGGCACATCAGTCGGTTCGACAACAGTTCCACCGGAATGGTGCAGCGCAGGTGAGTGATGCGCGAGTTTTACGAAGTTCTGGAAATCCTCAAGAGTGGCATAGCGTCGGCCCCGAAGCAGATCACTGACAAAGGGCGAGCCATATCCCGGCATGAGCACCAGATTGTCGCCCCCTAAGGAAACCGTTCGTTTGGGAATGCGACCATGTAGTTGAAATGCGGAAGGTGCATCCGCACAGATGCATCTGGCATGGCCCGGTTCTAACTGAATCCGGCATCCGTTGACCCGGGCTCCGGCCTCTGAAAACAAAGCAAGCGCCACATCGTCGCCTCGGAATTCGATGCCGACGTTTTCCAGAATCCAATCTGCCTGAGTTTCGATCCGACTCAGCGCTGTTTTATCCAGTAAATTGTAAGTCGGAATTTTGCGGCGATGATACACTGGTGCTGAGGGCAACGCGTTATGCCGGGTCCACCGAGTTCGACGCGACTGCCTACGTTGCGCGATATGCGTGGAAGCGTTCAATTTTTCCAACGATCGATCTCCTGAGAGGCTTACAGTTTGCCATCATTTGTGAAACTACGCGTTCGACAATCGAAATTATTTGCCCACTACGTTCAAAATTTTTATACGTTCAAATCATGCCTGTAGGTTTCCGCCATCACGACACACTGCGTCTGTTCGTTGAAATTGCTCGCTACCATAGCTTTTCTGATGCAGCTGAAGCGCTGAACATGACCAAAGGCGCCGTCAGCTATCAGGTCAAAACGCTGGAAGCGGACCTGGGCCTTCGATTGTTTCAGCGGAAAGCCCGCGGAGTAGAGCTGACGGCTGCGGGACGGAAGCTGCTTGTCGCTTGCCGAAGCCATTACGAGGATATCGAGGCTGAGCTTCTGGCAATGACGGGCATCTCTGCCCGAACATTGACCGTTGGTGTGTCAACCTATTTCGCTGCGCGATGGCTATCGCCCAGACTGATGTCATTCATGCAGGATCATTCGGACATTCAGTTGCGCTTGCAGCCGATGATCCGGCTGTTCGAACTTGAAGCTCAGGGAGTGGATCTAGCGATCCGATGGGGCAGTGGTCATTGGAACGATGTTGAAATCACTCCGTTCCTGCCGTGCCCGGCCTATCCCGTGGGAAATGCAGAGGCTTTGAGCGCGGTGGAGGAATTCGGCATGGAACAGGCGATTTCTACCTTCACGCTGCTGCGCGATCATGATGACAGCAACGCCTGGACCGACTGGCTTAACGTAGCGGGTTTGCCACACCAGACGCGCAGGGACACGCTTATTATTCCAGATCCCAACGTGCGGGTTCAGGCTGTTATTGATGGCCAGGGGATTGCACTGATGGATGACTTGGTCGAGCAAGAACTTCGGGACGCCAACCTGTTTCGCCTGTCGCAACACACGCTTCAGGATTACGGCTACTTCCTGGCTCGCCCGCGACAAAGCGGAAGCCATAACAGCGTCCGTGCTTTCGTTGAATGGCTGCAAAGTCAGTCGCCGCAATCGGGCGTGGCGCTCGATCCCGCCTGAGATGCGGGTAGCCGGCAACTGTGGGTGCGTGAAGTAGGTCAGTTGCTGGATTTTTAGCGGCATAGACCATTTGTGCCCCTGAGTTTAGAATTTCAGAAATACACGAAAAACGAACGGCCGATGGGACATGCCGCAGTGAAGCTGCGCAACGCTTGCGGGCCTCGTTACAGAGGTGGTGGTAACAACTTCAAAGTTAATACGGGTTTTAGGCAATGATTGGGGCGCCGGGGTTTGGGTGGCAAATTTTTCCGTCGATTGAATCAAGTCCCTCAGTTCAAGAAGCGCAGATTCCACGACGTAACCTTGCTTTGTCAAAGAGGCATTGTGATCCAGCTTCACCTTGGCGCAAATACGGAATTAAGCTGCATTGGGACTGGTCCTGCTGCGCAGGTCTGCGGTGTTGAAGGGATAGAACATGAATACCAAAATGACTCTTGACCAAGTGGAGCTTGCATCCAAGCGCGCTTTGAGTGTCGCCGGCGCAAGTGACGTTCAGGCAGCTTCGGTGGCCCGGTCCATTCGCGCAGCAGAGGCCGAGGGCACTCGCGGGATTGGCCTTGGCTACCTACCTTACTATTGTCAGCACCTACGCGTGGGCAAGATACTTGGCGACGCTGTTCCTGACGTGTTCCATATGGCCCCAGCAATGATCCGGGTTGATGCCAAATCAGGTTTTGCACATCCCGCATATGAGGCGGGTGAAGACGCGTTGGTTACAGCCGCCTCTGAACATGGCATCGCTTTGATGGGTATAGCGAATGCCTATGCGTGTGGCGTTTTGGGATACTTTACGGATCGTCTGGCGCGGCGCGGGCTTATTGCGATCATGGTGGCCAACGCATCTTCGACAATGGCACCATATGGAGGCAAGACACCATTCTTCGGCACCAATCCCTGGTCCTTTTCAGCGCCTCGCTCTGGCGATCCGCTGGTGATCGATTCATCTTCGGCGGCAACGGCCTTTGTCAATCTTGCAAATGCGGCGGAGGCAGGTCAGCAGATCCCGGCAACCTGGGCATTGGACGCGGAAGGCCAAGCCACAACAGACCCCGAGGCAGGAATGGCTGGGTCAATAGCACCTGCTGGCGGGCACAAGGGGGCTGCCCTTGCATTGATGGTCGAAACATTGGCGGCCGGGCTCACCGGTGCAAACTGGTCCTATCGCGCTTCATCTCTGGGTGATGACGAAGGCGGGCCACCGAACCTTGGTCAAACCCTGATTGCGATCCGCCCTGATGGGCTGACTCATGACGTCTCGTTTGAAAACCGACTTGAGACGATGCTTGACGCAATGACCGCAGAGGATGGAACACGGGTGCCAGGGGATCGGCGGCATGAGAACAGGCGGCGTATAGAAGTCGAGGGCGTCGATTTGGATGATGTACTGATTGAATCGCTGCGCGAGTTGAAGGCAATCGCATGACTAACCTTGTTCCAATTGTTTCAGCCCGTGCGTGGCGGCAATATCAACCGTTCGTCGGAGGGACGTATACCTGCCGAGGTCAGAGCGAAAACGGGTTTCACGCCATTATCGTCGCCCTTGCAGCGGCCGACGGAACGGTTGGTTGGGGTGAGGCGGCGCCGCTTGGTGCATTTTACGCCGAAGCATTCCCCGAGGAAATGGCCGAAGGCACGGCCCGCCTTTTGCCAAGTATAATTGGACAGCCCTCCGACGCGCCAATGCAGCTTGCAGAGACGCTCGACACTGCCATGCTGGGTCAACCCGGTGTGAAATCCGCGATTGACATGGCGGCGTGGGATTTGGCTGCACGTCGTGCAAACCTTCCGCTCTGTTCGCTATTGGGCGGCGCGGCCTCGCAATCTGCCACACTCTATCGCTCTATCAGTCAGGCGTCGCCAGAGGACATGGCGCAGGCTGCACAGGCTTACCTCAAACAGGGCTATCGGCGGCTGCAGGTGAAAGTCGGGCAGGATCCTTTGGAGGATATTGAGCGCATGCGCGCGGTCCGAGATGCAGTTCCGCCATCGGTTGCATTGTATGCGGATGCTAATGGCGGATGGCTGGTTGAAGACGCATTGCGTTTTTTGCGAGGGGTCGGCGACTTGGACTTTTGGCTGGAACAACCCTGCATGTCGATGGCGGAAAACCGGATTGTCGCCCGATCCTGTTCCCACCCTTTCATTCTGGATGAGGGTGTAACCGGGTTGGAGGACGTGTTGACCGCTCATGCTAATGGGATGATCTCTGGCGTCACGCTCAAGATCGCACGTCTCGGCGGTATCGGACCAACCCGCTTACTCAGTGATGTGGCCGTAAGACTGGGCTTGAAGGTCACAATTGAGGATACGGGTGGTAGTACGATCAACACAGCCGCCACCGCTCAAATGATGGCAAGACTCCCGGCACGAAACGCAGCGCATACTGTCGATTTCATGAACTGGGTGACGGTGCAAAACGCGACTGGAATGCCAGAGTGCAGTGATGGCCAACTTCATTTGCCCCAAGGCGCGGGTTTGGGAGTAACGGTCGCCTCAAGCAGCTTTGGTGAGCCATTTGTACAGGCGGGTTAATGGGAGCCGTACCTCAAGCCAAGAAAATAGTTTGCCCATCTCGACATCGGAGTATGTCTGAAGAACTGTAAGCCATGTATTTTGCGATCTGAGAATTGTCTCTTGTGACAAGGAAACAGCTCGCTTTGATGTGCTAATACCGGCGATATACCTCGGAAAAGACATAGACCTGTTCGCTGATTTCTGTCTGCAATGACATGTGCCGCGATACCGGACGCCACGCTTCTGATCTTCATCGCGGGAGCGACTCGCCTGTCGCTGCCATAGTCTCCAATTCGCGCATCCAACCATGTCGTAGGACGCCAAATCAAAGCCGAACTTTCACCGCACGGCACCAGGAGTAAATATGCGTCCAACGACGCGGAATGCCACACAAGCGTCAAAGCTCGAATTGAGAATTCTGGCGTTTCCGGCAGGCATTGGAGCAATATCCAAAACAAAGACTGATTGGGTCAGTGGCTTTGCACATTCCTCAGCTTTTCGAGAATTAGTTGTACCTCAGGGTTTGATCTGTGCCTCTTGGGATAGGCCAGCATATAGTTTTGTGTGAGGTCCAATGGTTCAAATTGCAGTTTTGTGATCCTGCCTACGGCAAGATCATCAGCGGCCATCATGCTTGGCACCAATGCAACACCCAAGCCGTGCTTGGCAAAATTCAGAGCGGTACTGCTGGACTGAACCAGAAGTCCCAAAGAACGGTCGACACCTCTCTGACCCAGCAATGCAGTTTCCCAGTCAGGAGACGATGTAAACCCGCGCCCCCAATCGGTATGTATGAATGAACTATCCTCTATTGCGCCTAATTCGTTGCCATGACGCGCGGCGAATTCCGGGCTGGCAACGGCTATCAACCTGTCCGCAAAAAGCTCTTCAACCTGGTATTCACCGTATAGATCGTGGCCATAGAATATCCGCAAATCCACTTTGTTTAGCACAAGGTCAATGGGGTCTTCGTCGACGCGGATACAGAGCGGCACATGAGTGTTATCATCCGAGAGCGCAGCGATTTTCGGTGCAAGCCATGTTTCAGCCACTGATTGAGGTGCGCTTAGTGTTAGCCGCTTTTTCCGCTGCCGCTTGCGCTTCATCTTGGCTGACAACGTGCCCAGCTCACTCATAGCATGAGCAAGCTGCGGATAGGCTGTTTGCCCCGCTTCAGTTAATGAAATTCGATTGCCTTGCCGTATGAACAGCGTCTCCTGCCAAAAATCCTCGAGCAGTTTGACCTGTTGACTGATCGCAGCTGAACTAACGCCCAACTCACGCGCTGCGTTGGTGAACGATCCCGTGCGGGCTGCGGCCTCGAATGCACGCAGGGCGTTAAGTGGGGTGTTTTTGTCCATAGTCTGTCCGAAAGCTTTGCTTATGGACCATAATTAGAATGACTATTGATTGAAAGAGAGGCGCACACTTAACTTGTGTTCATCGCGGTGGAGGAACTGGCATGAAAGACCTGATCGACTTGGAGCGTTATCCCCTGGACGAGCCAAATAGTACTGTCTGGAAGGAGTTGGTCGAAATCTGCAAAACAAGCCTGGCTAAAGATGGGTTGTTCAATTTGCCGGGCTTTATCCGGCCAGAGGCGTTGCCGGGCACAATTTATGAATTGAAGCCGATTCTTGATCGTCAGGCATTCACTCACGCTCGGCGTCACAACATCTACTTCAAAAAAGATATCGACGGTCTAGAAGCCGATCATCCAGCGTTGGCAGAATTTGAAACCTCGAACCGCACAATCTGCGCGGATCAAATGGGCAGTACCGCGTTAATTCGCCTGTATGAATGGCAGCCATTCGCGCTGTTCCTTGCTGCCGTAATGGACAAAGCCGCACTGTTCACAATGCAGGACCCTTTGGCCCGCGTTAATGTCATGGGCTATTCCGAAGGTCAGACACTCAACTGGCATTTCGACCGCTCTGAATTTACGACGACCTTGTTGCTGCAAGCCCCTGATGACGGGGGTGAATTCGAGTATGATCAGGATTTGCGCAGCGAAACGAACCCAAATTTCGATGGCGTGGCAGACCTGTTGGAGGGGCGGCGCACGCCAACGCTCATCACGCTTGAGCCGGGTACTCTCAACATTTTCAAAGGCAAGAATACGGCTCATCGTGTAACGCCTGTCAAAGGTGATCATGATCGCATCATCGCTGTATTCTCATACTACGAACGCCCCGGTGTGCAATTCTCAGAGCAGGAGCGCATCGGGTTCTATGGTCGTGCGTCATGAATGTAAGTGCCGCGTTCAAGGACAGTCGTAAACTGACGTATCTGAATGCTGATGGCGCTGACAAACCCCTAAAAAGTCCTGTGCCCGACACGGTCTTGAACCGCGCGCGGAAATATCGACTGCAACGTCTGCGCGACTATCTGGAACAATCGGATTGCGCAGCGCTATTGCTTTATGATCCATGCAATCTTCGCTACGCGTTTGATTGTTCGAACATGCAGGTTTGGACGCTACACAATCCCATGCGCTACGCGCTGATCCTTGCGGGTGGTCCGGCGATCATGTTCGAATTCAAGGGCTGCCTGCATCAAAGCGAGGGATTGCCGGGAATTGACGAAATTCGTATCGCCAAAACGTGGATGTTCATGGCCTCGGGTGACAAGACAGGCGCGGCGGTTGAAAGCTGGGCAGACGAAATTGCTGATCTGATCCGGCAATATGGTGGCGGTAATACCCGAATTGCCTGCGACACTTTGGATGGAAGCGGTGTCCATGCGTTGGAAGCGCGCGGGCTGATCTATATCGAGGGCACGCAAATCACTGAGGTCGCGCGTTCGATCAAATCAGTTGATGAGATAGAACTGATGCGTTGGACGATCCGTGTCTGCGAGGCAGGCATGGCTCGCATCTATGACCACTCCCATCCCGGGGTAACCGAGCGCGAGCTTTGGGCGCATCTGCATTTCGAAAACGCTCGCTCGGGCGGGGACTGGCTGGAAACCAAGTTGCTAACCTGTGGTCCGCGAACTAACCCATGGTATCAGGAATGCTCAGATAGGGTCTGCAAGGCCGGTGAAATGATCTCATTCGATACCGATATGATCGGGCCTTATGGGTATTGCGCCGACCTGTCGCGGTCCTGGACCTGTGGCTATACCAAGATGACTGATACACAGCGTCGTTTGTATGACACGGCGCTGGATCAAGTTTATCATAATCTTGAACTTGTGCGGCCCGGCATGAATTTTGTTGAATTTAATGAACTGAGTTGGCGCATCCCCGATGCGCACCTACGCCACCGCTATTCACTCGCAGTCCACGGCGTCGGCATGGCTGATGAATGGCCGGTGGTACCCTTGCACGTAGATTGGGGGCCAGGTGCGATGTCCGGACTGTTCGAGCCTGGTATGGTTGTCTGCGTCGAAAGCTTGATAGCCGAAGAGGGTACAGAGAGTGTCAAACTTGAAACCCAAGTTCTGGTGACTGACGAGGGATACGAGCGACTAGATACTTTCCCGTTTGAATGACGCCCTGCGGCAATTCAGGCAAAAGATAGCAGTCCAAGAAACCAGGGTGAAAGCCGACGCTCAGACGGGCCTTATCACCCGGAAATATGGGGCCCGCCGGGATCATTCCTGGCAACAAGTGGCGCAACTAAACAACAACAAATCGCGCCCAGATATCCTAGGTACAGCATATCCTATGAACGTCTACCTTCGTAGTATTTCTATTAGTATTGGTTCAGGTTGGCTTCTTCTACAATCCAATCCCTGAATGCTTTCAGTTGCGGCTGCTCCATAGCATCCTGTGGGTAGACCAGATGATAGGATCGCGATGGCGTGAATTTTTCGGCGAACGGCTGGACCAACTGCCCGGTATTCAATTCACTCTCGATGAGCGGCAACAGTCCGAGCGAAACGCCTTGACCGGACAGGACGGCCCTGAGGAGAACACTGGAGTCGTCGATAACAACGCCGGGTAGGCGATGGTCTGTTTCGACGCCCATTGCCTCGAACCACTCCAGCCAGTCGAATTGATCCTTCCAGTGGAGCAAGGGTAGGTTCAACAGTTCTGCAGGGTCGGTTGGAAGAGCTTTCCCGTTCAAAAGAGAAGGGCCGACAACCGGCGAAGTTCTGAGACGAAGCAAGGGCTCCGATGTCAATCCCGGCCAGCGCCCGTTGCCCCAAGCCAGCATCATGTCAGTCTGTCCACCCGAAAATTCGACGCCGCCAGGGGAATATTGCAGATGTAGCCCGGTTTCAGGGAAGCGCTGCCAGAAGCTGAACAGGCGTTTGGACAGCCATTGAGATCCGATCAACGCACCTACGCCTACTGTAATCGACGAACGATTGGCCACTTGGCGAACGTCCTGTACTGCCTTGTCAAGTCGCGTAAAGACAGCCTCGCAGGCCTCGGTAAATTGCTGGCCGGCCTGGTTCAACGTCACCGACTGCGCCTTGCGGTCAAACAATTTACAACCGAGGTAAGCCTCAAGTGTTTTGATCTGAGAACTGACGGCGGTTGGAGTCACGCCCAACTCAGCTGCGGCCCGCTTGAAGTTGCCGTACTGAGCGGCAACCGCAAAGACACGTATCGCTCCCAGTGGCGCCTGATCGGTGTGATCTGTCATTGCTAGGACAACTTCTAATTACCCTTAGATGCAGAAACTTTTTATCTATGCAATGAGATCAGAGCAAGGCAGGCTAAAACTCAAATGCAAAACGGCAGGGAAGGTGTGGGGCGCTGATGTCACGGGATAAGCCATTGCAGGCCCAGTATTATACCGAGCCGGACTGGTTCGAGATTGATAAGGAGAAGATATTCTTTCGCAGTTGGCAATGCGTTTGCCATGTGTCCGAGATCGCGGAAGCGGGCGATTTCAAGACATTTGCCATCGTGGACGAGGATATCTTTGTTATCCGTACAAAGGATGGGGATATCAACGCCTATTACAACATCTGCCGCCATCGTGGCCACCCGCTGGTGGAGGGAACAGGCAAGGGTAAGCGGGTGTTGGTCTGCCCCTATCACGCATGGACCTATGAACTGAACGGCAAGCTACGTCGGGCACCAGGTTCAAAAGCGAGCGATGGCCTTAGCTGTGACCAAATCAATCTGCGAAAAATCAGAGTTGAGGAGTTTTGCGGCTTTGTCTTTGTCAATCTTGATGAAGGCGCTGTGCCCATGGGGCCAGAGCTGGAGGAATATCGCCAGAATCTTGAGAGTTTTCACCCCGACCCGACCCAATTGAAATTTGTCTGCGAAACCGAAATCGCTCATGATAGCAACTGGAAGCTTTCTGTCGAAAACTACAACGAGTGCTACCATTGCCCGACCGTACACGCGAGCTCGTTGACACATGGGGTTCTGGATATGGATGGCTACACCACGACCCCCAGAGGAAAGACCATCTGGCACGACGGCAAGGCGCAGACGAAGAACGAAAAGCAGTATGACTACGACGTAACCGCCAATCCTCGCGCGGGTGACTATGGGGCTTACTGGGTTTTCCCAAATGTCTCGATGTGCTGCTATCCGGGCGGCTATTTCACGATCCGGCAGTTCCTGCCGGTGGCCTGGAACAAGACGATCTATCGCTATCGCTGGTTTTCCAGCGGGGATATCGAAGACGAGGACGTGATTGCCCTGATGCACAAGCACAAGGCCACGACCGGCGCAGAAGATGAGGTGGTCGTCTCCAAGATCCAAAAGGGGATGCAAAGCCGCGCCTTTGAGCCCGGACCATATGTCATTGGTGATGGCTCCGGTGCGATGAGCGAGGTGGGCCTGCGCCACTTCCACAACCTGTACCGCGACGCCTTGGGGGAAATTTGATGCCCGAGAGCAATACAGGTGCCATCCGCCGGGACCTCGCCGCGCTTTACCGCCTTGCGCATCACTATGGCTGGACCGATTTGACCTCGACACATATCTCAGCACGGTTGCCTGATGATCCGGGGCATTATCTGCTGAACTCGCATGATCTTATGTTTGATGAGATCACCGCCTCGAATCTTACGCGGATGTCCTTTTGCGGCCGGGCGGTTGACCATGCGCCGGGCAGCGGTCGAACTGTCAATTTGGCCGGGCATATTATCCATTCCGGCATCCTGAACGCGCGCCCGGACGTGAATTTCGTCATTCACAGCCACACCCGTGCTGGGGTTGCTGTGTCAGCCATGCCCGGGGGGCTGATGCCGCTGTCACAGCATTCCGGTTTCGTACTCGGTACACTGACAAGCCATTCCTATCAGGATTCAACTAAAGTCGCGGATGAAGGTGCACTGCTGGCCCGCGATTTGGGTGACAATTTCGCCATGCTGTTGCAAAATCACGGACTTTTGGTGGTCGGTCGCACAGCGGCGGAGGCCTTTATTTATCACTACTACCTTGAAATGGCCTGTAAAATTCAAGTGGACATTTTGAGTACTACGGACAAGCCGATTGAGATCACCAAAGATGCCATGTCCGCCCTGCATGACTGGGGCTCAACCGAAAACGGGCCGCATGGGGGGCTTCAGTGGCCTGCGTTGATCCGAATGCTGGACCGGACCGTGCCGGAGTTTCGGTTATGAGAGACGAAAGTCCGATCCTGAGCCGACGTGACGGCGCTTGCTTAACGGTCACCATTAACCGGCCCGAAAAGGCCAATTCCGTGACATCGGACATGCTGGTCATGCTGCGCGATATTTTTCAAGCGGCAGCTGAAGATGACGGGTTGCGCGCCGTTATCGTAACCGGAGCGGGCGAGAGAGTGTTCTGCGCTGGCGCAGACTTGGACACGCTTTATGACGAAACGAGCGGCCCGGATCTTTGGGATGAAATGGCGGAGACGTTCAGGACTATTCCTGTAGTAACCCTTGCAGCTATTAACGGCCCCTGCATGGGCGGGGGGCTGACCGTTGCGTTGGGATGTGACATCCGGGTCTGCGTGCCCGAGGCACGGTTTTCGTATCCTGTCCTCAAAAACAATGCGCTACCGGCACAATATGACGTTGACCAACTGCAGGCACTGATCGGCCCGGGGCGCAGCGCTGCGGTCCTTTTGTGTGGTGAAACAGTGAACGCTGCGGATGCCTTAAACTGGGGGTTGGTTGACCACTTGGTTCCGAGAGAGGCGCTAAAGCACACCTGCCTTGAACTTTGTAAAACGGCGCTGTCCGCCGACGAAGCGCATCTAAAAGCTCTGAAATCCATGCTCGGAAGGAGTTATTCATGAATGGGATCCGCGTTGTCGACATGACATCGGTACTGTCCGGGCCGTTCTGCACCTGGCTTTTGGCAAGCCTGGGCGCGGACGTGATCAAGGTTGAAAACCCCGCTGGCGACCTGGCCCGCACGACACCGCCGTTCGAGAATGACATCAGCCTCTATTTCGCCTCGTTGAACCGCAACAAACGGTCCGTGGTGCTGGACCTCAAGACCGACGCGGGCAAAGAAGCGCTGCACAAACTGCTCGCCACGGCGGATGTATTCGTCGAAAACATGCGTCCCCACGTGCGCGACCGGCTGGGCTGTGGCGATGAGGATCTGGAACAGATCAACCCACGCTTGATCTCGGCCTCGATCAGCGGGTTCGGTCAGACCGGCAGCCTGTCAAACCGCCCTGCTTATGACATCGTGGTTCAAGCGATGAGCGGGATGATGAGCATCAATGGTGAATTGGGTGGCGAGCCGACCCGCGTCGGTTTTTCGATCGGCGACATTTCGGCCGCACTTTTTACCACCATCGGCATCCTGCACCGCCTCTATGAACGCGACGCCGGCGACGCGAAAGAGACCAGCCATCTGGATGTCTCGATGTTGGCGTGTCAGTGGGTCTGCCTGGAAAACGCATTCGCCCGCTATCTGAATGCCGGGATCGTGCCCGGACCGATTGGGTCTCGCCACCCCTCAATGACCCCTTTCGAACCTTATCCCACGGCGGACAGGGATATTGTCATCGGACTGGGGAGTGACAAGGATTGGCCACGATTTTGCGAAGCCATCGATTTTCTCGAACTGTTGAATGACCCGCGGTTTCAGGGGGACGAAGCAAGGCTGGCGAACCGTGATGCACTGGACGATGTGCTGGGCACACATCTAAAAATGCGCCCTGCCGACTATTGGATTCAAATTCTGATCGACAACGCCATTCCCTGTTCGATGGTTGAAAACATTCAGACTATTGCTGACAGCTCCATTGCCGAAGAATATGCCGCGTTTTCCTCGGTAGAGGTGGAAGGGCATGAAATGCGATTTGCCAGGAATCCGATTGCTGATCGAGACTTGCGGGAAAGTCCTGCGCCGGGCCTTGGGCAGCATACCAGAGAAGTCCTGGCAGAGCTTGGTTATGACGCCGCGGCCATCGCGGCCCTTGCAGGCTGACGGCAAAAGTTACTCCCGCAGACAGGAAGCTGGATTTGTCCGAATTTCAGACCGGTGACGGCATCACACTTTTTTTCGAAGAGACCGGAACAGGTGCCCCGATCCTTTTTGTGCACGAGTTCGGAGGCGACTACCGCAGTTGGTACAGACAGGTGTCGGAACTGTCTCAGTCCTTTCGCTGCATAACTTACTCTGCGCGTGGATTCCTGCCGTCTTCCGTTCCTCAGGATCGCAGCAAATATGGCCAAACGCGATCTACCAACGATCTGCTGGCTCTTATGAATCATCTTGGACTTGATAGGGCGCACCTGGTCGGGACTTCTATGGGTAGTTTCACCAGCCTGGATTTCGCGCTGAACCATCCAGAGCGGGTCAATAGCTTGACTTTGGTTGGAAACAGCTCGGGACCACGCGATGAAGCCGAGCGAGAGCGCTACCGCGCGGAATGGGTCGGGCATGAAAAACTGCGGCGAAAGGAAGCCGGTGGTTGTGGCGCCGTCGCGGTTCTCGAAGAAGATCCAGCATACCAGAGCTTTCAAAAAAATGATCCCGACGGTTGGGCTACCTACGCGCGGAACCTGCGCGCACAATCGGCCGAGGGCGCTGTTCATGTTCTGTCGACCGTTCATTGGGACCGACGGTCCTTGTTTGATGAAACAGCGAAGTTGAAAGCCTTTGATAGACCGGTCCTATTGGTGACCGGAGAGGAGGACTTCTATCTGGTCGGTGAGACGAATGCCCTTTTGCTAAGTGTCTTGCCTGATGCCGTGTGGCACCAGTTCCCAGCGACCGGCCACCTCGCCAACATCGAACGCGCCACAGAATTCAATAGCTTGCTGGCTGATTTTGTCGTTTTAAAGGAAATGCCCTGTATCCAATGCAAATAGATCATTCTCCGGCAGTCCGCACCGGGTCGTCCGGGTTTTCACTATCCCTATACACTGACCACCGGTTCGCCTTTTCCGCGATCCGAACAAGTTTCTAAATAGTTTTTTGAAGCCAAACTGATTGTTTTGAAATGACGTATCTCATCCACTAGGCTTGGCGAAGCAGGGGGGAAAGTGCATGGACGTAAGACCTCTCACGGGCGGATTGGGTGCAGAAATCGTAGGCGCTGACATCCGGCGCGAAGATCAATTCGACCCGATTCATTCAGCCTTCGCAGAGTATTCCGTTATCGTTCTGAGGGGCCAAAGCGTCAGCCCGGAAGAACATCTGGCGTTTGCTAGAAGGTTCGGCCCGATCAACGTGAACCGCTTTTTCAAACCGGTGGACGGCCATCCCGAGATCGCCACGGTTCTGAAGGAGAAGGATCAGAAGGAGGCTGTGGGAGAGGGGTGGCATACCGACCACTCCTATGATCAGGAACCGGCCATGGGCTCGATCCTTCATGCCGTGGAAGTGCCGCCTTATGGCGGTGATACGCTGTTTGTGTCGATGGCTGCTGCCTACGAGGCTTTGTCGCCTGCAATGCGCGGTTTCCTCGATGACCTTTGGGCCGTGCATTCCTCTCGCCATGTCTTTGGTGCCAGTATAATGGATTCAGAGGCCGCAAAAAGCGGCAGGCTTGGCAATGCCGAAGCCGCTACGCAAGACGCTTTGCATCCCGTTGTCATCACGCACCCGCTTAGCGGTAGGCGAGGGCTGTTCGTCAATCCAGTGTTCACCACCGAAATCAAAGGGCTTAGCGAGGAAGAGTCTGCTGCGATGCTTGGGATGCTATATGATCATTGCAAGCAACCCGAATTCCAATGCCGCCTCCGTTGGCAGGCAGGAGATATCGCCATTTGGGATAACCGAGCCACGTGGCACAAAGCGATTAATGACTACCATGGCTTTCGACGCCTTATGCACCGGGTGACAGTGGAAGGGGTCGGCCTGACGCAGCGATGAAAAAGGCGCAATGCAAGCCTCGGCGACTCAGTCTATGCCGCGGCTCTTTCAGGCTGGGTGTTCGATACTGAATTTTTGATTTAAGTTCAATCTCTTAGATGATTTGTTGAATTTTACCTTGTCAAAATTGGAACGTTCCATTAAATAATTTGGAACCTTCCAATAATGGAGTTGATAAATGAACTGGGCATTTGTCGGAGCAAGCACGATAGCTTCGCAACATATGCTGGACGCAGTGCGTCAGCAGGCAGGTAACGACGTGACCTGGATCGTTAGCAATTCTCCTGATCGGGTTCAAACCTGGGCCAAGGAACACGGTATTCCCAACGCTGCCACAGACCTGAACGCTGCGCTTTCAGACCATAGGGTTGAAGCTGTCTATATTTCGTCGACCAACGAGAAACACCACGGACAGGCAATGGCAGCCATTTCGGCTGGTAAGCATGTCCTTTGTGAAAAACCACTTGGGATGACCCAGGCGGAGGCTGTCGAAATGGTTCGTGCTGCCGAAGCGAACGGCGTGACTTTTGGTACAAATCACCATCTTCGGTGCTCAGGCAGCCATCGGACCATTCGTGACCTCATCGCAGACGGGCGTGTCGGCGATGTGCTTTCGCTGCGCATCCATCACGCAGTGCATTTGCCGGGTAACTTGCAGGGGTGGCGTATCAACTCTGCCGATGCTGGCGGTGGCGTGATCCCCGACATCGTCGTTCATGACGCGGATGTTACTCGCTTCCTGCTTGATGAGGACCCGGTTTCTGTGGTTGCGCAAATGGCCAGCTCGGGCATGGGGCAGGGTGTAGAGGACTCGTGCATGTCCGTTTGGACGATGCCCTCTGGCGCGATGGTCATGACCCATGAAAGCTTTACGCATTCCTTTGCCGGGTCAGGTCTGCAAGTGCATGGGACCAAGGGTTCGATTTTTGCTGATGGTGTCATGACGCAGCGCCCAGTAGGAGCGATAACACTGGTAACTGAAGCCGGGCGTGAGGAAATCCCGTTTTCGGGTCACTCACTCTACATTCAAGGCGTATCAGAATTCGTTGCCGCGACCGCCGGCCAAGGTCGACCAGCAGCAGACGGTCCGGATGGGGTGAAATCACTGTCCGTGGCGCTTGCCGTTCGTGAGGCCGCAGCCTCGGGCCAGCGCTTCAATGTAGACTATGGTGGCTTCTGATGACCAAGCTTGTTTCTGTTGCTCAGGCGGTTTCTCGCATCCCGGACAATGCTGTCGTGACTGTATCCTCGTCTTCGGCGCTGGGTTGTCCTGACCTTGTTCTCAAAGCACTGGGTGAACGGTTTCGCTCGGAAGGGCATCCGCGCAACATTACAACGCTGCACCCCATCGCCGCCGGGGATATGTATGGCGTAAAGGGTATGGATTATCTGGCGCAGGATGGATTGCTAAGCCGAGTTCTTGCCGGATCGTACCCGTCGGGCCCTTCCAGTCTTGAGATGCCGGAAATCTGGAAGATGATCGATGAGGATCGGGTGGCCGCATACAACGTGCCCTCGGGAATTCTGTTCGACATGCATCGTGAAGCAGCTGCGCATCGGCCTGGTGTTCTAACGCAAGTCGGGCTTGAGACCTTTGTGGACCCTGTTCGTGAAGGATGCGCGATGAATGCGCGTGGATCAGCCGCGCCGATCGTCGACAGAAAAGAGTTCGACGGTCAGACTTGGCTGCACTTCCCGAACATCAACCCGAATGTATGTGTTCTGCGTGCGACCACGGCGGATGAGTTCGGCAACCTGACCTACGAACATGAAGGCGCCTATCTTGGCGGGCTGGAGCAGGCGATCTGCGTACGCAATCACGGTGGTATAGTGATCGCGCAGGTCCAGCGTGTAACCGCCGCGGGCAGCTTGCGTCCACATGACGTACGCGTACCGGGGCATTTGGTCGATCTGATCGTTGAAGATCCGACGCAGATGCAGACAACGGAAACATCCTACGATCCTGCTATTTCGGGCCAGATCATGCGTCCATGGGAAAGTTTTTCGCTGGCCGAACACGGCGTCGAAAAAGTCATCGCCCGCCGTGCCGCCCAAGAGCTGCGTACAGGCATGAGCGCGAATTTGGGCTTTGGCATCAGCGCGATGGTCCCGCGTGTTTTGTTGGAAGAGGGGCATCCACAGGCCGTGACATGGGCGATCGAGCAAGGGGCGGTAGGTGGCGTCCCACTCACTGGGTTTGCATTTGGTTGCGCGTCCAACGCACATGCATTTGTGCCATCGCCGCAGCAGTTTATTTACTTCCAGGGGGGTGGGTTCGACATGTCGTTCCTTTCGTTTCTTGAGGTCGATGTCGAAGGCAATGTGAACGTCTCCAAACTGGGCAAGAAGCCTTATCTGACCGCAGGGTGCGGCGGGTTTGTCGATATTACCGCGCGGGCCAAAAAGATCGTGTTTTCGGGATGGTTCGAAGCTGGTGCCAAGATTGATCTGGCAGATGGCGGTATCCGGGTGAGTGCCCCCGGCAAGTTTACCAAGATGGTAGATCAGGTCGAGCATGTCACATTTTCGGGCCGCCGTGCCCGCGAAACCGGCCAGGATGTACTTTATGTGACAGAGCGATGCGTCATTCGCCTGACAGACCAGGGGCTTGTGGCGACAGAAATTATGCCTGGTATCGTGGCGCAGGACGACATTTTCGAAGCTTCGGGCGGTCGCGTCAAAGTCGCGGAAAACGCGGTTCAGATGCCCAAATCTCTATTCACAGACGGCCCGATGGGGATGACCTTGTGAGCAATCTCGGTTTTCATATCGAAGGCGCTACCGCGGTACTGACTTTGGACAACGTGGCCAAGCTGAATGCCCTGACCGTGGACATGCTGGATGCACTGGAAGCCCGCCTGCAAGAGGTTGAGCGTGACGCATCAATTCGTGCCCTCATCCTGACCGGTGCGGGCGAAAAGGCGTTCTGCTGCGGGGCCGATATCGGAGCGTGGGGTGGTCTGAGTCCCGCCGAATTCGCGCGACACTGGGTCCGTGACGGGCATCGCATTTTCGACCGCCTGGCGCGGATCGGCAAACCGACAATTGCTGCACTCAACGGTCACGCCTTTGGCGGCGGGCTGGAATTGGCCAGTTGTTGCGATCTGCGTCTGATGGCACCGCGTGCTACGCTGGCCTTGCCCGAAGCTCGGGTCGGGATCGTGCCCGGCTGGTCTGGGACGCAGCGGTTGACCCGGCTGATCTCCGAGGCAGCGGTAAAGGAAATGGCGTTATTCGGGCGCCGCATCAAAGCCGACCGCGCGCTGGCTCTTGGCTATGCGACCGAAGTGGCTGACAACGTTCTGGCGCGTGCGCTTGAACTCACCGGCGATCTTGGCGCCCTCTCGCCCCGTGCAACTGAAATCTCGAAGAACATGATTCATGCAGCGGTCGGTGAAGACACGTCTGCCGTTGTTGAAGCTCTTGGCAGCGCCGCAATTGCCGCGTCGGCGGACCGCGAAGAAGGGGTCGTGGCGTTCATGGAAAAACGAAACCCAAACTTCTCGGGCTTGTGACATTATGAAAGATATCACCATCAACCCCGCTATTCCGTTCGAGATGCCGCCTCTTTTTGAAGGACGGCATCTCATCGATGGCACATGGCAGGACAGCGCTTTGGGCGAAACATTCGAGCGCCGATCGCCGTCGCATGGCCATATCGTCAGTCGATCAGCATTGGGTGGTGAGGCTGAGGCCGAGGCCGCAATCCAGGCAGCACGCAAGGCGTTCGACAGCGGTGTCTGGAACCGGGCATCGGGCAAAGAGCGCGCAGCCGTTTTGCTGAAAGTTGCAGACCTCATCGAGCAACACGTCGACCGGATCGCTCTCATCGAAACGCTGGAAAGCGGCAAACCGATCAGTCAATCCAAGGGCGAGGTTGGCGGTGCCGCAGATTTATGGCGCTATGCGGCCTCATTGGCGCGCAGCACTCATGGAGACAGTCACAATACGCTTGGCGCAGACATGATGGGTGTGGTTTTGAAAGAACCAATTGGTGTCGTGTCGATCATCACGCCTTGGAACTTCCCGTTCTGGATTCTCAGTCAGAAACTGCCTTTTGCGCTGGCTGCAGGCTGCACCGTCGTCGTGAAACCATCCGAGATGACACCGTCGACAACCTTGATGCTGGGTGAGTTGCTGGTCGAGGCCGGATTGCCCGCCGGTGTCTGCAACATCGTGCTGGGTTACGGTGTTCCGGTTGGCAGCTTGATGTCCAGCCACGACAGCGTGGACATGGTCAGCTTTACAGGCTCGACCGCGGTGGGCAAGGCGATTAGCGCAGTTGCGTCGGACACACTCAAGAAGGTCGCGCTAGAGCTTGGCGGCAAGAACCCGCAGGTCATCTTTCCTGACGCCGATCTGGACGCAGCCGCCGACGCTGTTGTGTTCGGGGTCTATTTCAATGTCGGTCAGTGCTGTAATTCCAGCAGCCGCATCATCGTGCACGAAGACATTGCTGACGATTTCCGCGAGCGCATTGTCGCTCTGTCGCGAAAGGTCAAATTCGGTGATCCACTGGACCCGACGACGCAGGTTGGAGCTATCGTAACTTCCGAGCACAATTCAAAAATTGACGCGTATGTCAAACAAGCTCAGGCGTCCGGCGCGACCGTAGATCTGGGTGGCGAGCCACTAGTGGTCGAAGGTCTGGGAGATCAGTTCTATCAACCGACCGTGATTTCCGATGTCGCGCCCGACATGCCAATCGCCCGCGACGAGGTATTCGGGCCGGTTCTGTCCGTTTTGACCTTCAAAACACTGGACGAAGCTGTCGCGCTAACTAATGATAGCGCTTACGGTCTGTCGGCAGGGGTCTGGAGCGAAAACGTTCACACCTGTCTTGAGTTCGCTCGCCGCGCAGAAGCGGGCACGGTCTGGACCAACACCTGGATGGACGGATTCCCCGAAGTTGCCTTTGGCGGGTTCAAACAATCCGGGCAGGGGCGGGAAATCGGACGTTACGGGTTCGAGGAATTTTTCGAAGTAAAATCAGTGGTCATGCGCATCGGTAACAGCCGGGCGCCATGGGTGTCGCAAGACTAAGACAATGCTCCGAAATGAGAGTCTTAACAGAAATAACGCATTAAGGGAGGAAACAAGAATGCGTAAACTGCTGAAAACAAACTCGCTAATTGTGGCCGGTCTGCTTTGCACGACCAGCCTTGCGCACGCTGAAGACGTGGAAGTTCTACACTGGTGGACTTCAGGGGGTGAGGCCGCAGCGCTGAACGTTCTAAAAGACGACCTGTCCGGCCAAGGTATCGGTTGGACCGACATGCCCGTTGCGGGTGGTGGCGGTGAGCAGGCAATGACCGTTTTGCGGGCCCGCGTCACAGCCGGAAACGCGCCCACAGCCGTGCAGGCACTGGGCTTTGATATCCTGGATTGGGCTGGTCAGGGCGCATTGGCAGACCTGAACGAAGTTGCGGCGCAGGAAGGTTGGGATGACGTGGTGCCGGACGCGTTGAAGGCGTTTGCCAAGTATGATGGCAAGTGGGTTTCGGCGCCGGTGAACGTGCACTCGACCAACTGGGTCTGGGCCAACAAGGCCGTGCTGGACGCCAACGGAATTGCACAACCGACCAACTGGGATGAGTTCGTGGCCGCTGTTGAAGCGTTGAAAGCTGCTGGCATCACCCCGATCGCACATGGCGGTCAGGCTTGGCAGGATGCGACCATCTTTGATGCGGTGGCGATGTCCACGCTGGGTCCAGACGGCTATAAGGCAGCTTTCATCGACCTGGACGACGAAACACTGGGTGGTGACGCAATGAAAGAGGCCTTCGATCGCATGGCCTTTATCCGCGATAACGTAGACGAGAACTTCTCGGGCCGTGACTGGAACCTTGCAACAGCGATGGTCATCAATGGCGAGGCTGGTTTTCAGATGATGGGTGACTGGGCGAAAGGCGAATTCCTGGGCGCGGGTAAAGTCCCGGGCGAGGATTTCCTGTGTTTCCGTTTCCCCGGTACGCAGGATCAGGTCACCTTCAACGCCGACCAGTTCATGATGTTCGATCAGGGTGGTTCGGTTTCGGCTGAGCAGGCTGCCTTGGCCAGCGCAATCCTGTCTCCATCGTTCCAGATTGCGTTCAATAAGGTGAAAGGGTCAGTACCTGCGCGCACGGATGTGGACGGCAGCGATCTGGATGCTTGCGGACAGCAAGGCATGAAAGATCTAGCCGCGGCGGCATCGTCCGGTAACCTGTTTGGTTCGATGGCCCACGGTCATGCGGCACCTGCCTCGGTCAAGAATGCGGTTTACGACGTCGTCACGGCGCATTTCAACGGCGAATATGACAGCGAAACCGCCGTAGTCGAGCTGGTCGACGCAGTGTCCATCGCCAAGTGATCACCTGATCCTCCCGATGGGGCGGCTTTAGGGCCGCCCTGTCCCAAGAGGGCGCTCAACGCCTAAAAACTCTACTCGCAGGAGGGCGCGCCATGGCTGTTTCAGCCGACGCGGATTTCAAGACACGCCTTCAGAACTGGATCCCCAAGCTGGTCCTGTCCCCATCAATCGCGATGATGACGGTCTTTGTCTACGGGTTCATTCTGTTCTCGGTCTATCTGTCCTTTACCGACAGCCGCATTCTGCCGACTTTTGGATGGGTTGGCTGGGAAAACTATGACAAGCTGTGGCGGCTAAGCCATTGGGAAACATCGCTAATCAATATGGGCATCTACGCAAGCCTGTATATCGTGATCTGCACCTGCCTCGGTTTGGGGCTGGCGATCTTCCTTGATCAGAAAATCCGCGGCGAGGGGCTGCTGCGCCCGATCTACCTGTATCCGATGGCGCTGAGCTTCATCGTCACGGGCACTGCGTGGAAGTGGTTCCTCGACCCAGGTATCGGGTTGGAAAACGTCATGCATTCCTGGGGCTGGACCAGTTTTGAATTCGACTGGATCAAGAACCGCGATTACGCCATCTACACGGTGGTTCTTGCGGCGGTCTGGCAGACAAGCGGCTTTGTAATGGCCATGTTTCTCGCCGGGCTGCGGGGTATCGACAACGAAATTCTGCGCGCGGCACAGATGGATGGGGCCTCGAACTGGAACCTCTATCGTCGGATCATCATCCCGCAACTGCGTCCGGCGTTTCTGTCGGCTTTCGTGATCCTAAGCCACCTTGCGATCAAGACCTTTGACCTTGTGATCGCCTTGACCGGAGGCGGGCCGGGCCGGGCAACTGAACTGCCCGCGACGTTCATGTATTCCTACACTTTCACGCGGAACCAGATGGGGATCGGTGCGGCCTCGGCCACGATCATGCTGATGACCATCGCGGCGATCATGATCCCCTACCTCTACGCCGAATTGCGGGAGAAACGCTGATGTCCCAAGCAACTCAGGATACCGCAATCCGCACCGGCCGCGTCACCCGCACGTTGATTTATCTGGTGCTGCTGCTGTTCGGCCTGTTCTACCTGCTGCCGCTCTATGTGATGCTGGTGAACTCGGTCAAACCGCTGGAAGAGATTACTGGCGGCGGCATGATGAACCTGCCTCAGGTGTTCACGATTGAGCCGTGGCTGAAAGCCTGGTCTTCGGCCCAGATCGGTGTCGATCCGACGGGTTTGAAGCCGTATTTCTGGAACTCGATCAAGATGGTGGTTCCGGCGGTGATCGTCTCGACCATCCTTGGCGCGCTAAACGGCTATGTACTGACCAAATGGCGCTTCAAATATGACACCATCCTGTTCGGCCTGATGCTGTTCGCCTGTTTCATCCCGTTCCAGATTGTGCTGATCCCAATGGCGCGGATGCTGGGCCTCATCGGGCTGGCAGGCACAACCTGGGGTCTGGCGCTGGTGCATGTGGTCTATGGGATCGGCTTCACCACGCTGTATTTCCGTAACTACTACGCCGTGTTCCCGACCGAATTGATCCGGGCGGCGCAGATCGACGGGGCCGGGTTTTTCCAGATCTTCTGGCGCATCCTTCTGCCCAGTTCCGGGCCGATCGCCGTGGTGTCGATCATCTGGCAATTCACCAACATCTGGAATGACTTCTTGTTTGGTGCCTCTTTTGCCGACGCCAATAGCCAGCCGATGACAGTGGCGCTGAACAATCTGGTGCAGTCGTCAACCGGTGTGAAGGAATACAACGTTCATTTCGCAGGCGCCATTCTGGCCGCCATGCCAACTCTGCTCGTCTACATCGTGGCCGGACGGTACTTCGTCCGCGGCCTGATGGCGGGTTCCGTGAAAGGATAAGGCCTGATGGGTTTTCTGGACATAGACAACGCGACCAAATCCTATGGGTCGGTCGAGGTGCTGCACAAGGTCGATATTTCAGTGCAGGAGGGCGAGTTCCTAGTGCTGGTCGGCCCTTCGGGCTGTGGCAAGTCCACCCTGCTGAACATGATCGCAGGGTTGGAAGAGATCACCAGCGGTGAAATACGCATCAAGGAACAGGTGATGAACGGGGTCCATCCGTCGAACCGAAACATCGCCATGGTGTTCCAAAGCTACGCGCTTTATCCGAATATGACGGTCGGTCAGAACATCACCTTCGGGCTTGAGATGCATGGCGTCCCTAAGCCCGAGCGTGAGAAGGCGATGCAAGAGGTCGCCAAGTTGCTGCAGATCGAACAATTGCTGGATCGTAAACCCGGCCAACTGTCGGGTGGTCAGCGGCAGCGGGTTGCCATGGGCCGTGCGCTGGTACGGAACCCCGATGTGTTCCTGTTTGATGAACCGCTTTCAAACCTCGACGCCAAGCTGCGTGTCGATATGCGGACCGAAATCAAGAAGCTGCACCAGAACCTTGGCACAACCATCGTTTACGTGACCCACGACCAGATCGAGGCAATGACCCTGTCCAGTCGTATCGCGGTCATGAACGGTGGCTACGTGCAGCAACTGGGCACACCGCAGGAAATCTATGACACGCCCGCAAATATCTTTGTCGCAACGTTTATGGGCTCCCCCGCAATGAACGTGGTACCGGCGAAAGTCACGGTTTTAAACGGCCGCCCTCATGCCGAGGTGGCGGTTCATGACGGGTCGGTGGCGCAACTGCCATTCAGTCAGGACAACTTGGCCGCATGGGATGGGCGCGAAATTCTACTGGGCATCCGCCCTGAAACCATCACCGACATGGATGGCGCGGACCGCAAATCCTCGAACATCGCACAGATGACCAACCGTATCGTGGTGACTGAACCCGCAGGGTCGGACACGTTTGTGTCGATGCAACTGGGTGGTCGCGACGTGATCGCCCGGATGCGCTCGGATGCCGAGGTTGCACCCGGTCAGGATTTCCCCTTTGCGGTGAACATGGAAAAGGCCGTTGCCTTTGATCCCGAAAGCGAGATGCGGATAACTCCGTGACTAACCCAGACGTCATAATCATCGGGTCGGGGATCGGAGGGGCAACACTGGCGGCGGCACTCGCCCCGTCAGGCCGTCGTATCCTGATCTTGGAACGGGGAACGCATCTGCGCCCGACGCCGCAGGATCGCAACCCGCAGGCGATCTTTGGCGACGGCTGCTTTCGTCCGAATGAGACGTGGCTGGATGGGGAGGGGCAGCCTTTCAACCCCGGGAACTACTACTGCGTCGGCGGCAACTCCAAGTTCTACGGTGCAGCTCTGATCCGCTACCGCAAAACGGATTTCGAACCGCGCCAGCATATGGGAGGGCAGACCCCCGGATGGCCCATTATTTATGATGATCTGGAACGGGATTACACGGCGGCAGAGCAGCTTTACGCGGTGCGCGGAACCACGGACGAAGACCCGACTGAGCCGCCACATAGCGGGGCATATCCAAACCCACCGGTTGCGGATGAGCCGGACATCGCAGAATTGCGGATGCGGTTGCGCAGGGCGGGCCTGTCGCCTGCGTCAGTACCATTGGGAGTCGACATCGACCGTTGGCTGTCGGCCGGTCAAACAACTTGGGACGCGTTTCCCAATACTTGCGGCGGCAAGATGGACGCCGAGACCTGTGCACTGGCTGAGGCACTGAAACACAAGAATGTCGAACTATTGACCGACGCTCCTGCCAGCAAGCTTCTGTGCGACGGTGATGGACGCATTTCGGGCGTTGAAGTCGAAGGGCACGGCACTCTGTGCGCTCCGGTGGTCGCGCTGTCGGCTGGGGCCGTCCAATCCGCAGCGCTTTTGCTCAAATCCGCAAATGACAATTGCCCGACGGGTCTGGCAAACCGCTCTGATCAGGTCGGTCGGAACTTCATGAACCACAATTGCTCGGCTGTTCTTGCCTTGCACCCGCTGCGTCGGAACCGTTCGGTCTATCAGAAGACGCTGATGTTCAACGACTATTACAACGATGATGGGCAGGGCGGCGCGCCTTTGGGCAACGTCCAGATGCTGGGCAAAATCACCGGCCCGATCCTTGCGTCTCAAACCGGATTACCCGGGCCGCTGGCCGCAATGTTGGCAAACCGGAGTTTTGATTTCTACGCCATGTCTGAGGATCTGCCAAACCCCGACAGCCGCGTGACATTAGAGGGTAGCCAGATTCGATTAGACTGGAAACGCTCGAATTGGAATGCACATGAAGCGCTTGTCGCAAAACTGAAACAGCATCTGCGCCGGGCCGGATTCCCGATTGTCTTTTCGCGGCCTTTCGATCGTCGCACCCCCTCCCACCAATGCGGGACCGCACGGATGGGGGATGATCCAACCAGCAGCGTGGTCGACCCTTTCTGCCGCGGCCACGACCATCGGAACCTGTTCATCGTAGATGCGTCGGTTCTTCCGACTTCGGCTGCAGTCAATCCGGCCTTGACCATTGCGGCGCTTGCCTTGCGCGCAGGTCGACACATCCTAGAAACGGAGTTTGCAGCATGACCGGAATTGCTTTGGTCACAGGTGGGCAACAGGGCATTGGCCTCGGTATCTCTCGTGCGCTGATTGCGGCGGGTTACAAGGTAGCACTGGCCGCGCGGTCGGCACCGGATGCATCGGCGGTGCAAGAGGCATTGGCCGAGCTTGGGCCGAACGCGATCTATGTGCAGCATGATGTGTCAGATATCGACAATGTTCCAGCCCTGCTGGACCAGGTCGAGGCGCAGCTGGGACCGGTCACAGCGCTGATCAACAACGCAGGTGTCGGCGCACCAGTGCGAGGAGACATGCTGGACCTGACGCCAGAAAACTGGGACTTCGTGCAAAACATCAACCTTCGAGGTGCTTTCTTTCTGGCGCAAGAGGTCGCGCGACGCATGTTGGCGAAGCCGGTCGACGCTTATCGATCGATTACCTTTGTTACTTCGGTCAGCGCGACGATGGTGTCGATCGAACGCGCCGAATACTGCGTATCCAAAGCTGCCGCTGCGATGATGGCACAACTGTTTGCGGTGCGCATGGCGCCTCACGGAATAGGAGTGTTTGAATTGCGTCCCGGCATCATTGCAACCGAGATGACGGCCGGCGTCCGCGACAAATACACGGATCGAATTGAAGGTGGCCTTGTTCCCGCAGCACGGTGGGGTGAACCCGAGGACATCGGATCCACCGTCGTCCCGCTGGTTCAGGGGCAAATGCACTTCGCCACGGGTGCCGCTATCCCTGTTGATGGCGGGCTTTCAATTTCGCGTCTTTAAAGCAGGGCACACCAGAATGTCTGAAGGATATGATTTCATTGTAATCGGCGGTGGATCAGCGGGCTCGGTCATTGCCGCGCGCCTGTCGGAAGAACCATCTGCGAATGTGCTGCTGTTAGAAGCCGGATCGTCTGACCGTCACCCGTTTTTTCATCTACCCGCCGGGTTTGCGAAAATGACCAAAGGGATCGGCAGCTGGGGGTGGTCGACGGTTCCGCAGAAACACATGCAAAACAAGGTGTTTAACTATACCCAAGCCAAGGTGATCGGCGGAGGATCCGCGATTAACGCGCAAATTTACACGCGCGGCGCGGCGCAGGACTATGACGATTGGCGGCAGATGGGATGTGAGGGGTGGAGCTATGCCGACGTCCTGCCCTATTTCAAGAAGTCCGAAGACAACGATACCTATGACAACGAATTTCACGGCAAAGGCGGGCCGTTGGGCGTGTCGATGCCAGCAGCACCTTTGCCGATCTGCGACGCTTATATCAAAGCTGCTGGTCAGCTTGGCATCCCCGAAACACGCGACGTGAACGGCGCCAAACAGGACGGGGCCGGTTATTATCAGCTGACGCAGCGAAACGCGCGGCGTTCCTCTGCTGCAATGGCCTTCTTAGCACCCAACCGCAGCCGTCCGAATCTGACCGTGCGAACCGGAGCTCAGGCACGATGCCTCTTGGTGGATAAGGGCAGGGTGACCGGTGTTGAAATGATGGACGGCAAAAAGATCGCCGTGTCGAAGGAGGTCATTTTGTCCTCGGGGGCAATTGGATCGCCACGCCTTTTGCAGTTGTCAGGCATTGGCCCTGCGGATCACTTGGAAAGTCTTGGGATCAACGCAGTCTATCACCAACCGCAGGTGGGCGCGAACCTACAGGATCATTTGGATCTGTATTCCATATGCGAGGTGACTGGCCCGCATACTTATGATCGTTTTGCCAAGCTTCACCTGTCGGCCTTCGCGGGCTTGCAATATCTATTCACCCGCAAGGGTCCAGTGGCCTCCAGCCTGTTTGAAACAGGAGGGTTCTGGTATGCTGACCCGGATGCGCGCTCGCCGGATCTTCAGATGCATCTTGGCCTTGGTACCGGCATTGAGGCGGGGGTTGAGGCTATGCCGAATGGTGGCGTCACCCTCAATGCCTGTTTCCTGCGCCCGCGGTCGCGCGGTACTGTTCGGTTGCAAAGTTCCGACCCTGCGGCAATGCCGTTGATCGACCCCAACTATCTGGCCGATCCTTATGATCGCGAGATGTCCATTAGGGGTCTGAGGCTGGTTCAGAACATCCTCGCGCAGGATGCACTGAAACCTTACATCCTTGCTGAACGGCTGCCGGGCCCGGATGTGCGGACCGAGCAGGAGTATTTCGACTTCATCTGCGTGCACTCCAAAACATCCCACCATTGTGCAGGGACCTGCCGGATGGGTAGTGATGCCGAGGCGGTACTGGACCCGCGCTTACGTTTTAACGGGATTGAGGGGCTGCGCGTGGCCGATGCGTCGATCATGCCGACGGTCAATTCCTCGAACACCAATGCACCAACAATCATGATCGGTGAAAAAGCCGCCGACATGATCAAACAAGATCAGGGTATCACGCAATGATCCGCCATATCGTTCTAACAAAGTTCCGTTCCGACGTAGCCGAAGAAACCATCGAGAAAATTTACAGGGGCCTTTCAGACGTGTCCGAAGCCCTGCCGGGGGCCAGCGGTTTTACCGGAGGCCGCAGTAAAAGCCCTGAACAGATCGAACGCGGCTACATGCATGGGTTCGTGATCAATTTTGACGATTGGGCCGCCTTGGGCACCTATCAAAACAACGAAGCGCACAAGGCGCTGGGCGCTCAGCTGGTTGAAAACGCTGTTGGTGGCATAGACGGAATTCTGGTTCTGGATTTGGAGGTCTGAGACGATGCAACTGGTATTGCCAAATCCTGGAGGGCAGCTTGAAACCTACGCGCTGACCGGCACTCCATTGGTGCCGCGCGCGCCGAAGGTGCCATTGACGCGGACCGCCTTTGCGGCGGCGCATGTGGTCTCGGACCCTCTGGCCGAACGCAACCCCTGGGACGGACGCCCGGCAGTGGATTGGGACGCGACCCTGCAATTTCGGCTTGGGCTGTGGGATCAGGGGCTGGGCCTGGCCGAAGCCATGGACACCGCGCAGCGCGGTATGGGCGTGGATTGGGATACCGCTTTGGAATTGATCCAGCGCACGATGAAAGCCGCGAAGGCGCACCCGTTGTCGCCTCGGGTGGCGTGCGGGGCAGGGACCGATCACCTGCCGCTGAGTGCGTTGAACACTGCGGGCGAAATCCTGTCTGCTTACGAGCATCAGGCCGAGGCGATCGAAGCCGCCGGCGGGCAACTGATCCTTATGGCATCACGCGCCTTCCCGACGATCAACGCGGGCGCGGATACTTACCATGACGTCTATCGCGCGCTTATCGACGGTGCGGCCGAACCTGTAATCCTGCACTGGCTGGGCGACATGTTTGATCCGGCACTGACAGGCTATTGGGGCAGCACGGATGTTAACGTGGCCAGCGATTTTGTACTGTCCTTGATCAACGAGAACCCGGGCAAAGTGGATGGGATTAAGATTTCACTGTTGGATCAGGCGCATGAAGAGGCATTTCGCGCTCGGTTACCTGATGGCGTTCGTCTCTACACGGGCGATGACTTCAACTATGCCGACCTGATCGCAGGGGACGGGAACCGCTTTTCTCACGCTCTGCTTGGCATTTTTGCAGCCATCGCCCCTGCAGCCAGCCAAGCGCTTGAGGCGCTCGCGTTGAACGATATGGACCGGTATCGCGCGTTGTTTGGCCCTACGGTTCCGCTAAGCCGCGAGATTTTCCGTAACCCAACTCGGTTTTATAAGGCCGGTATCGCTTATTTGGCGTGGCTGAATGGTTCTCAGGCTCATTTCATCATGCCGGGCGGTTTTCAATCCAGCCGTGATATTTGCCACTACGCGCAAATCTTCAGGCTGGCCGACCAAGCCGGTTTGCTCTCGGACCCGGAACTGGCTAAAGCACGGATGACCACGCTTCTCAGCTTGCACGGAGTAGATCAATAGCCTGAATGCGCAGACCCACGATCATAGATGTCGCCAGCACGGCGGGCGTTTCCAAGTCGACAGTCAGCCTTGTCCTGCAGGGAAGCCCGCAAGTGAAACCAGAGACACGCAAGCTGGTTCACGCGGCGATGAAAGAGCTCGGCTATGTATACAACCGGTCGGCGGCAAATCTGCGATCAACAGGAACTGCACTGATTGGATTGGTTATCAACGACCTTACCAACCCGTTTTTTACTGAGTTCGCGACGTCGTTGCAGATGGCACTGGGCTCCCGAGGCTATGCCGTCGTGGTCGCCAACACCAATGAAGACCCTGAACTTCAGGATCAGGTAGTGGGCGCTATGCTGGAACACGGCGTATCTGCCCTAATCCTATCGCCTGCTTATGGCGATGTTTCAAATACCCTTTCAGCGGTCGAGAGGGCCGGAATCCCTTTGATGCAGGTCTTGAGGCAAGTTGAAAGCGAAACGGCGCGATTTCCCTTTATTGCACCAGATTATGCAGAGGGTGGGCGCGCGGCAACGCAATACCTTATAGAAACAGGAGCGCGGCACATCGCCTTTATTGGTGGTCTCGGCGGCGCCGAAGTCACTCAGGAAAGACTGTCTGGTTATATTGGTGCAATGAAAGACAACCGCTTGGAGCCATTTTTCAGAACGGGGAAATCCAGTCGGTCATTTGGGCATGAGGCAACTATCAGTCTTTTCGAGGAATATCCGGAATGCGACGCAGCAGTTTGTTTTAACGATCTTGTCGCTTTTGGGATGATCAATGCCTGCCATGAAACTCAGGTTAAGATTGGGCAAGAGTTTCAGATTGTCGGTTTCGACGATATAAAGGAGGCTTCGGAATGTTGGCCTGCTTTATCTACTGTGCATTGCGGGGTTTCTGAGTTTGGAGAAGAGGTTGCGGACACTGTTTTGCGTTGGCTGCAGGATGGAGCCACGCCAGCGCAATACACCCGCACGTCCACGCGTTTGGTTGTGAGGCAAACCACAAAAGGCAAGTTGTGACCGCAGGCCACAAATGCCCAAACCGCAGAGCACTGTGATTAGTTTAAATCAGAAGGGTCAGTTTGGTGGAAACTGTCTTTAGCCGCGGAAAACGGATCTAGCAGTTGCGGGTACACTCAAAATCAAAATGGCATGTCGACGAGGTGTATGTGACGAACAATTTTCACCGGCGTTAATTCAGGTGTGCCTTGCATCGTGAAAATGACGTTTTGGGGGCGTCGTCGCCAGCCGAGGCGTCTTCAAGTTGACACGGTCCGCCGCTCTATCCGGGGGGCGCGGCACAAATAATAGCTCGACCGGTCGAGCGGAGGTTGGTCGAAGTTTCCTATCAGCGTCCGAACAGTAGAAATGCAGCAACATATTAGATTAGTCCAATATATGGTTTGATGACTGCCAATTCACTCTGATAAATCATTAGGATTTGATGCAGGTTTTTCCCGACCGCAACGCTTGAGTTCCAGCGGGCAGGGAGGAAAACATGTCACAAATCACAATTAAAGGTGCTCTGATTTGGGATGGCGTGTCGGAAACGCGTTACCCAGGAACTGTCACGATATCGGGGAACAAGATCACCGCAATCGCCAAAGGCGAAGACACGGCCACAAAAGTGCAAGGCGATGTAATTGACGGCTCCGGCCACACACTAATGCCAGGCATGGTGGAAGGTCATTGCCATCCCAGCTTTACCGGTGTGGGCGAACCTTGGGAGCTTGGCCAGTTGTGCCCCGAGCAGCATATGCTGCTGACGGCCCAGAACCTGCGTCTGCTGTTGAGCCATGGGTTTACGTCGATTTTTGAGGCCGCGTCGGCCAAGCCAATGCTGGGTGTGACGGCTCGGGATGCCATCAACGAGGGGATGCTGGACGGTCCGCGTATGCGCGCTTCGAGCCCCGAGATCACGACCACAGCCGGTCTGGGCGATGAACGCAAGCGCCACATTTATCAGGAAAGCTTCGGTCTGGTTGCCGACGGTCCAATTGAGATGCGGCGCGTGGCGCGCGAATGTGTGCGCGACAACGTAGACAATATGAAGATCAATATCTCGGGGGATGAGTTCGTTTCATTCGCGCGGGCCGAAATCACACCGCTGGAAGATGATGAGTTGGCCGCCTTCATGGCCGTGGCGCGCAAATATGGCAAGACGGTTGCTGCCCATGCCAGGTCGTCAGAATCCGTGAAAATGGCCGTGCGTCATGGCGTTGATTGCATTTATCACTGCGATTTCGCCGATGAAGAAGCACTCGACATGCTCGAGGAAGCCAAGGATCGCGTAATCCTCGGGCCAGCATTCGGTTTGGTCCACAACGCAACCCGCGAGGGTGAGGCTGTCGGCCTCACCAAAGAAGTGGCCGAACAGATGAACCTGTTCCGAAAGTTCGATGCCACCTGCGCCACCTATCACGAAATCCGCAAGCGCGGCATGCGCGTGGCGGTCGGAGGAGACTATGGTTTTGCCATCACTCCGATGGGGCAGAACGCCCGCGATCTGGAACATTTCGTGCGCTATTTCGGTTACTCACCCGTCGAGGCATTGCGTTGTGCAACTACCGTCGGCGCACAACTGATGCAAATGGAAGACCAGATCGGTCAGGTCAGAGAAGGCTTTCTGGCGGATCTGCTGCTGGTCAAGGGCGACGTCACGCAGGATGTCAGCCTGGTTCAGCATCAGGACAATCTGTCGATGATCATGAAAGACGGGGTGATGTTCAAAGACCCCAGAACTGGCATCAATGCAGGCGGCTTGATCCGCGCTGCCGAATAAAACCAATACGTTAGGGAGGAAACGCATGCGTATTCTGAAAACCGCGGCAGCAGCCGCGACTCTGGGGCTGTTTGCCGGATCGGCGATGGCAGATGGATATCAAGGGGTGCCGCGCACCTTTTTATGGAACCCGGGCGCATCGGAAATCTATGACGCCGCCGAGTACAAGAAAGACGGCCCATACACGATCGGCTTCTCAAATGCCTCGATCTCGAACCCTTGGCGCGTAGCGATGCTGCACGGGATCGAAGCGGCGGCGGAACGCAATGCCGACAAGCTGAGCAAGTTCATCATCACCGATGCCAACGACGACCCCAGCAAACAAGCCGCTGACGTGCAGGATCTGATTGCACAGGGTGTCGACATCCTGCTTATCTCGCCTGCCACGGCTGAGGCGATGGACCCGGTCATTCGCCGCGCAAAACGGCAAGGTATTCCAGTGGTTCTGGTCGATCGCTCGGTGCCATCGGATGAGAACTTCATCAGCTTCGTCACCGCATCAGATCAGGCGTTGGGCCGGATTTCGGCCCAATGGCTGGCCGAAAAACTGGACGGTAAAGGCAAGGTCGTGATGCTGGGAGGTTTGGCCGGGGCGTCGCCTGCCGAGGCGCGCATTCAGGCCGCGATGGAGGTGTTCAATCAGTTCCCCGAGTTAGAGGTTCTGGAAACTCAGTACACCAGTTGGTCACCCGCCAATGGCAAGACTATCATGTCTGCTTTGATCCAAAAATACGGTGATGAGATTTCGGGTGTCTGGGCCGACTCGGGCCTGCAGGGATCAGGTTCGATCGAAGCCTTCCTCGCTGCGGGGTATGGGGCCGGCACCATACCTCCGCATACCGGTGGCGACTTCAACGCGATGTACCAGTTGTCGGTCAATAATGACGTACCAATGATCGGCATAGACTATCCACCAGCAATGGGCGCACAGGCCTTTGAGGTTCTGTTCGATGTGCTCGATGGCAAGGGTATCCCGAAGCGGATCGAGGTGAACCAGCAGGTTGTAGTTTCCGAAGGGCATGAGACGCCCTCGGTGCAGGCCGATGTGTTCGTTGCGGACTATGCGCTGATGGATAAGCCGGGTTCGGTCATCATGTCCTCGGGCGTTGGTGCGGATTACGATCCGGCAACCTTCTCGGCCGAGTATCCCAAATAATCGGGATCAAAAAGGGCAGGGGCGGCTACGCATCGCCCCTCCACCCCACGGGAGGAGAGAACGATGGCACAGCCATATCTGGCCGCGCGCGGCCTCAGCAAGTCATTTGGCCCCAACGAAGTGCTCAAAGGGATCGAGTTCGAAGTCCACGGCCACCATGCCGTTGCGCTCTGCGGCGAGAACGGCGCTGGTAAATCGACCCTGATCAAACTGATGACCGGGCTCTACACCCCGACCGGCGGCTATGTGGAGTTCGAAGGCCAGGAAGCGGGCTGGTCTGATCCGCGCCAAAGCCTCGCCGCCGGGATCGCTGCTGTGCATCAGGAGTTCTCGGTTCTGGGTGCCCTTTCGATTGCCGAGAACATCTATCTGGGGGCCGAGCCTCGCACCAAAATGGGTCTGATCGACCGCAAGGCATTGAAGCGCGACGCGCAGGCGCTGCTGGATGACTTGGGGATTTCTTTGAACTCAGATGACCTTGTTGAAAACCTGTCGGTTGCAGACAAGCAAATGGTTGAGATCGCCAAGGCATTAAGGGTCGAAGCCAAGGTGCTGATTCTGGACGAACCGACGGCGGTGCTGAGCCAAAACGAAACCAAACACCTGTTTCGCATCATCAAAGACCTGCGCGAGCGGGGGATGGGGTTGGTCTATGTCTCGCACCGGCTGGATGAGATTTTCGAGATTTGCACCGACATCACGGTGATCAAAGACGGGGTGGTGACCTCGAAAGGGCCCACCACGGACTACACCCATGACAGCGTCATCGCTGCCATGGTGGGGCGCGAGCTTGGTGACCTCTTCCCGCACAAGGCCGCGAACCCAACGGCGGGCGAGAAGGTGCTGGAGGTGGAGAACCTTGTGGTGGCTCCGCACCTTCCGCCCGCCAATCTGGATGTTCACGCCGGCGAGATTGTGGGGCTAGCCGGTCTGGTCGGCTCGGGCCGGACGGAACTGGCGCTGGCCTTGTTTGGCGCCGCCCCTTCGACGGGCAAGGTGACCCTGATGGGTGAGCCAATGACCCATCGTGATCCGGCGGGCTGCATCGAGGCGGGTATCTTGATGCTGACGGAATCGCGCAAGGATGATGGGTTATTCCTGAATTCTTCGGTTGCGCGGAATTTTGCTGCCACGACGCCGGGTTTTGGTGTGCACCATAACGCCATCCCCCCGGGGCATGAGGAGAGTCGCGCCGCGGTTCTGAAAGAACGTCGCGGCGTGGTGGTTGACCACGTGGGCCTGCCGATCTCGGCGCTGTCCGGGGGCAATCAGCAAAAGGTTCTGATCGCGCGATTGCTCGAAAATCGGCCCAAGCTGCTGATCCTCGACGAACCAACGCGGGGCGTCGATGTCGGTGCAAAATCCGAGATCTACAAAACCCTTCGCGAGCTCGCAGATGAAGGTATGGCCCTTCTGGTCATCTCATCGGAACTGATCGAAATCGTGGGGCTGTGTGACCGCGTCCATGTCATGCGCGACGGCGAGCTGGCGAAAGAACTGGTCGGCGATGAGATCACCGAAGAGGCGATCATCACCGTTGCCGCCGCTGAAACCTCAACCCATCACGGAGTAGCGGCATGAGCACAATTGCACGCGCCACGCGCGCCCAGCCCGTTCACCTGGTTGTCGTCGCCCTGATTGCGGTCGTCTTTGCAATCGGCATCTCGGCTTCAGACCGTTTCGCAACGCCTCTCAACATGGCGAACGTGCAGGATCAGATGGTCGCCCTTGCAATCGTCGCGCTGGCGCAGACCATCGTGATCCTGTCCGGCGGCATCGACCTTAGCTATGCCGGTGCGCTGAGTTTCCTCTGTGTGGTCTTCGCTGCCATTGCCGGAGACACAACGGGCACATTGTTGCTGGCTATGGCTGCCGTCATGGCCCTCGGTATCCTGATCGGTATGATCAACGGAGGGATAACTGCCTACGTGGGTGTGCATCCTCTAATCACAACGCTTGGCACCTCGACGATCCTTGCGGGCGCGGCGCTGTTGATTACCCGGCAGCCTTCTGGCTCAGTGCCTCTATTCTTCGAAGACTTCACGTATGGCCGTCTGGGTGTGATGCCCTATGGCATGTTGTTTGTCATCGCGCTGTATCTGTCGATCGGCTTCATGCTGTGGCGTACTGCGTTCGGGACACGCATCTACGCCATAGGTGATAACGAGGCCGCCGCTGCCGTTTCGGGCCTTCCGGTGAAACAGACCAAAGTGGCGATCTATGCTTTGTCCGGCCTGCTATGCGCCGTTGCCGCGATGTACATGAGCGGACGCTTCGGGGTCGGCGACCCGCGCGCGGGTATTGGGTTCGATTTACGCTCGATCACGCCGGTGATTGTTGGCGGTACGCTACTGGCCGGAGGCAAAGGAGGCGTTCTGGGGACGGCGCTTGCCGTGATCCTGCTGGCGTTCCTAGCCAATGTTCTGAATTTCATGAACATCTCCAGCTATTACCAGTGGATCGCCGAAGGCCTGATCATTATCGCCGCCGTTTCATTCTTTGCAGGAAAGGGCAAGTCATGACCGCGACCGCCACCAACCCCGCGAGTGCCAAGCCCAACCGCAACACGGTGCGCGCGACCCAGCGCCGAGAGCTGTTGATCCTGCTGGGCTTCCTTACCGTAATTTGGGCGGTGACGACTGTCTTGTCGCCCCGGTTCCTGACTCCCGCGAACCTTAAAGACATCCTTATCCAAGCCGCGCCGCTGGGCTTTGTTGTCATCGGTCAGATGATCGTGATCATCGTACGTGGGCTGGATCTGTCGGTCGCCTCGATCATGGCGACTGTCGCGGTTTTGTCGACCTCACTGATCGACTCTACACCTATAATTTTCATCGTCGGCTTGCTGCTGGGCGCGTTCATCGGGGCGATCAACGGTTACCTTGTCGCATATCGAAAGGTGACCCCTTTCCTTGCAACATTGGCGACCATGATCGTGCTGCAGGGTATTCGCTTTGCTTACACCAAGGGCGCGCCCGGAGGTACGCTGCCAGAAACATTCCGTTGGCTTGCAACCGGTGACATCCTTGGCATTCCCGTCGCTCTGATCGCCTTGACCATCGTGGGTTTGGGGATGCACTGGCTTCTTGAACGCACCGTTTTTGGCCGCCAACTGAAACTCTATGGTGATAGCCCGGACGCTGCTTACATGACCGGCGCTCCGACCAAGATTTTGGTGGTCATGGCCTTTGTCATCTCGGGCGTCTTGGCGGCCATCGCCGGGCTGTTCCTCGTTGGTTATGTCGGGATCGTCGACAACTGGACCGGGCGTGGATACGAGCTGGACAGTATCGCAGCTGCAGTGATCGGTGGCGCGGCACTATCGGGCGGAAAAGGCTCTGTCCCCGGCGTTTTGCTGGCAGCGTTGATCCTGGTGTCTCTGTTCAACATCGTCGTCATCCTTGGCCTGTCCATCGAGTTGCAGTTGGTGATCAAGGGTGCACTGATTATCCTCGCCGCTGCTGTTTACATGAAACGATCGCAGAGTTGATCGGGAAGGTTCCCATGTCTCAGGATGACAAATCGAATGTGCAGCGTATCGCGACGATCCTGAAAGGGTTCGACGTGCATAACACGCCGCGCCGAACGCATGATATCCTCGAGGTTTTGGGTGTCACCCGTTCAACTGGCTTTGGCCTTCTGCGGGCAATGGTTGCAGCGGAGTGGTTGGAACGCTTTGACCACGGGTTTCTGCGGCTTGGGCCAAAAGCAAGGCAGATGATCTTCGCCACGCTTGAAGTACCCGATACCGCCGAAGGTAAAAAATTGTCTGCCCGGCCCGGAACAACCGGGTCAGGGTCTCAGGAAAGCGCGCCAGAACTGGAATGGGACCCCGCGTTGGTTCGGACCGTCGATGCCAGCCGGTATCAGCGCGCGGCCCCATATCGTATCGGCTTTTCCAACGCATCAACCAGCAATGCCTGGCGCCGCGCGATGCTGCAGAGCCTGTTTTACGCCGAGCGGATTGCGCAATCTCAGATCGAAGCGCTTGTTGTGCTGGATGCAAACGACGATCCAGCGTTGCAGCTTCGGCAGATTGACGAGTTGATGGCGCAAGAGATCGATCTGCTGCTGATCTCGATCACCTCAATAAACGATCAGGCGCTGAGCGACCGGTTGGCTATTCTCTCAGCCCAAGGATTGCCGATTGTTGCGGTCGACCGGCGCCCAAATGATCGATCGTCGCTGGTGTCATTCGTAACTGCTTCTGATCATCGAATTGGTCGTATCAGTGCGCATTGGATGGCGGAACACTTGTCTGGGAAAGGGCGGGTCTGGATGCTGAGCGGCCTTGACGGGGCCAGCCCCGCGCTCCGGCGGCAGCAAGCCGCATTGGCTGTATTTTCCGAGTTCCCGGGCATCCGTGTCGAAAACGTCAGTTACACCGATTGGACCGAAGCAGGGGGCTATGCCGCAATTGACAAAGTGCTGGCCGAGGCGCGGCGACCGCCGGACGGCGTCTGGTGCGACAGTGGTCTTCAGGGTGTTGGGTCAGTTCGACGGTTCTTGGAATCTGGTTTTGATGTGCCCGCCCATACCGGTGGTGATCTGAATGAGATGTACAAGCTTTGCCTGCACTACAAAGTGCCGATGGCTGCGCTGGACTACCCGGCCAGCATGGGCGCGCGGGCGCTGGGGTTGGCCCTTGATATACTTGGCGGAAACACCGTGCCGCAGCGTGTGGAAGAGCCTGTTCAGATTGTCCTGCCGAGAGGGTTGGAAACGGCTTCGGTCAAAGCTGACACATGGGCTGAGTTACACGTCGCCTGGGATCTACCAGACGAGGCGATCCTGTCGCAGGGACCTGCCTTGCGCAGCACCAAACGAACCATCAGAGGGAGTGCCACAGGATGACCCAATCCGCATATGCGCGTGCAGTTGAAGTCTTTGAGGCTCTGATCACTGCTCCAGGAGTTGGCGCTCATGCCTCTCCGGCAGGTCTTATTCGGGCGGCGGGGCTGCCTCCCAGCAGCGGCTATCGCCACATTGCCACGCTTGAGGCAGAGGGGATGCTGCGCAGGGATACGCAGGGGTACTACCTGCCTGGAATGTCCGCTATTCGGATAGGCCTTCAAGGGTTCGGAGCAGGGCGGTTAGCACCGCTGGTACAACCCCTTCTTCTGCAATTGCGACAAAGCACCCAGCTTACGTCTTTTGTGGCAATCGCGCAGGACCTTGAGTTGCACATGGGTCCACATTCAATCGGACGTGAGACACGTGGAACGCCCGTGCAACAGGTGTATGGGTTCGAAACCATCCCTGGCTTTGAGATAGGAGAAGTGACGGAAACGGGCTTGCGCTGGTTGGAGGGCCCAATTGCCCGCCGCACCAATGTTGCCTTGATACCCGTCGAAAGCACAGCAAGCGACATCGTATTGCTGGGCCTTGTTCTGAATTCGACCCGCGGAGCGAGCGAAATGCAGATACGCGCATTGAAACACGCCTATGGCCAAATTGAAGACGCAGGGGTTTAGAAATGCAGGCCTATTGGGATAGTCAGTTCAAATTTTCCGAGGTCATTCCCGATTTTCCCGGAGCTTTGGAGCGGATGGCACAGGACAGCGACGCCGTCGCTAGGCAATTGCGTTTTACGCGTGTTGCGTATGGCGATCATCCGCGCCAATGGGTGGAATGGGCCGAGGGCACCGGGCCGCAGTCGGTATTGCCGGTGATCATTCATGGCGGCTATTGGCGTGCGCTTCAGGCGGAAACGCATCGGTTTATGATGCCGGGTTTTCTGTCTGCTGGGGCAGCGGTTGCCAACCTGGAATACCGCTTGATGCCTGAGGTGCGATTGGCCGATGTCGTGGCAGATACAAAAGCTGGCTTGCTCGAATTGGCCCAGGCCTTTCCGTCGGCGCGCTTCGTCCTGATTGGGCATTCTGCAGGCGCACATCTTGCGCTGTCCGCGCTGTCTGATGACGCGTTGGCGGAACGAACGATCGGGGTTTTGTCGCTCAGCGGAGTTTATGATCTGGCTCCAGTGCGTTTGTCTTTCCTGCAACCGGAATTGCGGCTTACAACGGATGAGACGAAGAATTTTACGCTGTCACCCGAGGCAGATCGCCCGCCCGTTCTCTACATCAACGGCAGTGCTGAAACGCCCGAGTATCTGCGGGGCGGTGCACTGATGTCGCAATCCGAAAACGCCGATTGGCACGTGATCGACAAGGCAGACCACATGTCACTGACTTGGGCCGCCTGTGATCATGCCGATGCGCTTCTGTCCAAACTCTATGCTCTGGGAAATACCGAATGACACTGAACCTACCTGACACCGGAACGTTCGTCGGCCGTATATGGTTACCTCATGCGCAGGGTCCCGCTGTGGTGGCCCGGCGTGGCGACCGTTTGGTTGATATTACCTCATCAGACGTGCCGACGATGCAGGCGCTACTGGAACTGGATGATCCGGCCGCTGCAGCGCACGCCATCGATGGGGCAGATGTTGGCAGTGTCGAAGATATCAGCGCCAATTCGACGGAAACGCCGGATCTGTCCAAGCCCTATCTTCTTGCCCCGCCAGACCTGCAACCGATCAAGGCCTGCGGTGTGACCTTTGTGTCTTCAATGCTGGAACGCGTGATCGAAGAAAAAGCCAAGGGTGATCCGGCAAAAGCCGACGCCATCCGCGCGCGCTGCACCGAGATTCTCGGTGATAGCCTGCGCGACGTGGTGCCGGGGTCGGACAAGGCGATGGCTTTGAAAGATGCACTGATCGCCGAGGATGTTTGGTCGCAATACCTGGAGGTCGGGATTGGGCCGGATGCCGAAGTGTTTACGAAATCGCAAGCGATGTCGGCAGTTGGCTTCGGCGCCAGCGTTGGGCTGCACCCGATCTCAACCTGGAATAACCCGGAACCCGAGGTGGTTCTGGCCGTGGACAGCGCTGGTCGCATCAAGGGCGCGACCCTTGGTAATGACGTAAACCTGCGCGATGTCGAGGGACGCTCGGCGCTTTTGCTGGGCAAGGCCAAGGACAACAATGCCTCATGCGCTCTTGGCCCAATGCTACGACTGTTTGATGACAGTTATGATCTTGATGATGTCCGGCAAACGGAACTGACATTGCGGGTAACCGGTGAAGAAGGGTTCGACTTGCACGGTTCCAGTTCGATGGCCGAAATCAGCCGTGATCCTGAAGATCTCGTAGGGCAGGCATGGGGAGCGCATCACCAATACCCGGATGGCTTCTTTCTAATGTTGGGTACGCTCTTTGCGCCCACGCAGGACCGGGACACTCCCGGCGGCGGCTTCACGCACAAAATGGGTGATTTGGTCGAAATATCGAACCCCGCGCTTGGACGGCTGGCCAACACGGTAAGGCTTTCCACCGAATGCCCACCTTGGGTTTTTGGCACCAGCGCTTTGATAAAAAACCTTGCCGCACGCAAACTGATCTGAGGAATTTGACATGAACGGACACAGCCTGATTGGCGGGGAATGGATGGCAGGCAAAGACAGCTTTCAATCCGCCCCCGCGACCGGCGATGCCAAAACCTATTGGGCAGGCACGCCGACACTAGTGAATAAAGCCTGTGCCGCAGCAGAGGAGGCCTTTTGGTCCTATGGGTATTCCTCGCGCGAAGCACGCGCTGTATTTTTGGACCGCATTGCCGATGCGATCGAGGAGCGCGGCGCAGAGATCACTGTGATCGGCTGCGCTGAAACCGGTCTGCCTGCAGCACGGCTGGAAGGTGAGCGGGGACGCACCACGGGACAGTTACGCCTGTTCGCGAACCATATCCGTGATGGTGCTTATCTGGATTACCGCCATGACGCGGCCTTGCCGGATCGTCAGCCATTGCCGCGCCCGGATCTGAAAATGGTGCAACGCCCGATCGGTCCGGTGGCCGTATTCGGAGCGTCCAATTTTCCGTTGGCGTTCTCGACTGCAGGTGGCGATACCGCAGCCGCCTTGGCAGCAGGCTGCCCTGTGGTTGTCAAAGGCCATCCGGCACATCCGGGCACGGGCGAGATCGTGGCCGAGGCTATCGACGCTGCCCGCCAGGCCCTTGGCCTGCATCCAGGGGTGTTCAGCTTTGTGCAGGATGGTGGTGTCGCTGTAGGAGGTGCATTGGTTCAGAATCCATTCATCAAAGCCGTAGGTTTTACAGGGTCCCTACGTGGCGGTCGCGCCTTGTTCGACCTGTGTGCAGCGCGCGATGAGCCCATCCCATTTTTTGGAGAGCTCGGATCGGTCAACCCTATGTTCTTGCTGCCCGGAGCCCTTAAATCACGCGGTACCGACATTGCGCAAGGCTGGGCCGCGTCCTTGACCATGGGAGTGGGGCAGTTCTGCACCAATCCCGGAATTGCCCTTGTGCCGGAAGGGCCGGACGCCGAGGCCTTCATCGCCGAGGCTACCGCTGCACTGCGAGAAACGGCCCCTCAAACCATGCTGACAGACGGTATAGCCCAAGCGTTTTGCGAAGGGCGTGACCGTATCGCATCTGCCCCTGAAGTAACGGCGGTGGTTTCCGGAACAACTGAAAACCGTGATGCGAGTGCATTTCTTTATAGGGTCTCGGCTGACGCCTTCAAAGCCAATCCAGTCTTGGCGCATGAAGTTTTTGGGCCGTTGGGCGTTGTCGTCGTCGTAAGGGATGTCGCTGATTTTACCTCTATCGCACGAACGCTGGAGGGTCAGTTAACCGCAACTTTGCATATGGAGCCTGCCGATGCTATGCACGCGACCAAGTTAATGCCAGTTTTGGAACGCAAAGCAGGTCGCGTGTTGTTCAACGGTTTCCCCACCGGAGTTGAAGTCGCCGATAGTATGGTGCATGGCGGGCCCTATCCTGCATCGACAAACTTCGGGGCAACAAGCGTAGGCACTCTTTCGATCCGCCGCTTCTTGCGGCCAGTTTGCTACCAGAATTTACCTGAAGAGATCAGCATTGGCTTGTAATATTCCATAGATCGAATGTTAATGACATTTGGGCAGAGTTTGGTTGTACTTATCGAAACAACACTGGTTGATGTGGGCTGGCTTATGCAAATTGCCAAAACAGAAAGATATCGACAATTGCGAGTGCCGTTCTGAGGTGCTTCAGCGCCATCACCCAATACCTGAAAGTGCACCGGAGCGGATAATCGACGAAAACAACAGTGCTGCATGCAACTGATTTACAACTCTAGGATAGAAGATACTTCCTTAGCCAACGCGCGGACTTCATCAAAGGCGACATCGTTCCTTTTCGCTTCCATTGCACCTAAGCCCCGCCCCAGCGCTTCTGCGTAAATTACACGATTGGCCAGCGCGGACTGTAATTGCCTGGCCTCAAGCTCGGCCACCGATTGTGCAACGTGTTCACCAACGCGCGTGCCAGCACGTGTTCGGTTCATGACAATATGTGTCGGCTTCCCAGCCCGGCCCGCCAAGTCCAAAATATCCTGGGTTGCCCACACATCGGCCTGACTGGCAGAGACAGGTATCAAGACTAAATCGGATTCTCGCAAGACCCAGCGAACGTCACTGTCAGCCTTCGGCGGTGTATCAATCAGAACTACGTCGGCCTCTCCTCCGATCCCCCGGATAGCGCGTGAAACCCCGTAAGCAGTCGCAGTAGAAAACTGAAGCTGTGAACTTTCGCCAAGTGTCTCTTCGCGAATATCCAACCATTTTCCAAGACTGCCTTGTGGATCGGTATCCAATAGGACAACGCTTTTGCCTTCGGACAAATATGCCGTCGCCAAGTTGGTCACGAGAGTAGTCTTGCCGGAACCTCCCTTTTGCTGCGCCACACAGATAATTCGACCGCTCATATCCCAAGCCTCCAAGAGCTCTTCTGCAGTGCAGCATAAGGCTTGGATGAGAAAAAGGCGATCTTCTTTTTTCCTTCGCAGGTAAGTGAAAGTATTGGTCGCTGCTATCCCTGATCAATAGACGCTGCCTAGCACGCAAAACTTTAAAAAATTCAAGAAATTGTATATAATTTGTCGAATGACACCATGGGATGGTCTCGGTCACGGGGCGGGTTATGGGGGGCATAAAACCAAAATTTGACCAAGCAAATGGCGGCAAATGGCATGCCTCTATGTCGGTCGCTTTGGCGCTTGGGCTGGGCTTTTTTGTTTTGACCTCGGTCGCTGGCGTATTGGGGGTGGGGCTGGTCGTTGGCTACCGCAATACCTCAGAGTTACTGACGCAAAAAGCACAGCTGATTATTGGCACCCAACGCCAACAGGTAGAGCGCTATCTGACCGCAGCTTCCGATCAGATCGATTTTATTGGGAGCAGAATTTCGACAGGGGAAGTAGAGCCAGATGGCTCGGAGGAGTTTGTTAGCCTGTTGCTTGGTGCTGTTTCGGCAACCCCGCAAATTCTGCGTATTCAGTTCATTGACAGACAACAGATTCTGACAGGTGTCGAACGCGCCGAAGACGAGACATTGCCGATATTTTTGAAACTTGGGGATGATGTGGATCTGCGCCACCTTATCGATAAGGCAATTGAAACTGGAAAAGCCCATTGGGGTGGTATTCTGTGGCGCGAAGAATACGGCCAGTCTGTGCTGAGTTACCAGAAGCCAATCATTCAAAATGGCCGCATAGTCGGCGTTCTTTCAGCGTGGGTTTCTGTCGTGAAATTGTCAGAGTTTCTGGCTGATCAGGAAATGGAATTCGGCGCAAATGTTTTCATGTTGTATGGGCGAAATTCTGTTTTGGCCCACCCGCTTATGGCGTTTGGCTATGCCGGCTTGAACCGCGCGTCGCCGCTTCCGCAGCAAGATCGTTTCTCTGATCCAATTGTTGCGGCAATGTGGCTGCCGAATGATCGTTTTAGCGTCGCCAAATACTTTCTGACCGGTGCAAACACCCGTTTCGTAGCTTACGCGGATTGGGAATACGTCGTATTCTTTGAAGAGTTGTCCAATTACGGCGTTCAACCGCTTACAGTTGCTACTTATTTTGAGGCTCATGACATTATTGCGGAAGCCGCTCGGCTGAGATGGGCGATTATTTTTTGCCTTATCATGGCGGTTATTTCGGCCGGAACTGCGGCTTTGATCGGTCAGAAAATCGCAAAGCCGGTGCGGCGACTATCCGACAGTGCAAAGCGTGTTCATGATCTTGATGTTTCAAACATCGCTGAAATTGAGGGATCGTTCTTTCGCGAACTGGATGAGGCAGCGCGCTCTTACAACTTCATGCTGGATGGCTTGCGGTGGTTTGAGCTTTATGTGCCCAAGCGCCTAGTCCGTCAATTGATGCGTCAGCATGCAGGTAAGCAGATCAATTCATCTCACCGAGATGTCGCAATAATGTTTACGGATATCGTCGAGTTCACGACCCAGTCGGAACATCTGACGGCCCACCAAACGGCATTGTTCCTGAATGACCACTTTGCCGGGCTTGCCGATTGCATTCAGAAAAACCGGGGCACTATCGACAAATTTATCGGCGACTCGGTGATGGCCATATGGGGTGCTCTGGAGCATCAGGATGACGCGGCCGATCTTGCGTGCCACGCAGCGATTGAGATCGCTCAGTGGATTAAGCAATACAATCGAAATGAACGGCAAGAGGCGGGCTTACCTTTCTCAGTTAGACTGCGAATCGGCATCCATATCGGTCGTGTCGTTGTTGGTAACATCGGCAGCGAAGGAAGGCTAAGTTATACCGTGGTCGGGGATGCGGTGAACGTCGCCCAGCGTCTTGAAGAAGCTGGACGGGTGTTGGGCAACACACAATCCGAAGCGAATATTCTTGTTTCCAGCTCTGTTCGAAGCGCCTTGGTCGAGCCGATAGAATTTGAGCGCATTGGCGCACACAAGCTTCGCGGTCGAGAGGAGTTGGTCGAAATTTATTCGCTAACAATAGACTAGTCGCTAGGCCCGAACAGTGCTGAAGGTGACAAGGCGACGATCGGTTGAGGTGCGGGTTGGTCCGCAGCAAGTTCCGATCTGATATTTATTCAACAAATTCCGATTTTTGACTTTGTTTGATAAGCGCGTACCATTCAAACATCTTTTGCCGCCGAATTCGCAGGTTAGGCCACCTTCGCGAAGACAGCTAAAGCAAAACGGTCAGCACGGGAGGGGGGAATGAAGAGAATATCTGTTTGGCTTTTTGTCTTCTTATTGCTCGCAGGATGTTGGGAAAAAGAAGAAGAAACGTCTGAAACGGTTATCCGTCCGGTCAGAGCAACCGAGATCACCGACCTGTCCAGTATGCATGACCGATATTTCGTCGGAACGGCCAGGGCGGCTCGCGAAGTGTCTTTGGCGTTTCGCGTGCCGGGCAATGTCGTCGGCGTGGACGTACAGGTTGGCGACCTTGTGGCGAAAGGGGATGTTGTTGCGGCTTTGGACCCTGCGCCGTATCAGGCCGAGGTCGACAGGCTGACCGCAGAACTTCAAAGCGCGCAGGCCACGTTCGACAATGCCAAACTGCAAACGGACCGGCAGCGCTCATTGGTTGAGAAAGATGTCGCAGCTCAGGCAACGCTTGATCGGTTCGTCGCGGGTGAGACATCGGCGCAAGCGGCGATAAATTCGGTGCAGGGCGCGTTGGACCGGGCGACTCTGGACTTGACCTATACAAGCCTGGCCGCACCATTTGATGGCCGTGTCGTGGCAAAATACATCGAGGACTTCGAAGAAGTCGCCGCGCAGACCCCGGTTCTCAGAATTCTGGATTCTGAGCGTATCGAGGTCGTGATCGACATCCCCGAGCGATACATCGCCCTGATCCCGCATATCGAGGACATTACCGTCACCTTTGACGCGTTAGGGGACGTGGTATTGCCTGCTGAAATCAGTGAGATTGGATCAGAAGCTTCGGCCACGACCCGAACCTTCCCTGTCACGTTGATTATGGACCAACCAGAGGACTCGCTTGTTCTGCCTGGCATGGCTGGTCGCGTGCGCGGTAAGCCAAAAGAAGGGCACGAGCCCTTTGACGCGATCATGGTGCCCGCCAGCGCGGTTTTCGTACCCGAAGGTGGGGCCGACCCGCATGTCTGGGTGTTCGACACCGGCTCAGAAACTGTAAGCGCACGGAAAGTTGCGCTTGGAACGCCGCGATCCCAAGGAGTGGCCATCAGCGAAGGTCTCGAGTTTGGCGATGTGGTTGTAACCGCCGGAGCGAATTCACTTCGAGAGGGGCAGAAAGTATCGCTTCTTGTTGAGGATGAAGAGTAATGGGCCTGGCCGCGTTCTCGATCCGCAACGCCAAATTCATTTGGTTTACGGTTGTCATGCTCACGTTGGGTGGCGTTTCAGCATTCTTCAGCCTGGGGCAGTTGGAAGATCCTGAATTCACGATCAAGACTGCGGTTGTAACTACGCCCTATCCAGGGGCCAGTCCTGAAGAGGTTGAGCAGGAGGTCACAGAGCGGATTGAGCTCAAGCTTCAGGAAATCAAGGAAATCGACTATATCTCCAGCGAAAGTCGGGCTGGATTGTCGACTATCAAAGTCGAGATCCGTCCGAACTATTGGTCTGACCAACTGCCGCAGATTTGGGATACGCTGCGCCGCAAAGTCCGAGACGTAGAAACCGATCTGCCGCCCGGTGCAGGTCGCCCCGCAATCAACGATGATTTCGGCGATGTCTTTGGCCTTCTGTTGGCGATGACGTCTGATGGGTTTTCAGCTCAGGAACTTGACGGCTTTGCCGAAGACTTCAAACGAGAGCTTTCACTGATCGACGGGGTAGGGCGCGTCGATCTGTGGGGAGAGCGTGACAGGGTCATTTATCTGGAAACTAGAGAAGAAGCTTTGGCCGCGCTGGGCGTTTCTGCTCAGACCATCTTCAATACCCTGCAGACGCAGAATGCGATTGTGGATGCAGGAAGGGTCAATATTGGCGACTACCGCATGCGCATCGCTCCAAGCGGCACCTTCGCCAGCCCAACTGACATCGCCGATCTGGTTGTGCGGCCAAGCGGTCTGGATCAGGCGCAAAGCGGCCAAATACGGGGGCCAGAACTGTTGCGGCTGGGTGAAATTGTCGAGGTCAAGGAAGGCTACGCCGATCCGCCAACAACTATGATGCGCTACAACGGCCTTCCGTCGATTGGATTGGCGATATCATTTCAGTCTGGTGTCAACGTCGTCAGCGTTGGCGAAGCGGTAGACGCAAAAGTATCAGAACTGATCGCGGGCCTACCGGTAGGCATCGAGGTTGAACGGGTTCATTGGCAGTCCGATGACGTAAACCTCGCGGTTAGCAGTTTTCTGATAAGCCTTGGCCAAGCGGTGGCCATCGTTCTGGTTGTTTTGACATTGGCGATGGGCCTTCGGATGGGGTTCATCATTGGCAGTGGGCTTATCCTGACGATACTTACCACCTTCATTCCGTTGGCGGCGTTGGGCATAGATCTTCAACGGATGTCTCTGGGCGCATTGATCATTGCGCTGGGCATGATGGTCGACAACTCGATCGTTGTGGCGGATGGCGCAATGGTTCGTATGTCACAGGGAATGGACCGGGCGAAGGCGGCGATCGACGCGGCGACCCGCCCCGCTATGTCGTTACTAGGGGCTACCTTCGTAGCGGTCATGGCTTTCTATCCGATTTTCGCTTCGGTTGAGAGCGCTGGGGAGTATTGCCGAACCCTCTTCTCGGTCGTTGGCATCGCGCTTTTGGTCAGCTGGCTGTTGTCGATGACTGTCACGCCGCTGCAATGCGTTGCCATGTTGCCCGAACCCAAGGGAGGAGCAAGCGAGACGTTCGACACTGGTCTTTACGCCGTTTATCGCCGTTTTCTGGCCGCGGCGATCCGCGTTCGATACCTGACTATTGGGGTGGCTGTGGGCGCGCTGGTCATCGCAGGGGTTGGCTTTGGTTCCGTCACGCAGTTGTTCTTCCCGACCTCGTCGATGACCAAATACATGATTGACTATTACGCGCCCGAGGGAACTCGGATCGAGGCTGTCTCCGAAGCGGTCAAGCGGATCGAAGAACAGGTGGAAATGGATGATCGTGTGACGGGTATCGCCAGCTTTATCGGAGCTGGCCCACCCCGCTTCTACCTGCCGGTTGACCCAGAGGGCACAAACCCGTCCTACGCGCAAGTCATCGTGAACGTTGAGGATTACCGAGACATTCCCGAGATGACCAAGGAAATCTCGCTTTGGATATCGGCCAATATGCCCGAGGCGACGTCATTTACACGTCAGTTCGGCGTCGGCCCCAGCAATACATGGGCGTTTGAGAACCGTATCATAGGTCCGGCGGACGCCGATCCCGACACACTGAGGGAAATCGGCGACAGGGCGGTTGCGATACTGGATCAGCATCCTTGGACAAAAGTGGCGCGCACCGATTGGCGCAACCGCGTTCTGAAAACCGTTCCCGACTACGATCAAGACCGCGCGCGCTGGACCGGTATCACCTACGAAGATTTGGGCAACACGACGAAACGCGCCTTTGACGGACGTTCGGTTGGCCTGTACCGCGAGGGTGACGAGCTGCTGCCGATCATCGTTCGGCCCGGTGCGGAAGACGTCGCTGCGGTGGATAACTTTGAACTGCTACAGATGCAGTCACCGTTTTCGGTTGAGCCTGTGCCGTTGGCCCAGGTCGTGCGCAGCGTGAACATTCAACCCGAAGATCCCACAATCAATCGCCGCGACCGGCGTCGCGTTTTGACCGTTCAGGCCAATCCGATTGATAGTGTCACACTGCCAAGCTATCGCGCAGCCGTTCTTGCGAATTTTGACGCCTTGGAGGCCGACTTGCCACCGGGATACAGCATGGAATGGGGCGGAGAGTATGAGGACACCGTATCTGCGCAAGCGTCATTGATACCGGGGATGATCCCGGCGTTTTCGGTCATGGCGCTTATCGTGGTTGGACTGTTCAATTCTTACCGAAGACCGCTGGTCATTTTCCTGACCGTACCGTTTGTACTTATAGGTATCGTCCCAAGCTTGCTGCTCACGAATACGCCGTTTGGATTTGTTGCACTGCTCGGGGGTATGAGTTTGGCTGGTATGATGATCAAAAATGCAATCGTTCTGATCGACCAGATCAACGATAACTTGGCCGAAGGTCAGCCGGGTTACGACGCTGTATTGAATGCCGGTGCGTCAAGGCTTCGTCCAGTGGTACTGGCCGCAGCAACCACGGTCTTGGGCGTAATACCTCTGTTGCCCGACGTGTTTTGGGTCGGCCTCGCCGTCACGATCATGGGCGGACTGACGGTAGGTACGATGCTCACAATGATCCTGATCCCTGTTTTGTACGCAACATTTCATGGAATTCGGCAATTGCCGAGCGGCGTTTGAGTCAGGATTTTAAGTCGTATTGGCGTGCGTGTGTCGCGGAAACGAAGCACGACGGAATTTCTTGAATTGTCTTTGTAGGGGGGCGGAAGTTGGACAATACAATTTTGTATTTTTTGGTCGGCATCTTTGTGGTTGGTCTTCTTTCGTTGGGATATTTCGCGAAAGGCAGCGGGGCACTTTGGGTAATCGCAATCCTGATCGGTGTTCTGGTGGCAATGATTGCTTTCTTCGGAGGGTACTTTGGAGAAACGCCGAAGTGAGATTGGGAAGACTTTTGTCCAATTCTGCTAGGTCGTAAAAAGACGCCGTCGGGTTTAAGTTTAGCTATTGTGCACGCGCAACGGATAGATCATCCCTCTGCTGGTGGCACCGCCCGCTGGTAGAGATGCCACGTGGCGTGACCAAGGATCGGCAGGGTAAAGATCAAACCCAGAAACGCGGGCACCAACGACAAGAGCATTGTGATCGAGATGATCGCCGCCCAGGTGAGCATGACCACCGGATTTTCCGAAACGACGCGAAGGGACGTGAGCATGGCAGAGACAAAGTTGGTTTCTCGGTCGAGCAGCATGGGCATGGCGATGACGGTCACCGAAAACAGGACGGCCGACAAAAATGCTCCGACACAGGTGCCAACCGCAAGAAAAGTCCAACCCTGCGGCGTGAAGAATACAGTGTTCAAGAACCCGTCAAAGTCCGAGAAGGAAGCCTTCTGCAGGATGATCGCCAACCAAAGCCTGATCTGGTAAATCCACACCCAAAAAATGAACAGGGTGACAAAAGCCATCCAGCCCATTTCGCGTTTGCGTTGGTTGGCCATGACGGCAAGGATATCAGACCAACCAAAGCTCTCGTTCTTCTGCAGTCGGCGCGACATCTCATAAAGCCCGGCTGCGGCGAAAGGAGCGACCAGCGGAAATCCGACAATGGCGGGAATGATCATCCAGATCTTACCAAGCCACACCAGACACCAAACAAACAGAATTCCGAAAATCGCATAGAACAGGCCGAAGAAGCCGCTCATGAACGGTCTGGCAAGAAAGTCGGAAAATCCGGTTTTAAGCGATGCGGTGATGTCATCCGCAGTCACTTTGTTGATCTCGGGCATGGACTGATGCTGCGGTGTCATTTTGTCGGGCGGCTTAGGGCCTGCGGTCTTGGATGTCATGACACACTCCTCCGAAAGCAAGGCGCAGCACTGGCAATTTGCCTAGAACCCCTGCGGCAAAAACAGACCTTTCTTATCTGCACACGAGTGTGCCTTAGCTGGGTCGCAAGGACAAGCAGGGAGTATGGCGGCTTAGTTTCCCGCGCAAATGTCTTTAGGAACCCAAGAGACCTTTGCTTATGGTCGTCCGGGAATAAGCTCTTGCTGTTGAAGAACCGTAAGGATGTCCAGAATTGTTGAAGGACTGACGTCAACAGATCCGTCCAGATACACACCTAGCCCTCCCTCTCCGATTTCCTTCGGCCCACCACTGTCGTAAACCGGGTCAAGCGATGCGAGTTCGGCAGGTAGCTCTGGGCACAAAGGTGTTTCGTTGAGTACAAGGTCTACGGCGGTCAGCATAAGTTCTTTCACAGAGTCGAGCGTGTCGTCTTCTAGGAGTTGCTCGCGCTGTTCTTCCGGCGCCGAGAGTGTAAGACCGATGAGTTTGAAATAAGCACAATTGTCGCGTAGTTCTACAGTCGCTTCGGTGGACATGTTCGCCAAAATAGCTCTTTTTTTGTCGCCCCTTTGAAAGTTGGTTTCACCGGTTCGGCTGCATTCGAAGATCGTGATTGTAACATCTCCATTCAGACCAATCGCATCGCCTTGCGCCTTGAGACTTATGTCATCAAGCCGGACTTGTAGGCCGCAGTTGTCGACAATTGCATTGTCGGCCAATCGCTCTGGCGCAAGTTTTTGGACTTCGCGCAGATCAAGAAGCGCGCCCACACCCATCCGAGTGGGAGCTACCGCGCTGAGGTTCAAGTCAAGCGTATACGGCAATTCGGTATCACGCACTGGCAGTTTCGCGTCGATGATAAAGTTCACCTGTTGTGCGCGGGGCGCTGTCGCGCCAAGAACGGCTGCCATGAAGACCGGGATCAAAAGCCAAAGTCTCATTCGGCAAACTCCAATACGCCAAGTTCTTTAAGCCCTCCGAGGACTTTAACAATTGTTTCGGCACTAACATCAGCCGATCCAACGATTGCTGCTCCCATACCGCCCGGGGCTATTTCGCGCGTGCCGCCGGAGTCGTAACTTGGATCAAGGACAGAAAATTCCTCAGGCAACGGCGGACAAACCGGGTGGGCCTCCAAAAACTCGCCACCCTTTTCCAGAACTGCATCGTTAATGCGATTTGTCAGGCCAAAGAGGTTGGAGACTGCGCCGATAAATCCCCGCGGATCAAGATCGACGCTTTCGATACTGAAGGTCAGGCATTGGCCTTTAACTGCTGCCTTTGCGACCGCAACCGCATCTACAGTGGCCCCAAAGTAACGAAAGCCCGGTTCTTCGCGCCTGTTGCAAGTCGTAAACTGCGCGCGGGTTGAGCCTTCGATCTGAACTGTTTCGCCTTTGGCGGTGACGTTCTCAATCTTCAGGTATATCTGACGTTTGCAGGTTTCTTCCAGTGGGCCTGTCAGAATCTCGGGTGTCTTTTCCTGCAATCCGCGCAGATCCACGAAGGCCCTCAAACGCAGGCGGGTCGGGCTGGATTCCTCAAGGCCGCCGTAGACCGTGAAGGGAACGGGTATGTCACGCAGAGGCACTTCTTTATCCAGCTTGATCTGGAAGCGGCCAGCATAGGTTGCAGGATCAATCCCCGTCGATCCAAATGAAGAAGACTTGCTTACGGGATCGGTTTGGGCCGCTGCCTCAGATGTTGCACCTTGATCTTGTGCCTTGCTGCCACACCCCGGCAACATTGCGAAAAGAACGCAAAGCAGCAGCCCCTTGTTTAACCGAGATGATACCATCCCAAATCACCCTTTTAGTAAATATACTGCCCCAAGATACCGGCCTGAGCCTCTTTAGCAACTTAGGTCTTTGCCAGACAGATTTTCAATCAACCCAGACGCAATATAATTGTTTTCTGTAGCGCTTACAGCCGCTTGCTCATCCCCACTTGGTTCTTAAGAGAGCGCCCTAAAATTTAAGCGGCGTACAAAACAGTTGTCGATTCCACCTTCGACAAAATAACCTACCCCTAGTTTATAGTGTTTTGCTTTGGGAGGTTTCGTTGCGGATAGGGTGCTGGAAAACGGATAACAACCGGACAGTACGCCATCTACTGCCGCTGTGCGTGATGACTTTTCTTACCGCCTGTTTTGAGGAAGAAACGAAGGAAACATCACCCCCAGCACCGAAGGTTGTCGTTGCCCAAGCCACGACAGAAGAGGTGCCGCTTTTCCTTGAGTTGACCGGACGTACCGAGTCCCCCAACACAGTGTCAGTGCGATCACGTGTCGATGGCCACGTTGAATCCCGCCCCTTCGAAGAGGGCACAGATATCGTCAAAGGCGATACCCTGTTCGTAATCGACCAACGTCCCTATGAAACTGAACTTAAACGCCTATTGGGCGAGCGGGACAAGAATCAAGCCGGTTTTGATTTCGCCGTCAGAGAAAGGGAACGCTACTCCGCTTTGGCAAGTGATGGAACCGTTGCGCAGGAGCAATTGGACAAGTCGACCACCGACGCGGCCCAAGCCAAGGGTGACCTAGAAAGTAGCCAGGGCGCGCTGGCCTCGGCACAGGTCAACCTCGATTATGCCACGGTATCCGCCCCAATCGATGGGCGAATTGGACGTGTTTTTCAGGATGTCGGTAACGTCGTTTCGGCGAATGACACCGTTCTGACTGAGTTGGTCCAGATGGATCCGCTGCACATCTACGTAAGCCCAAGCGAAACGCAATTTCTCGAACTGGAAAAATACAGATCGGCAGATCCGGATTTGAAAGTTGCGATCACGCTGGTTGATGGCAGCGTCCATCCGCATTCCGGATCTCTCGACTTTTCCGCACCGGGCATTGATCCCAAGACGGGCACAATTGCTGTGCGGGCAGTGTTTCCCAATCCCGAAAAAACCTTGCGCCCTGGTCAGTATGCCAAAGTGGATATTCAGCTTACCAAGCAGTCAGGCCAGATAACTGTACCCTCTGAAGCGATTTCGCAGGATCAAGCTGGGTTCTTTGTTTTTGTCGTCGACAAAAGCGGCAAGGCCGAAATGCGTCGGGTCACTGTTGGTCGCAATTATGAAGGTCGCCGCATTGTAACCACAGGACTCAAGGACAGCGAAGTTGTGATCACGCAGGGTCAACAGCGCGTCCGATCCGGCATGGCCGTCGATGTCAAAAAACCAACCGCCGGTTCGGATGCAGACAAGGCTGATGGCTGAATGCTGAGCCGGTTCTTCATCTTCCGGCCCGTGTTTGCGTCAGTTATCGCGCTGGTCATCGTGATCGCCGGTTTGATTTCGATACCGTTGCTTCCCGTCGGTGAATTCCCCGAAGTTGTGCCCCCAACTGTTGTCGTCAGCGCCACGTATACCGGCGGCAGCGCCGAGGTTGTCGAAGAGGCAGTAACCATCCCCCTTGAGGAGCAAATCAACGGGGTCGAGGGCATGGTTTATATGGCATCGACAAGCTCGAATGACGGCACCTCGAACATAACGGTCACTTTCGAAGAGGGGTACGACCTTAGTATTGCAGCCGTGGATACGCAAAACAGGGTTTCCACGGCAATGGCGCAACTCCCGGATGAGGTTGTCGCATCGGGTGTGACAGTCACCAAAGAGTCGGCTGACCTGACAATGGGGGTCAACCTTATTTCGCCAAACGGTCAGTTCGACGAACTTTTCATCTCGAACTACGCGGACATCCACATCACGGATCGCCTCAAGCGTATTCCGGGTGTTGGGACGGTGATGGTTTGGGGGGAACGGGTCTATGCCATGCGGATCTGGCTTGATCCCGAAAAAATGGCGAGCCTCGGCCTGACCGCGTCCGATGTATATGACGCGGTCACAGAACAAAATCAGCAGGTCGCTGCCGGGGCTTTGGGCGCACCGCCCAACGGTGCCAACCAGAAATTCCAACTGACACTGACTGCAAAGGGGCGGCTGCAAAGCAAGGAAGAGTTCGAAGATATCGTTCTGGGCATCGGCGAGGACAGCGCTGTCATAAGGCTTAAGGACGTGGCGCGCGTAGAACTGGGTGCAGAAGATTATTCCTTCAATTCTACGCTGGACAGCAGTCCGACGGTGGGTCTGGGTGTCATGCAGTTGCCGGGCGCCAACGCTCTGCAGTTGGCGTCGCAGGTTCGCGAGACCATGGCAGAATTGTCTCAGGATTTCCCCGAAGGGCTGGAATATACAGTTATCTACGATACGACGAACTTCGATCGCGAAGCCATTCGGGATGTTCTTTTAACACTGGGACAAGCAATCCTGCTTGTCGTTTTTGTCATTGTGATTTTTCTACCCAATCTGCGGGCAGCGCTTATCCCGGTGATTACGATTCCGGTCTGTCTGATCGGTACCTTCGCATTGATGTATGCACTGGGCTTTTCCATCAACCTGCTGACGTTGTTTGGCCTCGTGCTGGCGGTGGGGCTGGTTGTTGATGACGCAATTGTCGTGGTCGAGAACGTGTCGAGGCATATCGAGAACGGCGAGACAGATCCCAAGGAAGCTGCCCGGCGTGCGATGGACGAAGTCACCAGTCCGATTGTTGCCACCTCTCTGGTTCTTATGGCGGTTTTCATTCCTGTTGCCCTGATGCCGGGGCTGACAGGAAAGCTATACCAGCAATTCGCCCTGACGATTGCGTCTGCTGTCGCGATTTCAGCGATCAACGCTCTGACTCTCAGCCCGGCTCTGTGTGGTTTGCTGCTGGGTGGAGCGCGACCAAAGGCCAAGATCATCCAGAAATTCGACGCTGGCTTCGCCTGGTTTACGCCGCGTTATGAGGCCGTAGTTGGTTTGTTCATCCGGGTTTGGCAACCCGTGGCATTGGGCTTTGTGGCACTGTTGGCTGGAACTATCTACATGTTTACGGTTGTGCCCGTGGGCTTCATCCCGAACGAAGATCAAGGCTATTTCATTATCAGTTTGGAAACCCCGGAAGGTACAGCCGTTGGGCAAACCCAAAAGGTTGTCGATGAGGCTTATGAAATTTTGCACGATCTCCCCGGTATCAAAGGCGTAATCACGTTCACGGGCTTCAGCGTTTTGACAAACACGTCAGCACCTAATCAGGGCAATCTGTTCGCAGTTCTCGAACCGTGGGACAAACGGAGGGGGTCGGGCGAAAGTGTAACCGCGCTCATGGCCAAGGCGCAGGCGCGATTCGATGAAATTCCGGGCGGAATACTTACCACATTTAACCCGCCCCCCATCTTTGGTCTTTCGCCAACCGGCGGGTTCCAGTTCGAGTTACAGGACACAACCGGTGGCTCACTACAAGATCTGGAACAGGCGACGCGGGATATGGTTGCAGGTGGAAATGCCCTGCCTGAGTTGTCCGGGCTATATAGCCCATTTTCCGCAAGCACACCGCAGCTGCATATCGAACTTGATCGTACCAAAGCTCTGACCGAGGGGATCTCGATTGGCGACGTTTTTGATGCGCTTCAGACCTTTTTGGGCGGTGTGTACGTTAATGATTTCAACGTCTATGGCAGGGTTTACAAAGTCTATTTGCAGGCTGATGTAGATGCCAGACAAGCCGAAGAAGATATCGGTCGGCTTTATGTACGAAATGATCAGGGCAGTATGGTGCCGTTGAGTGCTTTGGTAAAGTTGCAGCCCCAAATCGGAGCGCGCACCATTAACCACTACAACCTGTTCCGATCAACCAGCATCAGTGGCGCTGCGGGGCAGGGGCACAGCTCAAGTCAGGCGATCACCGCCATGGAAACCTTGGCTAAACAGACGCTTCCAAGGGGTTACACGTTTGAGTGGACCGGAAACGCCTATCAGGAAATCAAGGCTGGCAATGTGGCTCCGATCCTTTTCGCTCTGGCGGTCATCTTTGCGTTCCTGTTTCTGGCTGCCCAGTACGAAAGCTTTGTTATGCCCCTCATGGTATTGCTGGCGGTTCCACTCGCGATCTTTGGGGCCTTGGTCGCGCAATGGCTGCGTGGTTACGACAACAATATCTATTGCCAGATCGGGCTCGTCATGCTGATCGGTCTGGCGAGCAAAGGAGCCATTCTCATCGTCGAATTTGCCCGGCGTAGGCGTCAGGAAGGTCTGTCGATCGAGGAATCAGCGATGGAGGCCGCGCGTATCCGAATAAGGCCCCTGCTAATGACCGCCTTCGCCTTTATCCTGGGGGTTGTACCACTGGTTATTGCAACTGGTGCTGGATCTGCAGCGCGGCGCTCTCTTGGAACCGCCGTATTTGGGGGCATGCTGGTCGCAACTGTTTTAAGCCTAGTGCTGGTTCCCGTCCTTTATGTCGTCGTGGAACGTTTGCGAGAACGGGCTTCAGGCAAGAAACCGAGTTCCAGCTAACTATGGTGGACGGCTCACACAACACTCGATGAAGAGAACCGCTCCAGCCCAATCTTACACGGTATCTTACCTTTGGATTCAGCTACGATTTCCTTTCACGCCTGAAGGAGAAGCAAGAGCTTTTTTCGAGTTGCGTCTACTTGGAACGCGGCTTTGTCGAACCTACATGACAAGAAACCAGAGGCAGTGATTTTCAGTCAAAGGGAAGGAAACCGACATGAGGAAAATAACAGTAGCCTGCCTGCTTGGAGGCTCTTTGCTGCTGGCAGCATGCGGCGCACCAACGACAGCAACTCAAGCGCAAGCCCAGGCTGACGCACGATGTGCAGCGGGTATTCTGGGTGGTGCTGCAATTGGTGGTGTCATTGGCAACCGCTTTGGTGGTGGTACGGGCCAAGATATCGCAACAGCTGCTGGTGCGGGTCTAGGTATGTATGCGGGCCAATCCGCGTGTCAGTGACAAGCTCACTAATCCGAAAGGCAATACCTGCGTGGCAGCACAGTGCCACAACCACTACTATCGCGCATGATTTCACCGGGAGCTTGCATTCAGAAACACGCTGGCTGCAAGCTTCTCGGTAAATCCCGGTTCGCTTGAACCAAATTGCGGCCTACGGCCCGAGTAGCCGCCTCTAGCAGAGGCACATGCTATGTACGGTGGCCATTTTCTTTGACCGAGCGTAAGGGTTTTGTCAACGAAACGCTTCTGCCTTCGGATGCCCAGATGCGGCATTACCGGACGTTCTACTCCAGCTCGACTGGTCGTTACATTGCAGTTGCAGGTTAGATCAGCCATTTCAGCTCTGCCCCACTGTCTCAGCAAGATCCACGACTCTACGAACGGGATGGTTGCTCTCGGATTCCGCCAGAAATGTGGGGATTCCTCTCGAAATACCTGGATCCTGTTAACAATGGCAGTTTCATTCGGCCACTGTTCCTTGGATGCTGTGGAATAAACAGGAAAAATCCAATATTTAAGTTCGGTTAAAGTGGGGGTTAATAAGATACTTCTTAGTTAGTGTACGAGTTGAAGATGGTTAAAAACAGCAAAAGGGAGCTGCTCCCACCTTTGAATTGTGTCGAGTCCGTAACCAACGGCACGGGCCAGAGTGGCTCCCTGAAGCTGTCAATGAATACTATCTGGACCGCTGGTCCGATAATTTTATACTTTATGTTTTTGGCCGTTTGCTTGTTGCAAGCTTCTGCCGATAGCTACGTATCGCACTTGATGTGAAGTTAGCTGCCCGCTGGTTTATTGGGAAATTTTTCTTCTATTTTAGGTGGTTGCCCGTATCCTAAGCAGAGTGGGTAATTGGTGGAATAGCCCGACCTTGTCGATCAAACTTAGCGGGCGTAAGGTCCTGTTTTCACAATTGTGGCAGAAAAACACAAGTTTACCTTGGTAACGCGGCGCCGACTTTCAAGGAACGAGCCCGGACAGTAGGTCCAGTCGATTTGCTTGCCAAGACGGGGAGTTCAATGAAGAAGACCGTGCCTTTGCCAAGTACACTTTTGTAGTCAATTTTGCCGCCAAAGTGCTCAACGATTTCCTTGGAGATGTGCATCCCAAGCCCGGTGCCCCCTGCGTGGCGTTCATCCGATGAATCAATTTGAGAGAAGCGGTCAAACACCTTGTCTCGGCTACCTTTAGGAATGCCTACGCCTTGATCTTTAACAAATATACGTACCTGCGAGCCTCGTTTCCTGCAGCCAACAATGACTTCACCACCGTCAAATGAAAACTTGGCTGCGTTGGAAATCATGTTCGCCAGCACCTGAAGAAGTCGCGATGCGTCACCCTTGATATACACTTCTTCGTTGCTTCGCATGTCCTCCACGATTTCCACATTATGTGCGCTTACATATCCCAAATTGCATGAAATAGCTTCTCGAACCAGTTCGTGAACATCAACTGTTCCCTCTTGGTACTTCATTTCGCCGGCTTCCATTTTTTGAATGTCGAGCACGTCATTGATTAGAGATGCCAGGCGTTCACTGTTCTTGCTTGCCAGCGTGATGATGTTCTGCATCGGTTCAGGAATGTCACCCAAAGCGCCGGTATTGATGAGATCCAGCGAACCTTTAATCGACGTTAGCGGCGTGCGCAGTTCATGACTGACTGTCGAGATGAACTGAGATTTGGCAATGTAGGCAGCTTTTGTTCTTTCATGTTCTTGTTTTAGTTTTTCGAGTTGCTCCAAATTTTTGCGGTAGAGCTTTAAAAATACCAATGAACAGTCGATCAAGAAGTACATGACAAAGACGACTGTAAAGAATTGCAACCAAAGTTCGGATGAGAGGTCTGGTCGCTCGACCCATATGTCCTTCACGACAATAATCATGAACGAAACACCATACATCGCCAGGCGGACACTCATGGCCCAGACGAACTGATGGTTGTTCATAGCTGCAAACAATGCGGCCGCAAACAAGAAGAACAGAGGGGTAAAGTGCCCACCGGTCGACTGTGAAAATGCGACGGAAATCGTGTAGAGGCAGATCGCAATTGAGCTGAGCATCGTGTTCAGCAGAATCCAGGCGACCATCATTGCAATCGCTTTGTGCTGGTCTGGCCTGAGCCGAGGCACCCGCTTTGCAAGCATTAGGTCCTGAGCTTCGCAGACGAGAATCGTACCGTAGAACAGCAACGCATTGATCGGATCGAAAAAGAACCCAGTCAGAATGGTTGTTGCCAAAAAAATAGCCTGTCGCTGCCACAAGAGCGCGAAGCTCATGGCAGTGTAATCCTTGATGTTTTGCAAAAGCCGGTTTTCCGGCTCGCCGGTGGACCCGTCCGGCTGCACTGGATCGATTGCCGTCATTCCAAAGTCTTCATTTTCGCTTCCCTGAGACTGTCGTAGTGAAACAATGAGGACGTAGTTGGTCGGAAATGGGTTCACAGTTTGGCAATAATTTTGGCAATCGCTTCCAATTGTTCCGTTTTCAAATTGGCTCGGCTGGACAAAGGCGGAACGATTGTTGCTCAAGTGCCTACATTGATGTCAAAAAGTCTATGATTTCATTGCTAATATGATGTTTTCCCACCTAGATTGAAGCATAGGCAGGCTAAGGCACTAAAAGGAACCGCGTTGTGACCGCGTTTGGAATGACGAAAATGAAGCAGTTCGACGTCACTCCGGTTGCGGCGAAACTTGCGGAAAAACCTGTGACTTTGCTTCAGTTTGCAAGGTCCGCTGGTCGGAATATGCTTGAGGTCATCCCAGCCGAAACACTGCGTGAGACCTATGTTCGCGGCCCGTTGAACATACATTATTTCTGTGACCCAGAAATGATCACCGAATTGTTGGTAGGGCAGGGCAGAGCTTTCCCTAAAGCCAAGTTCACAAAGGATATTATCGGGTCAGCTGTCGGCAATGGCCTGATACTTTCCGAAGGCGACAAGTGGCGCCAACAAAGGCGGAGGTATTCTCCGTTGTTCGCTGCCAGAAACCTGCCAGTGCTTGCGCGTCACTTTGCCGAGACCGGCGCGGAAGTTGCGGACTCTTTGGCAGAGAACGAAGGCTCTGTGGATGTTGCTCAAGTCGCACCCGCATCGACGTTGACGAATATTTCTCGCGTAATTTTCTCGGGCAATGAAGAGGTCAGTTCGGAACAAATTCGCGTAGGCCTTATCGCGTATTTCAAATACATTTCAGATATTTCACTGTTCGACTTGATGGGCTTGCCAAAGTGGCTGCCTCGTAAAAAGTGGTTGAGCAGCAGGGCGCCGGTTACAACGATGCGGGACCTGGCACGGCAAGTTATTGAACAGCGCCGCTCCGAAAACCGAAGCGAGCCTCTCGATTTTCTTGATTTTATGATTGAAGCTCTGAAGACGGATTTCGAAGACCAGGAAACAACCGTCGACAATCTGCTGACTTTTGTTGTTGCGGGTCACGAAACCTCGGCCAACGCTTTGGCTTGGGGCTATTATTTGTTGGCTCTGAACCCTGAAATGCAGCACAGAATTCGGGAAGAAATTCAGGCAGTACGCCCTGAAGGGATGGTTGAATTTTCTGATCTCGAAGCAATGCCTTTGCTTCGGGCTCACGTTAAGGAAACATTGCGACTTTATCCCTCCGCGGCGTTTTTCGCCAGAGATGCATCGGAATCTGTCACAATCAAGGATGTGAAGATCGAGAAGGGAGATGCGCTGTTTTTCCCGGTCTACTCGTTGCACAGAAACGAAAAGCTTTGGGATGCTCCCAACGAATATCGGCCAGAACGGTTTATGGGTGCTTCCCTTCCGCGTGGTCAATACATCCCGTTCGGAGACGGCCCCAGAATTTGTATCGGCGCGCAATACGCAGAAACGGAGATCATGGTTTTGATGGCCTCGGTGTTGCGCCGTGTGAGTTTTTCCTTGGGAGAAGCACAACTGCCAGAGCCGGTTTTGACCTTCACCATGCGCACTAGTGGCCCGCTGATGCTTGAAACTGAGCGAGTTTCATAAGCCTTTGGGCGGCACATAAGCATTAGGCAAAGTTGTTATAGATCGAGACTATTTTCGATCAAGATAGGTATTCTCGCCGTAGAGTTCCCTTAGAACTGTGTCAAACAGCCTTCCCGGTGCCTTCTTTTCATGCACTGGCGGCGTTTGAGACTGCATAGGTGTTCTTAGAGAAGCGCCTTTGCCCAGCGCTCTCTCTCGGCTGTTTGCTTTCTCGCACGCCTGAGTCAGGGCGGTAAGCGCGCCTGATTTTGAAAACGACCGCATGGACACCGGCGAACCAACCACCGTTTTGAGATGCGCCGAAGCACAACGGTTACTTAATACCATCCTCAGTTTTCGATTTAGCACGTCTTCGGTCGGTAACTGGTTCGTGTGGCCGTACCCGTGCGTTATTATAAGGAAAACTCCGCTTCCACGGTATGAGAAGACTCCCTCCGACTTCTTTGAGGCGTTTTGCAAGCATTCGCCAATGTCAGAAATCACCCGTCGAAACGAGCCAAAATCACTCATGTCAAAATGATATTCGGCACCCTGAAGTTTGACTGCTGTTACCCACGAGTCAAAACGGCGCCCTCTTGATAGTTGGTCGACGTAGTTGTCAAACTCAACATAGCGAAGGCAGCGGTCCAACCCTTCGATCGACAATGGATCTTCAAAGTTGAATTGTTTGTTGAAATCCAGTTCTTTACGGAGATTCATCAGCGAGGCCGACGAAGATTGTGCTCTGATCCGTTCCATCATCAAAAGATGGGCAGCATTCATGCGGCTGCGCAGTTCGAAGAAGTCAAACGGCTTTGTAATGTAGTCAAATGCGCCTTCCAAAAAAGCCTCTTCGATGTGCTTTTGGTCCGTCATCGCAGTCAACATAATAACCGGCGTGTCCAGATTTCCTGGCATTTTTCGCAGTTGTTTGAGCAATTCGATCCCGCTGGTGCCGGGCATCTGTATATCTACAAGCAGGCAATCGAACGGAGTTTCAGCCGTTTCAACTTTCTTGAGTGCCGCTTCGGCGGAATCTGCGACAGAAACACTGCAGTTTTCAAGCTCGGGTAGCGCCGACTGAAGCAGCTCAAGAATACTTGGCTCGTCGTCGACAACCAGAACGTTAAGTGTGACCTGTCTCAGCGCCTGGATTTCCAGCTTTTTTTGGAACCGATCATGGCCGAGAGTGGAATGTTTCATAACTGATAAACCGCTGTTACTCTGTCTAACTTGGTCAGAATAGTAAGCGAGTGGGACGAAACAGCGGCAAAACGGCAGAAAACCTGCGGGAAACAGGGTATTTTCTTGACCTTATTTTGGCAATTGCTGCCTTAACACCAATTTTGTTGTCGAATTTCGCCGCTTCGTTCGAAACTGGCCAAAGCGACTGGATCGGGCGGCAGACAATAATTCACGGGACGATGCAGGGCTTTGAAATGGCCTTTAGTAGCAATGTCCAGAGGGTCTCAGGTGTGCAGTGTATCGAACTGGATTCGGCGTCCTTCCGACTCCTATCGCGGTTCAAGGCAATACTGATAGAGCCAAATGCACTTTATGTAACAATGCATTCAAGCCGCGTTAGGAGTTCTCACAGCCACTAGCCGATATTGAACAGAACCGACTGACTTGCAGTGCCATCTATTGAGAACTTGGCCCCTACCGGAGAGGCAGACACTCCCAACCGCCTAGACCACCGCGCCCAGACAGATGGCACAATTCCCAAAATACTGGACGCGCCGCCCTGCTGCGCGGCAATGGTCATTTGGTGAAATAGTTCCTGCTGGACCAGAAGCCTGCGCGAGGACGAGACACCTTCGGTCACAAAAAAACGGGTCGCTTCCCACACCGTAGGTTTTACAGGAGCTTCGAAGAACAGGATATCAGTTGGAATATCTCTAAGAATGCCGCGCTGTGCATCCCGCAACATGTAGCTATAAATTCCACATTGTGCCGTGCTTGGTAAAAGGCGGACCCCGCCAAGAACCTCGCCAAATTCGTGAAGAACGACCCATTGGCACGCTGGAGTATCGTATTGGTCGAACTCCATTCCATCAGTTTCACCGACTTGCCACTTGAGTCTGTCGATAAAAATGGACTTTCGCGTCTCGAGGTACTTCGCAAGCAATGTCCCGTGTTCGTGAATGTTACGAAAGCTCATTGTCGTCGCGCGAACGCCACCAAGCTCGCCCCGCGAAGTGGGCAAACTGCGTTTTAGCGCAAAAGATTTGCGCCGCACCAAGGTTTTTGGCGCTGCTTGTGCGTCGTTGGCAGGGCTTAGGTCCGGGAAAACATCCGGAGTTGTGTATGCCTGCTCATACCTGAGTGGTCGATCCATATTTTTCTCATAATTTCGGCACACTTATGACAAGATTCAACGCAGCAAGTCTACAACCTAATGACGTAATCTTTGGATTTATTGGGTAAGTGTGTCTAAATCACATCCCTTGGATCGAATGATCGACTGGAAGAAAAGCACCTCTCGGATTATTTGGGAGTCTTTCTTCTTGTTGCAGAGTTTCTGTTCGACCGATTGCCTGTCAAGTCGCTGTTAAGGTTTGATTTCATATTCGCATGCATTTTGCACTCAAATGCCAACATTCGGCGAAAAAGTCACAGCCAGCTACAGGACCAAGCGCCGCGTAAAGGGCGGGATGATCCGCATCTCGTGATTGAGTCGACTCCGCTTCACAGAGCAGGCCCGCCTGGAATTGACATGCAAGTAAAAAATGAAGCGTAGACATATCTGAGCCCACCTTGGGTCAACCTTTTGCCGCCTTTTGCCTTCATCATGGTCTGGTCCTGAGAATTTTATGCACCGGCCAATCGCTGCTCTTAGTCTGCAACGCCCAGCGATTGGTTCGGTACAAGAGGTTGGTGAAAGTTATGCGTATACTTGCCGTAGACGACGACCCCAGTATCTTGGAGTTGCTGAACAGCGTGCTCGCTGCATTTGGGTATAAAGATGTCGTTACCGCCCGAAGTGGGCAAGACGCCCTTGATATCTTGGCAAACCCATCAGAAGTTTTCGACTGTTTGCTTTTGGACGTACAGATGCCGAAAATGAACGGGATCACTCTGTGCGAGGAAGCCCGCAAACTTCCCGGCTATATGTACACACCTATAATCATGGTGACTGCCATGGTGCAGAAACAGTACATTGACGAAGCTTTCGAAGCTGGGGCCACTGACTATGTCACAAAGCCTTTTGAGTTTTCTGATCTGAAGCAAAGACTTTCGGATGCCTACAGAATGGCAGCGGAACGCAGAGCTGCAATCGAGGTGCTTGAAGCCGACGAGGAGGCTTGGCAGGAATCGGAAGTCTATCCAGATGTTCGTCTTAGTGAGCCGCAATATTTCGGCGATTTGCCAGGGTGTATTGGCTTGGCCGAATTTGAGAATTACGTCATTCAGCTTTCAACTATGCACTCTACGGCGGCAAAAATCCTGGCCGTGAAAGTGACTGACGTAGATCAAATCTACAAATCCAGTTCCACAAGCGAGTTTCGGGAATCCATGGCGTCAGCGGGTGCCGCGCTCCTTCGTGCAACGAAGGAAGGGCGCAAGGTTGCAACGTATTGGGGCAATGGCGTCTTTCTGTTTGTCTTCGACAACCAGGACGGGGTGAATGCAGAGCGATTGCTAATGCAAGGGCCGGAAATTACGGACGGTGTTCTGTTGGGGAGTACGCTGGTTTTCCAGGTTGGCGAAGAAATTGTGCTGGAAGCGACGACCAAAATGGAAGCCTTGTTTTTGATAGACAAGGCCGTCGAAACAGCCGAATTGACGAGCAATCAGGCAGCGAGTTTCGGCTAAAAATTTTGCCTGCAGTATGTAGCCAGAAGAGAGTAGGGGGCTGTCGAAGCCCTCGCCATACATTGGCGGCGGCCTTTCAGTTGCCCAGAAACATATTCTAAATCAATGGGCTCGGGTTGTTTTTGCGTGCTAGGCCGCCACGCATTCTGTGCATCCAAACAGATTTGCCCGGAAAACGTGGGCGAGATCTGAACACAAAAAAACGGCTCATTTTGAAGTCCATCGATCCGATTTGCACGACAGAAACCTAAACAAACCGGGTTTCGAGATTTCGAACAGCAAAAGTCGAAATCGCAGGTCGATCAATTCATCCCAGGGGCAATCAGAAGAAGCCTTCACTTGAATTCGCCTAATGCTCCGAGTTCAGGCAACCCGTAGGTGGCACAAGTGCTGTCACTTTGGCGGCGATTGCATTCAAATAAGGCAAATCCATCATAGTCATGCCCGTGGGGCAGGAGCTTGTGACCGCTATGGATTTAGTGCCATTTTTTAAGCTGGCAGGTAATGCAAGTGACTGTTTAAGCGGGCATCAGCTAAACATATTAATCCAACGGATCACCATCGGCGCCAAGCAAATCATCAACAAGACAGGCATCATGAACATGGCCATGACTGCAGACATCTGTACGGGCAGGCGGTTGGCTTTTTCTTGTGCCCGAAGTTCGCGATTCACGCGCATATCAGTGGAGAACGTATTGAGCGCTGTGGATATGCTGGTCCCGTACTGGTTGGACTGCAAAAGCGTGTTGGCGAAGGAGTGCATTTCGTCAAGACCTACGCGATCTGCCATGTCCAGAAACGCAGTTTGGCGTTCCTTACCAGCCTGTAGTTCCAGTTGCAGTATTGTGAACTCTTGGGAAATTTCAGGTGCAGCCTGGGCCAATTCATGGGACACGCGAACCATCGCTGCATCAAAGCCCAGCCCTGCTTCGATCGCCACCTGGAGCAGATCAAGAGCGTTTGGGAGGCTGTGTTCAATTGCCTGGCGACGTTTTCTAATCCGTCTCCGAAGCCAGAGGGCCGGACCATAGAAACCGATGACCATCAATGCCGTCACAATTTGCAACGCGTTAATCCACGTCACACCTTGCAATAGGTTTTCGATACCCAGTTGCACTTGTGTTTCAAGTGGCAATGCCATCGCGACCACAAAAGCAGTGGGAAGAACGCATCCCATTACAATGCGGAACAAGTAGAATGTGCGCACCGCATTCTTGCGCTGAACACCGGCTTGCTTCAGGAGGCGGCCGACTCGGGACCGTTCGCTCTTGGATGAAGGCACAAAGGCCTTGAACAGCCCATGAGGGTCGCTGTTGTCGCCTTGGAGAAGGTCAAAGTCCGTTCCGTGCCCACGCGAAATGGTCCCGACGCGCATACGGCGCGCTGCGGTGTTGTCGCTGGTGGCCATGCCTGAGACCCCTAGCACCACAAAGAAGACACTTATGGCGATACCGGCCAGCAAAAGATACTGCAGGGGAAGGCTTGGATCGTTCAGGAATTCTTGAATATTTTCCATGTTTCTGCTCCCTGTCAGAATTTAAAGTTAACGAGCCGTCTTAGAATAAGACCCTGAAGAACTGTCAGGCCAATGATGGCGCCTGCAAAGTAGGGAAACAGCGGATCATTTCGGACGTCGCCATAGAATGACGGTGTTGTAAGCTCGATCGAGAGATAGATACCTATCGGCAGGAACGTCAGGATTACGCCACTCAAACGGCCCTCTGCAGAGATGGCCTTGATCTTCTTCTGCATGGTTTGGCGGTTTCGAATAACATTCGACAGAATGGCCAAGACGCGAGCCAGATTACCACCCGTACCGTGCTGAATGCCAACGCTGACTGCAAGATAGTGGGCATCTTCAGTTCCAACGCGATTTGCAAAATCCTGGAAGGCGGTTGCCACGTCGTCACCATAGTTGATCTGGTCCTGGATAATGCCGAATTGCGAACCAACTGGATCAGGCAGGTCCCTGGCAACATTGCCAACCGTAACGGCAATGGGGTGACCAACTTTGAGGCCACGCGCCATCAGGTCCAACGCGTCCGGCAACTGCTTGGTCATTTTCTGAGATCTATCCTCTTTCATCGCGATGAGCGTGATAAGAGGAACGGCAATGCCGGAAACGATACCGCATATCAAAGCCAATTCCGGAGAGATATAGCGGGTCGCAAAAACAAAGACAGCAACTGCCAAAATAAGGCCGGCAAAAATGATCCAAATCGGATTGATCATAACGCCAGCCTGAATAAGCAGGCGCCGGAAGCGGGCGCTGAGCCCAGGGTTTTCGCCTGGATTCAGCATGGCAGGATCCCGCAGCAACTGAAGAACTTCGTCAGAGCTCGCACCACTCTGAATCATCTTCATGCGTCTGTTTCGCGCTTCAGTCAGGGTTTCCTTGCGAAGGAAGAGTTGTTGCAAACCTTCGTAGGCAAGCAGGATTCCTATGAAAATAGAGATGTAAATCAGTATGTTTATCGTGTCAGGCTGTAGATCAATCATGATGACATAGCTCCACGAATAAACATGTCGTTATCTACATCGACGCCAGCAGCAACCAGTTGATCGAAGCATTTCGGGCGAATACCCGTGGGAATGAATTCTCCAAGGATTTCACCGCTTTCGGACTTGCCGCGGCGTTTGAAGACAAAAATGTCCTGCATGGTAATCGTATCGTCTTCCATTCCGGTTATTTCCGAAATGCTAACGACACGGCGGGTGCCATCACTAAGTCGGCTGAGCTGCAGCACAATATGAATGGCCGAAGCGATCTGCGACCGAATGGTTCTTACGGGTAGATCGGCACCAAGCATTGTGACCATCTGTTCAACACGGCTCAGAGCATCGCGGGCCGAATTCGCGTGCACCGTCGTCATTGATCCATCGTGCCCGGTGTTCATGGCCTGAAGCATGTCAAAGCATTCGGAGCCGCGAACCTCGCCGACGATGATACGGTCAGGGCGCATCCTCAGGGCGTTGCGAACCAGGTCACGCTGCGTGATGACGCCTTGGCCCTCAGCATTTGGTGGGCGTGTTTCCAGTCGTACAACGTGGCTCTGCTGAAGTTGAAGCTCAGCAGCGTCTTCGATTGTGACGATGCGCTGCTTGCCATCGATATACGATGAAACGGCGTTCAGCATGGTCGTTTTACCAGACCCGGTGCCCCCGGAAATAAGAATGTTCAGGCGTGCTTCGACCAGCGCTTCGAGAAGTCGGGCGGCCTGCTCGTTCATACTGTTCTGATCAACCAGCTTTTTTATTGTCAGCGGGTTGCGAGAGAACTTCCGGATTGACAGGGCAGGGCCATCCACCGAACAGGGGCGAATGATCGCATTCACACGACTGCCGTCTTCCAGGCGCGCATCGACCCAGGGTTGGGATTCATCGATGCGGCGGCCAACTTTGCTGACGATCTTGTCGATGATACGCAGCAAATGGCGTTCATCACGGAAGCGTGCCGTAGATTCCTCGAGCAGACCAAACCGTTCGACGTAGACCTGGTCATAGGAATTTACGAGAATGTCGTTGATGGTTGGGTCTGCAAGCAACGGCTCTAGCGGGCCCAAGCCAAGAACTTCGTGAATGAGCTCGTCTACAAGAACCGTGAAATCTTCGGCTCGCATGTGCAGTCTTTCGGCCTCAACCATACCAGTGACCAGAGCGGCGATCTGCCGTTTCAACTCCGAACGCTCGACCTTGTCGATGACGGACAGATTAAGCCGGTCAAGAAGTTCGCTGTGTAAGCGGCTTTTCAGTTCTAGGTGAGCTTGCAGGTCCACGTCTACGGGTTCAGAAGTCACCTGCGCCGGAGGTATATCGATGGGCCGTTCCAGCGTCAGAACATTCGACTTGGAACTCGCCTTGCGTGATCTGAATTCATTGAACACAGTGATCTCCTTTTACGTACTCTTAACGGCGACAGGTTGAACCTCGGTCGACACGGCAGCAGCCAATTTCGTCAGGGCTTTGCCAAGATCCGATTGCGGTTTCATGTCCACGATCGGTCGTCCAAGATCCACGGAATTGCGGGCGACTTTCGGATTGTCCGGTAGCCAGTGCTTCAGCTTTGTCTCCAGAACCTTCTCGGCCTCTCGGACATGCGACGGGCGAACCAGAGTGTTACGCTCGCGGCTGACAACGATTTCAACCGGCAAAGTCATGTTTGCCTCTCGGTAGAAATCAATTAACCGCCGCGCCTGGCGCACGCATGGCACAGTAGTATCTGTGACCAGAGCTAGCTGAGCCGCCCGTTTCAAAATGGGCTCGACCCATTCGACGACGGCACAGGGAAGGTCGACTACAATATAATCGTACCGCTGTTGAAGCAGGTCGAGCATACTTTCGATCATATCGGGCCGCATTGATTGCAGCGGCACCATCGGTGCCGGCGCACACAATACATCTAAGCCCAGAGCGTGCTCTTGCAGGATCGAAGACATAAAATGATCATCGGGTTTTTCGGCGTTTTCTATCAACTGCAGGAAACCGCCGTTGTCCTCTAGATCCAAAAATACGTTCGAGTTTCCGAACTGAAGATCAAAATCCAATAGCGCGACGCGGCTTTTGGCCGATTTTCGGAAAAGAGAACCCTTTCCACCAACCAAAGAGCACGCAAGATTTACGGCGACCGTTGAAGCACCGACACCACCGCGAGATTTGGCAACCGGAATGACTTTGCCCAGCGCAGACGCCGCACTCTGGAATGCCGCCTGTGGAACTGAACGGGCGCTAATTTTCTCGCTGACGGCCGCTTTCAGCCCCTCACCATCGATCGACAGGGGCAGCACTTCGTCAATGCCGATCTTTCGCAATTCGCGGGCCTTGCTGATCGTAAGGTCATTCTGCGTCAAAGCCACAAACAATGTGTCGTCGTCGCGATGCGCCAGAAGGTCTTTAATCGCCTCCACTTCACCTGCATCATCGGGATCAATTTCGAAGATCACCAAATCATGCTTGAAGGCCAGCTGAAGGGCGGTTCCGTTCAAGGCTTGAAACGTGGTCGCACTCTCAGTGACTTTGTTGTTTCCTTCAGCCGGAAAGACGCCAGCTACAGTCTGAGCGATAGCCGCGTTATCGGAAACAAGCATGACCGAGTGTGATTTCATTGTGGAAACGTTTTGTTCCGTCATCCTGACTCTCCTAGTGCAAGGTCTTCAGCAGGTAGTGAGACGCTGAAATTTGAATAGCCGAGTGTTTCTGGAATCGTGCTGTTCGAAGCTCCCGCGGCATTTGCCAAAGCGGCCAGGGGTGATACGAACTCAAAGTCATTCAAATCCAATTCGACCGTAACCATTGGGGTGTACGGGCCGCCCAGAAAACCTAATTCCGAGTCGAATTTGTAAACGATCCGCAGGTTGTTTATCGTCGCGCCCGGCGGCAAAAGCGGGTTGATGCGATCCCAAATTTCCGTCGCAGTGTTGCTGCCACCATTGTTCACGTTGCCTGTGCAGACGAGGTCGCCCGGATCTCCACATACTCCGTCAGAGTCGCTGCATGCTGTGCCAAATCGAGGGGACAAGGGGGAACTGCCGCGATCATGTGTGGTAGGCAGGGGGTGGCCGCTGACATAGGTACAAGCAGGCGGGCGCACGGTGGCAATCCGGGCAGCCATTTGTGAGGCCTTCTGCGCGTTTACAACGCTGTAAGACAGGCGCCCGAAATCCAGCAGCGACATGAAAATGAACAAGAATAAGGAAACGACAATAGCGAACTCGACAAGAACACCGGCATCCTGATCGTTAATCAGCTTGTTTCTGAGATGCTGCATTCGCGCCCGGATATGAGGATCGTGTTTCATTGTCCGAAAATCCGCGTTGTGTCCGAGACGTTCGTGGTCAACGAAGGTTCGACGCTGGTGAACAGGGACAGCATGCCGCTCATCGGGATGTCGATGGTGATGTTGGCACTTACCTGGCCAACGGGTGCCGGGCTAATTCGATACGTGCCTGTAACGCAGGTTAAACTGGGTGTTACCGAGTTTACACGTATGCTGGACGGGAAAATGCCGCTGTCGTTTCTGTCTTTCTCGACAATGTCTTTTAGAGTTGTTGTTAGCCCGACGACAGAGCCGCCCGAACTGCAGATATCTGCTGGCGTAACCCTGGACATATAGCGGCTTGCATCGCGGACGCCTGCGATGACGGCTTGGTATGACCACATCAGTCGTGCCGACTCCAACGTCGCAGCCAACAAGAACAGCATGAGCGGCAAGATCAGGCCAAACTCCACCAGGATCGCTCCATCGTCGCTCTTGCCGAAGAGTTTGAAACGGGAGGTCAGTCGCAAAGTCATAATTACACGCCCTCCTTACCGATACAGCTGCACGACGTCGCGAAAGATACCGCCGAACCCATTGCCGCCACTGCCGACGCCAGAGACGTCTGGAAAACCAACGACCTCGCCATGAATGTCAAAGCTGGGCGGCGAGCCACCGTCATCACCAACAGGCTCGGTCAGGAAAACCGCGACAAACTGTGTAACCGGTACGCCTTCGGTTCGACCAGAAACCGGATTATCCGTGCAGTTGACGCCAGCCGCGATAACAACGCGCCGCGCTGGGTCATCAGACATCTCGCTTGAGCACATTGGGCGACCGGTTTCCGCAAGGGAAGGATCGAGGATTGCGTTCGAATTTGGCGGTGAAAACGGGTTGCTGTCTCCATACTCGATTTCGCGCAGATACATTCCGTAGCGCGTATCGACAAAAACGTCATTCTCGGTGCCGACCAGAGATGGCAAGTGGGCGTCTGTTCCGCCGTGATTTGCGTCCAGATATGCTTGACGGTTCCAGTTTCCATCGCCGAAGCGGCCACATGTGCCCGCTATCAGGCAATCGTCGCGGCCGAGTGCGACTGTATCCGGAGTTTCTTCTTCATACCCTTGAATGCAGGAGCCACCGCCTTTTTTTTGAATGCCCTTGATGACATTCGGCGCAGGCGCGAAATCTCTGTTGTTCTTTTCGCCGTTGAGAACGCTGCGAAAGATGTCAAAGCGGACATTGAACGCTGCATTCGTGATTCCGACCTTTTGTCCGGGCTCAGTAGTCAGACCATTGGTCAGGACGCATTGAGTAATCTGGTCCTGCGCCGCAATCAGGCAGGCCAGCTTGTTGCCGCCTTCGTCAGCGCAAACGCCCGATGTGTCCTGAAAATTCTCAAGATCGATGAAACCAAAGTTGCCGGGACCCCAGGCCGAGCCGTTGCCACCACTACGCAACAGGATTTGATCGCCAACCGTCATGGTATCTTCCCAATCGTCGGGCAGGCAGAACATCAGGGGTGACACATCGCACGCGGCCTTGGCGTAACCTGCAACCGCTTCCGCAGTAAGGCTGACGGACGTAATCCCGTTTCCACCAACCAGCCGGTTCAAGGCGGACGCGAGGTTCATCCTCAGGGATTTTGGTGTCAGGATCACCTGGGCAAATTTAGCTTCGCGCGGGTCCGTCGTGACGTCATCGCCCAGCGGATCGAGGTCCGAGGCCGGAAGGGCGGAATGAAACGTCAGTGTGAAATCTGTCGCGCCAGAAAGCGATCTTGCGCCGTCCGCAAAGGTCTGATTGCGGCTAATCAGGGTTACGGCAGCATTATTTGAGCGGGTCAGCGCATCGGGTTGCCCGTCCAACTCCGCCGCTGCAGCCAAGGCGACATGGTCGGCGAAGGACTGCAGTTCCGAATGGGTCGAGCTTAGCCGGCCAACGTCCAAGGTGATCGCAAAGAAGCCGAGAAATGCCACCAGCGCAGTGCCCCAAAGGAGTACAATCGTGCCGCCTTCGTCCTTTGCAATGCGGGATATGATTGCTTTCGGAAACATGGCTGGATCCTACTGGCTTGCACTTTGACTAACGTCGATTTCACGAGTGCTGGCTTGGATATCGGGTGTGACGATCGCAGGCGAGATTTCAGCACCTGTCTGATTGCTGGGATCTGCTTCGGCCGCGGGTTCAGATTCGTCAGCTTCTTCGCTGCGCCGACGTGTTCTATCGAAAGTCACAACTTCGGATTTGGTGCCGCGATTCAATCTGACTGTGGGTTGGGCTTCGGTGTCCTCAACTGGTCCTTCTTCCTGCAGCAGATCGCGCAGGCGAACCATCTCCATCGGCTCATCTTCAACGCTATCCAAAGTTCTGAGGGTCAGGCTCAGCGTGCCCGCCTTTTGCGCAAGGGCTAGTCGTTGACCTTGTTGGGGGGTGACTTCTACCGTGATCGTCCGGGCAATTTCAGGTTGATCGCTCAATTCTTCGGATTGTTGGTCTACGCCGATCACCCGAATTTTTTGCAAGACGGTCACGGCGGTTAACTCACCACCCGCGCTTTGCGTCAGAACAACGTCCACCCAGTCACCTGGGGTAACGAAACCACCAACCGCGGTAACTGCATTGACTTTAATGGCCATGGCGCGGGTGTTTTCGCCCAGTTTCTGAACCAGAGTTACTTTTTCACCGTAGCCCGAAACCTTCGACTGAATAATAACTTCACCGGGGAAGAAACTTCCTTTGGCACGCCGTAAGTTCTTGTTATTGCTTGGAACAAGCGTGTCCATCTCCGTGAAGACCCCTGGAAGCAGCGCCTCGCGCGGCCATGGGTGAAGTGTGACGTGGTGCTTTTCAATTGGCTGTCCAAAGGGGATTTCCGTCTGCGCAATAAAAATATCGACCAAATCGGCATTTGAGGCCGTTGGTTCAGGCGCGGTTGGATTGATCTGAATATAGTCTTTCGCCAGGAACACGGACCCAGAAGCAATCGCGATTCCGAAAAGCGTGGTGATAACTGGTCTGATACGCATCTCTGTCTCCAAAAGTTACGCTCAAAGAATTCGAAACATGGTAAGGTCTGTGATTTTCGAAAATCCCGGCGGTGAATTCTGCGCCGCTACACGTGTGCGACGGCGCAGAACTTTGTTCTGTATGATGAAATCGTACCCTGCTTTACGGCGAGCAGGTGTGCGATGCGCTCAGAGCGGAACAGGCAGATTCCACATTGGCTGCGGTTGTCGTGCCGAGGAACTGGAACGCACCAACTGCGATCGATCCTACGACCAGCAGCGCGAGGCCATATTCAACAATTGCTGCACCGCTTTCTTCTTTTACGAACTTGTTCAGGAATTTAGTCATGTTTCCCCCGAAAGGTTAAATTTACACCGACGTTGCGCATTATCACAATCACAACGCGAGCCACGCATTCGTCGTCAGCTCACGAATCAAGGTAGCCGAGGAAAATTCACTCGCCTTCCGATAAAACTTGGAGAAATACAACTTTAAGAAGAATTTATAAAAAACCGTTCATGATAAAAGGTATTAAATTAAACCTTCAATTAACGAGTTGTTTATTTTGTTCCGAATCAACAATTTGGGAAACAATTAGGCAATACTGATTTGAATTGTGCTGGTTTCAGTGATCTATCCTGGGAGCATGAAAGCAGCCATCGGAACGCGCTACGGGTGGGCGTTTCCGTAAAGTGATCCTGATTAAAGTAATAAAAACAAATACTTAAAACGTTGCAAGATTTTTCAATTTCTCTGTGTACCTGAAAAAGGGTACCGCAAAACTGGTTGCTGAGGTGACGTAGACCTAACAGGTTTGTGTCAGTGGTGGGGGCTACAGTAAGGAGCCCGACTGTGTGTGTTTGGTCGGGTTGGTGAATAAAGTTATGAGTATCAGTTTTGCTAAAAGCGCTCGTGCGCAGGACTGCTTGAATTTCATCTTGGAATGGACACATGCACTAAATGGAAGCAATTCCATTTCAGATGTTTTGGAGCGTTTGCTTCATTTGGCGAACGCAGAAGCGGCACTCATCGTGCGTGTTTCGAAGCCTGCCAATAAAGTAAACTATGTAGCACGTTGTTGCGTGCAAAAAGGAAAAGCATTTCCCGTTCAGCCTCAGACACAAGCCGAATATGTGCTGGGCGACTGGTCGGCTACCGCAAAGGCCGGGTCGATCTGGAAATCGTCAGACATGAGGGAGGACACCGCGCCGATATCGCGTCTTCCACAGGTGAAGCCGACCGGAGTCGAAGAGGTTGTCGTTGTTCCTTTTGAGACCAAGGCAGACCATGTCGATTTTCTTGAGTTGCATTACTCACAGAACATTCGGGCAAATGATATCGACCTGCTCAGCATACTGGCTCCTACGCTAGCTTCTGGATGGAGTAGACGCATCCCGGGCACAATCTCGGCGAGGTTGGAGCAGGGGCGGGGGCATCGCCTAAGAGCAGTTCGGAGCGAGCTGTTTATACCGATCCTCAATCCCCAAAACCCGGCTAACCTAAGCCGGTGTGAGTTTCGGATTTGCGCAATGATGAAAGAAGGGATGACAGTGAAGAAGATTTCGCAATCGCTTTCTGTCAGTCCGACTACTGTACGCTCGCACCTAAGTTCGATTTTTGCCAAGACGGGCGTTTCCAACCAAGTCGAGTTGCTGCATCAGTTGAACCGCAAGGCGAAACCCCAAGGCGATTTCGAGGGCACCCAAGTGGCGCGCGCCGGTTAAGCGCGCGACTGGAAATAGACTGCACTGCGATTTCTGGTAAAGAGGGCTTTGCTGACACCATTCTGGCCAAGGGTTCTTTTGGTGTGGTGTGGAGGTAAATATCTGAAATATAATAGAAGTATGATCTTCCTGTCTATGAGAAGGGTGACATGGGCCTGAAGGCTTGATGGCAAGTATCTCGCAGGAATCAACGCCCTGAAGGAGGAGTCTTTTGGGGCGCATGCGACTATAGACCTGTCACGCGCGCCTGCTTCAGGTTGTAAGCGCCCTTCGCGATCAAAACGCTTTGATGGGTGTCTTTCGCTAATAAAGAATCATGGAAACGAAGAAGAGCGCCTGAAATCACGTATTGGGCCTCAGAGGATTCTGAAGTCTTACAACCTCTTCCCTAAATACTCGCTTGAATTCCACATCAGGATGTTGTGGCGTAGGAGGGCTTTCCAATGAGCTAATTTACTCTCCGAACTTGGCTACAAGCCAATCTGATCCTAAGCATGTCACGATAGATGGCGATGCGACCTGGGCGGGAGTCAGTTGCAGTGCTGGGCAAGCCACTCACTATTCCCCCCTTTGATTACACGGCACGGTGGATGCGGACGCTACGACATTTTCAGCGAATCCAGTGCGCCGCAATTGTTGAGAAACCTGATTCTTTAGATGTTGGCTGGTTCGGTTTAACGCCCGCGCCAGTTTGACACGTGCAAGTGACGACTGTCAGCGCTTGCAGATTGGTTTGTGGATGCAGTATTTGTCTCGAAAATGGAAACCAACCGCCGCATTTGGGGTCATTGCTGTTGAGCCTATGGACAGTTGCCGTTCATCCTGTGTTCACGCAGAATTTGATAGATTTATTTAGCTCTTAGGCTGTATTGAGTGCTGAGGATGAAGAAGCTTTTAGTCATCGCCTGCCTGGTCACTCTCCTCCCCCTTCTTCAGATGGAAGAAGGGCACGCTGCTCCTCGCGAAATGAAACAGGCCGAGTTGCGCAAAGCGACGACTTCAGGGGGCGCTATTCGGCTGAATAGAGTGATTAAAGGTGTCGAAAAACATTTCGGCGGCACTCCGGTAGATGCGCGCGCATTTAAGACAGACAAAGTTTATTATCGAATCCTGATGAAGAAACCAAATGGGAAGATCGTTAGCGTCATTGTAAATGCACAAACTGGGGTTGTTGTGCCCAACCGTTCAAAGATCGGCCGCCAAATTTCAAATGCGGCTAAGTCGACGCAAGCTACTGCCGCCAAAGCCGCATCCCAAGCTAAGTCCTTCAATAGCAACAGACAGGGCAACAGTGTCGGCAATGGCAAAAGCAACGGAAACAGTGGCGGTGGCAATAGTGGCGGCAACGGCGGCGGCAATGGTGGCGGCAACGGCGGCGGCAATGGTGGCGGCAACGGCGGCGGCAATGGTGGCGGCAACGGCGGCGGCAATGGTGGCGGCAATGGTGGCGGCAATGGTGGCGGCAATGGTGGCGGCAACGGCGGCGGCAATGGCGGCGGCAAAGGCGGAGGCAAAAAATAGTTGTCAAAGTTTTATTCGAGCGCCTATAGAAATAAGATATGAGAATATTACTCGCAGAAGATGAACCGCACCTTTGCGAACAGGTAAAAAAACTGCTGAACGCTGAAGGTCGCGTGGTCGATGTCGTCAATAATGGCATAGACGCTTTGCATATGGGGACGACTGAGTCCTACGATATGATCATCCTTGATCTTGGTTTGCCACAACGCGACGGTACTTCCGTTTTGCGCGAGTGGCGCAGTGCTGGGATAAAAACTCCGGTTCTAATTCTGACCGCTCGGGACGGTTGGAGCGAGCGCGTCGATGGTTTGGATGCCGGCGCTGATGATTACATGACTAAGCCGTTCCATTTGCCGGAATTGGCTGCACGTGTCCGGGCGATCTTGCGTCGCCAAAGCGGGCAATTGAACCCAGTGATCGAGATGGGAAGCATTGTTCTCGACACGCGCAATGGACGTGTGACCGCAGATGGTGTTCCGGTAAGCCTGACAGCTCAGGAAATTGCTGTACTGACCTATTTGGCCCATAACGCCGGCCGAATGATCCCAAGAGCGGAACTATCAGAGCATATTTACGAGTACGACGGTGATCGGGACTCGAACACCATTGCGGTGTTCATAAATAGGCTGCGCAAGAAACTCGGACCGGATCTGATCACAACGATCCGAGGTCGTGGATATATGATCGATACCGCCTGATGCTATCACTTCGACAACGTGCCTTGGTTGGGGGGATCGCTTCCGGGGCTTTGTCCGTTGGTCTGGGTACGTTGGCCGTTTTTTCCTATATCAACTCCAGGGTTTCAGAGCGGTTCGATACTGCGCTTAGAGATCGCCATACGCAGCTTGTCGTGGGGCTTAGCGTGGCGACACAAAATCCTGACGCACTGCGCGATCTCATGTTCGATCCTAACTACAGCACCCCGTATTCTGGCCGGTACTGGCAAGTTACAAATGGTACTGGAGATATTTTCACTTCGGCTTCTCTGTTTGATGAAACCATAGATGAACCGCCTGGTGGCACCGAAGGCGCAACGATTTGGGACACATCCGGCCCCGAAGGAGAAGTTCTACGCAGTGTCTATCAAGAGATAACGTATGAAGATGGAACTGTTTGGGGCATCAGTGTTGCCGAAAGTCGGGCTCAGTTAATCAACGAAAGGCGGGCGGCTCAGCGTAGCCTATTGCCGGTTTTTGCGGCTGTTGGATTTATTTGCGTCGCAAGCGCATTGTTGCTGACTTCAGTTATCCTCAGACCACTTCGGAAGCTGCGGTCTGATGTTGCACACCGTTGGGAGTCGGATGACGACCTGACCCCAAATGATTATCCGGATGAAGTGGCACCGTTGGTGGGCGACCTGAACCAGCTTTTGCGCCGGAACAGAGATATTGTGTCTGGGTCTCGCAGGCAGGCCGCTGACTTGGCTCATGCCTTGAAGACACCAACAGCCATTTTGAGAAATGAACTTAGAACGCTTTCCGAAGACGGTGCCAATACAGATATCGCTCAAGAGGCTTTGGGTCGGATCGACGCCCAGTTGGGGCGCTCACTTGCGCGCATGAGGGCTATGAATACAGCGGAACTGACCCATTCTCGGACAAACCTTTCGAACTCTGTCAGCAGACTGGCGCGACTGTTTACACGAATGACCGCCGAACAAGGCAAGCATCTGGTCCTTGTGGATAATCCGGATATCTGGGTGCGAATGGATACGCAGGATGTTGAAGAAGTTCTTGGTAACCTGCTGGACAACGCGGTCAAATGGTGTCGCAGCACGGTGCACTTAACTCTGGTCCAAAAGGTAGGCTCTATCGAGGTTCGGGTCGAAGATGATGGCCCTGGCATTCCGGAAGACGCTCAGCGTGAGGCACTCCGCTCTGGTGGTCGTCTGGATACTTCAGTCAGCGGCAGTGGGTTGGGGTTGGCAATTGCTGTTGACTTGCTGAATGCCTACGGCGCCCGCCTGGAACTGGGCAAATCTAAAACTCTTGGCGGGTTACAGAGCTGTGTCGTGATCCCGACCACACCTGTCGCACCATCTGCATAGTCGTTCGTCGCCGTATTGCAGTGATCAAAGTTGTGCTGCTTCAAATGCCCGAAGACGAATTGCCTTTTGGATTGGGGGCACTGGAGTCGGCCATAGGCGGCATTTACTGTTTTGCGACATTGCATTGTCGGTTTGACGAATGCCTCATTGCATTTTTTCCTCAAGATAGCCGCGAATGCGGTGCGGTGGCCGGTAAACATACTGCCCAGTTCTGACAGGTGCTTTTTCGCGAGGTGCTCTGGCTTTGTGGGCTCTCCGTGCCGCTATGATACCCGCTAACTGACAGGAGTTTAAGAAAGTGACTTCAAGGCCCCTTGACCATATCCGCGTCCTAGATTTTGGCCAGTATCTTGCCGGACCATTGGTTGGAATGATGTTGGCAGACATGGGGGCCGAGGTTGTTCGGATCGATCCTCCGGGTGGTCCCCGGCTAAAGGAACCAGCAACCGACATGCTGTCGCGCGGCAAGACCGCTCTGACGTTGGATCTAAAGACGCCCGAGGGTTTGCAGACGGCGAAGGACCTTGTCAAACGCGCAGATGTTGTGATCGAGAATTTCCGCCCCGGCGTTATGGACCGGCTGGGTTTGGGGCCGCAGGCGTTGCGCCAGATAAATCCACGGATTGTGTCTTTGTCATTGCCGGGGTTTGCCTCAACCGATCCTGCATTGGCAGACATTCCTGCATGGGAAGCGGTAATTGCTGCACGCACGGGTCAGTTCACTGATGTGGGGTTGAACAGGCGGCTTATGGGAGTGAACCCTTCGTTTACACCATTGACTCTGGCGTCAGCCTACGGGGCCTCGTTTGGTGCGATGGCCGTGCAGTTCGCACTGCTGGCCCGAGATGAACATGGCGGAGACCATATCGAGGTCCCACTGGCCTCGGCGCTTCTTGAAGGGCTTGTTTATAACTGCGAACAGATTGAGGACTATCCCGAACGCTACAAATCCCCGCGTGAGGTCGAGCTGGACCGCCGTGCGGCTGAAGGTCTGCCAATGGACTTGGGCTTTGCCGAGCTGGAGGAGTTTCTGGACCCGTTTTATCGTACTTATAAATGCTCCGATGGCCGCGGGTTCTACGTGGTGGCTAGCAGCGTAAAGACGCACCCCCGTCGCGTGCTGGAAACCTTGGGGCTACAGGAGTTAGCCGACCAGCTGCCCGATTTTAACGCGTATCTGGATACGGCAGACTGGCCCGACGAATGGTCGATGCGGAATTACCCGGTCGGTGCGCGTGATCGTGCGCGGGTTTCTGGTGCTATGAAAACGGCTTTTCTGACCAAACCTTCTTACGAATGGGAAGAACTGTTCGGGGCCGCAAAAGCTCCGGCGACGGCGCAGCGATTTAGCAAGGAATGGCTGGCCGATCCGCACGCGCTGGCGTCCGGATTGGTGCTTGAGGTCAATGACCCGCGTCACGGTCTTATGCGGCAGATGGGAAATGTGGCCTGGCTTGCCGATGACGAGGCGTGCGTTGACAAAATACCGGGGTCAAATCCGGATAGCGCGCCACTTTCAGAGATTCTGGCCGAACCGCCGCGTACCGGAAACACTGGCGCGCGGAAAGGTGGATGGCTGGACGGGTTGAAGGTGGTGGACCTGACGAACGTGATTGCCGGGCCGACCATCGGGTCGACGCTGGCCCGGTTCGGCGCGCAGGTGACATCTGTTCAGCCTGTGGAGCCCTCGGTAGACCCTTGGAATACCATTATTTTTGGTCTCCACGCGCATCGCGGCAAAAAAAGCGTCTTGCTTAATCTGTCTTCGGATGATGGACGGGACGCTCTGAACAGATTGATTGCCGATGCGGACATCATCACGATGAACGGTACGGATGAACAGAGGGATGCCTTGGGTCTTGGCCCAGCGCGTCTGGCTGAAATCAATCCGCGTCTCATATTGGTGCAACTCGACGCCTTTGGTGGCCCAATGCGGGGGGCGAAGTCGGACCATTTGGGGTATGATGATCTTGCTCAGGCTGCAACTGGCGTGATGGTCCGGTTTGGCGGTGGGATGGAGACACCGGAAGAGCACGCGCATTTCGGCACCATCGACGTGCTGACCGGGTTTTGCGCCTGCGTTGCGCTGGGCGGGGCCCTTTTACGGTTACAGAAGACTGGGAAGGGCGGAATTGCGCGCGCAGCACTGGCCGGTGCAGGAAATCTAATTCAAGCGCAACTCATGTATGACTTTGAAGGTCGCGCGCCCTTTGATGAACCCGCAGGAAGACAAACATTGGGCTGGGGGCCGTTCTACCATTGCTACCCCGCAGCGGATTGTTGGATGTTCTTTGCTTCTCCTTCCGAGCAACGGGACGCCCTGCGCAAGGTGCCCGAACTTGCTGATTTGGCCGAGGCGGAGGAAACTGAGCTGGTATCACTTTTGTCGGATCGTTTCGCTTCGCAACCTGTCGCGCATTGGGAGAAAGCTTTTGCCCGCAGTTCAAGCACGGTCATGCCATTGGGGTCTCTGCATCAAACGCGCGACGCCGCGCTGCAACCGGAAAGTACAGGGGGGATCGACCTGAGCCAGTTAACGTTCAGCGTCATACGCCACGATCAGCATCCTATGGGCCGCTGGTGTGATCTGGTTGCGCCAAACGCCGTACGTCCCGAGCGTGCGGAAATCCGTGTCCCCGGGCCATTGCCCAAATATGGCGAAGATACGCGCAGCGTGCTCAGAGGCGTTGGTATAACAGACAGTCAGATTGACGCCATGATAGAGGCGGGGTCAGCGGGTGAAAGCTGGTCCCGGAAGTATCTTCCGGATTAAGGGGTGCTCTATGACGGGGTCGGAAACGCCACTGCCTGAAACGACACCCAGAACGCGGGCCAAGGCGCGGCATATTCTGGATAACTACTATGTCGGGCCGTCTCGGGACGATGCGGTTCTTGAGATCTGGGGCTATACGGAACACATGAGCTATGCCCCAGGCGACCGCCTCGAGCTTCGGGTTTCGACGACGGCTGAAACGTGGGATTTGGAAATCGGTCGAGACGGCTCAAGTTACGAGCCGTTACTCTCAAAGACAGATTTGAAAGGGACGCATCAGACCACGCCCGAGGATTGTTCAGTCGTTGGCTGTGGTTGGGATGTGTCCTTCGAACTTACCATCCCAGATGATTGGCGCGAAGGCGGATATCTTGTAACCCTAACCGCTGAACGTGGCGGAGAACGGGTCGAAGAGCATCACCTGTTTCTAGTGCGCCGCGCGCAGGAAAAACCGCCTGTGCCCTTTGTTCTGATCTGCGCGACCGGCACATGGCTGGCCTATAATTGCTGGGGCGGATCCAATCACTACGAAGGGATTACCGGCCCAAATCGCGACGCGTTTTCGCCCGTTGTCTCAACCCAGCGCCCCTGGACCCGAGGATTTTGCAAATTGCCCAAAGGCGCGCCGCGGGCAGTTCCGGACACGCCGCATGTGCCGGGTACGATGGTGCGCTACCCGTACATGGAATGGGCATATGCCTACGGGTACTCTAAGAAATATGCATCGGCCGGATGGGCAAGCTATGAACGCCACTTTGCAGCTTGGGCCGAAGCGCAAGGGTTCGAGTTTGATTTTGCCACGCAGCATGATCTGGACGCCAACCCAGATTTACTGAACCGCTACAAATGCGCTGTGTTCGTGGGGCATGACGAATATTGGTCTGCGAAAATGCGCGACGCGGTAGATCGTTACACCATAAACGGTGGTCGGGTCGCTCGGTTTGGGGCGAATTTACTGTGGCAAACCCGGATCGCAGACGGTGGCGCGACACAGGTCTGCTACAAATACATGGCAGATCAGGACCCACTATTGGGCACGGATCAAGAGCATCTGGTGACCACAGCGTGGGAGGTTGCCCCAGCAAACAGACCCGGCGTGCAGACCTTTGGGGTGAACGGGTTAAAAGGGGTTTACGCCGGTTTGGGTCGTTGTGTGGGGCAGGGAAGTGGGGGTTTCACAGTGTATCGCCCCGATCACTGGGCGTTGCAGGACACTCAGTTGGGGTATGGCGATCAGCTGGGGGCAGGCTCACGCATTTTCGGATACGAAGTGGATGGGGTTGACTATCAAATGATGGATGGCCTGCCTGTTGCAACTGGCGCGGATGGAGCAGACCCGAATTTGGAAATCCTGGCGCTGGGGCTTGCTACTAATGTCGAACCTTCGCACGGGGACTGGGGGGAAACCGTCTATATCGGTGACGCTGACGCTGCCTTCAAAGCGCGGGCCATGTTCGGTGATATCACACCCGAGACGCTAGATCGCAGCACCCGAGGAAATGGAGCAATCATTCACTGGCGAAGGGGGCAGGGTGAAGTCTTTACCGCTGGTACCTGCGAATGGGTGATGGGTTTGGTCCGACGTGACTGGCAAGTCGAGCAAATAACGCGAAACGTACTGGGTAGGTTCGGCGCCACATAAGCCTTGCGATCAACCGAATCGGCGACAGGAACAGGCATCACTCAGCTTGGCAGGAGCCAAGCGGTTTTGCGCTGGGGTTTTGTCTCATGCCCTAAGCTGCGCCAGAATGTTCTCTAGCACCACGCTTACCTTGGTCTCGATCTCTGGTGCCTCAGAGGCCCTGGGGCCAGCAATGTTCAGAACTGTAATGGGGGTGGCCGCAAACCACACGAGAATTTGTTGCGCGCAGGCTGTCACACCTTCTCTGAGGTCGACAACCAGATGAGGTTTCTGCGCTTCTTCGGCGAAGACCAAAGTCTGCTGCGTGCCCGGACTGGTCGATCCATCGACAAAAATCAGCGTAGCGTCACTGGTTTCCACATTGAGCCGGGTACGCTCTGCGACTGCGGCAGATTGGGTTTCCGACAGGCCGCTGAATTGGTCGGGAATCCGTCCGCCCTCATTCATGCGACCTTTGGGAACCCAGCCGCCATAAGCCAACTCATTATTGCGCGCGAATTCAAGTGCCGCGGTATCCACGCCTGTTTGCCCGCCTGAGACAATCTTCATAATCTTTGCCTTATTAGCTTTGCGCGAGGTTAGCGACGTCACCAGATCATGGCAAATCGCGAGAGCTATCAGCGTGGTATACCGTAGCTTCCGGCCCACTACGTTGATCAATTGACATCGTCAGAAGTTGCCCTGCCTGAACGACACTTGTGGGTGCAAAACGTGTAGTCTGCAGACTTTACGCCACTACTGGATAGTATTTGTCGGGATGTGGGAGGGGCCACGCCGACTGGATGTGCGCACAGAGTTTTCTATTGCTGAACCCAAAGAAACACGGACAAATTACTCACGGGCAGGGGGCTGAACATCGCATGGCGACTCAATCCAAAGGTAAAGCAGTTTTTCTGACGGGCAGTTTGATGGGCCACGTCACCCGTATGTCGCTTACTACAAGCATCGGTCTGATGGCGATTTTCGCTGTCGATTTCGTGGACATGATCTTCATTTCGATGCTGGGCAACGACGCGCTGGCCGCAGCCGTGGGCTATGCCGGTACGTTGCTGTTCTTTACAAACTCGATCAATGTTGGCCTGTCGATTGCTGCCGGGGCGTTGGTCGCGCGTGAACTTGGCGCGGGACGTTCTGACCGGGCGCGCCAGTTCGCGGCCAGCGTGGCGTTACTTGGAGCGCTGGTCGGGGTGGTGATATCCGCAATAGTCATGTTCAATCTGACGTTCTGCCTGTCGTTGCTCGGTGCAGAAGGCGAAGTATTGCGTTTGGCGACCCGCTATGTGTCGATCATTTTACCGACTATGTGGGTGATGGCGGTCGCAATGACTGGTATGGCAGTGCTTCGGGCGTACGGGGACGCACGACGTTCAATGCAGTCGACCATTTATGGAGGCGTGGCGAATGCCGTCTTAGACCCCATTTTGATCTTTGCGGTTGGACTTGGGCTGGATGGGGCGGCTATCGCTTCGGTCATTGCACGTGTTTGCATGTTGATTGCCGCAGTTAGACCTGCGGTGCGCGTGCACAATGGATTTGCCCGACCTTCGCTTCGGAACTTGGGTGCGGACATCCGGCCGGTCAGTGCAATTGCCGTGCCTGCTGTTCTGACCAATATCGCAACGCCAATAGGCAATGCCATTGTCATCCGCGAGGTTGCGCAATTTGGAACCGACGCCGTTGCAGGTATGGCCGTGATCGGGCGGCTAATGCCCGTCGCGTTTTCGGTTGTCTTCGCCTTGTCCGGGGCCATCGGCCCAATCGTTGGTCAGAACTTTGGCGCGGCGCAGTATGACCGTGTGAAAGCTACCTTTCTGGCAGGAGTGAAGTTCACTGCCGTCTATGCCTGCCTAATGGCCGCCACACTGTTTTTGCTGCGCGCGCCAATCGCCGATCTGTTTCAGGCGCAGGGGGAAACGCGAGCGCTGATCTATCTGTTCTGTGGACCTCTGGCACTGGCCTCGTTCTTCAACGGCGTAATCTTTGTGGCGAATGCCAGTTTCAACAACCTCGGCCATCCAGTGTACTCGACCTGGGTAAACTGGGGGCGGCACACATTGGGCACGTGGCCCTTTGCAGTTGCCGGCGCTTATCTTGCAGGCGCACCCGGAGTGCTTCTGGGTCAAGCGTTGGGCGGAGTGATATTTGCGGCGATCTGCTGGATTTTGGTGCGACGAGTCGTCTCAAAACTGGCTGTACCTCAAACCACCGACCCCTTTGCAGGTCAGACACGTTTGCAAGCCTTATTCGGGCGGCGTGGTTGGTGATCAGTTGCCCTGATTACGGGCTTCCAGCCGTTCTAGGTTGACTACGGTCGACAGCATCAGGCGATCGTGACTCCAGTCTTCGGTCTGTTGCACCGCCGCCGCCGCCAGTCCAAGGACCAACGCAAACAGGATACTCAGGCTGACAAACAGGAAGGGCATCGACTGGTGCATGGTAGGCGCATCAGCCAACGCAATCACTCGTTGACGCAGCACGCGTTTGGCTTTGCCTCCAGTCACCAGAGCCACGTTCAAAACACGGGGACTGCCGCGAACGACGGTGCGCGCGCAGTAGTCCAGCAGACACGATGTGTAGTCGCTTGTGTCGATGCCCCTGCGCGCCACGACCGATTGATCGCAGGCCAATTCGCGCAAGCGGTCGAATTGGTATTTCAGCACGACATAGGCCGGGTTCCAGAACAGCAGCGGGCGCAGCAATTCAAAGCCCAACTCCCATTCCACATCCCCTGCGCGGATGTGTTGCAGTTCATGCGCAAGTGCAAAGCGCATCTCGCGCGGAGAATCCAGCAAGTGGCTGGGCAACACGACATGGCGCCGGCGCAGCCCCCGCACCGCGAAAGGTACGGCAATACGATCTGACAGGCGGATGTCCACCTTTGCAGAGCGGCGCCAAAGGAAGCTGGCGTCCACCGTGTGGCGGATGGCAATCGCGTCGCGGACTACACGTAAGGCAAAGGCCAGAGAGGCGAGGGCCATCAGCGCAAGGATTGCAGAGATTACAGGGTGGCCGCCGTTGAACAGCACTTCGAACCAGCGTTGGCGTGTGTTCAGCAACGCCTCAAACTGCGTTGCCGGCATCGCGATATCCCCGCGCAAGTAGGCCGCAACGGCAATATCTCCGATCGCCACTGGACCCTTGACCAGGGAGTGTGTGGCTATTGCGAACACGCCCAGCGCCAGAAGTGGGCTGAGGACAACGCACAAACACAGGGCCTTGAGCGCGCGCAATTGGGCGACATAGCAATGGCTCAAGGATGTTCTGGCCAAAACACCGCGCGCGACCAACCAGACAATGGCGGCCAGTCCAAGCACGAGATTCAATTCCAGATATGCGTCGAGAACCGGTTTAACCGCTGTCATTTTGCAGTCTCCTCTCTACCAGTGCTCGAATTTCCTCCAGATCGGCTTCGCTCAACCCCGCGTCATCAACCAGACGTGCCACCAGCGATGCCGGTGTGTCATCGAACAAGGTGCGGGAAAGGTTTTGCAACGACCGCGCCTGATACCTGTCTTTTTCCAGAAGCGGCTTGTAGATCAGCGTCTTTCCGTCCTTGCGGCTTTCGACAAAGCCCTTTTCATCAAGAATACGCAGGATGGTTGCGCCGGACGTATAGGCCAGATTGCGTTCTGGCGGCAGGCGATCAAGTACGTCACGGACCGAGCCCTGACCCAGCGCCCAGAGTTCGTTCATGAACTCAAGCTCCACTTCGGTCAGAAGGTTTGTTGTCTTTTTCTTTCGCATCGGTCTTTCGTGTCGCGTAATTTGGTATGCTTGACAGACAAACATCCTTTCGCGGTTTCGCAAAGCTTAAACTTTCCAGAAAACGAAGATGCCCCAGCCGATAGACAGGAAAAGCGGCGTCCAAACGGGTTGTCCCACCAGTCCAAGCCAGGCGAGGAAGATATAGGCCGACCCCAACAGTGTGATGAACAGGCGATCGCCCAGCGTTGTGGTCAGGCCAAGCACTCCGCGCCGCTCGATCCCGTCGCGGAACTTGAAGCCTTCCAGTAGACCGATCAGAGCAATGGCCGAGAAGATGCCCGCAAACAGCGCCAGTGTTGCCGGGGTCCAGGCCATCCAGAAATCGGGCCAGAGGGGATCGGTCCAGGAAAAGCCCTTTTCCTCTTGCTGGCCGACATTGCCCCATCCGGCCTGTTGAGCAAAGGCCATGGTTGGAAGGAAGGGGAGGGTAAGAAGGAGTTTGCGCATATCGAACCTCACACACGTCCCATCGCGAAACCACGCGCGATGTAGTTGCGGACAAACCAGATGACGATGGCGCCGGGGATGATGGTCAGTGTTCCGGCAGCCGCCAGCAGGCCCAGTTCGTAACCGGCGCTGGAGGCGGTGCGGGTCATCACGGCGGCGATGGGTTTGGCCTCGACGGCCGTGAGGGTTTTGGCCAGCAGCATTTCCACCCATGAGAACATGAAGCAGAAGAACGCTGCAACGCCCACGCCCGCTTTGATGTTCGGCAAAAAGATCGTCACGAAGAAGCGCGGGAAAGAATAGCCGTCGACATAGGCCGTCTCGTCCAGTTCCTTTGGGATGCCGCGCATGAAGCCTTCCAAAATCCAAACCGCAAGAGGCACGTTGAAAAGCGTGTGTGCTAGCGCCACGGCCAGATAAGTGTCGAACAGGTGGATCGACGAGTAAAGCTGGAAGAACGGCAGCGCGAACACGGCTGCCGGGGCCATCCGGTTGGTCAGCAGCCAGAAGAACAGCTGCTTATCCCCCAGGAACCGATAGCGCGAGAACGCGTAGGCCGCAGGCAGCGCCACACAGACCGAAAGTACCGTGTTGATCGTCACGTAGATGATCGAGTTGATGTAGCCCCAGTACCACGTCGGGTCGGTGAAGATGGTGATGTAGTTCTCCAGCGTAAAGGTCTGGGGAAACAGAGAAAAGCCCGACAGAATCTCGTTCGTGGTCTTGAAGGACATCGCCACCAGCCAATAGATAGGCAGCATCAGGAACGCGATATAGAGGATCGGGATAAGGGACCGCTTCTTCATTGCGCGTCATCCTTTGTCATCAGAGTGTAGAAGACCCAGCTGACCAGCAGCGTGATGGCGAAGTAGATCAGGCTCATCGCGGCTGCGGGGCCAAGGTCGAACTGTCCCAGCGCGATCTTCACAAGGTCGATCGATAGCAAGGTGGTTGAGTTGCCGGGGCCACCGCCGGTCAGAACGAAGGGCTCGGTGTAGATGTTGAAACTGTCCATGAAGCGCAGCAGAACAGCGATGGTCAGGACAGTTTTCATCTTGGGCAGTTGGATATAGCGGAACACAGACCACGGGCTGGCACCGTCGATCTTCGCCGCCTGATAGTAGGCGTCCGGGATCGACACGAGCCCCGCATAGCACAGCAGCACCACCAGAGAAGTCCAGTGCCAGACATCCATGACGATGACCGTGACCCAGGCCGACAGCGGCTGTTGCGTCATGTCATAGTTGATGCCCAGAACGTCATTCAGGAAATAGCCCAACAGGCCGATCTTGGGCAGGGTGAAGATGTTCCACATCGAGCCGACCACGTTCCATGGGATCAGCATGGGTAGGGCCATCAGGACCAGACAAACTGGCACCCAGAACCCTTTGCGCGGCATCGACAGGGCAACGATGATGCCCAGCGGCACCTCGATCAGCAGGATCAGGAAGGTAAAGAGGAACTGCCGCCCCAGCGCGGCCTGAAACCGGTCAGAGCGCAGGATTTGTTCGAACCAACCCAACCCTTCCCAAAAAAACTGGTTGTTGCCAAAGGTTTCCTGAACCGAGTAGTTGACCACCGTCATCATCGGCACCAGTGCGTTGAACGCGACCAGCGCCAGCACGGGCAGGACAAAGAACCATGCTTTTTGGTTTTCCGTTCTCATTGCGCCCGCTCCTCGGTTGCGATCCAGCCGTCGCGATAGACGCGGGATTGTTCTGGATTGAATTGCAGGAAAACCTGCGAGCCCGGCTCTGGGACACTATGTTCGGTCACCGCCTTTAGCGCGGTGTTACCGACCATGGCGCTGACCACGTAGTGGCGGCCAATGTCTGAAACCTTGGTTACATGCGCCGGGATGCCGGTGTCGCCGAAACCCACATATTCTGGGCGGATGCCAAGATCGGTACGGCCCCCGTCCCCGTGGGTTGGGCCTTCCAGCATCACTTCATGGCCCTCAAACAAAGCCCGGTCGCCTCTGGCTTCGCAGGGGAGGACGTTCATGCCCGGGGAGCCGATGAAGTGGCCGACAAACGTGTGTTGAGGTCGCTCGAACAGTTCGACCGGCGTGCCGATCTGCACCACTTCACCTTCCTGCATCACGACCACTTCGTCCGCAAAAGTAAGCGCTTCGGTCTGGTCGTGGGTCACGTAGATCATCGTGGCTTTGACGCGTTGGTGCAGCTCCTTCAGCTTGGATCGCAGCTTCCACTTCAGATGCGGGTCGATCACTGTCAGCGGCTCATCAAACATCACCGCGTTCACATCGTCGCGGACCAGACCGCGCCCCATTGAGATCTTCTGCTTGTTTTCCGGGCTCAAACCCGAGGCACGGGTGCCTAGCATATCCGTAACGTCCAGCATCTCGGCGATCTCATCGACGCGACGCTTGATCGTGGCAGCGTCGACGCCCCGGTTCTTTAGCGGAAACGCCAGATTTTCGCCCACGGTCATCGTGTCGTAGATCACCGGGAACTGGAACACCTGCGCGATGTTGCGCTGATCGGGGGGCAGGGCAGTGACGTCTTGACCATCGAACAGGATCTGCCCCTCAGAGGGGGTCAGCAGACCCGAGATAATGTTCAGCAACGTGGACTTGCCGCAGCCCGACGGGCCAAGCAGCGCATAGGCACCGCCATCGCGCCAGGTCACGTCGATTTCCTTCAGCGCATAGTCCTCGGGGCCTTTCGGCATGGGCATATAGCTGTGTCGCAGGTTCGAAAGCTTGATCTGAGCCATGTCAGTCCACCCTTTGGCCGTCTTGGCCGAAATACCGGCAATGCGCCGGGTTCATGTAGAAACTGTGGTCCTCGCCCACCTGATAGGGGTGGACGCCCGCAGCGAGCGACACCCATGCTTCGTCTCCATGTTGGAAATGCGCGCTGGAATCTGAACCCGACAGTTCTGTCACGATCACTCGGCCCGTGAGTTCCACGTCCGCGTCGGACGTGGGGAAGGGGGTAACGCGGTGTGGGCGCACAGCGACCATGTAATCGCCGTCGGCCATCTCGGTGACGGGCCAGCCGCCTCCGCCTGCCAATCGCGCCTGAGCGCCGGATACGGTGATACGAGCCACGTTGATCGGTGGGTCCGAGAAGACCCGTGCGGCGGCAATGTTTTCGGGATTGCGGTAGATGTCTGCGGTGGGGCCGAATTGTGTGACCCGGCCATCCTCCATGAGGGCAGTGTAGCCACCCAACAATAGGGCCTCTTCGGGTTCTGAAGTCGCGTAGACCACCACGGCCCCGCGACCTGCGAATAGGTCGGGCAATTGCTCGCGAAGTTCTTCGCGTAGTTTGTAATCAAGGTTGGCCAGCGGCTCATCAAGGAACACCGCGCGGCTTTCCTTGGCAATCGCGCGGGCCAGCGCCGTTCGCTGTTGTTGGCCACCCGAAAGCTCATGAGGGCGGCGGTGCAACATCGGGCGCAATTGCAGTAGGTCAGCGGCCTCTTCCACGCGGCCCTCGATTTCTGACTTCGCCATGCCCGCCACGCGCAGGGGTGAGGCGATGTTGTCGAAGACGGTCATATGCGGGTAGTTCACGAAGAACTGGTGAACCAGGCTGATCTGCCGCTTCTGCGTGTTCAGCCGTGTCACGTCCTGCCCATCCATAAAGACTTTGCCTGAGGCTATCGGGTCCAGCCCAGCCATCATCTTGATCAAAGAGGTCTTGCCCGACCCCGTCGCGCCCAGCAGCACATTAAAATGGCCGGTCTCCAGCGTGAGGTTCGTGGGTTTGATATGGATGACGTTACCGACCCGTTTGGTCGCGTCTTGTAATTCGATCATGTCCGTGAGTTCCGGTCCTTCAGTGCAAAGCACTGGCCTTTGGGGTGGGGATGCCTGAAGCGGCACCCCCGGTTGCGTTAGCTTATTGAGACTGCCAGCGCTGAACCAGTTCGTCGTAGTTGACGGTCTGGCCTTGCGGCTTTTCGTTCTCAAGCTTGGCCTTGGGCGAACCCGCTTTTTCCAGCCAGAAGGCAGGATCCTGCGGCTCGTTCAGACGCGGACCACAGCCACCATAGACACCGGCGCTTTCATCCGCGGCCTGCATGCGGGCCATGGTGATGTCCATCTCTTCGGCCAAACGATCCATCGCCTCTTGCGGGGTAAACGCGCCAGAGTTCACGTCACCGATTTGCTGCCACCAAATCTGGGCCAGCTTCGGATAATCCGGAACGTTGATACCGGTCGGCGACCATGCAACGCGATCAGGCGAGCGGTAGAACTCGACCAGACCACCCAGCTTGGGTGCGCGCTCGGTGAAGGACTCGTGGTTGACCGAGCTGTCGCGGATGAAGGTCAGACCCACATGGGACTTCTTCACGTCAACAGTCTTGGACGTCACGAATTGGGCATAGAGCCAAGCCGCCTGAGCACGATCCTCGGGGGTCGATTTAAGGAACGTCCACGAACCCACGTCTTGGTAACCAACCTTCTGACCTTCTTCCCAATAGGGGCCGTGCGGGCTGGGTGCCATCCGCCACAGAGGTGTGCCCTCGTCATCCACGGTGTTGTTGCCTTCGGACTTCGGCTTCACCATGTCGGCTGTAAAGGCGGTGTACCAGAAGATTTGCTGGGCCACGTTGCCTTGGCTGAGCGCCGGCAGCGACTGGTAGAAGTCATAAGACGCCGCACCCGGAGGCGCATAGTTCCGCAGCCATTCGTCCCACTTGCGGATCGCATAGACCGCGGCCGGACCGTTTGCAGCACCACCGCGCGAAACGGACGCACCAACAGGGTTACAGGTGCCCGCTTCCATGCGGATGCCCCATTCGTCGACGGGAACGCCGTTCGGTTCACCTACGTCACCGGCACCGGCCATCGACAGCCAGGCGTCGGTCATACGCCAGCCCAGGTCAGGCGCGCGCTTGCCGTAGTCCATGTGGCCATAGATCGCCACGCCGTCGATTTCCTTCACGTCGTTAGTGAAGAACTCGGCGATGTCCTCATAGGCCGACCAGTTGACTGGAACGCCCAGGTCATAGCCGTACTTCTCCTTGAACGCGGCCTTGTTGGCCTCATCATCGAACCAGTCCTTGCGGAACCAGTAGAGGTTCGCGAACTGCTGGTCAGGCAGCTGATACAGCTTGCCGTCGGGACCGGTCGTAAACTGAATGCCCATGAAGTCATCCAGATCCAGCGTCGGCGAAGTTGTAGCCGCCCAGTCGCCCGCCATCATATCGGTCAGCGGATAGGCCAATTGCAGGCGCGAGTGCGTGCCGATCAGGTCGCTGTCGTTGACGTATCCGTCATAAAGGTTCCGGCCAGTCTGCAGCTGTGTCTGAACGGCCTGAACCACTTCGCCTTCACCAAGGATCTGGTGATTTACCTTGATGCCGGTGATTTCCTCGAACGCCTTGGTCAGGACCTCGGATTCATACGAGTGGGTGGGGATGCCCTCGGACAGGACGTTAATCTCCATGCCAGCATAGGGTTGTGCAGCCTCGATGAACCACTTCATCTCACCCATCTGTTCGTCTTTCGACAGGGTAGATGGCTGGAATTCGTCGTCGATCCAACGTTGTGCTGCGGCTTCGTCGGCCCAAGCGGTACCGTGCCCCGCAATGACGGCAGCCGCCGCCACTGCGGAAAGTAGATGTCTCCGCATCTGTCTCCTCCCAAAGATTATGGTTTCCGGCGCGAACCGGATGGCGATAAGCATCAACGATTTTTTGCATATGTGTCAAACTAAATTTTTAGTAATTGAGTGTCTCGCCGGTTTTTGCGATCGGTTTTATCCTCGGTTGCCAATTTGTGAATTCGTTGTAAGCTACACCCACAATTGTAAAAAATGCCACCAGCAGCCGTGGCGACGATTAGCGAAAATCACTTGGACGTATGAGGATAGGCAATGTCCCAGAGTCTGTTGAAATACACGCGTGTACTGGAAATTGTGGGTGACACGATCAAGGTCAGGGTGCCGCTGGACGGGTCCGCAGACGCGGCGGTACGGTTCAACGATCTGGCGGTGATCGAGACGGTCGACGGCCATAAAACGCTGGCGCAGGCAATCTTCATCGACCGGGATGTGGTGACGCTGCAGGTGTTCTCGGGCACTAAGGGTATCTCGACCGAAGCGACCGCGACTTTCCTGGGGCATCCGATGCAGACGCCGTATTCGGCGAACATTCTGGGTCGTGTTTTTGACGGGGCGGGGGTGGCAATCGACGGCGGACCTGACCTGTCCTCAGAACCGCGGATTGATATCGGCGGCCCCACGGTGAATCCCGCGGAACGCGCGGTTCCGAATAAGATGATCCGCACCGATGTGCCGATGATCGACGTGTTCAATACGCTGGTCGAAAGTCAGAAGATTCCGATCTTTTCGGTCTCGGGCGAACCGTTCAACGCCTTTCTCAGCCGAATCGGTATTCAGGCGGATGCCGATATTGTGGTGTTCGGTGGTTTGGGGCTGATCTTCGACGACTACCACACCTTCCGCACGTCTTTTGAGGACGCGGGCGTGTTCTCGCGGACGGTGATGTTCGTCAATCAGGCGATGGACCCTCTGGTCGAGCGTTTGTTGGTGCCAGACATGGCGCTGGCCGTGGCCGAAAAATTTGCCGTGGAAGAGGGTAAGCGCGTGCTGGTCCTGCTGACGGATATGACGGCTTATGCAGACGCGATGAAAGAGGTCGGCATCAGTCAGGAACGGGTGCCCTCGCAGCGTGGTTATATGGGTGACCTCTATTCGCAACTGGCAAAGCGGTACGAAAAAGCCTGCGACTATGCCAAGGGGGGATCGGTCACCGTGTTGACCGTGACGACAATGCCGGGCAATGACGTGACCCATCCGGTGCCGGACAACACGGGCTATATCACCGAAGGCCAGTTTTATTTGCATTCCGGCGTGATCGACCCATTCGGCAGCCTGTCGCGCCTGAAGCAGAACGTGATCGGAAAGACCACGCGCGAAGATCACGGCCAGATAATGAATACGATGATCCGGTTTTACTCGGAAAGCCGGGATGCCGCGCAGAAGCAGGCGATGGCATTTGATCTGTCGGACTACGATCACCAGTTGCTGAAATTCGGCGCGCTGTTCCGCAAGCGGTTTATGGACATCAACGTCTCGATCCCGTTGGAAGAGGCGTTGGACTTGGGTTGGAAAACGCTGGCTGAGTGTTTTAAGCCCGAACAATTGCTGATGAAGCAGGCCTTGGTCGACAAATATTTCCCAAAGGATGCCGATGGCGCGGTTGCAGCTGAATAAATCGTCACTGGCGCGCCAGCAGACGCAGCTGAAAAGCTATGAACGGTTCCTGCCGTCGCTGGATCTGAAGCGCCAGCAATTGATGGCGGAACGGGTCAAAGCGCGCGAGGATGTGCGACGTCTGGAGGGTGAGGTAAAGGAACTCGCCCAACAGATCGGGGCCAGACTGCCGATGCTGGCGCAGCAGGGTGTTGACTTGGATGGGTTGGTCGAACTCAAGGATTACAAGGTCAAAGAGGTCAACGTCGTGGGCGTCAAGATGCCTGCGCTGGACCGGATCGAGGTTGCGGTGCGGCCTTACTCTCTGTTGGCTAAACCCCACTGGGTCGATGCCGCCGCGCAGATGTTGCACGACATGATCGAAGCGCGCTTGAGGGTTAAAGTGGCCGAGGAACGTGTGAAAATCTTCGATAAGGCCGTCGCTACGATCACTCAACGCGTCAACCTGTTTGAAAAGGTTCTGATCCCGCGGGCTAAAGCCAACATCAAGAAAATCCGCATCTATCTGAGCGATGAGCAAATGCAGTCTGTCGTGCGCTCGAAGATATCCAAGCGCAAACACGCGCAGGAGGCGGCGCCATGAGTGTCGCGCGGCTCAAGAAGCTGTCGCTAGTGGGGCGAGCGGCGCAGAAGACCGAGACGCTTGAGGCATTACAGGAGCTTGGCTGCATGCATGTCCTGCCCTTGGCCCCTCCGCCTGCTGAGCCGGAAAAGATCAGCGAGCGTGGTGCAAGAGATGCCTATAAGGCCTTGCGTTTCCTGACAGATGTGCCCGAACCGCGCCGCCAGACTCAGCGCGAGCTGGACTTCGAAATGGAGCAGTTCGTCAAGGATGTGCTGGACCTGATGCAGCGCACGCGCGACATGACGGACAGGCGGGACTTTCTGGCTCATCGAATTGTTCAGGTGCGACCTTGGGGTGATTTGGATTTCCCTCCTGACGATGCGCTGGCCGGAAACAGACTGTGGTTCTATCAACTGCCGCTGAAACATCGCAATGCGTTAGAGGCGCTAACGCTGCCCTGGGCCATTCTGGAACAGGATCACCGTTTCGTTTATGCCGTTCTGATCGCGCCCGACGAACCTGCGGACGACATTCTGCCGGTACCTCGAACGCATACGGGTTCGCTGCCCATTCACGAGCTCGAGGCGCAGTTAGAAGAGGCAGAGATTGCCATAGAAGCGCTGGAGGCCGAGCGGGTCGCGCAGACGCGATACCTGACACTTATGCGGTGCAACCTGTCGGTGGCGGAAAGTGCTGCGGAACTGGCCCATGCGACCCAGAAGGTACGAGACGAACAAGCGATGTTCGCCCTACAAGGGTGGGTGCCCGAGGACCGTATCAAAGCAGTTCTCGACATGGCGCAAGCCAAAGATGCGGCTGTTCTGATCGAAGATCCGGGTCCTGATGACTCACCACCCACGTTGCTGGAGCAACCAGAAAAACGCAGTGCTGCCGTGGACTTGGCGCTGTTTTATCAAGTGCCCGGCTACAAGGACTGGGACCCGAGTGTGATCGTCGCAGCCTCCTTTGCGTTCTTCTTTGCAATGATTGTGGCCGACGCGGGTTACGGCGCTGTAATACTGCTGGGTCTGCTTCTGTTCTGGAAACGCATGGACGGGAGCGTCGAGCAACGCTCATGGCGCCGTTACGGGCTGGTCATCTCAGGTGCGACGATTCTGTATGGCGTTCTGGTGGGCAGCTATTTTGGTGTGTCACCGCCCGAAGGGACGCTCTTTGCAAAGACCAAAATCCTCGATCTGAACAATTTTGGGGCCATGATGATGATCTCGATTGTCGTGGGCGTTTTGCATCTGGTTCTCGCCAATGCTCTGGCTGCGCGTGCCGCTTGGGGGCAACGCAAGGCTATTGCAAATATGGGCTGGATCGCGGCGCTGATTGGCGGGTTTGTCTTGTGGCTCGGCTACATGAAGGGAGATAGCCCAACGCCGGGCGCAGCGATCCTCGGCGTGGGCGTTGTGGCCATCCTATTGTTTTCCAGCGAACGGCAGATCAAAAAGCCAACTGATTGGCTGTGGCGTCTGATCGAAGGTATCCAGGCTCTGGCCGGGGCGATGGGCGCGTTCGGAGACGTACTGAGCTATATGCGCCTGTTCGCGCTTGGGCTGGCATCAGCCTCGCTGGCGATCACGTTCAACGATCTGGCGGTATCAGTGATGCACGCTTTGAAGGGGCCAGGCATCCTGTTCGCGCTGCTGATCCTTATCGTCGGCCATATCCTGAACTTCGCCCTCGCGTTGATGAGCGGCGTCGTCCACGGTTTGCGTCTCAATTACATCGAATTCTTTAAATGGGGTCTGCCGGACGAAGGCATCGTCTTTCGCCCGTTCGCCCGCAAGGAGGTTCAGGAATGAATGAGCTTGTTCTGACATTGGGTTGGCTGGGTATATATGCCCCCATGGCACTAGGCGCAGCCGCGAGCGCCATCGGCTGTTCGATTGCCGGGATGGCGAGCATCGGTGCCATGACTGAAACCGATGGTGGTTATGGTCGGTTCGTCGGCGTCTCGGCCTTTCCTTCGACCATGGTGATCTACGGCATTGTTATCATGTTCACGCTGAACCGTGACGTGACGCCCGAAAACGCAGGTGGACTGTTCGGGATCGGTATCCTGTCGGGCATCGCGTTGATGTATTGCGGTATCTGGCAGGGCCGGGCCTGTGCGGCGGCGATAAACGCGACCAAAGAGAAGCCAGAGATCTTCGGTCTGTCGCTGGCACCCGCCGCGATTATCGAAGGTTTCGGCGTCTTTGCATTCGTCTTCGCTCTGGTCATCAGCGCGGGGATTAGCTGATGGCACAGGATGGGATGATCTCACACGGTGTCGACGCGCTGATCGACAAGTTGCGGAGTGACGGAGTGGCCGCAGGGCAAGCCGATGCGGACAAGTTGCGTGCCGATGCCAAGGCCGAGGCCGCGAAGATTTTGGCCGATGCCAAACACGAAGCGGATGCATATCAAAAGAAGGCCCGCAGTGAGTCAGACAGTTATCGCGCAGCCGGAGAAGAGGCGCTCAACACAGCCATGCGCGATGCTGTTCTGACAATGAAGGCGGGGCTGACGGATCGGTTCCGCGAAGATGTCGAACGCCTTGTCACCAAGGAAATGGCTGAACCGGACCTGTTGAAACAAATGATCCTTGAGGTTGTGGGACGTGCGGCCGAGGGCGCAAATCTGGACGGCAAGATGCAGGTCATCCTGCCCGCCAAGGTCGCCACGCAAGAGGACATAAAGCAAAACGCCGATGACATCCAATCCGGCAAGCTGACCAAATACGTCCTGGGCCTGACCGCCGAAATGTTGCGTGAACAGGTGGAACTGCATGCCTCGGACGACGCGCAGGATGGTATTCGGGTCCGGGCCGAAGATCAGGGTGTGGTTCTGGATTTGACAGACAAGGCCGTCGCCTCACTGTTGATGGAACACTTGCAACCCCGTTTCCGCGCCGTGCTGGAAGGGGTGATCCGGTAACATGCCGGACCCCGACGCCTATATCGCGCTGATCAGCAGCCTGCCGGGCTCGGAACGATTGTTTGTCGCCAAACAGCCGCCTCTGTCCCGCTTGCGGCTGGATCGGCGACTGTCGGCGCTTACACCGGAAGATGCCCGTGTTTTGCAAGTGCTGGAGCACGCTCTTAACTGGAGCGACTATGACATGGACGTCACAGACGCGCAGGCCATTGAACGGTGCAAAGAGGCGTTGAAAAATATTCCGCAGCCGACTATGCGAAAGGTCTTCGTCGAAAGGATGGACCTGCGCACGGCCATAGCCGCGCTGCGTCTGCGTAAGCAGGGGGGAAGTCCCCCGGCCGGTACATTTGGAATGGGACGCTGGAGCAGTCATATCCCGGCCAGCTGGAGCGACCCGACCTTCAGGCTGGACGGGCCGATGCCGTGGATCAAAGAGGCCAAGCAATTGCTGGATGCCGAAGACCCTCTGGGGCTGGAACGGCTGCTTTTGTCGGTCAGCCACAAGCAACTGAAACGGCACGCTGCCCGCCACTATTTCGATTTCGAAGCCGTGGCGATCTATGTGCTGATCTGGAACATTTTCGACCGCTGGGCGCAAAGCAACGCGCAGGACGCGGCCACGAGATTTGAACATCTGGCGCAACAGGCCATGGCCGGTGCCGCCGAGATCGACTTTGACGGAGCATACACATGACAGCCCCAACCCCCGCCACACAGACCGCCACCGCCCGTGTCGTCTCGGTGCAAGAGGGGCTGGTGCAGATCCAAGCCAACCACGATGCTTCGGGCCAGCCCGGCCAACTGGTCAAGAACGAGGTCGTCTTCATCCTTCCCACACGTCCCGGTCCCGGTGGCCGTCAGGAGCGTCTGAAAGCCGAAGTGCTACGCGTGCGCGGCGATACGGCGGACGTGCAGGTCTATGAAAGCACCGATGGTGTAGCAGTGGGTGACCCGGTGGAACAGTCGGGGCAATTACTGTCGGTTGAACTGGGGCCGGGTCTGCTGGGGCAGGTGTTTGACGGCTTGCAATCGCCTCTGCCCAAGGTGGCGGCTGAGTTTGGCACCTTCCTGCCACGCGGGGCGGACGTGGCGCCGTTGGATGAGCAGGCGAAGTGGTCGTTCACGCCCTCGGTCAAGGTTGGGGATACTGTCACTGCAGGCGACAGTATCGGGACGGTGCCCGAGGGGCATTTCAACCACAAGATCATGCTGCCCTTCAATTGGGTCGGCGACTACAAGGTCGTATGGGTCCAGAAGGGGGCCGCCACCATCCACGACATCGTGGCACGGCTTGAGGACGCGCAGGGCGGAGAGCATACTCTGACCCTGTCGCAGAAATGGCCGGTGCGGCGGCCTCTGCCCGAGAATATTCTGAAACGCGCGCTGTCTGAACGGTTGTATCCAACCGAGCCGGTTCTGACATCGCAGCGCCTGATCGACACGTTCTTCCCCATCGCGCGCGGGGGTACGGCCTGTATTCCGGGGCCGTTCGGGGCGGGCAAAACAGTGCTGCAAAACCTGATCGCGCGGAACGCAAAGGTGGACATCGTGATCGTCGTGGCCTGCGGAGAACGTGCGGGTGAAGTCGTTGAAACGATTCACGAATTCCCCAAGATGACCGACCCGACAACGGGCGGAAGCCTGATGGATCGGACGATTATCATCTGCAATACGTCGTCTATGCCAGTCGCCGCGCGTGAGGCGTCGATCTTTACAGGCATCACGCTGGGCGAATATTACCGCCAGATGGGTTATGACGTGCTGCTGATCGCGGACAGCACCAGCCGCTGGGCGCAGGCAATGCGCGAAACCTCTGGCAAGCTTGAGGAAATCCCGGGCGAAGAGGGGTTCCCAGCCTATCTGGAAAGCTCGATCAAGGGCCTGTACGAGCGTGCCGGCGCGGTGAAAACGAATGACGGCGATCTGGGCAGTCTGACCCTGATTGGTACTGTCTCACCTGCGGGCGGCAACTTTGATGAGCCGGTCACGCAGTCGACCCTGTCGACCGTAAAATGCTTCCTCGGCCTGTCGTCCGAGCGCGCCTACAAGCGCTTTTACCCCGCCGTCGACCCGATGCTCAGTTGGTCGCGCTATACGGATCAGCTGTCAGACTGGTACGACAAAAACGCCGAACCCGGCTGGACAGGCAAGGTCCGTGACCTGCTGGACCTTATCGAAAAAGGCGAACAGGTCGATCAGATGATGCAGGTGACGGGCGAAGAAGGTGTCACCATCGACGACTTTGTCACCCAGCAAAAGGCGCTGTTCGTGGACATGGTTTATCTACAGCAGGACGCGTTCGACAAGGTGGATGCAACTGTTCCGCTTGAGCGTCAGAAGATGACGTTCAAGCTGGTCTACGAGGTAACCCAATCAACGGCCGCGTTCGCGGATAAGGCCGAAGTTCGGCAGGTGTTCACGCAGCTGACCGGTATGATGAAGAACTTCCACTATGCAGCGGAAAACACGCCGGAATTCAAATCCATCTGGGGGCAGATCACAGATCTGTGCCGCGACAAGTTCGGGATATGAGGAAAATGGCAGCCCGTAGGGGAATCGAACCCCTCTTTCCAGGTTGAAAACCTGGCGTCCTAACCGATAGACGAACGGGCCATTTGGTCCAAACAAGCACAAGTGGCAGCCCGTAGGGGAATCGAACCCCTCTTTCCAGGTTGAAAACCTGGCGTCCTAACCGATAGACGAACGGGCCACGCTGGCTTGTGGAGGGCCTTTTACGGTTTACCTCACCCCCCCGCAAGCCGAAAAATGCAGGGATGTGAAAGTTTTTTGTTGGGGCGGAAATCGGGGCTAAATAGCTTCTGCCGCGTCCTCAAGTCTCAGCTGTACGCTTTGACGTCCACCCCAGGTGTTGACCTCAAGTCGCCCGGCAAAATGAAAGCGCGCGCCGCCATGATTTGACAGCTTTTCACCCAGTGGACCGTCAAACGCGCCAAATGAGATCGCGTCCAGACCACCACCTACACCATCGGATAAAGACAGTTTCAGATGGGATTCTCCTACGCGTTTGGCAAACCGCACCTGCAGGTCAGGCAGGGCGTACCGCGGGGCAGGGGCGCTGGCCCCAAAAGGACCCGCCTTTTCGATCTGTTCTATCAGATCAACCGTGGCTGCGCCCGGCATCAGGGTACCTTCCAGCTTAAGATCGGCGGGCCCGCCTTCGCCCGCGCCCTGTTTAGCCAGCAATTCGCTGAGCCGTTCCATCGCGGGTTCCAGTTGGTCACGCATCACGGTCAAGCCCGCCGCCATCTTGTGACCGCCGCCTTTGACCAAAAGCCCTTCGGCCGCCAGCCGCTGGATGGAAGCGCCCAAATCAACGCCCGAGATCGAACGACCAGACCCTTTGCCCTCATCCCCGTCAAAACCGATGACAATCGCCGGGCGGTTCGCGCTTTCCTTCAACCGCGATGCCACAATGCCGACGACACCCGGATGCCAGCCTTCTCCCGCGGCCCAAACCAGCGGCGCGTCCAGACCCCGTTCCTCAGCCTGTTCCAGAGCCGCGGCACGTACGGCGTTTTCGATGTCTCGGCGCTCGGTGTTCAGCTCATCCAGCCTTTGCGACAATGCCTCGGCTTCGTGCATCGACTCGGTGCTGAGCAGGCGGGCACCCAGATCGGCCTGACCAATCCGCCCTCCGGCATTCACGCGCGGTCCAAGCAGAAACCCAAGGTGATAGCTGTTTGGTGCCGAATCCATCCGCGCAACATCTGACAGGGCCACCAAGCCCGGTCTTTGACGTTGTGCCATGACTTTCAACCCTTGCCGCACCAGCGCGCGATTGGCACCGATCAGCGGGGCAACATCGGCCACGGTCGCAAGTGCGACAAGGTCCAGTAGGCTGATCAGATCAGGGCCTTTTACACTTGCCTCACGTAGTTGCCGCCCGGCCTCTACAAGCATCAGAAACACTACCCCAGCGGCACAAAGATAGCCCAGATCGCCGCTCTCATCCTGCCGGTTGGGGTTCACGACGGCGGCGCAGTCGGGCAGGGTTTCACCGCCCAAGTGGTGATCCAGAACAATCACATCCGCGCCTTTGGCAGCAGCAATGGGCTCATGGCTCAGCGTTCCACAATCGACGCAAATAATCAGATCGTGGTTGGCTGCCAATTCCTGCATGGCAGGGACGTTGGGGCCATAGCCTTCGTCAATCCTGTCGGGCACATACAAGGTCGCCTGTAAACCCATCTGCCGTAGCCAAACAAGCAACAGAGCCGCAGAACTGCCGCCATCCACATCGTAATCTGCGAATACAGCGATCCGTTGTTTGTTCCGGACAGCGGACAAGAAACGGGTGGCGGCCTTTTCCATATCCTTCATCGCACGCGGATCGGGCAGCAGCTCCTTTAACTTTGGGTCCAGAAAACCCGGCGCCTCTATCGCCGGAACTCCCCTGCGGGCCAAAACCTGACACACGGCCCGAGGCAGCCCCGCCTGTTGCACCAGCATTTCCGTGGCACGCTCGGTTTCCGCCGAAGGACCAACCCAACGCCGTCCATTCAATGATTGCTCAACGCCCAGAAAACTCAATGCTCTGCCTCCATAGACCAAGGCCGGACCCTTTCGGACCCGGCCTCTTCATCTTTTCACAAATACTCGCGCCGAAGCCAGCGGCGCAAGCCGCTTATGCTTCGTTGTGCGGCCACATCGGTGTGCGGTAAGACATGCGACGAACCGAGCCGGTTTTCGACCGCATCAACAGCGTAGTCGTCTCAACCCAACCGGGCTCACGCTTGATGCGCGGCAATAGCGAGCCGCCGGTGACGCCAGTCGCTGCAAAGATCACATCTGCGGTGACCATCTCGTCCCGCGAATACACTCGATCCAGATCCGTGATGCCCGCCTTGGCGGCACGACCGCGTTCGTCGTCATTGCGGAACAGCAGGCGACCAAAGATCTGTCCACCCATGCATTTCAGCGCAGCGGCAGCCAGAACGCCCTCGGGTGCGCCGCCTTGACCCATGTACATATCAATACCGGTTTCTTCGCTTTCGGCACAATGCATCACACCGGCCACATCACCATCGGTGATCAAGCGGATCGAAGCGCCGGTCTCGCGTACTTCCGCGATCATCGCTTCGTGACGAGGGCGTTCCAGAATGCAAACCGTAATATCAGCGGGTTCGCAGCCCTTGGCCTTGGCCAAGGCCTCAACACGTTCGCGCGGCGTCATGTCCAGATTAACAATGCCGTCAGCAAAGCCAGGCCCAATCGCAAGCTTGTCCATATACACGTCAGGTGCATGCAGCATCGAACCGCGCGGCCCCATGGCAATCACGGTTAGTGCGTTGGGCATGTCTTTGGCGGTCAGCGTGGTGCCTTCCAGCGGGTCCAATGCGATATCAACGCCGGGGCCGTTACCTGTGCCAACCTCTTCGCCGATATACAGCATCGGCGCTTCGTCGCGCTCGCCTTCGCCGATGACCACGACGCCCGCAATGTCCAGCAGGTTCAGCTGTTCACGCATCGCGTTCACGGCGGCCTGATCGGCGGCCTTTTCGTCGCCACGACCAACAAGAGAGGCCGAAGCCAATGCGGCCTGTTCTGCCACCCGTGCAAGGCCCAGAGACAATAGGCGGTCGTTGAAATCTACTTTGGCAGCACTCATGTTCGGTATCCTCAGGTCAGTAAAGGCGTTTTGTCCGGCATATCCTGCGTTTCAGGCAGGCCGCAAGGGGCAAACCTCTTCGATGCGCAATGCAACGGGCTCTTCGGCGACTACATCGGTGTCACGCAACCCTTCCAGAGCAACATCCAGCGTGGCGCGAGTTGTTTTGTGCGTTACGATCAAAACCGGCGCGGTGCTTTCGGTGTGGCCGTACTGACGCATCCGGTCGATAGACACGCCTGCGTCGCCCAGAATGGCAGCCACTTTGGCCAGCGCGCCGGGTTTGTCGAACAGCGCAAGACGCAGATAGTAGGGGGCAGGCAACCCGGTCACGGCAGGTTTCGCATCCTGAAGCGAGGTCGCAGGGCGTCCAAAAGTTGGGATGTGCAGCCCACGTGCCAGATCGCAGACATCGCCCATCACGGCGCTGGCGGTGGGGCCTTCGCCGGCACCGGGGCCACGCAGAACGACCTGCTCAACCGCGTCGCATTCAATCACCACCATATTGGTGCCGCCTTCCAACTGACCCAGAGGCGAGCTGCTTGGCACCAGACAAGGCTGCATCCGCTGCTCAAGCCCGCGCGCCGAGCGTTGTGCTACGCCCAACAACTTGATGCGATAGCCCATGTCGTCGGCCTGATGAATGTCTTCCAGGGTGATCTGCTGAATGCCTTCGATCTGGATGCCATCGAAATTCGGTTTTGTTCCGAATGCGATCGAAGACAGCAGCGCCAGCTTATGCGCTGCGTCAATGCCGCCAACGTCGAGATTAGGATCGGCCTCAAGATACCCCAGCTGAGCGCATTCTTCGAACAGGGCGTTATAGCCCTGTCCCTGCGACCGCATCCGGGTCAGGATATAGTTGCAGGTGCCGTTCATAACGCCCATGACGCGGGTAATCTCATTCCCGGCCAGCCCTTCGGTCAGAGATTTGATTACCGGGATACCGCCTGCAACGGCGGCCTCGAACCGGATCACGCGGCCCGCTGCCTCGGCCTTTTCGGCCAGTTCCTGACCGTGGATTGCCAGCAGGGCCTTGTTCGCTGTGACAACATCCTTGCCAGTGGCCAGTGCCGCCTCAACCGAAGCTTTCGCCGGACCGTTCTCGCCTCCGATAAGCTCGACGAACACGTCGATATCATCACGCTTGGCCAGCTCTACTGAGTCAGTTTCCCACGCATAGTCCGACAGGTTCACACCACGATCTTTGTTCGGATCACGTGCCGAGACTGCGACAATCTCAATCGGTCGGCCCGTGCGTGCTTGCAATAGATCCGCATGGCGACGGATGATCTTTACGACACCCACGCCAACCGTTCCCAAGCCCGCAATTCCCAGCCGCAGCGCCTGTGTCATCCCGTGGGTTCCTTTCCGCTCGAATATTTCCGTGGTTTCGGGCCTGCTGCCCGTTCAGCGCTGCCTTAGCGGGTTCGGCGCTAGGGTGCAATGCGTCGCTGTCCCGGACGAGCTTGGAATCACAGTTGGTCAGTTAATTTCCGCGTTCTGCAGTTCTTGTGACTTTTTCTCGAGCGCTTCGCGTCGCGCGATCAGGTCTTCTTCTACCTCGGCTGCCTCATTTATCGGATCGACAGGAGGCCCCAGGTTTTCCTGCAGGGGAACAAGTGCGGGGTAACGGGCTGACTTGAGCTCGGGCAATTCGCGCCCTTCCAATTCCGGGAAGTCAGCGCACCCGGCGCAGGTAAGGATCAGGATCAGAAAAGGCAAAGGCTTCATGCGGAACCCTTTCAAGGTCGAATGTCTCTGTGATGCATCTTTTACTTGGTTCTTTCAAGCAGGGTTCTATTTGAACATACGTTCAGATACGGTGAGGCGATGGCACGTACACAAGGATCACATTCAGATATCACCGGCCCGCGTATCCGCAAGGCGGCACTGGGGTTATTTGCCCGTCATGGCTATGCGGCGGTTTCCATGCGCCAGATCGCGGCCGAGGTCGGTGTGCAAGCCGGGGCACTGTATAACTACACCCCCGACAAGCAAAGCCTCTTGTTCCGTCTGATGCATGAGCACATGCAGGATTTGTTATTGGCGTACAAGGAATTGGGTCAGCCTGCGGATGCGACCGAGGCATTGCGCCAGTTCGTTGGCTTCCATATTCGCTTCCATCTGGAACGACCTGACGAAGTGTTCATCGCGTACATGGAGCTGCGCAACCTGACGCCCGACAATTTCGCCGAAATCGAAGCCCTGCGCGGCACTTACGAAAATGCCCTCGAGGCCATCCTGCGTACGGGGCAGGAGGGAGGTTTGTTCGATATCGCGGATACCAAGATCGCCACGCTGGCTGTCATTGCCATGCTGAATGGCGTGATGACCTGGTATCGCGCTGGTGGGCGGCTGTCACTGGACGAGGTCGAACAGGTCTATTGGGACATGGTCCGACGGTCGGTTTCGGCCTAGTGTGCCGGGCGGATGAACGTTCCGTTTCGCAGTTCGCGAAAGGCTTGTTCAAGTTCTGCCCGAGTGTTCATCACGATCGGGCCATGCCAGGCGACGGGCTCGGCAATCGGCGCGCCTGAGATCAGCAGGAACCGCACACCTTCGGGGCCAGCTTGAACCGTGATCTCATCTCCGGTGCCAAAACGAACCAATGTCCGGTTGCCTGACATATCCCGGATGTTGACTTCTTGCCCGGCGACTTCTTTTTCCAGAAGAACCCCCGCAGGCTGAGAGGCATCGGCAAAGGCGGCCTGTCCTTCAAACACATAGGCGAAGGCGCGGCGATAAGTGTCGATCCGAAAGGTCTTTTTCACCCCCGCGGGTATCTGGATGTCCAGATATTGCGGATCGGCGGCGATCCCATCGACTGGGCCGGTCTTACCCCAGAACTCACCCACAATTACGCGTACCGTCGTGCCGTCATCATCAGTGATTTCGGGAATATCCTTGCCCTGGACGTCCTGATAGCGCGGAGCAGTCATCTTCTGCGCCGACGGTAGGTTGCCCCAAAGCTGAAACCCGTGCATCTGGCCCGACTGGTTACCTGTTGGCATCTCCTGATGCAGAATGCCAGATCCGGCCGTCATCCATTGGACATCCCCCGCGCCCAGCGTTCCACTGTTGCCCAGAGAATCCGAGTGTTCGACCGTTCCGGCCAGAACATAGGTGATCGTTTCGATCCCGCGATGGGGATGCCAGGGGAACCCGGCCTGAAAATCCTGCGGTCGATCATTGCGGAAATCGTCAAACAGCAGAAACGGGTCGAGCTCTGATGGGTCCTGGAACCCAAAAGCACGATGCAGTTTGACGCCCGCACCTTCCATTGTAGGCACGGCTTTTCGGGTCTCTAAGGTCGGTCGCAAAGACATGATGATCTCCTGAAGCTACGCGCAGCATGTATGCTTGCCGCAGAAGGCGTCAATCGGCAGAAAAGAACGCTGAATGTGCGAAAATATGCCCCCCTGTCATTTCGGTATCAAAGTCGCTACACCAAAAGGAAAACAGCAAGGGATCACATGCAACAAGACGTACTGGCCACAATTCGACCTTCACCTTCTAGACGCTGGTTGGGCGTTGGGATGCTGAGCATTGTGGGGTTTCTGGCTGTATATGTCGCTCTCGCGCAGCCCCCGGAACCTTGGTGGCAGCTGTTCTTACTGGCAGTCAGCGGCGCAGCTTTTTGGCTTGCTCACCGAATGTGGATCGCGACGAAAGACACGATTGAACTAACACAGACCGAGCTGAGAACCGGGGCAGGGCGGCTGATCGCAAAGGTCGAAGATATAGAAGCCATCGATCAAGGCGTGTTTGCGTTCAAGCCATCAAATGGATTTCTTCTAAAAACCAAGGAAAGCGCTGAAAACAGTTGGGCACCGGGGTTATGGTGGCGGTTCGGGCGCCGAGTAGGGGTCGGCGGCATGACTACAGCCGCCGAAGTTAAATTTATGCTCCAGTTGCTACTGGCGTTGCTTCCTGGGAACAAAACACAGGTGAAAAATCGTCATCAATCTTAGGTGCAAAACGCGGGCGCGTGAAAACCATATTGTCGAATTGATGGTCTCTGTTCAACCAACCTGTCTTGAGAATTGGAACATAGTCTTTTGATGTTTCAACAATGATCAGAGTATCCAAATCGGCCATCTCTGGCAGAAGTTCACTCAACTCATCAATTTCGTCGTCGGACCAGGCTTCCGCATATCCGCAACGTGTCGTCCACAAGATGGTATAGGTGTCGTCTTCTTCGCCTTCCCCGCCTTTTTCGAACCTGACGTAGGACAAACGCATTTTCAAAGGCGAATTGTTGCGCACCATTTGATTGAATACCATATACATGGACGTTGCGTAGGTGTCGGTGAGTTCAACCTCACCCTCACGCGAGATCAAATCACTTACCGTATACGCGGCTTTGACATTGGCGGTGCTTTCACGAAAGCCGTCGAAATACGTATACGTAAGTGTTACTGCCCAAACGAGGACAGGAAAAATTATTATCGACTCTACTGTCAGGCTACCGTTTTCGCGGCCAGAGAAAGTGCCAATCGCGGATCGGATACGTGAATAAAGACGCTCCATCTTAAGGCTCCTGAACAAAGGTCGTCGTTGATGTAAGCGTGATCAGACCATCGTCGCCTGATACAGCCCGGCCCATTTTAGTCGTCGGGAAAAGCGGGTCGACCTTTGCACAGGCACGCAAGATCATCAGTGCATTCGAGCCGCCGGGTTGCCATTCGGTGGTGGGCTGAACTTCTGCTTCTCTGTCTACGCAAGTCGCATTGGCCGGAAAACTCAAGCCGGAGTAAGGATCCTGAACAATCATCTGCAATAGCAAGTTGTCCGAGCATTTTTGCATCACAAGCATCTCATCGCAGATGGCATCCTTGATGGTATCGTGTCCGAAGTCATCCAAATTGACCCCAAGGCGAATATCTCGCACGACCAAGTCCATGGAGCGATCCAGCATTGCCTGTTGAATAGTGACCAGAGAGTATTCGATGACACTCAGAATAAAGAACATGTAAAGCGGAAACAGTATGACGAACTCAACGGTCACCGAACCGTCTTCAGCCCGTTTTAACCTAACTATTTTTTTTAGCAGGCTGCGGATCATTGCGTCAGCCTCAGTTGTTTAATGGACGCAGCGATGGTTTCAAACGCCTGAGCCAGTGAAAGATTATCGCCTCCTTCAGTGCCATCATCCAGAGCGCCGCCATCTTTGACCTTGAAATAGAAGCCTTCTCCGCTGGAGCAGTATTTGATTATTTCAGCCCCTTCTTCAGGTGCTTCGAAAGCAATGCCATAGATTTCGACTTTCTTCTGCGTCTTGAGGGCGTCACAGATACTCTTCGTTCGTGTGTCTTTGGTGCCAGAACGGACCGTGGTGTAGGCCCCGCTGTGCCAGTCCCGCGAACTCTGATCTCTCCCATTCCATGGGCCGTAGTTCCATCTGGCATTCCAGTCTAGGTTCACCTTATTCCACAATTCCGCATAGCTCAGACGAACAGAGGCGGCTTCCGCTTCAGGGGTGCCTTCCTCTTCATAGGGTACAGAATGCTCCCGGGTCCCCTGTCGGGTATAAAAATACTCTGGCGGATTTTCCGAGATTTGCACGCTGTACTCGCCCGAGGCACGTACAGTGCTGCAGGATCGCCCCCACCAAGTTCTGTGACAAACCCTTTTGTCAAAAGTACCATTGGGGTTGTACCAGACATCAGAAGGGCCGCTGCGAAAGCCGTCATTGATCTCCCAATGCTCAGTGTTCGCGCCGTCGGTCATAACAATCAAGACCTTTTTTACATTGGACTCATAGGCCCTTGGCCGGCTGCTGAACTCACTCGGGACGACGTTCTGCTGCGATAGCTTGGTTATTACGGGCCGGAACTGGGGATCCAGCAACGCGGCACCCCATTTGACGCCGATTTCGATCGAGGTATTTCCTCCATGAGTCAGAGCTGCAATTTGTTTGTTCAGGGCGTCGATGTCATTTGTGACCGGGGTGATGGGGCTGCCCGCCCGGACTAGACAGTTAAAGGGATCGGACGCTTCAGACGAGTATCGGTCTCCGTAGTTACTGAAGTCAAAATGCGCAGCGCGATTGAGTGGCCGTGCTGGGTCAATATAGTTTTCGCTAAAGTCAGCTTCCTTGAAATCCACGCAATGCGAGTAGGTGTGCTCAGTCGATACCCCTGTCATATTGCTAAGAATATTTGCTCCTGCATTCACCTGATGTGAATAGGGTATGATCGAGATCGAGATTTTCTCAGGGTTCTCTTTTGCGTACATCGTGGCCACAAATTTCGTGGCCGCATCTTGAAGCGCTTCAAGCTTTGTCAGGTAGGCGGGCGTCTCACCCTCCCCAACAATATTTCCATCTTTGTCAACTGGATTGCCATCTTCGTCTTTCTTGGTCGTAGCAGACGGATCTTTCATCGACCCGGAGATATCCAGAACCAGAGAGATTTCGATAGATCCAATCGACTCTTCTGCGACGCTCGTGACCGAAGCCGTCAACGTCGGGTATCCAAAAAAATACATGAAGTGTGTTTTTACTTCGACTTCAGCATTTGCTGTGACTTTTCTTGCGCCAATATCAGGTTGATCGTCGACGACTGGTTCTCCGACCAGTTTGCCGCGGACGTCGGACTTTTCAATGTAGGACTTGACGACTTCCTTCGGGGGAAGGGGCTGTTTCACATTAGCCGCAGCAAGTACCCCTCGGTCCAGCGCACCCTGCAGGCTGGCCCTGTCGCGTTCAAAGTTCATAATGTCCACGCCGATGCCAGCCGTAGCAAGGATGAGGATAAAGCCTGCTAACACGAAGATCGTGAACACCCCGCCATCTTCGTCCCGTGCGAAACGATGAGCCGACAAGGCTGCATTATCAAATCTTGCAGTGCGGCACTTAAATTTGCGCATTGACATACTGGCGACCTCTCTAGACAGACATCGAAAGTGCTAAGGGAAACTTAAACCCAAAATTAACGCCGAAACGTGGCGGGATTTGGGCAAAAAAGCCACTGAGTTGGCCGGTTTGCAGGCAAAAGAGGGATAATTTGAGGGGCCTACATGGTTCTGTTGTCGTGTGGTCGACAATCCCGTCGACACGGACCGAGATTCGCGACTCAGTGCCGATCTCGGAAATTTCATCATCTTTTTCGGGTTTTATTTCTGCTTAATTATTGATCGTTTGAAGATTGGGTGCGACAAAAAGTCAGAACGCAAGTCGTTCGTTGGCACGGAGGATTAAATGACGGCCATTAAAGAACCCAGCTTTCGCGAGAGTGTGGACCTGATGTTCAACAGGGCGGCGTCCCTGATGGACCTGCCACCAGGCTTGGAAGAGAAAATTCGAGTCTGTAACGCCACCTACACGGTGCGGTTCGGCGTGCGTCTGAGGGGCGAGATTCATACATTTACAGGGTATCGTTCGGTTCATTCCGAGCATATGGAGCCGGTTAAGGGCGGAATTCGCTACGCCTTGGCCGTGAACCAAGACGAAGTCGAAGCGCTGGCGGCGCTGATGACCTACAAATGTGCGCTTGTTGAAACGCCCTTTGGCGGGTCGAAAGGCGGGCTGTGCATTGATCCACGAAAATACGAGGAGCATGAACTGGAGCAGATCACGCGGCGTTTCGCCTATGAACTGGCTAAGCGCGACTTGATCAATCCGTCTCAGAACGTGCCTGCGCCTGATATGGGCACAGGTGAGCGTGAGATGGCCTGGATGGCTGACCAGTATGCACGCATGAACACCACCGATATCAACGCGCGGGCCTGTGTCACGGGCAAGCCGTTGAACGCTGGCGGGATCGCCGGGCGGGTTGAGGCGACCGGTCGGGGTATTCAATACGCCCTGCGCGAGTTTTTCCGTCACCCCGAAGATGTCCAGAAAGCGGGGCTTTCGGGCAAGCTCGATGGCAAACGCGTTGTGGTTCAGGGGCTCGGAAACGTGGGTTACCACGCCGCGAAATTCCTGAGCGAAGAAGACGGGTCCAAGATCGTCGGCATCATCGAATGGGATGGCGCTTTGTATAACCCCGACGGCATCGATGTGGAATCCGTACGTCAATGGATCGTCAAGCACGGGGGCGTCAAAAATTATCCAGATGCCACGCATTCCGCCGAAGGTGCTTCGGTTCTTGAAGCGGAATGCGACATTCTCGTCCCAGCGGCGCTTGAAGGGGTCATCAACCTGACCAACGCCGACCGGATCAAGGCACCATTGATCATCGAGGCTGCGAATGGCCCTGTGACGGCCGGTGCCGATGAGATTCTGCGCAAGAAGGGCACAGTGATCATTCCCGACATGTACGCAAATGCCGGTGGTGTGACAGTGTCTTACTTCGAATGGGTCAAGAACCTCAGCCATATCCGCTTTGGCCGGATGCAGCGCCGTCAGGAAGAGGCGCGTCACGAGTTGATTGTCAGCGAACTGCAGCGCCTCGATCGCTATTTGGGCGATGCGTGGTCGATGTCCCCTGACTTCAAGGCCAAATACCTCAAGGGTGCGGATGAGTTGGAGCTGGTACGGTCGGGCCTCGACGACACGATGCGCATTGCCTACCAGTCCATGCGTGAAGTTTGGCATTCACGCGATGATGTCGAGGATCTGCGGACGGCGGCTTATATTGTGGCCATTGATCGGGTTTCGAAGAGTTACCGTGCCAAGGGTCTTTGACACTATGTTTGGTGGGGTGTCTGGACGCCCCACCAACGCAAATAAGCACTTTCGACGAAAAGGGTGATAGCGGGCACTGCCGCGGGCGAGTAAGCTGCTGCGGAAGAAACGATTCCGGAGACCCCCATGTTGCGTACCGCCGTTGCGGCCATTTTGCTGTCGGCCACATCTTTGGCCGCTGAGGAAACCAAAGAACAAAGTTGCCAATATCAGGCAGATGTCGTTGCAGCGATCCAAAAGGCACGGCTTGACAAGGTGAAAGAACGCGACGTGCCGCAGGCGGTGGCGGATAGTGGGCCGACTTGGCCCGAAAACTACAATAACGCTATCCCGCTGATCACTCCTTGGGTTTACGAGCAAAAGATGCGTGACGTCCGAAAAAAGGATCTCGGAGCGGCTTGGTTGGAGCTTTGTCTGCAACAATAATCCACAGGATGGCGAATTCCTTGTGGACAATCGCGCGCCATCCCCTTGGCGCGCGTTTTCATTTCTGGCAGGTTTGAGCAATGTCATTGCCCCCCGGATTTCTCGATGAACTGCGCACCCGACTGAGCTTGTCTCAGGTCGTCGGGCGCAAGGTCATGTGGGATCAGCGTAAGTCGAACCAAGGCAAGGGGGACATGTGGGCACCGTGTCCGTTTCACCATGAAAAGACCGCGTCTTTCCATGTCGATGACCAGAAGGGGTTCTATTACTGCTTTGGCTGCCACGCCAAAGGTGACGCGATCAGCTTTGTGAAAGAGACCGAAAATGTCTCGTTCATAGAGGCGGTCGAGATACTCGCGCGCGAGGCCGGGATGCCGATGCCCGCGCGCGATCCCAAGGCTCAGGAAAAGCAGGATCGCCGCTCGCAACTGGCCGAAGTGATGGAGCAGGCGGTGCAATTCTTCCGCTTGCAACTGAAAACCGGGGCAGGGGGCGCGGCGCGCGACTATCTTGCGCGCCGAGGTCTGGACACGCAGGCACTGGAACGTTGGGAGATTGGTTTCGCACCGGATGGCTGGCAGGCGCTTTGGGATCATTTGCGTGGCAAGAACGTCGGGGAAGATTTGATCCTGGCAGCCGGTTTGGCCAAGCCGTCTAATAAGGGCAAGAAGCCCTACGATACGTTCCGAAACCGGATCATGTTCCCAATCCGCGATTCGCGCGGGCAGTGTATTGCCTTTGGCGGGCGGGCTATGGACCCGAATGACAACGCCAAGTATCTGAACTCGCCCGAGACCGAATTGTTCGACAAAGGCCGCAGTCTCTATAACCACGGCCCCGCTCGGCAGGCGGCAGGTAAGGGGCAGCCTCTGATCGTGGCCGAGGGCTATATGGACGTGATTGCGCTGGCCGAGGCTGGGTTTGGGGCGTCGGTCGCACCGCTTGGCACCGCGATCACCGAGCATCAGTTGCAATTGTTGTGGCGCATCTCGAACGAGCCGATCATCGCGCTGGATGGAGATACGGCAGGTCTGCGCGCCGCCATGCGGGCGGTTGATTTGGCTCTGCCGCTGCTGGAGGCCGGGAAATCTCTGCGGTTCGCTCTGATGCCCGAGGGCAAGGACCCCGATGACCTGCTGCGCGCCGAGGGGGCAGGGGCGGTACAGGCGGTGCTGGATGGGGCCATCCCCATGGTTAAACTGCTGTGGCAGCGCGAGACCGAAGGCAAGGTGTTCGACAGCCCCGAACGCAAGGCCGCGCTGGACAAAATACTGCGCGACAAGATCAAGCTGATCCGAGACCCGTCGATCCGGTCGCATTACGGGCAGGAGATTAAAGACCTTCGCTGGCAATTGTTCCGCCCGCAGCGACAGCCCCAGAACAGGCAATGGCAGCCGCGCGGGAAATGGCAGCCACAGAAACAGCCTGCAACAGCGGGGGCGCGGGCCTCGTTTCTGGCCTCCTCCGAAAATGCCGAGATTCAGTTGCGTGAAGCCGCCATTTTGGCCATCGCCGCCCTAAACCCGCAGGTCGTCATTCAGTTCGAGCATGAACTTGAAGAGATGGAGTGCCGCGACCCTGACCATTCAGCCCTGCGGCACGCCATTTTGCGTCATGCGATTGACGATCCTGACCATCTGAAAGACCACATTGCCGAAACTTTGGGCCCCGGTGCCCTTGAAAACCTGCTGGCCCTTCGCCATGTCGCAGTAATCCCCTGTGTGTACAAACCAGGCGACGTTGAAAAGGCCGAGATGACGCTGGCCGAGGAACTCGCAAAGATCAAAGCGCTCCGGGGGTTGGATGCTGAGATTGCCGAAGCTGCAGAGGAACTGTCTGATCTTGCTGATGAGGCGCTGACTTATCGGCTGGCGCAAGCCGCCGAAGAGCGCAACCGCACAAGCCGCAGCCAGAATGAAGACAGGGCCGTGTTTGACGTCGCTGACAACGGCGCGCGAATCAACCGAGACGAGAAAGATGCGTTTCAGGCGATCATGTCAGGTATCAATTTTGAGCGGAAACGCCGGTAAAGTGGTGTTTTCGTAAGGCACTGGAAAAGAAAAACGGGTAAACGGGTGGCCGAATCACTTCTACGCGCTAATGATTCGGTTCAAACGAATCACCCATCCCTGCAGGAGCATTGAATGGCCGCCAAAGACACGTCCGAAGATCGCAAATCAGACGAGCAGGAACAGGAAATCTCGCTGGACATGAGCCAGGCCCAGGTCAAGAAGATGATCGCCGAGGCCCGCGAGAAAGGCTACATCACCTATGACCAGCTGAATCAGGTTCTGCCGCCTGATCAGGTCAGCTCGGAACAGATCGAAGACGTTATGTCGATGCTGTCCGAGATGGGCATCAACATCATCGAAGATGAAGAGGCCGAAGAAGAAGAGAACAAAGGCTCGACCGAGCTGACGACCACGGACAGCAATCGTGAGGTTGCGCTGGCCGGGGCCGCTACTGAAAAACTCGATCGTACCGACGACCCGGTGCGCATGTATCTGCGCGAGATGGGCAGCGTCGAACTGCTGAGCCGCGAGGGCGAGATTGCCATCGCCAAGCGGATTGAAGCAGGTCGCAACACCATGATCGCCGGTCTGTGCGAAAGCCCGCTGACCTTCCAGGCGATCACCATCTGGCACGACGAACTTCTGTCCGAAGACATTCTGCTGCGCGACGTCATTGATCTGGAGGCCACCTTTGGCAACCAAATGGACGAAGATGGTGGCGTCGAAGAACCCGTTGTCGACACTTCGGCGGTGCAGGCGGCAAAACCAGCTAAGGACACTGGCCCTGAGCTGGATGCCGACGGCAACCCACTGAATAATGACGACGATGACGACGACGACGATCAGGCCAACATGTCGCTGGCCGCGATGGAAGCCGCGTTGAAGGATCAGGTTCTGACCACGTTGGAGCGCATCTCGACTGACTTCTCGATGTTGTCGGAGATGCAGGACAGCCGAATTTCCGCCACTCTGAATGAGGATGGTTCGTTCAGCGAAAAGGACGAAGAGACCTATCAGAAGCTGCGCGCCGAGATCGTTGAGCTGGTGAACGGCCTTCACCTGCACAACAACCGTATCGAAGCTTTGATCGACCAGCTCTATGGCATCAACCGCCGTATCATGTCGCTAGACAGCTCGATGGTGAAACTGGCCGACCAGGCTCGGATCAACCGTCGTGAGTTTATTGACGCCTATCGTGGCCGCGAGCTGGACCCGAACTGGCTGGCCGAAATGGCCGAAAAGCCGGGCCGTGGTTGGCAGATGTTCATCGAACGCTCGACCGCCAAGGTCGAGGAATTGCGCAACGATATGGCTCAGGTCGGTCAGTATGTCGGTCTGGACATCTCTGAATTCCGCCGCATCGTGCAGCAGGTTCAGAAAGGCGAGAAAGAGGCGCGGCAGGCCAAGAAAGAAATGGTCGAAGCCAACCTGCGTCTGGTGATCTCGATCGCCAAAAAGTACACGAACCGTGGCCTGCAATTCCTTGATCTTATTCAGGAAGGGAACATCGGCTTGATGAAGGCGGTGGACAAGTTCGAATACCGCCGTGGCTACAAATTCTCGACCTATGCGACCTGGTGGATTCGTCAGGCGATCACGCGGTCTATCGCAGATCAGGCGCGGACCATTCGTATTCCTGTCCACATGATCGAAACGATCAACAAGCTGGTTCGGACCGGTCGTCAGATGCTGCACGAAATCGGCCGCGAGCCTACGCCGGAAGAACTGGCCGAAAAGCTGCAGATGCCGCTTGAGAAGGTGCGCAAGGTGATGAAAATCGCCAAGGAGCCGATCAGCCTTGAGACGCCGATTGGCGACGAAGAAGACAGCCAACTGGGCGATTTCATCGAGGACAAGAATGCCGTGCTGCCACTGGACAGCGCCATTCAGGAAAACCTCAAGGAAACCACCACACGGGTTCTGGCCTCGCTCACGCCGCGTGAGGAACGGGTTCTTCGGATGCGTTTCGGCATCGGCATGAATACCGACCACACTCTGGAAGAGGTTGGCCAGCAATTCAGCGTGACCCGCGAACGAATTCGCCAGATCGAAGCGAAGGCGCTGCGCAAGCTGAAACACCCCAGCCGATCACGCAAGTTGCGGTCCTTCCTGGATCAATAAAGACAAAGGCGCCTCAACCGAGGCGCCTTTTTTCATACCTTCACACATTTTCACGTTGTCCGCTCCGATAATCAAATTGGCGGCAACTCACAAGGCGCAGACCGTGCTCTCCTTTATATCCACGGTGTCCACTCATGGGACAGGCCGGGGCGAGGCTGTGCCGCTGATGACCCCCGGCCACCCAGTTCAGGGGCGTTCCGGAATGTCCAGACGTCCGCGAAATGTGCTTGGGGCTTGACCGGTCCAGCGTTTGAAGGCCGTAGAAAAGGCAGGTTGGTCGGCATATCCAAGAGAGTAGGCAATCTCGGACAGGGGCATCCCGTTGGTGATAAAGGTCTGCGCCAAGTCGCATCTTAGGTCATCAACGATTTCGCGATAGGTGACGCCTTCGTCCTTGAGCCGCCGAGCAAAGGTGCGGGGGCTCATTCCAAGATTGGCAGCAGCTTCATCGGCATGGATAATCGTACCGGGCATCGAACGTGTGATTAGCCCTTCGACCTGCGCGCGCAGCTTTTGCTTAGGTGAGCGGCGGTCGGCCAGAACACGTTCTCCGTATTGCAACAGATGCGCACGAAGGTTTGAGTCATAAGTCGGTATTGGCATATCCAGCGCGGATAGGGCGAGGACGATTTCCATTCTTTCGGCCCCAAAGACGACGGGAAAACCAGCGAGTTTCTGAAATTTGTCCCTATTTTGACCGACTTCGTGCTGAAACCTTAGCTCGATCGGATAGAAGTTCGATTGCGTGAGGCTCCGCATACGAGCGAGCCCAGCGAACATCAGAAACTCGGTTCTTCGGTGATAGCGGGCAAAGCTGGCATCCTTCCATTCGGCTTCGATTGTCGCAAAGTTGCCGGCAAGGCGTAAGGTGAAGGCGATGGCCGGGTCGATGATCTTGTGAAAACGCGAAGTATTCTCAATCACTTGCCGCAAATCGCGTGAATACTTACTGATGTATGCGGTCAGGCTGGAGGTCGATGAAAACTGCAGCCCGGATTGCGCTGCGAAAGTGATATCCCCGACCGTATCGCAGGCATAACGCACAAACAGCGCTTCTTGGTGCGCGCTATAGGTTGTCGCCGGCGGGGCGATTGCGTCTCGGGTCAGATCGCATTTTTGTAGGATGCGGTCAGATGCCTCAGAACTCTGTGTGTGTTGATCAAGCGCTTTAGCCAATAGCTGAATGCGAGCGATATCAACGTCCATGGATTTCTCCACTGTGTCTTAAATTATTTCGGGCTTTTCGGCGGTTTGTGTGGTGCAGGTTTACTCAACTGTCTGGAATTCGAATGGTTTTGGCGCGCGAAAACAAGACCCAAGGTCTGACATATCTTAACTTGCTGTCGTTGTCGGGTCAGCACCTTTTAAGGGAAAAGGTCAGAGCCCTGGACAAAATTCACCAAAACCGGTGGCTCCCCGACATTCCTGATTGACCTTCCTCGGCTGCGAACGGCCACTTGTCGCATTGCCGAGCTTGGGGCCGAGTGGAAAACTTGTTCTGATGGATTTAAAAAATCGAGCATACAGGCAGAATGCAGCGATAACCGAACTGGCGGAAGCGCCGGACACCATCGTTTTCGATGCCGAATGTGTTCTGTGTTCCGGTTTCTTTCGCTTCATGGTGGCGCGGGACACGTCGCAGCGCTTTAAGTTTGCAACTGCGCAATCACCGCTGGGGCAGCGGTGGTATCAGGATTTAGGTTTACCGACAGAGGATTTTGAGACCAACCTTGTGATAGTGAACGGCAAGGTACATCAGCGCCTGGACGCCTTTGCGGCTGCAATGAGAACGTTGCCGGGGGGCTGGCCAATCTTATCTGTGTGCAAGTTCCTGCCTGAATGGATCAAGGACCCACTTTATTATGCTATTGCGCGGAATCGGTACAAAATCTTTGGGCGCTCTCGGACCTGTTTGATCCCGGACGCAGCGCTCAAATCCAGATTTTTACCCGAGGGGTATTGAGTGCACCGCGACCCCTTTCTTCGCGCTTTGCCAGCAGATGCAGACGTGCCGCCTGCCGTGCGTCAGTTACACAGCCTACCCGGGCATTTCGCCGGGCAATGTAACATAGTCAGGGGGCAGGGGTGGCTGACCGCGCTTGCATTGCGGCTCGGAGGATTTCCACCAGCAGCCGACGACATCCCTGTGCAGATCAGGATAAACCGGTCCGGCGACGTGTGGTATTGGGTGCGAGACTTCCAAGGCCATTCCACCCGATCTCAGTTGACGTTTGATCACAGCACTGACTGTGTTCGTGAGAAAATGGGCGTATTGACCCTTTGGTTAGCGCCGGAAATCAACGCGGGGCGTCTCTTGATCCACATTCGGCGGCTGAGCATATTGGGAATTCATTGCCCTGCTGTTTTGCTGCCACGCTCGTCAACGGTAGAATGGCAGGGAGAAACAGGACATTTTTGCTTTGACGTGTCGGCTGAAATGCCGGGGCTTGGAACATTGATCCGGTATCGCGGTTGGCTTGCACCTGTTCACATCCTGGCTGAATAGATCGTGAACTGTCATTGCGGGATTTCAATTTAAACTAGTTCCATGCTTACCTCGAAACAGGAAAGAGTAAGATTATGAAAAAGGTTATGACTTACGCATTTTTTGCAGCCCTGATGCTGACCACTTCAGCTTCAGCAACATTCGCTCGGTTGGGCTACCAGACGGTCGCGCTGAGCAATACGGTCTTTGAGGTTATCCCTCGCGGGCGCACCGATGTTGATGGGTATTGGTGTGCCGCATCTGACTTTGCCCGCAGAACACTTGGTGCCAGTTGGCAACAGCGAATCTACGTAAAGCGCGGCTATGGCCCTAGCGAGGCAACAGGTCGCAGAACGGCGGTTCAGTTCTCTCTGACGCCGCCGGACGGCGTTCCGCAGCAAAGCAGCGGTATCATCACGACCGGATTTCAACCCGGTTTCAGCATGTCTGTATCCGCCGCCAATGGCCGCTGCAGTATTCGACCTTTCATCAACTAAGGTACCAACTTACGGATGCAGACCGACTTCATAATTTCGACGCAGGGTCCGGGGCTTTACGAATTTACCTCGGACCTGCGGCACTGGCTGAATTCGGTCGGCGATGACGGGTTGCTGACTCTGTTTGTGCGGCATACGTCGTGTTCGCTGTTGATTCAGGAAAACGCTGATCCAGAAGTGCAAACGGATTTGCGCGCCTTTTTTGACCGGATGGTGCCCCCTTCGGATCATCCGTCTATGACCTACATACGGCATACCTATGAAGGCCCGGACGATATGCCCGCACATATCAAAGCCGCTCTTTTGCCTGTCTCGCTTTCGATTCCGGTGTCCTCGGGGCGCCCGGTTCTGGGGACGTGGCAGGGCGTTTATTTGTTTGAGCACCGCACCGCACCGCATCGACGAAAGGTGGCGGCTCATTTTATGTGACCCCTTTATATTGGGGTGAAAAATTCCGACTACCCAAATCCTAGCGGCTGCCCTATAGTTGTGGATAAGTAAGCCGAAGCGCTTACAAATAGAGGCCGAACAAGGGACGAGGAGACGGCGGATGCGCTGCCCGTTTTGCGGAAATATCGACACTCAGGTGAAAGATTCACGCCCGGCAGAGGATCACGTCGCGATCCGCAGGCGCCGGTTTTGTCCCGCTTGCGGGGGGCGGTTTACCACATATGAACGCGTGCAGCTTCGTGATCTGGTGGTGATCAAAACCAATGGAAAACGCGAAGATTTTGATCGGGACAAGCTGGAACGGTCGATCCGTATTTCGATGCAGAAACGCCCGATTGAACCGGACCGTATTGACCAAATGATTTCGGGCATCGTGCGTCGTCTGGAAAGCATGGGCGAAACCGATATCCCGTCCAACAAGATCGGTGAGATTGTCATGGAAGCTCTGGCGCGGATCGACACCGTGGCCTATGTTCGTTTTGCGAGCGTGTATAAGAATTTCCAGGCGGCCGATGATTTCGAGGAGTTTGTCCACGAACTGCGCCCGCCGCAGCCATCGACAGACGAGTGAGCGAAACAGATAAGCGATATATGGCGTTGGCTTTGTCTTTAGGTCAGCGCGGGCAGGGGACGTGTTGGCCCAACCCAGCAGTAGGTTGTGTGGTCGTACGTGATGGTCGAATCGTGGGTCGCGGCTGGACACAGCCCGGCGGTCGTCCGCATGGTGAAACGCAGGCGCTCGCGCAGGCCGGCGAGGCCGCGCGAGGGGCAACGGCATATGTCTCTCTGGAACCCTGCTCGCATCACGGTCGGACACCGCCCTGCGCCGAAGCGCTGATTAATGCGGGTGTGGCGCGGGTTGTCTCGGCGATTGAAGACAGCGATCCACGTGTGGCCGGGCAGGGCTTTGCCATGCTGCGAGAGGCCGGGGTGGAGGTCACCACAGGCGTCTTGGCCCAACAAGCTGCGCGCGATCACGCTGGATTCTTTCTGAAAACGGAACAGGGGCGGCCGTTTGTAACGCTCAAGCTGGCCAGCAGTTTCGATGGACGAATTGCCACGTCCAGTGGCCACAGCCAGTGGATCACCGGGCCAAAGGCGAGGCGCGCAGTGCATGCGATGCGTGCTCGCCATGATGCTGTGATGGTTGGGGCCGGGACGGCGCGAGCCGATGATCCGTCGCTGACGGTCCGCGATTTGGGAATTGAAGCGCAGCCGGTCCGAGTCGTCGTCTCGCGCCATTTGGACATCCCTCTAATGGGGCAACTGGCGCGTACAGCGTCCGAAGTCCCGGTTTGGATGTGCCACGGTCCGTCCCCGGATGCCGAGCGCGCCCGCGCCTGGGAGGGGTTGGGCGCGCGTCTGATCCCCTGTGCATTGCGCGATCATAACATAGACGCCAGCGATCTGTTGCAACAGCTGGGGCAGGCGGGGTTGACACGTGTTTTCTGTGAAGGCGGTTCAGCGCTTGCGGCATCGCTGTTGGCAGAAGACCTAGTGGATGAACTGGTCGGTTTCAGCGCGGGTCTGACAATAGGCGCCGAGGGTTTACCCGCGATTGGGGCGCTCGGATTGGAAAGTTTGGACGCGGCCCCTCGGTTCGAGTTGATGGAAGCACGGAACATAGGACCGGACGTATTGCACCGTTGGGCTCGGGCCTTGCGCTAGCGTCGCCACAGATGGGCATGGGTGGCAAACGCGCCTTGCAGTTTGGACAATATCCGCAATGACAGGTCGCCTGCGTGATCATCCCCGTCAGCTAGGCGTTGCAACGCAACCTCGACAGGGCAGGGCTGGCCGGTGACCGGATCAAGGTAACGAGGGTAGTCGATCAGTGCCGCATGTACCAACCCCAACAATGACGGCCGTGCTCCGCGACGTGCGGGTACTGTTCCCAGGTCCGTCGTCAAACCCCATCCGGCGTAGAAAGGTGCTCCGAAGGTTGTCACACTGACCCCACGCAACAGCGCCTCGAACCCCAGCAGAGATGTCATTGTCCAGACTTCCTGTACCTGTGACAGCAATGCGGCCGGATTGGTGTCGTAAGCGATCACGTCGGCAAGCCCTTCGTCGTCAATGGCCCCTTCACGCAGCCCGGCCTCGACATCCGGGTGGGGCTTGTAGATCAGGATCGCATCTGGGTTAGCCTCACGCGTGGCGCGCAGCAGATCGTTGTTTGTGCGCACTTTGGATGTGCCCAGCAGGATCGACGCGTCGTCTTCGACCTGACCGGGGATCAAAATGCGGTGCCCCTCAGGCAGAGGCGGCGCGTCTCCTCCAGTGTTGTATTTGCTGAGCTGGCCCGTGATGATCTGCGTTACCAGTCGCTCAGCCCGCAGTTCCTGATCCGGGCGCAGGGTCTCACGTTTGGTGATCAGCTCTTCCAGCCGACTTGGATGCGTCGGGTCGTAGTAGATGCCCAGATCGTCCGTCGCCAGAGAAAGCGGTGGCACAAGGCGAGCGCCAAGCCCTCGGGACCGTAGAAAACCGTCCTCGATCCTGACTACTTCCTCCGCTCCGCGGGATTGACTGGCCCAAACCATGTGAGGTCTGTCGGAGGGCTCCAAGGGACCATCGGTGAACCGGACCTTCTTTTCGCGCCCGAATATCTGTTGAATGTGTTTGCGTTTCCACAAACGCATGCCTGACGCGGTCCAGCCCTTGCGGTCCTGCCGCCAAGCGCGTGCGTGGGCTTCAAGTGTGTCGAGGACGGTTTCCAGTTCGCACAATTGATCCTGATAGGGATCATACCATGTGGGATAGAGGATCATTGCCGCCGCGAACAACTGGGCGCGGGTCAGGTTTCGCTGGCGGCGTGGAATGTACTCTTCATCTTGTGTCAGCCCCCAACCCGCATAAAAGGGCTGACCGAAGACTCGGGGCTTATGTCCAGCCATGATAGCCTCAAACCCCATATGCGAGGACAAGGTATAAACGCCGACCGCGCCTTCCAACAAGGTCCATGGGCTGATTGGTGCGGTTAACAATGAGACCCGGTCGGTCTCGTCCTGTTCCGAGAAATACCCGCCGCGAAGCCCCTTAGCGGTTTCCGGGTGTACCTTGATCAGAACACGGGCACCGGGGTTTTCCTCTTGCGCCATGACCAGCATCTCGCGGAACCGGCCGTCATCCCCCCCGTTCGCGCGGACCGAGGCGTCATCCCGCGCCTGATCGACCACCAGTACATAACCGGGATCCGGCGGCTGCAATGTCGGGTCGATGGCAGAATACTTGCTGAGGTGCAGTTCGCGCATCCTTTCCGCCGCGTGGCGGGCCCGGTCAAGCAATGCGGTATCGTCCAGCGGATGCGTCGCCAACAGGGTTTCAAGGTCTGATGGCTGCGTTGGATCGAAATGAACCCCGGATCGGTCAAGCAATAGGCCCATTGGAGGTTCCCCCAAGCGCCCCGGGTGCAAAGAACGTAGAAATGCGTCTTCGACTTTAATCACCGGAGCGTTGTGTCGGGCGGCGATTGTCAGGCCGCGAAGTGCGGTTGGGCTGTTACCCCAAACACCAACGTGGTCGCCGTCCCCCGGCAGGCCAAGACGGATGTCATAACCGGACAGGTAAAGAATACGCCTGATACGCCTCTGCGTCAGGAAGCCGCCGTTATAGACAAGCAGCCGGGTGCGCTGTGTCCCGGCTGTCGGCTCACCCTGCATCAGCCGCCCGTCAGCGTGGCAACGTTAGCTACCGGCGTCAAACCACCCGCGATCAGCGAAATCGACTTACTCCACTGTGCATATGGCGCTTCGGTCACGTAGATTGTGTCATCGTCACGGATCACGAAATCGCGGGCAATAAAAAGACCATTGGGGGCAGTAAGGTTGAGCAGGTAGATCATGCGCTGATCCCCTTGCAGGTCAGAACGCCTCATCACGCTACGGGCAACGTCCTGTCTTTCCTTGCGCAGGACGAAGATTCCGGTCGGGTCTGACGACAGTGACTGCAAACCGCCCACCTGTGCCAGCGCCTCAAGCGCAGACAGGTCTTGCGTATCAAAGGCCACACGCGATTGACCTGTCGCCCCAAGTGCGATGTAGGACCGGCTATCCGCTTCGACGAGGATACGATCCCCGCCGCGCAATGCGACATCCAGTTTTGGGTTTTGAAACAGATCATCGTACCAGACCGTCCCCCGTTGATCGCCGCGGATCAGTGTCACCATTGCAATGTCAGAACCGACAGCAACGCCACCGGCCTGCGACAGCATTCCCAGCAAGGTTCTGCTGGGTCTCTCGATGGGGTAGACGCCCGGCGCACCGATCTCTCCGGACAATGAAACGGTCGAGCCATCCCCAGAAGTTCGACGCACTTCGACCTGAGGGTCAGGTGTTTGTTCTTGCAGTTTATCGGTAATCAGTTGGCGCAATTGCTCGGGCGTGTTGCCAGCGGCCCGAATGCGACCTGCATAGGGAACAAAAATAAAGCCTTCACTGTCGACCTGCATCTGCTCAAGCGGGGTGGAGCCGCTCAGTTCGCCGGACAGCAGGCCGTCATCCACGTTTTCCCAGATTGTCAGGCCAAGAACGTCGCCGGGGCGAACTGTATCTGCGGCCAGATTTGGGGCTGTCAGGAAGGACGAAGAAAAACCGTATTGCGGAATAACCGACGTTGCTTTCGTAACGCGATCGTCAACTTCGACAACGAATGCGTTGCCGCCTTGTGCGGTCGATCCCGACAGAATTTCACTCTTGTTCGGGCCAGCCTTGGGCAATTGACATGCGGCCAGCAGGCCCATTGCTGTCACAAGACAAATCCCCCGGATCCATCGGATTGGAAAGCGCTTCACTGCCGGTTATCCTCAGTCGTGTTTGTTTAGTTTTTTTGTTTGGCGCAGGGTACCCAATTCGCGGGATAACATCTAGCGCCAACCTATCCGTTTTATTCAACTATCCTTAACTGTGGCGTTCGCGCCTCTTTGTAGCACAGAACGGCTTGATAGGGATCTCCAGCGCTCAACATCTTATCTGTCACGCCGCGCAGTAACTGTCGGCGGCTTCGGCGAGAGTAGAACCCTCCGGGTATCTGGCTCGTTTTCAACAGAAACTCGCGGTAGCTTTGATAGGCATCCTGATCCGGCGGCATCGGCATCGAAAAGAACGAAGGCAATGGCTGTCGCGAGACAAACTCTGGCTTGTCATAGACAGATCTGCCGAAGATTCTCAGTGGAATGCCGCGCCACAATACCTGTTGCCCGGCGGTGGAATTGATTGTGACGGCCGAACTCGCTTCGTCCAGCAATCTGGCCAGCTTGCCCCCCGGGACGTAGTGAACCCTGGCAGCAATACCATGGTCCCGCGCAATCTGGCGCACGCGACGTCGTAGGGGTTCGCGGTGGTTTTCCAACGGATGCTCTTTTACCACCAGTCGGTGATGCGATGGCGCACCCTTGGCGAATCCTTCAATCACGTCCTTCAGAAAGTCACACATACTGGAGTAGTTAGAATGGGACTGCACCGAGCTGTCGTGTCCAAGTTGCAGCAAAGCCAAATGATAAGGATGGCCCCCCCACCGCACGCGTGCCGTGGCCCAATGGCGTTGGAGTCTGTGAAACGGCATGAATGCTAGCCGTTTGAAATAAAGCCGAAATTCCTTTGATACTGGCAATTCGCGGTGGGGTCGAAAGTTTCGATAGCGCTGGTTCAGAAACATTACGAACCAATGGTAGAGCGCCCCGTAGAAGATGTGCTGTCGCATATCACCCCAATGCGACGGCGGGAGTGGGGTTTGTGTCACAGAATGATCCAGCGCATGCTGCATCTGATCTACGCCCAAAGACATCAGACGCGAGTTTCCGTTCGAACCAAGCCTTTCGTATGTAACCCACCAAGGGCGCAGATAGCCTTCCTCGAATACATGGACGGTGATGTCGATGGCTTTTGCCAATTCAACGGCGCTGGCGTGGATCGGGCGCGTGTCGCCGTACAGCACGATATCGGTGATGCCCCGGCTGTTGATCAGGTCCGACAATGTTTCTGGCCACTGATCAAGAGTGCCTTGGAACGGGATGTAGGAGGATTTGTCGAACCAAAACGCCTGATCGCCTGCGTTGAAGCCAACGCGCCAGACTTCAGCCCCCGAAGCCCGCAGCATACGTCCAAGCCCGTTGAAGAACGGGCCATGAGGTCCCTGCAGAAACAGGAATACACGACGATTCAGGTCTTTTGCGCCCGGTGACATCATTTCTGCTCTTGCCCCTAGTTCCGGATTTTATGCCCGTTTGGTCCTATATCGGCAAGGTGGGGCTTGCCCGACAGGCCTCTTGGGCTTACCTCGGCTTGGAAATCTGGATCAAGATATGGACTAAGGGTTAGCGAAATGTTTACAGGGATCGTTACCGATATCGGCACAGTCATCGAGCTGGATCAGCAGGGCGATCTGCGGGCCCGGATCAAAACAAATTACGACACGGCGGGCATCGATATCGGTGCCTCGATCGCAAGTGACGGCGTCTGCTTGACCGTGATCGCGCTGGGAGATGACTGGTACGATGTGCAGATTAGCGCCGAGACGGTATCAAAAACCAATCTGGATAGTTGGCAGGTGGGCAAGCGCGTCAATCTTGAACGTGCGTTGAAGGTGGGGGATGAGTTGGGCGGGCACATCGTCTCGGGTCACGTCGACGGCGTGGCCGAGGTGGTCGCCCTTCAGGACGAAGGAGACAGCACCCGTGTTACTCTGCGCGCCACCAAGGATTTGGCTCGCTTTATCGCGCCGAAAGGTTCAGTTGCGCTGAACGGAACCTCACTGACCGTCAATGATGTGGACGGGTGCGAATTTGGAATCAATTTCATCCCACACACCAAAGAGGTGACAACTTGGGGCGATGTTTCCATGGGCGATCAGGTGAACCTTGAGATCGACACACTTGCCCGTTACGTGGCCAGACTTGCAGATTGGAACCGCACGGAACCCAAATAGAAAGCTCTGGTCAGCACACGAGCGAGATACCAGCAGACCAACGCGACGATAGCGCCAAAGTAGCCATCAACCGCATAGTGCCATGCAAGATGAACGGAACCGATTTGGATTACCACGGCGAAAGCGGTGAATGCCCACCCGACCCAGCGCGAGAACCGGAACGCGTAGAGCGCCATAAGAACACTGCTTGCGACATGCATGCTGGGCATCGCGGAAATGCCACGGACAACTCCCTCGCTATGAAAATTGTTCAGGAGTAATTCGTGTACATTGAGGGCCCAGACGGGGCTGACCTCGTCAAGCATTTCTAGGTTGCGCAATTGCGCTACATATTGGTCGCCAAATCCGAACGCCTCGAAATATACTGGGCCAACTGAGGAAAACAGCGTTGCCAGAATATTGCCGCCTATGATGAATGTCAGAGCGAACGACACCAGATAGATCATGCCTCTTTCCGGGTCGCGTTTGTCATACGCTGCGACAAACGCCAGCACGTAGAGCAGTATAAACCATAAATGATATGCTAAGTTAATTGCGGTCGTCACAAAGGGGTACCCGAATACGGGCCACAGAAGGGTCCAAACGTCGAACCCGCCGTGTAGCGTTCTGTCCAGTTCGGCGAATAATGGATCCCACGAAAATGGTACAAAAACAGAGATCAAGTTCTTGAGGCAGGTAAATGTATTAGCAAGTATAGCAACAGCGAGAAAACACACTGTACCGTCAACAATCCTTATGTTTTTTGACAGAAAACTTTGGGTGTCGGCGATCATCCAGGAGATCGGCTTTTTGGGTTTTGCGCGAAACATGGCATAAAGTAATCGCCATCCAAGAAAAAAGGCGGCGAACACTACGGTGTATTTGAAGATCATCAGCAGAATTGCGGCCAGACTTCCCAACAACATCGACCAATATGGAATGCCGTTGAGCGCACTGAAAGCCGCACCAGCGAACATGTGCAGCAGAACGATAGAAAGAAACAGGCGATTACGCCAAAGCGCCGACCCAAGCGTGTGGCCGGCGGCGTTGAGACCAGCAAAAAAAGTCCCGTAGATTGAGTTTGCCATTCCCTGAAATCCGATTGACTAAATTCCCAGTAAAACTCCTGCCATATTTTGGCGTGCGGTTGACGGTATCTGGGCTTTTTTGTGGCCGATTGGCATCCAATGGTTGCGGATTGGCGTCATTGGCTTCGATTCGAGGCTAATTACAACGGGTCTCAGATGTCTGTGGGCGGTGTGTTTGGCAACGCGTTACAGTCGTTTGCGGTCTGGCATTTGCGATCCGGTTGGTCTATCCACCCCCTCAAACTTGCTCTGCGAAAGGCTGTTTCATGAGCTTTGAAACCCCCGGACCCGTCGAGGCCCAATTGCGCGACGCGATCAGCCCGATCGAGGATATTATCGAAGAGGCCCGCAAGGGCAGGATGTATATTCTTGTCGACCATGAAGATCGCGAGAACGAAGGTGATCTTGTGATTGCGGCCGAGTTCGCCGACGCAGAGGCGATCAACTTCATGGCGACCCATGGGCGCGGGCTGATCTGCCTGCCGATGACTGCAGAACGTGTGGATGCGTTGGGGCTGCCGATGATGGCTGTAAATAATTCTTCGCGCCACGAGACTGCGTTTACTGTTTCGATAGAGGCACGCGAAGGTGTCAGCACGGGCATTTCCGCCGCTGACCGGGCGCTGACGGTGGCGACGGCCATCAACGAACAGAACACGATGGCGCATATCGCAACCCCCGGCCATATCTTCCCCCTGCGCGCCAAGCGAGGCGGGGTGCTGGTGCGTGCGGGCCATACCGAGGCTGCCGTGGATATATCGCGTCTGGCGGGGCTGAACCCTTCGGGTGTGATCTGTGAGATCATGAAGCCCGATGGTTCAATGGCACGCCTGCCGGATCTGGTGGAATTCGCCAAAGAACATGGCCTGAAAATCGGCACGATCAGCGACCTGATCACCTATCGTTCGCGCAATGACAACTTGGTGGTCGAGACATCGCGCGAAACGGTCACCTCGGAATATGGTGGCGAGTGGGAAATGCGGCTGTTTACCGACCAGACCCACGGCATTGAGCATGTGGTTATGGTCAAGGGCGATGTTACAACGCCCGAGCCGGTATTGACGCGCACTCACGCGTTGCACAGCGCGTCGGATGTACTTGGTCTAGGGCCCAAATCGGCGCTGGAACTGCCTCGCGCTATGGAAAAGATCGCGACCGAGGGGCGCGGGGTCGTCTGTCTGTTCCGCGAACCCCGCAACGCGCTTTACGCGGCCGAGGACGAAGGTCCGCGCACCATCAAGCAAACCGGCCTGGGAGCGCAGATTCTGTCCAAGATGGGGATACATGAACTGATCCTGCTGACGGATTCACCGGAAACAAAGTATCTGGGGCTCGACGCTTTTGGCCTGTCCATCGTCGGCACCCGCTCGATTTTCAAGGAAGACTGATCGTGGCTGAGCAAGATAAACATGGCGCGCTGACTACGCCGACCTTCGACAAGCCTGTGAAACTGCTGCTTGTGGTGGCGCCCTTCTACCGTGCCATCGCCGACAATCTCGTTGCGGGTGCCAAGGCCGAGATCGAAGCCGTAGGTGGTACATGCGAGGTGGTCGAAGTCCCCGGCGCGTTGGAGATTCCCACTGCTATCGCCATGGCTGACCGCCAGTGCAATTTCGACGGTTACGTCGCGCTGGGCTGCGTCATTCGTGGCGAGACGACGCATTACGAAACGGTCTGCAACGACTCAAGCCGTGCCATCCAGTTGATGGGCCTTCAGGGTCTTCTCATCGGCAATGGCATCCTGACAGTTGAGAATGACGATCAGGCCGAGGTGCGCGCGAACCCTGAAAAGATGAATAAAGGCGGCGGCGCAGCCGCAGCGGCCTTGCATCTGATCGCACTCAGCCGTAAGTGGGGCGCTTCGAAAAAGGGCGTCGGTTTCAAGCCACCGTCCGAGTCCATCCTTGTGGCGGGCGACAGCAACGGATCCACGACAACATGACCCAGACAGACGCGCCAAAACCGGCCAACCAGAAACGCCTGATGAAATCCGCCGCGCGGCTCTATGCCGTGCAGGCGCTGTTCCAGATGGAGCAGTCGGGCCAGACGACCGAGCAGGTTGTGAACGAGTTTCTGGATCACCGTTTTGGCGCCGTCTATGAGGGCGAGGAAATGCTGGACGGCGATATCCGCCTGTTCCGCAAACTGGTCGAGGATGCCGTGAATTACCAGGCCCCCATCGATCAGATGACCGATCGAGCGCTGGTGGCCAAATGGCCTATCGCACGTATCGATCCGACACTACGCGCCACGTTCCGTGCCGCTGGGGCGGAACTGACCCAAAGCGACACGCCTCCCAAGGTGGTTATCACCGAATTCGTAGACGTGGCCCGCGCCTTTTTCCCGGAAGGGAAAGAGCCAAAATTCGTCAACGCCGTGTTGGATCACATGGCGCGCGAGGCCCAACCCGAGGCGTTCTGACGCCTTTACCGCCGCGGGTCATGTGCTAGACTTCCCACCATAGCGCAAGGAGGCCCACGATGCCGAAACTGATCCGTCTGTACATTACACAGGTTGTTTGGGGATTTGTTATCTCGGCGATTTTTGTCGGGGTTTTGCTGGCGTTGAATGTTGCCAATCTACGTAACTTGATAACCGGATCTGATATTGGCCTGATCGCGCTATTCATGATCTGGTTCATGAATGGCATCGTCTTCGCCGGCGTTCAATTCGCCTATGCGATCATGAGCATGGCTGAAAGACCCAAGGGTCCACGCCGTGGAACTCCTGTAGCCGTCAGTTTCAAGCCTGCGACGGTAGAAGTCAAAGAAACTTGAAAACACACAGAAAACGTGACGTGAAAATGGCTAAGTCGCCATGAAACCCTGATCTTTTTTGGACTATCTACCCCTTGAATATCCGAGTACCTTGCCATCTGATGCCGGTCAAACAGAACGACTGGCACGAAAAGAGCAGGACCCGTGAACACTCCAACCTATGAAGAGGTCATCGCGTCTCAGGACTTCCGGAAAGATCTTGAAGACCTGAACCGGGCCATTGCCGATAGCCTGACCCAGGCTGATGAACCTGTCGCCATCAACGGAAATGTTTGCTACGGCCATATGCAGCAGGATTTCCATTTAGGTGATCTGGTGCCTGGGATGGAGCCTAAGCGGCGCGCTTTGGTTCAGATGGCGCAAGCGAGTAAGTGTTTCGTTGAAGTGGGCGTCGCCGGCGGGCATGCCGTGTTGCTGGCCCTGCATTCCAACCCTTCCCTGACTTTTATCGGGATTGATCTTGGGCAGCGGTTGCGTCCCTCTTGGCCGCCTGTGGATATTTATGTGCCGACCGTTTTTACGTGGTTTCAAAACAGGTTTCCCGAACGCGTTAAACTATACATGTCAGATGCCATCGACGGGTTGCGGCAAGCAGCGACAGAGCGCCCCTTCGGTCCTATTGATCTGTTGCATCTGGATGCAATGAAGAACAGCAGAATTGCTGAGTTAGAGGCCGTCTGGCCGGGTCTGGCCGACCGATGCTATCTCCTGCAGGGCGACAACAAGAATGGTCACGTGAAGGCCAGCTCAGAGAAACTAATCGCAGAAGGCCGCGCGCGTCGGGTTACCTCTTCGCGGCTTAATGCCATTCAAAGCGGCAACTATGATGTGTTGGAGACGGGGCCGGGTGTTGCAGCGGGCAGGGTCAGCCTTGCAAGTCTCAAGGATGACCGCATTCTGCTCTGCGTGTGTCATCAAGACGATGAAACTCTGTTTTGTGGGTCCACCCTGTCTCACCTGAAAGATCGTGCGGACATAACGATAGCCTGTTTCTTCCGTCCAGCCTCAAACCGTCGAGATACCGATACGCGTGAGGCGGCGATGCAGCGCGTTTGTGATGCGCTTGGCGCGCGCAGGGTTCAATTCCCTTTTGCGGTCGAGCGGGATCACCGGAGGTTGCGGCGTTTCATCCAATTGCCGTCTGCGCCTGAGGATCATCCACCAGAAATACTGCGTCCGCTGAACCGTCACCCATTGTTCGGACTGCTCAGCGGTTCGGCTTTTGCGCTTATGGAGCAGATAAAGCCGGCGACTGTCATTACGCATAATCATGTGGGGGAGTATGGGCATGTCGAACATGTTCTGTTGCATCATGCGGTGGCACAAGCGGCTCAGCGTTATGGGGAGGCGCGGGTATTAAATTTCGGCGTCGGAATGCAGGATTCTGACCTGATAGTGCGGTCTTTACCCGAACAGAAGAATCCGCTGTTCGACGAATACATGCCGCAGTGGAACGGCCGCAGGATGTATGACTTCGCGCTGTCCGACGAGACTTTTGCCCTACAGGATCTCTCCGAGATCGAAGGGTAGGGAAAAATGTGGCGGGACCACCAGTCAACCGTGCGGTGTGATTCCCGAGGACCTGTATGTACAGGTGGGCGCCAGGTAATCAGGCCAGGACCTGAACAGAGCCAGCCCCCTCGGAATTGCTTAAGGCCACCAGAATGCTACCAGTCACAAGAAGGGCAGAACCCGCCACGCGCCTAAGTAGGGGTTGCGGCGGGTTTGCACAAGGGGTCAGGCGTCGACAGTTTCGTGCAGGGCGGTGCGCATTTTGCCGAAATGCTCGTCCCAGCCCTTGTCCAGCGCCAGAATAAGGCCGAAGGCTTCGGCATCCTGCGGTAGGCCCTCATGTTGAAGCTCCAGCCTGGTGCCGCCGGGAACTGGGCTGAGCGTCCATTTGACCACGCTGACGGCGTCACCCATGGGTTTGACTGTGAACGTATACTCCAGGTACTCCGGCGGCCGGGCAACGCGTACCTCGCCCCAGATCAGCAGATCGCCACTGGTGGTGCCGAACATCTCAAGCTTTTGTCCGGCGGCCAAAGGGCGCTCAGGTTTGTGGAACCATTCGGCCAGTCGGTCGGGCTCGGTCAAGTACGCCCATACGGTTTCTGGCTCGGCCCGTAGAAAGATTGTTTTTTGCAAAACGGCATTCGTCATCTGTCTTTCCTTTCAATGGCTTCTTTGAGATTGTTCAGGCGGTCATCCCAGAATTGGTCGAAGTGGCTGAGCCAGTCGAGAACAGGGGCCATCCCTTTGGGTTCCAATCTGTTGACGCGCTCCCTCCCGCGGGCCTCGACGGTGATCAAGCCGCCATCCGACAGCACGGTCAGGTGTTTTTTGACAGCCGCGCGGGTCATGTCGAACCGCTCGGTCAGTTGGGCAATGGTCATGTCCTGTGTTGAAAGCATTTGCACAATGTCGCGCCGGGTTGGATCGGCCAGCGCGCGAAATGCGTTTTGTGTTCGGTGCTGCATTTGGTTCACCATAAAAGATACCATTCGGTATTACATAAATGCAGTACCAAATGGTATCATGTCAAGTTAAAGGCTGCACTTGATTTTTGTTCGCTAATTGTTCACATTTTTCAAATGACACTTGATTTGCAACCTGGACAAAAATTAGCGCGTGGCGTTGCCCGGCATTTGTCGGCACATGGCTTTGTTTCGGTTGAGGAATTTGTTCCAGCTCGCGGTTTGCGCGTTGACGTCATGGGGCTGGGTCCCAAGGGTGAACTTTGGGTCATTGAATGCAAATCCAGTCGGGCCGATTATCAATCGGATTCCAAATGGCAGGGCTATCTGGAATGGTGCGACCGATTCTTCTGGGCCGTGGATATCGACTTTCCCACCGAATTGTTGCCGCAAGAATCCGGGCTGATTATAGCAGACGCCTATGACGCCGAGATCGTACGCATGGCACCGGAAGATAAGCTTGCCCCGGCACGCCGCAAGAAGATGATCCAGAAGTTCGCAACTGACGCGGCGCGCAGATTGCAGGCGCTGCGCGACCCAAGAATTTGAGTGCTCAGCGTTTGACGGCGCGGGCGGCCTGAGCGGCGGCGCGGATTTCGTCCGCGATTTCCTCGGCTTCTTCCGGGTCGAAGTCCATAGGGATTTCGATGCCGTCGGCCTCGATGAACAGCCGTATCATGCCTTGATCGGTGGGACCGATCTGCAGGTTCGCCTGAATGTCGCGTTCGGTGTTGATACCCATGTTCGCCTCCGGGACTGAGCGTTTGTGCTAGCGCGCAAAGGGTTGAGAATCAAGCCGCCTTTGCGGTTTGGTGTGGTATGGAAAGTATTCAGATCAGACCCTTTCAAGCTTCAGATACTGCCTGGTTAGTTGAGCAGCATGGCAAATTCTATGCGCGTGACGAAGGGTTTGATGGCTCTTTTGGCGACCTGGTTCAGCAGATTCTCGAGAATTTTGTCGCCGAGCACGATCCGGCGCGCGAAAGGGGCTGGATCGCCGAACGCGAAGGCGAGAGGCTGGGCAGCATCTTCTGTGTCGAACTGGATAACCGAACCGCAAAGCTGAGGCTCTTTCTGCTTGTGCCAGAGGTACGAGGGCAGGGATTGGGTCAGCGCATGCTTGACACCTGCATGGGCTTCGCACGCAGCGTAGGTTTTACGGAAATGCGGCTCTGGACACATGAAAGCCATCGTGCGGCTTGCGCGCTTTATCGGCGCAATGGATGGGAATTGTTGGACAGCAAACCAGTGCATTCCTTTGGGGTCGATCTTGTCGAACAAAGCTGGAAAATTCGGCTTTAATCCTCTTGCATTCCCCCGGCGCGTTCGGTACATCGCCCCTCACGAGTGCCGCCTTAGCTCAGTTGGTTAGAGCGCTGGATTGTGGATCCAGAGGTCCCCTGTTCAAGCCAGGGAGGCGGTACCACTTCTTCCGAAAACAGAAGTTAAAAAAAAGCGCCCCGTGGCGCTCTTTGTGTGTTTTTGGGATTGAAAGGTTTGCAGGGGCAAAACGGTCGCTGGCGCGCCTATAGTTAGCGCGCCAGGTTCAGTTTCAGTTTCATTTTGCTCCGCTTGGCTGCGGGCAAGTGCCGGTTCAGCCGCTTGTTCACCAGACCAAACACCCAAATGACGACCAGCGTCAGCAGAATGAAGTAGAAGGCCAAAATCGGGTAGGGGATGAACGGGTTGAACGTTTTGTCCGCAAAATAGCTGGCGTAATACAGCGCGTCTCCGCGTTGCTGCCAGGCCGGGAAGGCCGAGAAAAATACTAAAGTTGTGGATTGGAACACAAAGATTGCTTCGTTCGTGTAGGCGGGCCAAGCCAGTCGCAACATGGTTGGCCAGATGATGCGACGGAACCGGGACCTACCGGTCATGCCATAGGCATCTGCAGCCTCAATATCCCCCTTGGGGATTGAACGAAGCGCGCCGTAGAAAATCTCGCCCGAATAGGCGGACGTGTTCAGGAAAAGCACGATTAGGGCACCCAACCAGGCCGAGGTAAAGGCGTCAAACATCGGGTAGGGCTTCTTCAGCGACAGGAAGAAGAAATAGGCAAAGAAGAACTGGATGAACAGTGGCGAGCCGCGGAACAAGAAGATGAACCACTCGGATGGTTTACGCAGCCATTTGTTCGATGAGGCTTTGCCAACCGCCAGAGCCGTGGCGAGAAAGAAGCCAGTTACCATCGCCATGATCCCGAAATAGATATTCCAGATCATTCCCGAGCCGATCAGGGTGAAATGTTCACACAGGGTGAAATCAGTTTTGGGTAGCAGACGTTCCCCGAAGCCGATTGAACGGAGGGCATAATCCTGAATGGTCTGGAGGCAGCTCATGCCGTGGTCTCCTTGCGCAGAAGCTCTCCGCCGGATGTGGCCTGACCGTGGGACAGTCGGCGCATCAATTTTTCAAGCCCAATTTCCGAGACTCGGGTCATACCGAGATAGAAAATCAACAGGCCGAGGAAGTACCACATACGCCAGTCTCCATGGGGATACTGCGTAAATTTCGACGTTTTTGTGCCGCCCAATTCACGGGCCCAATAGACGATGTCCTCGACCCCAAGCAGGAACAGTAGGGGTGTGGCCTTGATCAGCACCATCCACAGGTTGGACAATCCGGGCAGCGCGTAGACCCACATTTGAGGCACGAGGATGCGCCAGAAGGTTTGGCGGCGAGTCATACCGTAGGCTTCGGCGGTTTCCAGTTGCGCATGCGGCACTGCGCGCATGCCGCCGAACAGGACGTTGGCGGCGAAGGCGCCGAACACAATGGAAAATGTGATGACCGCAAGAAAGAAACCGTAGGTTTCATGCACCCATTCAGGGGCAGTACCCAGAGGCAGTTTGGCGGCTTGGCAGACGAGGAAGTCGTTGCCCTGACGGATTGGATCGGTCCAGTCCGGGCAGAGGATCTTGTGGCGGATCCACTCGAACCCCTGATCCAGTGCAATGACGAAGAAGAGAAAGAAGGCGATGTCGGGCACGCCGCGCACAATCGCTATGTAAGCCTTGCCCAGCAAACTGAGCGGTGGAAAATGTGACCGCGCAGCCATGGCACCTGCAAAACCAAAGCTAAGCGCGACCGGGGCGGTCACAGCCAGCAAGGCCAGAACTTTAATAAAGGACAGATAGAACGACCAATGGACGCCATTGGTCAGGTAGCACGAGAACCAGCGGAACGTGCCCAGCGTGTCAGGATCAGTGCAATAGGAGAACATATGGCGTCTTTCGAACGTCTGTTCCGGCAAGGCCGGAATGGGTCCGGCGCTGAGGCGCCGGACCGGGGTAGATCAAAATTAGTTGGTAACGACGGAACCGTCAGCACCGTACGTGGCGGTGTCTTCACCAAACCACTTGATCAGCATTTCGTTCAGTGTGCCGTCGGCTTTCATCGACGTTATTGCTTCGTCGAACTTGCCGCGAAGTTCTCCGTCGCTTTCACGCAGGCCCATGCCGACACCGCCACCCAGCGGAACCGGGTCGCCGATAAATACCAGCTCACCACTCGATTCCTCGACTAACGGGACCAGATAGTCCCGGTCTGCCAGAACAGCATCGGCTTCGCCGTTGCGCACGGCCGCGATGGTTTCTTCAGGGGTTGCAAATTCGACCAGGGTTGCGCCGGATTCGGCGACGTGGCCCGCCTGAATGGTTGCAGTTTGAGCCGCAACAACACCACCCGTAACATCTGCCGCGTCAGAGGTCGCGACATAGGCCGAAGCCGTTGGTGGGTAGTAGTCCTGAGTAAAGTCGATGACCTCATCACGCTCATCGGTAATCGACATGCCTGCAATGATGGTGTCGTAGTTGCCCGAGACCAGATTCGGAATAATCGAATCCCAATCGTTCTTGACCCATTCGCATTCCAGGCCAGCGCGCTTGCACAGTTCGTCGCCGACGTCACGTTCGAAGCCGTCGATTTCACCCGCGTCATTGATGAAGTTGTACGGAGGGTAGGCACCCTCGGTGCCCATTCGGACGGTGTCCGCGATGGACATGCCAGCGCCAAGCGCCAGAGCTGCAGTGGTCAGAATCAGTTTTTTCATTGGATACTCCCCAGTTTGTTTTCTGTCCTGAAGTCAATTTAAGCCGCCTTGGTGGCGGAGAGAAAGCCCCGAAGTCGTTCGGACTCGGGGGACGTGAAGATATCTTCCGGCAGACCCTCTTCTTCGATAAGACCCTGGTGCAGGAATACGACATGGCTTGAGATATCGGCGGCCATTTTCATGTCGTGCGTCACAATGATCATGGTGCGACCTTCGGCGGCCAGATCCTTGATCACCTTGATAACCTCTTGTTCCAGTTCCGGGTCCAGCGCCGAGGTGGGTTCATCGAACAGCAGCGCCTCGGGCTCCATGCACAGGCCACGGGCGATGGCGGCACGCTGTTGCTGCCCACCCGAAAGCTGCGCAGGGTAGACGTCGCACTTGTCGCCGATGCCGACCTTTTCCAAATACCTGCGCGCGCTGTCCTCGACCTCTTTCGGGTCGCGGCCCAGCACGGTCACCGGGGCCTCCATCACATTTTGCAAGATGGTCATATGCGCCCACAGGTTGAATTGCTGAAAAACCATGGACAGGTTGGTGCGGATGCGCATGACCTGTTTCGGATCGGCAGGGCGACGGTGATGCATGTCACCTGACCAACGCACGGGTTCGCCCTTGAACAGAATCTCGCCCTGCCGGCTGTCTTCCAGCAGGTTGCAGCAACGCAGAAGGGTGGATTTGCCTGACCCGGACGACCCGATCAGCGAAACGACATCTCCGCGTCTGGCCGTGATGTCGACCCCTTTCAGCACTTCAAGATGGCCGAAACTTTTGTGGAGGTTCTTGATTTCGATGACGGGAGAGGAATCTGTCACGGGGGGCCCATGTGTTGTGTTGTTGGTGCGGTAATAGGGCTTAAATTTCGGGGCAATGCAATGCGCAATTGACTCTATAGGAGCCCGAAATCGTCAAACTGACTAAATGTTTTTGCCAAATTGGTTATCGAATGAGCCAATCAGCCTAATTTGAAGTCGGGTTGGGAACCGCAAGGTAGTCCTCTGCCGTTATGTCTATCAGGTCGCGCAAGTGCAGCGCGTTTCGATCAGCTGGCGAAAGGTCCTGAATCGCTGACCGAACTGCCAGGGTGACGGCGCGTGCATCTTTGTCCTTGGCAGTGATATACGGCAATGCAGGTGTAGGGGGGGTATACGCAATCTCACGCAACAATTCGCCCAGATCTGAATGCGTTTTGAGCAATTCCCAGGTTAATGCGTCCAATGCGGCATAGTCGGCCCGGCCCTTCGCCACTGCGTGGGCGGACAGCGCATGTCCACCGGTCCCAAGGGTCGTGCCGGGGCTTAGTTCAAGGGCTTGCAGATGAACCATTGGGGCGGCCCAGCCTGACTGTGATAACGCTTCGTTAAAGGCAAATGTACCCGTCGAAAGTTGCTCCAAATCGCGGGAATCGTCCTGCCGGGCAATGAAAACAGAACGGTAGTAGCCGGGTGGGCACCGCTCCAACCCATAATCCGGTGTGCCGATCAATTGGACTTTGCCATGCAGACGCGTGCGGTATGGCATGCCGCATGTCTGTGCAAAAATAAGGTCGGGACTTAACCAGATTTCCCAAAAGTCGGCGTCACGTGTCAGGCGATCAGGGCCATACCCCAAATGCTCGCGAATCAACCTCCAAAAGTGGTCGTTCGCAGGTTGCAGCGCGGGCATGTCGTACATGCCCAGCATCGCAATCACGACTTGGCAGCCTTTTGACGGGCCAGAGCCGAGTCCACATCACTGACACCAAGCAGGCTGACCACCAGGCGCAACAAGGAATCTTCCTCACCAGTCCGGTGCCCATCGGCCAGTGCGACGGACCACATAGCCTGCACCACCGCAAGCCGGTCGTCGTAGGCGATAGCTTCTTTGATTGCGCGAGTAAATCGAACTGTGTCTGGGGCCTCGGCCTCCAGATCCTCAGCACGGGCGCGCAGGGCTGCGGCCTCAAAAGGGGACAGGCCATAGCGTTCAGCCGAAATCTTGTCGATTCGCGCCATTTCGGTATCGGCATAGTCATTGTCGGACCGGGCAATGCGCACCAGCAGGGCCGTCAGGGCCAAGCGAGCATCATCATCGGCAAGCGGATCGGGCGCGGGCTGCGTGAGCCGGGACAGGAAATCACTAAACATTGCTTAGATATAGATGGCGTCTAAAGTTCTTCCAAGCGCCTTTGCACCCGATCGCGGGCGGTTTGACTGTCATTGTAGCTGAGGCCCATGGCAATACGCGCCTCTTCCACGATCTTGATCTCGCCCTCATCCGAATTGCCATCAGCCAGCACAACCTCCCACAAGGCGTCCATCGCGGCGAGGCGTTCTTGCAGGTCGGTGGTTTCACGGATCAGCTTGCCGAACGTATCAGTATCGGGTGCTGCGGCGTGCAGTTTTTCGCAAGTGGCGCGGACTTTGGCGGCCTCAATCGCATTGTGCTGATAAAGCCGCGCAAGGATGCGGTCGATCAGTCTGATTTCTTCGAGCTTGTAGTCCCGATCTGCCTGCGCCACGCGTACCATCAGCGCACCCAAAGCCAGCTCGGCATCCGGGTCGGGCAAGGTGTCGTGCTGCGGCGGGCGAAAGGCCTGAAAGAGCTTTTTCAACATGTCGTGAGGTTATTCCATATTTTGTAGCCCGCCAAGCGCAGACTACCCGTCATAGGCATGATGGTCACAAGATTGCCGGTGCAGGTTGAATCAGCCTTTTGAAAGCGCTTGTTGTGCCTGTTCTGTGAGCCAACCCAGCATCTTCCGGTAAGGTACAGGGCCGTAACTGATCCGGGCCACACCCAACCCGGCCAGCGTGGCGGTATCGGGCGTGCCGGGCAGCGCGATGATGTTGACCGGTAAGTTTGTCGATTCGCACAACCGTGCAATCAACGCTTCATCCTTCAGCCCCGGCGCAAAAAAGCCGCTGGCCCCGGCATCGGCATAGGCTTTGGCTCGGGCGATGGCTTCGTCCAGCATCGCGTCGCTGTGGGTTTCAGGCTTGGCTTTCAGGAAGATATCAGTGCGCGCATTGATGAAGGCAGGGATGCCGGCCGAGTCGCAGCCTTCGCGCATGGCGCGAACTCGCGCCTCTTGGGTTTCAATGTCATAAAGGTCACTGCTACCCACAATCTGATCTTCAAAGTTGAAGCCGATCACACCAGTTTCCAGAGCGCGTTGAACGTTCGCAGCGACACCCAAAACATCCTGCGCATAAGCCCCTTCAAAATCCAAGGTCACCGGCAGGTCAACTGCGGCGACGATCCGGCGGGCATTGTCCAGTGCAGCATCCATCGGGATGTTTTGCCCGTCCCCGTACCCCTGCGCCATCGCGACCGGAGCACTGCCGGTCGCAATCGCCTTGGCCCCGGCGTCACGTACGGCACCAGCGCTGCCAGCGTCCCAGATATTATACAGGATGACCGGATCGCCCTTTTGGTGCAGGGCGGCAAAGGTTTCTGCTTTGGTGATCTGGTTGGTCATGGCCGGCCTCCTGTCGCTGCTATGGCGGCAGTTAACCGTGTAAACCGTCGGCGCGTAAAGGGTTTTGCGCCGACCGGTACAATACTGTTATCGGTCCGTGATCAGACCAGACGCGAGCTGTCCTTCGCGGCGCGTACAAAGTCGCGGAACAGGGGGTGCGGATCAAACGGCTTGGACTTGAGTTCCGGGTGATATTGCACACCTATGAACCAAGGGTGATCCGACCATTCGACGATTTCCGGCAGACGCCCATCCGGAGACATGCCCGAGAAGTTCAGGCCTGCTTTTTCCAGCTTTTCGCGATACTTGATGTCGACCTCGTAACGGTGACGGTGGCGCTCTTCGATCTGAGTACCGCCATATACTTCGGCCACTTTCGAACCATCGGCCAGTACCGCATTATACGCACCAAGACGCATGGTGCCGCCCTTGTCGTCGCCGACTTTGCGTTCGACCTTATGGTTGCCCTGCACCCATTCTTTCAGGTGGTAAACCACGGGTTCAAAACGCCTTTTACCCGCTTCATGGTCGAATTCTTCGGAGCCTGCCTCGGTGATGCCGGCCGCGTTTCGTGCGGCTTCGATCACGGCCATCTGCATGCCCAGACAGATGCCCAGATAGGGCACCTTATGCTCGCGCGCGTATTGCGCCGCTTTGATCTTGCCTTCGGTGCCACGCTCGCCGAACCCGCCGGGCACGAGGATCGCGTGGAAGCCTTCCAAATACGGCGCGGCGTCTTCGGTGTCGAAGACCTCGGCATCGACCCACTCGACCTTGACCTTCACCCGGTTGGCCATGCCGCCATGCGTCAGCGCTTCGGCAATCGACTTATAGGCGTCTTCCAGTTGCGTATATTTGCCGACGATTGCGACTTTTACCTCGCCCTCAGCGTTATGGATGCGGTCGCTGACGTCTTCCCATTTTGCCAGATCCGGCTTGGGGGCAGGGCTAATCTGGAACGCGTCCAAAACCGCTTGGTCCAGACCTTCTTTGTGATAGGCCAGCGGAGCATCATAGATGGTGCTCAGGTCCTGCGCCGCGATCACGCTGTCAGGACGCACGTTACAGAACAGCGCCAGCTTCTCGCGCTCTTTCTTCGGAATCGGCCCTTCCGAACGGCAGACCAGAATGTCGGGGGCCAGACCGATCGAACGCAGTTCTTTCACCGAGTGCTGGGTTGGCTTGGTTTTCAGCTCGCCCGACGCCTTGATGTAGGGCAGCAGCGTCAGGTGCATGAAAATACACTGACCACGCGGTTTGTCCTGGCTGAACTGGCGGATGGCTTCAAAGAAGGGCAGTCCTTCGATATCGCCCACGGTGCCGCCGATCTCACACAGCATGAAATCGACCTCATCTTCGCCAATGGCGATGAAATCCTTGATCTCGTTGGTGACGTGCGGAATGACCTGAATGGTCTTGCCGAGGTAATCGCCACGGCGTTCTTTCTCGAGCACGTTGGAATAAATCCGCCCCGAGCTGACCGAGTCGGTTTTGCGCGCGGCCACACCGGTAAAGCGCTCATAGTGACCAAGGTCCAGATCGGTTTCCGCGCCATCATCGGTGACGAACACTTCGCCATGTTCAAACGGCGACATCGTGCCCGGATCGACGTTCAGATAGGGGTCCAGCTTGCGCAGACGTACCGAGTATCCCCGGGCCTGCAACAGCGATCCTAAAGCCGCCGAAGCCAGTCCTTTACCCAAGGACGAAACCACACCACCAGTGATGAAAATAAAACGCGCCATGTTTTTCGGCTGCTCCCGTGAGACGTCATTATCAGCTGCCCGGCGGTTGTTGAAAAACCGCTGCATCACGGGACTTCACATATAAAGGATTCGCGTCAATAGCGCAAGAGAACCGCAAGATGCTGTTGCAGTTCTCCTCCAGGTTTCTAGGTTTTGTGGATCAGTCGGCTTGCGGAATCAGCGGCGCGTTGTCGCCCTGTGCCGGAGGCAGAAGATCATTCGCCGACGGAACTGCCGGTGTGCTTTCCTCGGTCGGTGCCGGGGCTGGAACGCCCAAACGGTCGATCACCGAGCTGCCCGAGGATTTTTGGGCTGCCAGAATCGTCAGCGTGATCGAGGTCACGATAAAACACGCTGCCAGAATCCAGGTCACCTTGCCCAAAGCCGTCGCTGCTGCGCGACCGGTCATGGCACCACCGCCACCGCCGCCCATACCCAAGCCACCGCCTTCGGACCGCTGCATCAGGACAACGGCGATCAGGCCCAGAGCCAAGAGAAGATGGATGATGAGAACGACGTTTTCCATGGTGGTCCTGTACAGCGTGGCGTGTATCGCGTGGTACTTATGCAAGTTTGCCATCGGGGGCAAGGGAGGAGTTCGCATCACCGCACGTGATAAGTGGTATCACATCAAAGAGACTGGACAGGTGGGCAATGGCTGACGCAGGCTGCGGTTCATGCCACATGATGATCCCGATCACCCGCACGCCTTGCTGCCGCCTGAACCCGCGCTTCGGGTAAAAGCATTGGAAACGATTCTCACGCGCAAGGGTCTGATCGACCCTGCCGCGCTGGATGAAATCATCGATACCTATCAAAACAGGATCGGCCCGCAGAATGGCGCGCGCGTCGTGGCCAAGGCTTGGGCTGACCCTGCGTTCAAAGCCGCCCTGCTTGAAGACGCTACGTCGGTTGTTGCGGATTTGGGCTACTATGGGCGTCAGGGCGAACACATGGTGGTTGTCGAGAACACGCCCGAGCAGCACAACATGGTCGTGTGTACTCTTTGCAGCTGCTATCCTTGGCCTCTACTGGGCATCCCTCCGGGGTGGTACAAATCCGACGCATACCGCGCGCGTGCCGTGCGAGAGCCGCGCAAGGTGCTTGCCGAATTTGGGGTCGAACTGCCACCTGACGCAGCCGTTCGGGTTTGGGATTCGACCGCCGAGATTCGCTATCTCGTTTTGCCAATGCGACCAGATGGTGCCGACGGGCTGAGCGAGGATGAACTGACAGCACTTGTCACGCGCGACAGTATGATCGGGACAGGCCTGCCCAAGGTGCCGTCATGACCCGCGTGCATGATATGGGCGGTCGGTTCGGAGATGGCCCCATTACGCCCGAGGCGGAGGACGCTCTGGTTTTTGCCGAGGATTGGCATGGGCGGGCGCTGGCGGTGACTCTGGCCGCAGGCTTTTTGGGACAATGGAACATCGATGTTTCACGTCATGCACGTGAGAGGTTGTCCCAAAAGGACTACGCGCGGTTTTCATACTACGAAAAGTGGATTTCGGGTCTTGCCGATCTGCTGGTGGAAAAAGGGGTGCTCACCATCGAGGATTTGTCGGGCAAAGGTACATACGGCCCACATCCCTTATCCGCACACATTTTGAAGGCTGGGACGGTTTCTGCGGCTCTTGCCAAAGGTGGGCCAGCGGACCGCCCCTCGGACGTGCCGGTTCGCTTCTCAATTGGACAAGTTGTTTGCACCGCGCGTTTTGCGGCCAATCGCCTGGTAGAGGGTGGGCATACCCGCCTGCCTAGTTACGCCACAGGGGCAAAGGGCCGGATCGTACGGCTGCACGGTACTCATGTGCTGCCGGATGCAAACGCCCACGGTTTAGGCGAGGCGCCTGAGCCGCTCTACGCAGTTGCTTTTGCCGCATCCGAGTTGTGGGCGAAGCCCGAGCACCCACAGGACGAGGTGGTTCTGGACCTGTGGCAAAGCTATCTGGAGCCTGCATGAAAACTTGTGTCACTCATTCCGCGCCTGAACCTGTTTTTGCTCAACCTTGGCACGCGCAACTCTTTGCTGTGACGGTGGCATTGAATGAGGCCGGACGATTCGAATGGTCGGATTGGGCTGCTCGATTTTCCGACACCTTGAAGCGTCACGGGTTGAAGCGCGACTTGGATGGTGGGGATGATTATTTCCAAGCATGGTTGGAAACACTCGAAGAGCTGTTGACCGATCAGGGCGCGGCTGAGGAGGGTGAAATCGCAAATCTCAGAAATGCGTGGGAAGAGGCCTATCTGAAGACGCCTCACGGTCAGCCGGTGCATTTGACCGCAAGCGAGTAGGGGGCGCTGCCCCCGCCGCCCGTTCCGGGCGTCTCCCCCGAGGTATTTATAGCCAGATGAACAAGGGATCCGCTCTTCATCTGGCCATAAATACCTCCGCCGGAGGCACCGCGCGCAGTGCGGTTCTTATCTGCGGCGAATTACCGGTTTCCCTGCTGCATTCTCCCCGCTATATGAGCCGAGTTTGATAAATCAGCGCAAAAGGACCGGATATGGCCAATGTGGTTGTTGTCGGCGCCCAATGGGGTGACGAAGGAAAAGGCAAGATCGTCGACTGGCTCAGCGAGCGGGCAGATGTGATCGCGCGTTTTCAAGGCGGGCATAACGCCGGTCATACACTGGTCATCGATGGCGAAGTCTACAAGCTGCACGCGCTGCCTTCGGGTGTTGTGCGCGGCGGCAAACTGAGCGTCATCGGTAATGGTGTCGTGCTGGACCCGTGGCATTTGCTCAAAGAAATTGGGACAATCCGCGCGCAGGGTGTCGATATCTCGCCAGAGACGTTGATGATCGCCGAAAACACGCCGCTGATCCTGCCGATCCATGGTGAGCTTGACCGCGCACGCGAAGAGGCCGCCAGCAAAGGCACAAAGATCGGAACCACCGGCCGAGGTATCGGTCCGGCTTACGAAGACAAAGTCGGACGCCGCTCTGTTCGCGTAGCCGATCTGGCGGATGAAGCCACACTTGAGGCCCGCGTGGACCGTGCACTGCAGCACCACGATCCACTGCGCAAAGGTTTGGGGATTGAGCCGGTCGATCGAGACGCACTGATCGCCCAGTTGAAAGAGATTGCCGCTGAAATCCTTCCTTTCGCGGCGCCTGTTTGGAAAGTGCTCAATGAGAAGCGCAAGGCGGGTAAGCGTATTCTGTTTGAGGGTGCGCAAGGCGCGTTGCTGGATATTGACTTCGGAACTTACCCGTTTGTGACTTCGTCCAATGTTATCGCGGGTCAAGCGGCGACAGGTGTGGGTATCGGGCCGGGCTCGATTGATTTCGTTCTGGGTATCGTCAAAGCCTATACAACCCGTGTGGGTGAAGGCCCGTTCCCGACTGAGCTGGAGGATGCGGACGGTCAGCGCCTTGGTGAACGGGGGCACGAATTCGGCACCACTACTGGCCGCAAACGTCGCTGTGGTTGGTTCGATGCCTGCTTGGTTCGCCAGACCTGTGCGACCAGCGGTGTAAATGGTATCTCGTTAACCAAGCTGGACGTTCTGGACGGGTTCGAAACGCTGAAAATCTGCACAGGCTATGAGCTGGATGGTGAACGGCTGGACTATCTGCCCACCGCGGCCGATCAGCAAGCGCGCTGCACGCCGATCTACGAAGAAATGCCGGGGTGGAGCGAATCCACCGAAGGCGCGCGCAGCTGGGCAGACCTGCCCGCCAACGCGATCAAATATGTGCGCCGTGTGGAGGAACTGATCGAGTGCCCCGTCGCCCTTCTGTCCACCAGCCCGGAGCGGGACGACACCATTCTGGTGACCGACCCGTTTGCTGACTGATGAGCGGTGAGGAGAAGCCCGGCCTCAGCTATAAAGCCCGGCGGCGTTGGTCGCTGGTGCTGCTGTTGATCGGGTTGCCGGTTTACATTGTGGCGGTTGTGACGGTTGTGAATTGGCTTGACCGCCCACCGATCTGGCTGGAGCTGCTGGTTTATGTCGGGCTGGGAATTGTGTGGGCTCTGCCGTTCAAATTCGTCTTCAAGGGCGTTGGCAAAGAGGACCCGGACCAACCCTCGGACTAAAGGCACGCGCTGCGATCAGCCCGTGTACCGGTCAGACACAGGCCAGCTGAGGATGGCGCGAGCCATTGCATGATACTCGCCTGAAATCTCTTCTGCCATACTGAGAGGGGTTGGCCAGGGTGCAGTCAGCGTCGCTTCGGCCTGACCTGAGACCAGTTTCAAGTCTGCGTCATGCTTTGCTGCAAGGCGCCGCATTTTCTGGTTGGTCGCAAGACAGAGCATGTGAACTTCTCGAATGCCTCGATTTCGCGCGACAGCAATGATCCGAGACAACAGGGCGTCGCCGATACCGCGGTCCTGCCATGCGGTTTCAACCGTAAAGGCGGCCTCGGCCATATTGGAGTAATTGTCCTGTAGCATGCGCAGTTCACCCACGCCGCGCAGGCACGAATCCGGAAAGGCACCGAATACCAACGCTGAATTGTCCAGTATACCGGAAAGGTAATTCTGAACACATGCAGGGCTGATCGACGCTCCGAACCGAGACGCTAGAGCTTCGCCGTCTAAGTTTTTAAAGTGGCTTATTATTTTGGGTTTATCGTAGATTCTGAGACGTCGGATTGGAAGTTCATACATGGCAGGACCCTTGTTTGAACAGCGCCAAAAAGGTGTTTTCTTGCGTCTTGGTTTAACACATTTCTGCAGTGCAGCATAGTTTTCTGCTGCGCCATAGCGTCCCGATCGTGAAATGCAGTTAGCCGTTGCAAGAAAAATGGGCCAGAGAAACCACTGACCCATTATTTCAGTGAATGGCGTGGCTATTAGCCTGCGGCTCGTTCGTCATCGGGGCGGAACCCTATCTGGGTCGAAGCCGAAAAACGACCTCCGCCTGCCTTTTCAATTTTGCCGTCCCGCAAAAGCTGACCAAAGGAACGCAGGCTTTCTTCTCGGTTGAAGTCGTCCTGCTTGAGCGAACGAATCTTATTCATAAGCTGTGGACGCGAGAACTGTTCTTGCCCTTCGATAAAGGAAAGATACGCTGCGGCGGCCTCTAACAAGTCCGGCAGGGATTGAGCGCCTTGTTCCTGAGCGAACTGGGCAAAGCCGCCTTCTTCTGGCGCTTCCTCCTCAGAAGCGCTTGTAACACGGCGGGGAGAGACTGGACCTGCGTCTTCGGCCCTATTGTCGATACGCTGTTCCGCAACAAGCTTGAGCGGCGCGGTATCATCGCTGCTGGGGCGAACGGTCGTTACTTCGACTTCGGGGCGCCGCGGGCTTACCACCGAAGACAGGTCTCCGCGATAGCCATCCTTATCCGCGTCGGACTTCTCGGTCCCCTTTTCACCGCGTTCTGCTTCGGTTGCAGCAACGGCAGCGCGCAAATGAGTGTAAGCTTCGCGTTGGTTGCTGGTGCTGGGGTCATTCAAACGCTCATCAGCTTTGTCCATGAGGCGAGAAACATCCTGATCCAGCCCCCGATTCTCCTCGTCCGCTTTGCTTGAACGGTTTGCCAGAATGGTCTCTACGTTGGATATCTCTTCCAGCAGATCGTTCTCATCATCTTCGGTAAAAATGCCTTCCTCGGATTCGGCTTCCACATCACTGTCGGCCGCTATGTTGCTGAGGATGTTGGCTTCTTCTTCATCTTCATCGAGGTCCACAAACCATGTGCCCGACAGGGCTGCGTCTTCCTCGGGTTGATCTTCGGGGGCCATGTCTGGCGCTTCGGTTTCCTGCTCCTCAGGTTCGCTATCCAGTTCCGAAAGCTCGACCTCCTCGACTTCGGCAGTCAGTTCGGCATCGGACACTGCCAGAGGTGGTGTTTCATCTTGTTGGGTGGGCTCTGCGGTCTCATTCAAATCCGCGGGGTCCAATGAGCCGGCAGCAAAGGCCGCAGCAACTGCATCAGAAGGACCGGCACTTTTCATCAAAGCCGTTTCTTCATCTTCTGTGTAGATGACCGAATTTTCTTCGGAATGAGAGACAACAGCCCGGATGCGTTGCAGTTTGGCGGCAATACTGTCAGCGGCGGGGGGCGGGGCATCTTCTACGGTTTCCGCCTCAGCAAAAAACGATTGAGCGGTGGGCGACGTGGGTGGGGTGTCAATGAGGCCCATGTCGGATGTGCTGGCGACGGGTTCCGACGCGGTCGGAGCATCTTCAGTGGCGCGGATCAGCAAACCGGCATCATTCTGGCTGGCTTCTACCCGGCGCGACGCGTCCCGCTGAGCGATCCGAGTCAACATTTCTGTATCTGGTTGCGGAGGTTCAGAACCAAAGTAGCGATCCTCAGCAGCAAGATCCCGAAAGTATTCGGCAATCGCCTTCATCGTCTCAAAGGAATCGTCAAACCCTTCCAAAGTGCATGAGAAGGTCCCGTAAGAAACGGTCAATACCTTGTTATTCTGTACCATCAGACGCACGTCCTCTACAAACTACGAAAGCCACCCAACACTGCGACAGGCACACCTGTGGCTTGAAACCTTGTATATGAACTTATCATTTTGTGGTCTCAATGTGACCAAAACCGGGAAAAAATGATCAATCGTCAAAAAAGTAAACCAATTGTGCGTTCTGAGGGACCAATTGCGTTGGTCGGTGGCGGTCAAATAGGTCCTGAAGACTTAATTATGACGCTAAATCGCGTCAATAAGGTTGTGGCCGCAGATGGTGGCGCGGTTCCGGTGATGGATTCGGGTCGTATGCCTGACGCTGTGATCGGCGATTTTGATTCGTTGGACAGTGGCTATCGCGACCGAATTCCAGAAGATTGTCTGTTCCCGATCCTTGAACAAGACAGCACCGATTTTGACAAAGCTCTTCGCAGCATCGAAGCTTCATTGGTGCTAGGTGTCGGGTTTCTTGGTGGGCGGCTGGATCACCAGTTGGCGGTACTAAATGCGTTAGTGCGGTTGCGGGATCATCCCTGCCTGTTAGTGGGAGAACACGAGATAGCATTCCATGCGCCGCCTAAAATTTCCCTTAGTCTGACCCCCGGCGATGTGGTCTCATTGTTTCCAATGCAACGAGTAACAGGCAAAAGCCGTGGGTTGGAATGGCCAATCGATGACTTGGTGCTAGAGCCGAGCGGTCGTGTTGGAACCTCCAATCGCGCTTTGGCGGATATGGAGTTGTTGGTCGACGGGCCCGGCTTGTTGGTATTGGTGCCACGCGAGGCATTGGATCAGGTCATACAAGCATTTCTGTCAGGTGAGACAGGGCGCTGGCCCGCTCATGAAGATTGAAAAACGACTGATCGCTTGGCCTTCGTGCTAGCGTTACTCAACTACGTCTGAGGCAGCGGTTGGACCTTTGTGTAGTCTGGTCCGATGCAAGTCGGCAGATCGTCACCCAACTTCAACCAGCTTAGCTTTTCCTCATGCGCCACGTGCAATGTGGGCTGCAACATGTTCGGGTCGTCCAGCGTTGCAACATAGAGGTGCAGAACACCCGACATGGATTGCGAGCGAAATGAGATTGGCGTGCCGCAGATCGGGCAAAAGCTGCGTTCTACGCCAGGCGAGGAGTTAAAAGTTTTCGGTGCCTCTCCGGTCCAGCGCCATTGTCCGTCGCGCACGGCGAAATAGGTGGTCAGCGGGGCGGCGCATTGCCGCCTGCAGCTGTCGCAATGGCATGTAACGCAAGACAGGGCAGGAGGGTCAACCTCGTAACGGACCGCGCCGCACAGACAATGTCCCTGCATGGTTTCCCTCCTGTAGATGCGTCAGCAATTGGGGATGTTTACCGCCAATCCGCCCAAAGATGTTTCTTTGTATTTCTCATGCATATCGTGACCGGTTTGGCGCATGGTCTCAATCACGGAATCCAGCGGGACGAAATGCTGGCCGTCTCCGCGCAATGCAAGTGAGGCCGCCGAGACCGCCTTGATTGCACCGAGCCCGTTGCGTTCGATACAGGGCACCTGTACCAACCCGGCGACCGGGTCACATGTCATGCCCAGATGATGCTCCAGAGCGATTTCAGCGGCATTTTCAACCTGCTCTGGCGTACCGCCCATCACGGCGCACAATCCTGCCGCGGCCATGGCTGACGCGCTGCCGACCTCGGCCTGACAACCTGCTTCGGCACCTGAGATTGAGGCGTTGTATTTGACCAGCCCGCCGATTGCGGCGGCGGTCAGCAGGAAATCCTCGATATGGTTTTCCGATGCGCCCGGCACGTGGTCGAGGTAGTATCGCAGTACTGCCGGCAATACACCCGCCGCGCCATTTGTGGGCGCCGTTACAACCTGACCGCCTGCCGCGTTTTCCTCGTTCACGGCCATGGCATAAACGCTCATCCAGTCATTGATCGTGTGCGGGGCGTTCAGGTTCATACCACGCTCGGCCTGCAATGCGTCGTGAATACCTTTGGCGCGACGGCGCACTTTCAGACCGCCGGGCAAGATGCCGTCGGTAGTTAGGCCACGTTCGATGCAATCATTCATGACTTGCCACAGCCGAGCCGAACCCTTGGCGAAACTATCCGCACAGCCACGCGAGATTTCATTGGCGCGTTTCATCTCAGCGATGTTTTTGCCGCTGGACTTAGCCATCTCAAGCATCTCAACCGCCGACTTGAAGGGGAAGGGGACCGGGTCACCTTCATCTGTCGCCTTGCCTTCGGCCAGTTCCTCTTCGGTCAGAACGAAGCCGCCGCCAATCGAGTAATAGACCTGCCGCAGGATTACGTCGCCCTGCGCGTCGGTGGCCATAAGGATCATGCCGTTCGCATGGCCGGGCAGGTTGTGTTCGTAGTCAAAGACAAGGTCGGCCTTGGGGTCGAACTGTAGCGTCGGCAGGCCCTCGGGCGTCACGGTATGCGTCGCTGCGATCTCGGCCAGCGCGGCCTCGGCCTTATCGTTGTCATAGGTATCGGGCACGAACCCGGCCAGCCCCAGTATGGTGGCACGGTCGGTCGCGTGACCAACGCCGGTAAAGGCCAGAGACCCGTGCAACGATCCGCGCAGCCCGGCAAATTCGAACGGAGATGCGCGCATCATGTCCAGGAACCGCGCGGCCGCAACCATTGGACCCATTGTATGAGATGAGGACGGGCCGATGCCCACTTTGAACATATCGAAAACAGATAGGAACATATCAGGTAGCTGAGCCTTCTTTAGGTGTAGCGTATCTCGGAGCGATGAATGGTGTAACCCCCAAGCCCTCGGACGCGATGGCCGTTTGAGTCGCTGGCCGCGATTCCAGCCGGGTCAGGATCGACTGCAGGTTGGGGGTGTCCGCCAATTGAAACCAACTGCGGTCAGATTGGGCAGGGTACAGCGCCATCCAGCGCATTTGGCAAGCCAAGTAGTAGGTTAAAACCGACGGTTGATCCGCGTTCAGCCAGGTCGGCGCGCGCAGCGCTTCGGCCTCTAACACGCGCAGATGCTGACGCAGGCGCACGCGGATGCCGGAACGCAAGGATTCAGCTTGCGCTGCGTCGATGTATTTCTCGGCGTAAAACAGGATGCGCAGATCGGCGTGCAAGGTGTTCGAAGCAAAGAACAGCCATTTCAGAAACGCTGCCCGATCAGGGCTGTTTTGGGCGGGCGCCAATTGTCCGTGCGTGTCAGCCAACCACAGCAGAATGGCTGCCGTTTCAAAAATCGGCCCCTGCGGGGTGTCCAGTACCGGTATCAACCCATTTGGGTTCAACACCCTGTAGGCCGCGCTGTCTTGCTCGTTCTGGCGGCGATCGACCAGAACGGTTTCATAGGGCAGGCCCATTTCTTCCAACACCAATCTGATAACCAGAGAGGCGTTATCGGGGGCATAGTGCAAACGGTAGGGCGCGGTCATGTCTGATACTTATATCGCGTCCGCAGGGGTGGAAGTATTGATTGCGACGTTTCCAATCGGAAACGCGTATTTTCGTCACATGTTTGCGAGGAAACAGACTGAATTGGCACTCGCAGTTGGCGGGCGCATTTCGTATAAGTCCCGCAGTTATACAGGGAAACGCTGCCATGACCCGAGATCTGCCGCCCATCGAAAAGGCCAAATATGCTGCCGCACGCCGCGCGGCCGACATGGTTGAGGATGGGATGCGCGTTGGGCTGGGTACAGGTTCGACCGCGTCTTGGATGGTGCGACGCCTTGGTGAGCGTGCGCAGGACGAAGGTCTGCGGATCAAAGCTGTACCGACCTCGACCCGCACTGCGCAATTGGCCCGGGAGGTCGGGATCGAGGTAATCTCGCTTGATCAAGCCGGTTGGCTGGACCTGACAATAGACGGCGCAGACGAGTTTGACAGTGAGTTGAACCTTATTAAAGGCGGTGGCGGTGCACATCTGCAGGAGAAGATCGTCGCTACGGCCAGTGACCAGATGATCGTTATTGCCGACGCCGGGAAAGAAGTGGAGACGCTGGGTGCGTTCCCTTTGCCGGTCGAAGTCATCCCTTTCGGCTGGCAGACCACCCGCACCCTTATCGAAGAGGCGCTGGACACGATGGATGTGCTGGGCACCTCGGCTATGCTTCGGATGAATGGCGAAGCGCCTTTTGTGACGGATGAAGGGAACCACATTCTTGATCTGCATCTGCAGCGTATCGGCAATGCGCGGCAACTTGCTCTGGTACTCAATCAGGTGCCTGGTGTGGTCGAGAACGGTTTGTTTATTGATATCTGTGACAAAGTTTTGATCGGCTATGGCGATGGTCGGGTCGAACTGCGCGACATCAACGCAGGCACTTCTGAATTGGACCAACTGATCGAAGGCGGCGACAACCTGTTTTCGGATTTGGCGGATTAACGAGCGTTCCGGGTGCCAAATGCCGCATGTCAGGAAAATGAGAGCAAGAGGTAGCGCTTCACATGTCCGTTTGCCATGGCGGGTCAATCTTCAACGCGGAGTGAATTGCAACTCGGGAAGTAAACCTTATCTGAGGGTTGCTGAATTTCACCCCAATCAGAACAATGACGGGAAATACTATGAGCTTTGACTATGATCTGTTCGTCATCGGAGGCGGCTCGGGCGGGGTCCGCGCGGCGCGTGTGGCGGCGGGCGAAAACGGTGCCAAGGTGGCGCTGGCCGAAGAGGACCGCTATGGCGGGACCTGCGTCATTCGGGGCTGTGTGCCGAAGAAGTTGATGGTTTTCGCCAGCGAGTTTTCCGGCATGGTTGATGATGCGCAGGCATACGGGTGGGACATTCAGCCCGGTGCTTTGAACTGGAATACGTTCCACGGCAAGCTGGTGGCGGAACTGGACAGGCTAGAGGGTATTTACCGCAATATCCTGAAAAATAACGGCGTCGAGAGCTTTGATCAGCGCGCGCATATTGTGGATGCCCACACGGTCGAATTGGCCGATGGCACTCGCAAGACAGCCAAGCACATTCTGATTGCCACCGGTGGCCGCCCGGTTGTGCCCGAGTTTCCGGGCTCGGAACTGGCGATTACATCGAACGAGATTTTCCATCTGGAACAGCTGCCGGAAAGCATCCTGATCGTCGGTGGCGGTTACATTGCCAGCGAGTTCGCGGGGATCATGAACGGAATGGGTGTGAAGACCACTCAGTTCTATCGTGGCGCGCAAATCCTGCGCGGGTTCGACGAAGAGGCGCGCGGTCTGATCAGCGAAGAAATGTGCCAGAACGGCGTTGATCTGCATCTGGGCACCAATGTGCTTGAGATGAAAAAGCAGGGCGACAAGATCTGGGTCAAGGCCACCAATGGCTCCGAACAGCTGTTCGACGTGGTCATGTACGCCACCGGCCGCGTCCCCAACGCCGATAATCTGGGGCTTGAGGCTGTTGGCGTCGAACGTGGCCGCAAGGGTGAGATCATCGTGGACGAATACAGCCAGACCGGCGTGCCTTCGATCTATGCCATCGGTGATGTGACCGACCGCGTGAACCTGACGCCTGTGGCGATCCGCGAGGGCATGGCCTTTGTCGAGACCGTCTTCAAAGGCAACCCGACACCAGTGGATCATGAACTGATCCCAACCGCGATCTTCACTCAGCCGGAATTCGGTACCGTGGGCCTCAGCGAAGAGGACGCGGCGGCGCAGGAACCGATCGAGGTTTATGCAACCTCATTCAAACCTATGCAAAAGGCCTTTGCAGGCGGAACTCAGCGAGTTCTGATGAAACTGATCGTCAGTCAGGCGACCCGCAAGGTGCTGGGATGTCATATCGTTGCGCCCGGCGCGGGCGAGATGATCCAGCTTGCAGGCATTGCCGTAAAGATGGGCGCAACCAAGGAAGATTTTGACCGTACCGTCGCCGTTCACCCGGTCATGGCCGAAGAACTGGTGACAATGCGGCAACCTGTTCGCACTGCTTGATTTGCAACTGCGAACACACAAGTTACAAGGGAACCCGTGATCACACGGTCCAACACAAGGGAATAGATACATATGGCGGGCAACAGCGGTGGCCCCTGGGGGGGCGGAGGCTCTTCCGGCGGCGGAGGAAATCGGGGTAACAACGGGGATGGGCGCAAGCCCCCCGAAGGCGACGGCCCGCAGATCCCCGAGATCGATGAGCTGATGAAGAAAGGCCAGGAACAGCTGCGCGTTCTGATGGGCGGTCGCGGCGGTTCAGGCCGTGGTGGCGGTCAGGGTTCAGGTGGGGGTGGTCCCATCTTTACCAAGGGCACGATTCTGATCGGTGTGGTCGTTGCAGCCGTGCTTTGGGGTGCGGCCAGCTTCTATACTGTGAAACCCGAAGAGCAGTCGGTTGAGCTGTTTCTGGGTGAGTTCTCGGCCGTCGGTAATCCAGGTCTGAACTTTGCCCCGTGGCCCTTCGTGACCGCAGAGGTCATCCCGGTCACTCGCGAACAGACCGAGGATATGGGCGGCGCACGCGGTAGTGATGATGGCCTGATGCTGACCGGCGACGAAAACGTTGTCGACATCGACTATCAGGTCGTTTGGAACATCAATGATCCGGCCAAGTTCTTGTTCAACCTGCGAGATCCGCGCCAGACGATCCGCGCCGTGTCGGAATCGGCGATGCGTGAGATCATCGCGCAAAGCGAACTGGCCCCGATCCTGAACCGGGATCGTGGTATCATCGCAGAACGCCTGCAAGAGCTGATCCAGTCGACAATGGATAGCTACGACTCGGGCATCAACATCGTTCGCGTGAACTTCGACAAAGCCGACCCGCCGCAGGACGTGATTGCCGCGTTCCGCGACGTTCAGGCCGCCGCGCAGGAACGTGACCGTCTGCAGAACGTGGCTGATGCCTACGCCAACCGTGTGCTTGCGGAAGCGCGTGGTGAAGCCGCGCAGGTTCTGGAAGAAGCAGAAGCCTATCGCGCCCAACAGATCAACAGCGCTCAGGGTGAAGCCAGCCGCTTTAGTGCGGTTCTGGAAGAATACTCCAAAGCGCCGGATGTGACCCGTAAACGCCTCTATCTGGAACGGATGGAGCAGGTTCTGGGTGACGTGGATAAGATCATTCTGGACGAAAACTCGACCGGTTCGGGGCAGGGCGTCGTGCCTTATCTGCCGCTGAACGAGCTGCGCCGCAATCAGGCCGAGGAGAGCAACTGATGCGTAAATCACCCATTCTTCTCATTATCGTTGTGATACTGGGCGTTGTCGGTCTGTCTTCGATCTTTATTGTGGACGAGCGTGAACGCGCGTTGGTTCTGCAGTTTGGCCGCGTTGTTGCCGTGAAAGAAGATCCCGGTCTGGCTTTCAAGATTCCGCTGATTCAGGAAGTGGTTCGCTATGATGACCGCATCCTGTCGATCGATGTTCAGCCGCTGGAGGTGACACCTCTGGATGACCGTCGTCTGGTGGTTGACGCCTTCGCTCGTTACCGGATTTCCGATCTGAACAGGTTCCGCCAAGCCGTGGGTGTAGGCGGTATTCCGGTGGCCGAAGATCGTCTGGACCGTATCCTGCGCGCTGAAACCCGCGAAGTTCTGGGTTCGGTTTCGTCCCGCGATATTCTCAGCTCGGACCGTGCCGCGCTGATGCTGCGTATCCGAAACAGCGCAATTGCCGAAGCGCAGGCGCTAGGCGTCAACGTGATCGACGTGCGTCTAAAGGCAACCGATCTGCCTCAAGCCAACCTCGAAGCGACCTTCGACCGGATGAAAGCTGAACGTGAACGTGAGGCGACCGACGAACGCGCCCGTGGTAACGAGGCCGCGCAGCGTGTCCGCGCGCAAGCCGACCGGACCGTGGTTGAACTGGTCTCGGATGCCAACCGCGAGGCTGAGATCATTCGCGGTGAGGCTGATGCCGAACGCAACGCGATCTTCGCCGAAGCCTTCGGCAAAGACCCGGAGTTCTTCGAGTTCTATCGCTCGCTTTCTGCGTATGAACGCGCGCTGGGCGGCAGCAACAGTTCGATGGTGTTGAGCCCGGATTCGGAGTTCTTCAACTACCTGAAATCGCCCACCGGGCAGGCATCCCAGTAATGGGGATGATCCTTCTGGCCCTTGGGCTGGTACTGATTGTCGAGGGGCTGGCCTACGCGCTGGCCCCTTCGCTTATTGAGCGCATGCTTGAAGCCCTGCGGTCATTGCCGGAACAGGCGCTGCGGCTGATGGGTCTTCTGTGCGTGGTCAGTGGTCTGGTGCTGCTGTGGGGTGCCTATCAGCTTGGGTTTTAGTGTGATGATTTCAATTGCCGGTGAATTCCTCGCGATCCCGAGTTGCTCGTTTGATCAAACTGACTACATTGGTCTTTAAGAAAGGTTGCTGAGGGGCAACCGCACAAGAATTGTCGACAAGGAGTTCCCAAGTGCAGGCACAAGCACGCAGTATTTCCGTCCCGAGGGACGATGGTGTTGGTTTCATGCGGCTGATGTGGCTGGCCTTTGCGGGGATGCTACTTGTATTGGCCCAAACCGTTGCCGCACAGGCGCGGGGTGAAAGTCTGGCCCCTCTGGCCGAAAAGATCAGCCCGGCAGTGGTGAATATCACCACTTCGACCTTGATCGAAGGGCAGACGGGTCCACAGGGGATCGTGCCCGAGGGCTCTCCGTTCGAAGATTTCTTTCGCGAGTTTCAGGATCGCAACGGTGAAGACGGCAACCGCCCGCGCCGTAGTAACGCGCTGGGCTCTGGATTTGTGATTTCCGAGGACGGCTATATCGTCACCAACAATCACGTCATCGCAGAAGCGGATGAAATTCTGGTGGAATTCTTCCCCGGCGACGGTCAGCCCAAAAAGGAACTGCCCGCCAAGGTGATCGGCACGGATGAAAAAACAGATATTGCATTGCTCAAGGTCGAGGCCACGGGGCCGCTGCAATATGTAAAATTCGGTGACAGCGACATCGCGCGCGTGGGCGATTGGGTGATCGCCATGGGCAACCCGCTGGGTCAAGGATTTTCGGTATCGGCCGGCATCGTTTCGGCCCGCAACCGGGCTTTGAGCGGATCGTATGACGACTACATCCAGACCGACGCTGCGATCAACCGGGGCAACTCGGGCGGTCCGCTGTTCAACATGGATGGTGAAGTGATCGGCGTGAACACTGCGATCCTGTCACCCAATGGCGGTTCGATCGGGATCGGTTTCTCGATGGCCTCAAACGTTGTCATCAAAGTTGTCGACCAGTTGCGCGAGTTTGGTGAGACCCGCCGTGGCTGGCTGGGTGTACGGATTCAGGACGTGACCGAGGACATGGCCGAGGCGATGGGGCTTGAAAAGCCGGGCGGTGCGCTGATCAGCGACGTCCCGGACGGGCCGGCAAAGGACGCCGGTTTGCTGGCCGGGGACGTGATCCTCAGCTTTGATGGTGTCGAAGTCGAAGACACACGTGGTCTGGTACGTCAGGTGGGTGAGACCACGGTCGGCAAATCGGTCCGCGTTGTGGTGCACCGCGATGGCGGCACCCAGACAGTACTAGTGACGCTGGGGCGCCGCGAGGATGCCGAGCGTGCCGAAGAAGGTGATGAGGATGCACCCGAAGCACCAGCTGATGAGAATGCTGATATTCTGGGTCTGACGATATCGCCGCTGACTGACACGTTGCGGTCGGATCTTGGTTTGGACGCGGACGCCGAAGGCTTGGTGGTGACCGAGGTTGATGAATCGTCGGAAGCCTTTTCAAAAGGTCTGCGCGCCGGTGATCTGATCACCGAAGCCGGCCAGCAAAAGGTAAGCTCGATCGAAGATCTCGAGGCGCGTATGGAAGAAGCGCGTGAAGCTGGGCGAAAGTCATTGTTGCTATTGGTGCGTCGGGGCGGCGAACCGCGATTTGTGGCGCTGAGCCTGGGCGAGTAGCCTATACGTAGAAAAAATCAAAAGGCCGGGTCGTTCGCCCCGGCCTTTTTTGTGCTGCGAGGAAATGAGCCACACACCGGGGAGGCGCGTGGCTCTGATACAGGGAGAGGTCAGTGGACAGATATCGGGGATGATTCTCTGACCTCCTACGGTAACATGTACGAGGTTAGGCCTGATGCTGCCCACGGTCTGTGAAGCAGGTCACAGCGGGTCAGATAAGATCGGATTCAGCCAGTGCTTTAAGGGCCTCAAAGTCCTGAATCAGGATCCCGCCCCGAGAGGCCTCGACAACATTGTCGCGCTTCCAGGTGGAAATCGTTTTGGACACCGCTTCGCGTGTGGCGCCGACGAATTCGGCCAGTTCGCTTTGGGATAGGGTGATCCTTGTCGAGGGGTCGTCCTGCAGTTTGGACAAATGCAATAGTTTGCGCGCCAGTCGGATCGGCATCGGTAGGAAAACCTGCTCGTTCAGTTGCGAACCCATCCATCGCATGCGCAATCCTGCCAGCCGGATCAGATCAACGGCCAGTTCGGGGTGCTGCTGAATCTGTTCCATCACGTCGCCTTGCCGCACGCGTAACACGCGGGAGGGTTCGGCCGCAGCGATGGTGGCGGTCCGGGGGCCGCTGTCAAACAAGGCGATTTCACCAAAGACTTCTCCGGGCCGCATCAGGGTTAAAGAAAGCTTGCGGCCACTCATGGCAAGAAAGGATACCTCAAGCGTGCCTTCCAAAATAGCAAACAGAGCGTCGCCTTCGTCACCTTGTTCAAACAGAACCTCGCCGCGCTCCAAGGAAATCTCGGTCGCCTGAGCGGAAAGCATGGCCTTCAATCCGTCGGATGCCTCGGACAGAAAGCCGCTGTCTGGGAAAGCCTTCATAGGTATCGGGTTCTCCGACTGTGAGTGGTGACACAACTTTCCACAGCTTCGGCGTTTAGCCAAGGTTTTTGTCTAATTTATTGAGCAATCTGGCCGGGAACTGGCGCAAAACCTTCTAAACCCATAGGGTGAGCATCCCGATTGGGGTATTCTTACTGGCGGTCGGGATCGTCCATGTAATTTTGCAGCAGATTGAATTGCAACATCAGAAACGCCATCAGTGCAATTGGGAACGCGAAGGTTTCGATCTTGACCCAATGATCAGTCGACATCGTCCGCCAGACAAATTCATTGGCAATGGCGAGGACTGCAAAACACCCGCATAGGCGGCGGGTCAAGATCATCCAACCCTCGTGGCGCATCGGTAGCATCTCATCCAGAATATAGGCGAGGTAGGATTTGCCTTGCAGCAGGCCGATGCCCAGCATGATCGAGAAAAATCCGTAAACCAATGTGGTTTTCATCTTGAAAAACCGCTCATCGTTGAACCAGGCGGTCAGGCCACCGAAGAAGATGACCATGATCGCGGTAAAAATCTGTATCCGGCTGAGTTTGCCGGTCAGGTACCAGAGGATGCCCATTGCGGCCAGCATCAGCGGGACGAACAAAATGGTGGCGACGATAAAGCCGGAATACTCGGTGCCACCGATCAGAAAACTGTCATCACGTAACCGCAGGTAGATGAAGAAGAAGGCCAGCGGGGGGCCAAGCTCCAGCACCTGTTTCAGAAACGGGTTGATCTCTTTTTTACCTGTCATCGGTTCTTCCTGCTGCTTACCCGCCCATTTCAACTATTACAGCGCCGAGTGCAATCAATGCCATCAGCGCGATCCGTCTGGGGCCGACGGTTTCCTTTAACACAAGCCATCCGATCAATGCCGCAAAGACCGTCGAAGTTTCGCGCAGAACGGCGGCTTCGCCAACTTTGTCCAGCCTTGTAGCCAGCATGATCGCTCCGAAAGACATGGGGGCGATGATGCCGCCTGCCAACCCGCGCAGCATCAAAGGTCCGATAGCCGGGCGGTTGATCATGGCCCGCCATCTGAGGAAGGCGTAGAATGGCATGGCGGCGCCGTCGATCATGAAGAACCAGGCCAGAAAGGTGAACGGGTCAGCAGTGGCGCGGATGCCATAGGCGTCATAGGTCGTGTAGAGCGCCACGAAAAGACCGGTGGCCACGGCCAGAAAAAGTGCAATGCCCAGCGTTTCACGGTTGGTCTCGAGAAAGCGGAAATTGTAGGCGGCCAGCCCGAAGATACCTGTAAGCAGAACGGCCACGCCAAACCATTGAGTGCCAGAAAATGTCTCGCCAAATAGCAGGTAGGCGCCGATGACAGTGAACAGAGGGCCTGTGCCCCGAACAACCGGATATACGACGGTGTAGGAGCCCTTTGTGTAGGCCATCGCCTGCAGGATTTTATAAGCGATGTGGATCAGCCAGACGACGGCGAAGATCGGCCACATGTAGGGTTCCGGCCACGGCACGACAAACAAAGCAAACGGGGCGGCCATTAGGCAATAGCTGGCGTCGATAGCCCCGCGCGAAAGCCACGGGTCGTGGCGGCCTTTCTGCAAAGCCCCGAAAACCGCGTGCAGGAAGGCAGCCATAAGGGCAAGCCCGAGGGCGAGCTGGTGGCCTGCGTTCGTGCCTTCGAGTGAGATCAGCCAGTCGCTCAAGTGTCAGATCTTTTCGCTGAATGGAGAGGCTGGGGGTTTTCCACCCCCAGACCCCCGGAAGGTATTTTTAGCCAGATGAAGAGGCGGATCAGCTTTGGCCCAGACCAGTGAGGGCGGCGGCGAATTCTTCGGGGTCGAAGGGGGCGAGGTCGTCGATTTGCTCTCCGACGCCGATGGCGTGGATCGGCAGGCCGAACTTGTCGGCCAGTGCCACCAGGACGCCGCCCTTGGCCGTGCCGTCGAGTTTGGTCATCACGAGGCCCGAAACATCGGCCAGATTGCGGAAGGTTTCCACTTGGCTGAGTGCGTTTTGACCTGTGGTGGCGTCCAGCACCAGCAGGGTGTTATGCGGCGCGGTTTCGTCCACCTTGCGGATGACGCGGACGATTTTGGCAAGTTCCTCCATCAGGTCGGTGCGGTTCTGCAAGCGACCAGCGGTGTCGAACATCAGAAGGTCTGCACCGTCTTCTTGCGCTTTGGTCAACGCATCGAAGGCGAGGCTGGCGGGGTCTGAGCCTTCGGGAGCCGTCAGAACGGGTACACCCGCGCGTTCACCCCAGACTTGCAGTTGTTCAACGGCGGCAGCGCGGAAGGTATCTCCGGCGGCGATAACGACTTTTTTGCCAGCAGCTTTGAACTGGCTGGCGAGTTTGCCGATTGTGGTGGTCTTGCCCGAGCCGTTGACGCCGACAACCAGCACCACTTGCGGGCGTTTGGGGTAGATGGGCAGCGGCTTGGCCACCGGCTCCATCACGCGCGCAACTTCCTGTGCCAGAAGCTGTTTGATTTCCTGGGTCGAGAGTTTGCGCCCATAGCGACCCTCGGCCATGTTGGCGGTGACGCGCAGGGCGGTATCAACACCCATGTCCGATGCGATCAGCAGTTCTTCGAGCTGCTCCAGCATGTCGTCATCCAGCGTGCGGCGGATAGCGGTTTTGCTTTCGCTGCGGCCGAACAGGCGGCCCAGGACCCCTTTGGACGGGGTTGCTTCGGGCGGCGGTGGCGCTGGTGTCGGGTCAGCAGGTGCAGGTTCAGGTACTTCAACCGGTTGCGGCGCTGGCGCGGGTTCCGGCACTTCCGGCACCGGTTGGGGGACTTCTGGCACAGGTTCAGGCTGCGGCTCTGGCTCGGGGATGATCGGGTCAGGTGTGGTCGTTTCCTCACCGCCATCTTCGACAATGGCCTCAAGCCCCTGTTCGAGGCGGGACGAGGATTTGAACAGCTTGTCCTTGAGCTTTGAGAAAAACGCCATTTTTGGTCTCCGCAGGTGTTCCCCTCACCTAATGCGGATTTGCGGCAGTTGCAAAGGGTCAGAGAAACGCGATCAGCAAACCGGCCTGTGCGCCCCAATAAAGCACCCAGACCAGATAGGGTGTGATCTTTTGGGTGGGATGATCCGGGGGCAGCAGAAACTTCTCGGTCGCAAGTATTAGATCAGAGGCGATGAAGGCCAGAGCAGCAGGCAAAGCCCATCGCAGGGCTCCGGTATCGGGAACGGCCAGAACGGTCACGCCCATGCCCAGGATGATCGGAATATAGCCCAGCACAGGCACTTTGAGGTCTCGGGCGCGTGGGGCCAGAACGGTGGCAGCGACGATGCCGAGAATGATGAGTGACCAGAAATAATCAGGCTTTTCAAAGATCAGTGCAAGGTCGCTGCTGGGGTAGGACAGGAACAGGGCGATGTACGCCAGATGCCCTGCAGCGAATGCGCCGACGCCTGCAATGAAGGTGCGATCCGTCTCGCGCGAGAGCAGCGCATCGCCAATGGCGCAAAGGCCGAGGGCGAGGATCAGGAAGAACGGAGCAGAGTTAAGAGCGGCGATCACGGCCAGAATGGCGACGGACGCGGTCTTGAGAGCAGACCGTAAAGCATTGGCTGGGCGTGGCGACAGGGGTAAATAGGCCAAAGCGCATGCTGCCGCGAGCCAGAAGAATGCTGTTTCCATGATTTCCTCCCGGTTTTCATTAGCTTGTGCCGCTTTGTTGTTGCACCTCAACCGGTGATGTTGAGGCAGGTGATGTTCAGGAAATGGTGGTTGGCGTCGGGCAGAAGCATCTGACACAATGAGGTTATGCTTAGATATCTTGCGATTCTTCTATTGCTGCCGATTTCTTCAGCATCGGCTCAGACAGCGCTGACCGGCTCGGAATTCGACGAATACACGCGTGGAAAAACTCTGTTCTATGGATTTCAGGGGCAAGTGTACGGAGTTGAACGGTATCTGCCAAATCGCCGGGTGATCTGGTCATTTCTGGACGGCAATTGCAAAGAAGGTTTGTGGTACGAACAGGGGGATCTGATCTGTTTCATCTACGAAGACCGGCTGGACCCCCAGTGCTGGGTTTTCACTCGGTCAGGCGATGGTTTGATTGCGCAATTTGAGGGTGACCCGGCCCAGACCGAACTCTACGAAGCCGAAGATATCGACGAAGAGATGGTGTGTTACGGACCGGACATTGGGGTTTAGGCCACTATTAGAATAGTGAACCCTGATCCGGTGCGTCCTTTTTGGTGGCTTGCTTGGGGGTCGCTCGAGCGGCGACGGATTGACCGGTCATCAGAACGCCGTCGGTAAATTCGATCTCGAGCGCGCTGTGTTTTGCGGCCTGTTCCTTTGTTGTCACCACCTGATCGTCTGCGCGCACAACGGCATATCCCCGTTGCAACGTTGCCTTATAGCTAAGAGTTTCGCGCAACCGGTCGGTGGCGTCCAACCCTTGCCGCATCCGATCAAGTCGCGTTGCCTGGGCCACGTTCATACGTTCAGCCAGACGGGAGACGGTTTGGCCCTGCACTTCGATTTCGCGCTGAATTGGGCGTAACGAGAGGCGAGAGGACAGGTTTCGTACGGCTTCCTGACCACTTGAGACGAGGTTGCGTAGGGTCGAAGGGCGCAAATGGGCGGACAGTTTTACAACCTGCAAGTGGCGATTTTGAACGCCGCGCTCCAGGGCGGGCGTCAGGCGGTCAGCAATCAAATCAAGCCGTTGGCGCGGCGTGTTCAACAGGCTGTCAGGGCGTGGCAACGCGCGGGACAGGTCGCGCAGTCGCTGCGATCTTCGTTGAACTGCGTCGGTCGCCGCGCGGGACAATCGCGCGCCTTGCTCTCCGGTCCAGGCTAACAGTTCCATCCGTACAGGCACGGCCAGCTCGGCGGCGGCGGTTGGTGTTGGTGCGCGGCGGTCTGAAACGAAGTCGATCAGCGTAGTATCGGTTTCATGTCCCACGGCTGAAATCAGAGGGATGTCCGACGCTGCGGTAGCCCGCGCCACGACTTCTTCGTTAAACCCCCATAGGTCTTCTATCGACCCACCTCCTCGGGCGACAATTATCAGGTCAGGGCGAGGCAGAGCCCCTCCGGGTGTCAGCTTGTTGAAACCTTCGATTGCACTGGCAACTTCGGGTGCGCAGTTCGAGCCCTGAACGGCCACCGGCCAAATCAGCACTTTGCGCGGAAACCGGTCGCGTAAGCGATGCAGAATATCGCGGATCACTGCGCCCGAGGGTGACGTCACTACGCCAATGATCTGAGGGAGGTAAGGCAGAGGTTTCTTGCGTTCAGGAGCGAACAGTCCTTCAGCCTCAAGCTGTTTTTTGCGCTTTTCCAGCAGGGCCATCAGCGCGCCTTGCCCGGCGACGGCGACCTCGTCGACATTCAGGTTGTATTTGGACTGTGCGCCGAATGCGGTCAGGCGACCGGTCACGACCACTTCCAACCCTTCTTCCGGGACCACCGACAGACCCGAAATCTGGCCCTTCCATGTGGTGCATGCCAGTACGTTCCGGTCATCCTTGATGTCATAGTAAAGATGACCCGACCGTGCCTTGAACACGCGCCCGACCTCGCCGCGCACGCGGATTCGCCCAAACGTACCTTCAAGCGTTCGCTTCACCTCTCCCGAGATGTCCGAAACTGTATATTCAGGGGTGTTTTGGCCGGGAATGGGGTCGTCTAGCAGGTCGGACATTTCAGCGCCTTGTGTCAAATGCCCGGCCAGCTTAGAACGCCCGGCAAGCGAGGCCAAGCAGATCGGAGTGCATTCATGAATATCCTCATTCTCGGCAGTGGTGGGCGGGAACACAGCCTGGCCTGGGCAGTGATGCAGAACCCCAAGTGTGACCGGCTGATTGTTGCGCCGGGTAATGCCGGGATCGCACAGATCGCTGATTGTGCCGCACTGGATATCGAGAACGGTGGGGCCGTGGTGAGCTTTGCCGAAGAGAATGCGATTGATTTCGTGATCGTTGGCCCCGAAGCCCCATTGGCGGCCGGAGTTGCGGATCGTTTGCGTGAAGCGGGTGTGCTGGTGTTCGGGCCGTCTGCGGCTGCAGCGCAGTTGGAAGCATCAAAAAGCTTTACTAAGGAAATCTGTGATGCGTCGGGTGCACCCACCGCAGATTACGCACGGTTCACCGAGGCCGAACCGGCGAGGGCCTATATCCGCGAGCAAGGCGCGCCGATTGTGGTCAAGGCTGATGGTCTGGCAGCGGGCAAAGGCGTGATCGTGGCGATGGACGAGCAAACCGCGCTTGAGGCTATCGACGATATGTTCGGCGGCGCTTTTGGCGGAGCCGGGGCCGAAGTGGTCGTCGAAGAGTTCATGGACGGCGAAGAAGCTTCGCTTTTTGTGCTATGTGACGGCGAGGACATCCTGTCCATCGGTACTGCGCAGGACCACAAGCGTGTTGGCGACGGCGATACCGGGCTGAACACTGGCGGTATGGGGGCGTATTCCCCCGCACCGGTTCTGAGCGCCAAGGTCGAACGGCGCGCGATGGAAGAGATCATCAAGCCAACGGTTGCCGAAATGAAACGCCGTGGCATGCCGTTTCAGGGTGTTCTTTATGCCGGGTTGATGATCAAGGAGGGTCAGCCCCGTCTGGTGGAATACAACGTGCGTTTTGGTGATCCGGAATGCCAGGTTCTTATGATGCGTCTTGGCGCTCAGGCGATGGACCTAATGCATGCCGCTGCCGAAGGACGATTGGGTCAAGCGCGCGTGAACTGGGCGGATGATCATGCTTTAACGGTTGTGATGGCAGCGAATGGCTATCCGGGTTCCTATGAAAAGGGTAGCGTGATTGGCGGCCTCGAAGGGCTGCCGGAGGACAGCGCGAATATGGTGTTCCATGCGGGCACCAAATCTTCGGGTGGTCACATAGTGGCATCGGGCGGGCGTGTTCTGAACGTCACCGCACGTGGTGACACGCTGCAGGAAGCGCGGGATCGGGCCTATGAAGCAGTTGATGGTATCGATTGGCCGGATGGGTTCTTCCGCCGCGACATCGGTTGGCGGGCGCTTTAATACAAAGGCTCCCGCGCCCTGACGCCGCATCAAAGATGCGACGCCAAAGGCCTTGGGCCGGGCAGCCCGCTGGTGCGGGCTGCGGTTGGGCCTAGTTTGAGCAGGTCAAAGCTTGTTTCATTGCTTTGCGGCTAAACGGGGACAAGTTTCGCGTTTTCCAATCTCCGTCGTGCCGGACGCTGACCACTTTCTGCCAATCGGCGCTGACGACGATCAGTTCAGGGCCGGTTCCACAGTCTCTGATTCCGCCGGTGATGAAGTCTTCACCGATGCGGTGATTGGTCAGGTCAGGTAAACTGGCGATCTCGGTCAGGTCACCATCCTCGAAGCGCCAAATGCGCAGGGTCTTGGCCAGATGCGGGCGGTCGACATAAGCGATTTCTACATAGCCGTCGCCATCCAGATCGGCAGCGCCAACAGGGGCGAGCCAGCGGAAACGCGTGCCGATGTGAGGTGTTGCGGCGATTTTTTCACCGCGCGCATTGTAGATGGCGAGTTGGGCGCCTTCATGTGCGCTGGATTCGACCACAATGACTTCGTTTGTGCCATCTAGGTTCACATCGACGAGGCGCGGCTCTAGGTCTTCAAAGACACGATCCGGGGGTAGCCGAACGGACTGCGTTGTCCATTCGTATACCGGTTGCAAGCGGAGTAAATCTTGTGAAGAGGTGTTTTCGATCCTCATTTCCAGCCCACCATATTCAACAAAATCCCCCAAGACACCATGGGCGTAGCGTGTGGTCGTATTTGTGAAATGGGCGCGTATGACGGTGTCTTTGGCTACGACAGGGACTGCGTCGACTAACCACACGCTCAACGCCAGCAGCGCGCCGCGTGCCCGACATTGCCACATGCGGGCGGGCAGGTGCGGCGCTTTGGGGATCATCAGATCTGTTTTTCGGGCATCTGTACGACCAGACCGTCCAGCTCATCCGTGACCTTGATTTGGCAGGTCAGGCGCGAGCGTGCGGGGTCTGGCTCATAGGCAAAGTCCAGCATGTCCTCTTCCATGTCGTCCTTGGCCGGGACTTTCTCGACCCAGTCGGGGTGAAGATAGACGTGGCAGGTCGAACAGGCGCAGGCGCCGCCGCAATCGGCTTCGATGCCGGGGATGTTGTTGTCGCGGGCCCCTTCCATGACAGTCAGCCCATTGGCGACTTCAACTGTGTGTTCGGTACCGCCATGCTCGACATAGGTGATCTTTGCCATTGCGTGCGTCTTCCTTTTTCGATTGTCGGTTTCTTCCTTAGTGGAGGCATTTAGGTCTTTCCAGCCTCATTTGCGACTCCTCACGCCGCGTCTGGACTTTCCTGCCGCATGTTCTATTTTTGTTCTCATGCTTGTTGCCCCTGTTCACCCCACTTCGCATAACGATAGCTGGCCGCGCCCGCCAGCCTGCCTGCCGGCCAATCGGCTGGACGATCCGCCCGAAGGTGCGCGAGTGACCGTGGCCGGGCTGGTCATCCTGCGGCAGAGGCCGGGGACGGCCAAGGGGGTGATCTTTGTCACGCTCGAGGATGAGACCGGTATCGTAAACGTGGTGGTCTGGCGTAAAATCTACGAACGTTTCCGCCGCGCGGTGATATCGGGACGGCTACTACGGGTCACGGGGCGGATGCAGCGGGCGCATTCGGTGACCCATGTAATCGCGGACGAGATCGAGGATATTTCGGGAATGCTAGATGTGCTGGTACGAGGGGAGGGATGAAGATCAGGTTTACGGGACAATCTCGACCTTGGATTTTAACCTTCGCTGGTGCAGCATGACCTCGCAGTCGCAGCACGATGTATTTGCTGTTGCAGAAGATGTCGCCAAAGCGGTCACTGAAAGCCGCGACGAAGCGCAAGTCTCAAACCGCTCTTTCGCCGCAGAAAGGCCCGACAATTCAGATGCGGGACGAAGCGGACCTTGATGGTCACAGACTTAACGTCGGCTTCTGGCATTGTTGCGTGAGCTGTTTCTACAGGGCAATTAAAAACTGGCTGTCCATTTCGAGCAAACTTACAATGCAGGGCAACTTTCTTGTTCTTTCTTCTACTTTCCGACAAGAATTGCATGTTCCCGCTCTATAACCTTTTCCCAATCACCTTGCGCTTTCAGACCTGTAGAAGAGTCTCCCATTAGCGAAGTAACCATCAATCTTCCACGCGCTTTCGCTTCTTCTTTCGAAAACCCGGCCTGTTCAAACATCCAGGCGGCGAACTGGAATCGTTTGCCGATGGTTCTTTGATACGCTTCTCTTACCTTCTCATCGGTATTCGCCCACACTGAGACAGCGTGATCTGGCAACGCGGCGTCCTCTTCAATGACCTTTTTCATGAGAAGAAGAATGCGGTCTTCCGGGGGACCGCCAAATGTCTTTGCCTGTGTGATCACTTTGTCAGTCAGTTCCTGCTCCCAATATCTGAGAACCTCATCCAAAAGCTCACGGACGTTCTTGAAATGCCAATAAAAGCTGCCGCTTGTCAGGTTCATTCGCTTTGCCATTGGCACGACCTTTATCGCGGAAACGCCGCCCTCGTTGAGAACTTTGTAGGCCAGCAATATCCAGTCTTCCTTGGTCGCGGCGTTTTTGGGTGAGGCTCGGGTGACAGTTTCTGACATTCAGATTACAGCATTCTTTATTTGACATAGAGTAGTCTATGGACTTACCGTAGAGATGTCTATGGTGAACGAGAAGTTCACGAAGTCGTGTTCTCTTTAGAGGCTTCGCTTTGAAAGGGGGGGATCAATGAATAGTTTAATGAAATCCGCAACCGCTACACTGTTGGCGCTAGGCATGACACTGGCTGGCACAGCCACGGCGCAAAACGCCTTGCCGACGGGTCGGAGTGCCACTGAAATCGAAAACGGTATATATCCCGCGTCTTACTTTCCCAACACTGAAATCCTCGGCGAGGATGAGATGCGTATCACGGCATTGGGGACGGGGATGCCAAACCAAACCAAGGCAGCCGTTTCGATTTCGTTTTATGTGGAACTTGGGAATGGGGACGTCTTTCTGTTTGACGTAGGAACTGGCGCAACGGGAAATCTGTTCTCGCTGCGACCGGACTTCGCAAAGATCGACAAGGTCTTCTTCAGCCATTTGCATGTTGATCACGTTGGAGACTTCATGGGCCTCCACGTTGGAGGTTGGCTTTCGGGGAGATATACACCGCTCCGCATCTTCGGCCCGTCCGGATCAGAAGATGAACTGGGCACCAAAGCCTATGTTGAGGGCATGTCTAAAGCCTATGCTTGGGATTTGGCCACACGTACGGGGGCGCTGCCGGATGATGGCGCCAAGCTCGAAGTCACTGAATTCGATTACATGCAGGAAAACGAGATCGTTTATCAGGAGAACGACGTAACTATCCGTTCCTGGCCTGCGATCCACAGTCTAGATGGCTCGGTAAGCTACTCTCTAGAATGGAATGGGCTGAAATACGTCTTTGGTGGCGATACATACCCGAACAAATGGTATGTAGAATATGCCAAAGGGGCGGACATCGCGTCTCACGAGGCCTTCCTGCCACCGGATGCGCTAGCCCCTTATTTTGGCTGGGACATGAAACAGGCGACTTATGTAGCTACGCGCGTTCATACGGAACCTGCGGCTTTCGGCAAAGTTATGTCCGCTGTCGAGCCACGCATGGCCCTAGGATATCACTCTGTTCTTTCGCCCGAAAACTATCAGGCAATCCTGGAAGGTGTCCGTTCGACATACGATGGACCGCTCACGCTGGCGCGAGATCTACAGGTGATAAACGTAACCAAGGATCAGATCGTTGTTCGGGAAGCGAGTGTTGACGAATATGCTCTGCCACCAGCTGTGAGCGACGAGTACATCAATGCACCGCGTTCAAAAGAAAAAGAGCCTTCTGAAAAGGTTCAAGCCGGCAAATGGGATGGTTACACGCCACCGCCAATGCCGGAAAATTAAAGTTCAGGGGTGAACAAAATTCTAATTTGGCGGTATCTGTGCCGACTATTCGTGATGCTGAGCGTGATGGTCTCGGGTGCACTGGACGTTTCAGCAGATGTCGTTTTGACAAACGGTTCGGAAGTCGCACCCAATATTGCTGTCCTTCATGTCAAAGATGATGGGGTTTACATCGACCTTGAGATCTATGTCGAAGATATTCCGTTGTTTGCGGATATGTTGCCAATCGGTTGGTCATCGGATTTCGTCGAGGGTGAGCCGGAGGCTGAACAGGAGTCCAATCAAGGCTCTGCCCAAGCCGAAAGCCGGGCGCTGTCTCTTGTTGGAAGGGACGAACGGGCTCTAAACACTGAAATCAGAAAGGTGGAATACCGAACGCGCATCGACCGGGCCTCGCCGCTTGCAGGTCAGCGCGATCCTTTCTCGGGTCAAATTGTTCCCAGCCCGCCAAAAGATCCGCGTGTTCTGTTCGTCGAAGTGTTCTTTCCGTTTCAGAACTCAGTTCCCAACGAGCTGACCATAATGCCTCCTTCGCAGGATGGCGAACCACTGGTGACAATCGGGATGCAGGTTTTTGACCGAGAGGTTCCGGTCACGGATTTCAGTTTCTTGGCAAAGCCGGCAGAGTTAAAGATTCACTGGCCTGATCCGTGGGACAGCCGCTTTTCTGCTGAAAGCCTGAATCGAAAAGCTCAGGATGGGACATCCACCTTTCTCTACATCGAACCTCGTGAAGTTCGGCATGAAACACTGATCCGCTTGCGTGAACTGGCGCCTTGGATTGGTGAAACTTTCGAAGTGGGGCAAACGCTTTCGCCACAACATAGCGCCTTGATCGTAAACCAGGCGGCGTCCTTTTTGGCTTCTCGAAACCCGGTGACCATTGATGGCAAGTCAGTGCGACCATCAAACGCTACTGCAACACTCCTGGAGCTGACATCTCAGGGTTTTCAGGTTGTCCAGCCGGGAAAGGAAGTGTCTGTGAACAATACGTTTATTGGAGCTATCCTGTCTTTCTCATCGGCAGACCTTCCCGATCAGGTGGCGGTCACTTGGGATATGTTTGACGAGGAAATTTCCCGCGTTACGACCATTTCAAACGATATCGCCGGGCCGTTCTTTGGAGCTGTTACACCTGCGGACCCTCAGTTTCACTGGCAGAACCACCTACTCCAATACCAAAGAGCATCTGTTACTCAGATTCCAGTTGAGCAGCAGAAACGGCAGAACCCTGCCGCGGCTTTGATCGCCGGGATTATCAGCGCCGTCTCACTCGGTTTTCTCCTGCTAACCAGGGGCAAAGTCGCAAAGCGTGCCAGTTGCGTGACTATGATTGCCGTTGCTTCGGCAACGTTTGTGTTTGCGGGATATTTGCTGGAATTACCCTGGAAAAAACCCGAGCCCCCTAAGCAGCAGGTTGCGGAAGATATACTGCGCTCGATGGTCGAAAACTTGACCACGGTGACGCTGGAAACTTCGCCGGCAGCAAGAAAGGCAGAGCTGGCCCACATTGTAACGGCAGCATCTCTGGGCGACATCGCAGCCGAGGTAGAACGTGGTCTCGCAATACGAACGCCAGGAGGCAGTCTTGCTACGGTTACTGAAATAAGAGACCTGAGTTTAGAGCGCGTTGACCCGACCCTCAAACCGTGTGGATTTAGCACTCTGGCCAAATGGACAGTGAAAGCCCAAGGTGGTCATTGGGGGCACGCCCATATACGCGCGGTTACGTTCCGGGTGCTAGCCGAGGTCGTACCTGAGTCAGGGCAATGGAAGCTGGATGGATTAACTGTAATCGAGGCCCGAGATCCAAATGCATGAGCGTTTAAGACCAAAGGTTTTTGCTTTCGGCGCTCTGTTTGTCGGAGTGCTTTTGTCACTGACGCTGTCAGCCTCGGCGCATTTTTTGCTAAACCTCAACGTTCGAATTTCGCATGTCGAGCATTCCGAAGGCGGTCTGGGTGTCTACATCCGTACGCCCATGCCTTATCTGGTTGCAGACAAGGTCGGTGATCAGGATGGTGATGCCTTGCCGAAAGCTGCACCATTCACGACTAATGCATTGAGCGACGGTCAGTTGGTGCACTTTGTCGACTTGCAGGCTGTCATGAGCGATCCTAATGGGCTGGGACAATTCGCCGAAGGTGGGTTGCATCTGTTGGTCGACAATCAGCGCTTAAGAGGAACAGTTAAGTCGGTTCGCTTGCATCAAGTTGGAAATGAGCCCGGATTTGCAACTTTGGCCGAAGCTCAACAGGCCGTGGACACCGCAACGGCCTTAACGCCACCGCTTTTTGTTGGTGACACAATTGTCGATCTCGTCCTGCATTATGACACTGACGGCCCGGTCCAATCTTACAGCATTACCAACGTGCTGGACCCCGGCTTGCCCGATCAGGACCAAACGGCCAACCTCATTCTCGACTACGCGTCAGACACACCGCAGATATTCCGATCTCGGGGCCTGATGACTGAACCATTGGTGGTTCAGCAAGAGGGGTATGGAGGATTCCTGAGTTTTGTCTGGGAAGGTATACGACATATCCTCGAAGGATCGGATCATGTTCTTTTTGTTGTGTGTTTGGTCATTGGAGCGCAGACCCTCAGGGCGCTATTGCTGCGTGCAACCGGTTTTACCGTTGGGCATAGCGTAACGCTGTCGCTGGGGTTTTTCGGGTTTGTACCATCGGGCGCGTGGTTTGTTCCTGCCGTTGAAACCGGAATCGCGCTTTCTATCATATTTGCAGCTGTCGCAGCGTTTATGAGTTTTAAGGACAATGCGCGCTCTGAAGTCACGATGGTGCTTCTGACAACGCTGATTGGCCTCTTGCACGGGCTTGGGTTTAGCTTTGTGTTGCACAAGATCTTGCAGGTCACATCTCCAAACATCTGGCAAAGCCTGCTTGCTTTCAATCTTGGCGTCGAGCTTGGCCAAGTTGCCATTATTCTTGCACTCTGGCCTGCCTTGATAATGTGTCGGCGCGTGAACTCCAGTTTGTGGGTGTCCCTACGAGTGGGGTTAGCCGGTGGATGTGCGGCTATCGCCTTCTATTGGACCTTTCAGCGAGTTGCCGAGGTTTATTCCACGTTGGCTTAAGGTCATTGCGATGGCACGTGCCGTGACGGCCGCCTGAGAGAAAAGCGGACATTCGGCTGTTCCGCAGCATAAGACAGATTGGGCTCAGACCTCGGTTTCGTCGCGGCTGGCACACATCTCGGCTTCTATGACGCGAACGACGGCGATTTAACAAAGACACTGCCAGATCAAGGATTTGCACAGATTTTCCGATGGCGCGTTACAGTTCGACTGCGGCGAGGGCATTGCTGCCTGAGCATTGGGCAGCTCAGAGCCCAGAACAGACTGGTTCGCTGCGGTGTAGCGAATGGCAGCTATGTAAAACGGAATTCGAAGACCAACCTAGTAGATATGGATTGGTTCTCCGAACAAATCCTCAGCCGGTGAAACACCGAGGCCGTGACCTGCGGGCAGTTTGATGTGCCCATCCTTCACTTCCAGACCACCGTTTTCGCAGTAGTGACCGTCAATGTAAGGTGCCGCCAGCCAAGTGCCTTCAAATAGCCGCGGGGTTACGGTGCTACCAATATGCGTGCAGGCTGCTGCAAGTATGTCTCCACCCCATGCGTCATCGCACGTATGAGGCAGATGTCTCGCGGCACATATGTCGCGGGCTGTCGTCATCGGGTGTAGGCCACCGAGACGTGTGAGTTTGAACCCAAAGCCGTCGGCGAGGCCGGAGCCTGCAGCGCCAATGACGGTGTTGAGATCATATGAGCTTTCGTCAAGATAGAGAGGATGCCGCAACAGCAGACGCAATCGGTGCAGTTCCTCGTTGGTCTCGCACGGTTGTTCTACAACAAATGGGATATGAGTGCATGCCTGACTGACATGGATGGCATCCCGGGTTGTCCATCCTCTATTGGCATCAATGGCAAGACGCATGCCACTGCCAGAGATGGCTTCCCAAACCTTGTGAATGACTTCGATGTCCAAGTCGGTTGGGTGTGCTCCGACTTTCAATTGCAAGCGACGATATCCCTCCATGCGCTTTTCTTTTGCGATCTTGGCGGCGTCTTCGGGCGTCTCGACGCCAATCGCATAGTAAGCGGGAACTAATTCTTGCACCGCTCCGCCCAATAGATCGCAAACGCGCAACCCAAGAGATTTGCCAATCGCGTCATGGACAGCAATATCAACAGCAGCCTTCGCGTAGGCATGGCCGCTGAGCAGTGCGTCCATCTTTCGATGGATGGCAAGCGGGAGCACTTCTGCGCCAATCAGATTTGGTGCCATCAGTGCAAGCGCGGCACGCGCCCCGTCTGCATGTGCGGCGGCGTAGAGCGGGCCGAGTGGACAGGTTTCGCCCCAACCGACCGTTCCATCATCGGTCACCAATTTTACCAGAGTTGTGTCAAGGGCGGAAATTTCGCCATACGACATTGTGTACGGACCATCCTTCACTGGCAGGTCATGCTGAAAAATGGTCAGTGAAGCGATTTTCATGAGCGAAACTCGGAGTGGTTAACTTATGGAAACCGTAGAGCCCACGTTCGCTGAAAGTTAGTCAGTTTGCGGCAAAATCGGTCGGAATATCTCAATAGTGGACATTGGCGCGACCGCAGCGAACGACAACGTTGTCCGCGACCTGTTAATTAGGTTTCCATCTTCGCTGCACCAACCATCAATGGCCGCTATTCTCGCTGTCGTGCGGCGGTGTATCCAACGCGAGTGCGGTATTTTCCGTGCTGCACGCGCGTGCAGCGAAGAATCCGATTTTACAGGTTGGGCTCATAGCCGCCATCAACCAATACTAGCGCTTGAACAAGTTGCTCTGGGCCTGTTTACCTCGGTTGTCCGTGCGCAATTCTGCATGAAGCGCCCGTCCGGTCTGGACCGCCGGACGGGCGCTCATCACCTCTAGCCAGCGGGCAAAGTGGGGTTTGTCGTCCAACACTTGCTGCTGGCCTTCCCACAAGCTGGCCCAACCCCAAATCGAAATGTCTGCAATGGAATAGAAATCACCCGCGACGTATTCGTTCTCGGCCAGCCGCCGGTCCAGCACACCGTATAGACGGGCGACCTCGGTGCGATAGCGGTCTTTGGGATAGGGAAGGTCTTGCGGTGGCTCCAGATTAGGCGCGTATTTTAGGAAGTGGTGCGCCTGACCAGCCATGGGGCCGACGCCGCCCATCTGCCACATCAGCCATTCTTCGACGGCGATCCTATCGCGTTCCGTTCTGCCATAGAACCGCCCGGTTTTGCGGGCCAGATACATCAGGATCGCGCCGCTTTCGAACACGGAGACCGGCTCGCCGCCGGGGCCATCTGGGTCGATGATGGCGGGCATACGGTTGTTGGGTGAGATTTTTAGAAACTCGGGGTCGAACTGATCGCCTGTGCCGATATTGATAAGATGGGTGGTGTAGGGCAGTTCCATCTCTTCCAGCGCGATGGATACTTTCCAGCCATTTGGCGTGGGCCAGAAATACAGGTCGATCATGATGCCTCCTCAGGTTGAGGGAATCATGAAGTTTTCTGTGCAAACGGCAAGAGCCCTTTTGGGTGGGGCAACGCAAAAAGCCGCGACCAGCGGCGGGTGGATCTTGTCGGCAGGCCGTTCCTGATAAGGGACAAGGTCAAACGATCCTCGTTACGCAGCAGGGCATTGTAGACGCGCAGTACGCCGGGGCGCGTATAACTGGACCAGTGGCAAATTCGTCTCTGAGGGTCCGCGACTGGGAAGATCAGGCGCGAAAGGTGGTCTAAGGTATGCGGGCAGTCGATTTGCAGCGTGACGGCGTTTGACGCATAAAAGCCAGCGCCGATGCAGCGGTCTCCACGTTGGGGAGGTTGGATCATCCATTCATACAAATAGTCGAACAGGTCGTTTTCGCGGCTTGTCACGTTGATGAACTCGGCCATCAGACCTGCAGGCGTGTCCAGCGCATCCAGTGCGCGGCTTTTGTAAACGGCCCCTGACATTGAGATGATGCGGCTCAGCGATCCGGGGGCAATGTGGTGCAATGCTTCCAGCGCCAGCTCAGCACCCATGGAGTGCCCGATAAAATGGATAGATCGCTTCGGGTTCAGTCTGCGCAATTCCTTGATTAATTCGGCCAACGCGCGCCCGGCGTCGACCGCACGGCGGCGCGCAACCCAAAGCGGGCCTTGTGCGTTCCAACCAAACGCTATCCCCAGGCCCTCGTCATCAAAACCGGCCTCAAACCCAAGTTGTTGCGGCCAACTTGGGCAGTGCCAGGGCACAGGTGTTGGGTAAAGCGACAGGATATGACGGTGAGGGCAGGCTTTGGCATCATCAGGGCGATACTTGTACCCGTGCGTCATGATGATAACTGGACCCTGTGTGTCGCATGTTTGTCGCAATACACCGTGCGGGGATTGCGGGCTTTTGTGTAGAGCGAGCGTGTCGCCCACGGCGTTGATCCTGATTACTGGCATCTGCTCTGCCTCACACAAGATGTTGTGGTGCCGATGTGTCATGACGCTATGACGGTTTGGTGAAAGGACGGTTACAGAACCGTGACGTTGCCCTTGTCAGGGTTGACGAGTCAGCAAGTGCGGCGTAAGGGCAACAACACTACGTGGCGATTTGTTACCGGATTGCGGGCCACGCTAAACAAAACCGCTAAAAGGTCAGGATGAAAGGCCCCTTTCGCTTGACCGCGTCTGGGGTTTTTTTGATGCCCTTGCCAGACAAGGGCCGAGAGGAATGACATGAGCGAGAGCTGGAACAAACGCACCCAAGCCGTCCATGGCGGCATCCGTCGCAGCCAATATAATGAAGTGTCCGAGGCGATCTTTCTGACTCAGGGATTTGTCTATGAAACGGCCGAGCAGGCCGAGGCCCGGTTCATCGAAACCGGCCCGGACGAGTTCATCTATGCCCGCTATGGCAACCCGACGGTGTCGATGTTCGAACAGCGCATTGCGGCGTTGGAAGGCGGTGAAGACGCTTTTGCCACCGCGTCGGGCATGGCGGCTGTGAATGCGGCTTTGACGTCGATGTTGCAGGCTGGTGATCACGTCGTGTCCGCCAAGGCCCTGTTCGGGTCGTGTCTGTATATTCTTGAGAACATCCTGACACGCTATGGGGTCGACGTTACCTTTGTGGACGGCACCGACCTTGACGCCTGGAAGGCTGCAATTCGCCCTGACACCAAGGCTGTGTTCTTCGAATCCATGTCGAACCCGACGCTTGAGGTGATTGACATCGCAGCAGTTGCAAAGCTGGCCCATGCGGTTGGCGCGGTGGTGATAGTGGACAATGTTTTTTCCACTCCGGTCTTTTCGCGCGCGATCGAGCAGGGCGCCGATGTCGTGGTCTATTCGGCGACCAAACACATTGACGGACAGGGCCGTGCGCTGGGTGGTGTCATCATCGGCACGAAGGACTTTATCCGCGGCACCGTCGAGCCGTACTTGAAGCATACCGGCGGTGCGCTCAGCCCGTTCAACGCGTGGATCATGCTGAAAGGTCTTGAGACCATGGCGCTGCGGGTCAATGCGCAAGCTGAAACCGCACAGATGGTGGCGGAGGCACTGGAAGGTCATGCCGCGCTGGAGCGTACGCTGTATCCGGGGCTGAAAACCCACGCGCAGAACGATCTGGTGCAGTCGCAGCTGGGCGGTAAGGGTGGCACGGTTCTATCGCTGGACATCAAAGGCGGGAAGGAGGCTGCGTTTGCATTCCTCAACGCGCTGACGATTCCGGTGATCTCGAACAACCTCGGCGACGCCAAGTCGATTGCCACCCATCCGGCGACCACGACTCACCAACGACTCAGCGATGAGCAGAAAGACGAGCTAGGTATCACGCCCGGACTGATCCGTCTGTCCATTGGTCTGGAAGACGCTGGTGACTTGCTTGCCGATATTAAACAAGCATTGGACGTTTCTCAGCGTTAAAACCGTTCTATATTCTGATAAGCCCGGATTGAAGCTGCTCGAATTAGGCCCAAGTGCCGATTTCCGTGCAGATTTTCATCCGGGCTGTGTGTTGATGCGTATACGGTTAAACTGGAAAAAGCGTCGAAGCTGTATATAGTCCGGCGACCAACCGAGGAACCCTGATCAATGAACCTGCATTCCCGTGACATTGATAACGCACCTGACAGTGATGAGGCCGCCGTCGCGCTGAAAACACTACGCAAATGGGCCGAGAACGCAACCGAAGCCGAAATCAGCCAGCTTGACCCGGCTATTGCACGCTTGGTGCCGGGGTTGGTTCCGGTGAATTATCCATCGCTATCACGTGACTACCCCGAGGGGTTCAACGTGGATGCGACCTACCGTGCGACGTTGCCTGATCTGCAGAATGGACCGTCCAGTCTGATCCGCGGGGCCAAGCAGCAGATACAGCATGTGGGTATCTCTAATTTCCGCCTGCCGATCAGATTCCACCGCAAGCACGGCGATGACCTGACTCTGCAAACATCTGTCACCGGAACTGTCAGCCTGGATGCTGAAAAAAAGGGCATCAACATGTCCCGCATCATGCGGTCGTTCTATAAACATGCCGAGCGCACGTTCAGCTTTGAGGTCATGGAGGCCGCGCTGGATGATTACATGACCGATCTGGACAGCTTTGATGCACGCATCCAGATGCGGTTCTCCTATCCGGATCGTGTAAAAAGTCTGCGGTCGGGGCTGGAAGGGTATCAGTATTACGACATAGCGCTGGAGTTGGTGGAGCAGAACGGCGTTCGCCAGAAAATCATGCATCTGGACTATGTCTATTCCTCGACCTGCCCATGTTCTCTGGAACTCAGCGAACACGCACGATCGCAGCGCGGCCAGCTCGCAACGCCGCACTCGCAGCGTTCAGTCGCGCGCATTTCCGTCGTCGTGGATTGCGACGCTGATTGCCTGTGGTTTGAGGATCTGATCGCGCTCTGCCGCCGTGCCGTTCCGACAGAAACGCAGGTGATGGTCAAGCGTGAGGACGAACAGGCCTTTGCCGAACTGAATGCCGCCAACCCGATCTTTGTCGAAGATGCCGCCCGCCTTTTCTGTGCTGAGCTTTTGGCCGATCATCATGTGGGTGATTTCCGCGTCGTGGCCAGCCATCAGGAAAGCCTCCACAGCCATGATGCGGTGTCGGTTCTGACCGAAGGGCCGACGTTTGTCGCAGCCAGCTTGGATCCACGCTTGTTCTCGACCCTGTTCCATGTCGGGTGACTACGCGGGGCCTGGGGAAGTCTCAAAGTAAGTCTATTGGCGATTTTTTGCCGCACCGCAGCAAGTAATGCTGCGCTCGCACTGGTTTCCGGGCTAAAATAGCCTGGAATGCAGCCGTGGTGTGCCAGCGTATCAACGCTCGCACCACTCTGAAAGGAAGCCGAGACGTGGTACGCCCCGGAACTTCAGGCCTTTGTAATCCGTCCGAGGGATCGGGACGGGGTAGGGTCGTTCTTTCCTTCGCAGGCTGCATCGCTTTCACAGGAGAAACGACTAATGAATCCGATTACCCAACCGCTGGAATTCCAGGCGGCGGCCATTCGTGTGGCTGGATACGCGGTTAGCAACCAACTGAAGATCATGAAAATTCTGGCCGACTCGGCCATGGAGCTGCCCTTCGTGCCGGTACACGCCCTGCACGCATCATCCTCGGTCCCCGCACCGGTAAAGGCTAAGCCTGAATTCAAGTCAAAAGCGGCCGCCACTAAGCCCGCCGCCAAAGCCAAAGTGGCGCCAACGTCGAAAACCAAACCGGTGGCAAGGACCAAAGTTGCACCGAAACCCAAAGCCGAATCAGCCAAGGCAGCGGCTGCCCCAGTAAAGGAACCGGTCGCAAAAACGGCGGCTAAGCCGGTTGCTGCCGCGAAACCACAGGAAGCGAAGCCGAGCGCCGCGCCCGCAAAGCCTGCACCCCGGACCCGTCGGTCAGCTGCGGTAGCCAAACCCGCGGCTAAAACGCAGACGGCTAAACCAACGACCGCAAAGGCTCCCGTTAAAGCGGCGGCTCAGAAACCAGCGGCTGCAAAGGCTGCAACGAAGCCCGCTCCAAGAACTGCAGCCCGGACCGCGGTGGCAAACGCAACCGCGAAACCCGTGGCACCGAAAATGGCGACCGCGACTGCTGCTTCTAAAACCGAGCAGACAAAACCTGCAGCGCCGAAACCGACGGCGGCAAAGCCTGCTGTAGCTAAAGCGGAACCGGCACAGGTTGCTGCGCCGCAGCGCCGGACACGCGCCCCTTCAAAGCCGCCTGCGATGCCCACACCTGGCAGCAAAACGGACGAGTAATCGGGACATCCGCTTGACACAGTCGTGCAGGCGCGCCAACGCTGCGCCTCATGACGGACATGCGCCCGGTTGGATATGTGATTGGCCTGTTGGTCGCCATTCTTGGGGCGACCATGATGCTGCCTATGCTTGCGGATCTTATCGAAGGCCGGGGCCAATGGCATGTATTCCTGGAAAGCGGCGTCATCACCATGCTGACGGGCGTCGTTTTGTCCATCAGTTGCTCAAACGGGGTGGGCGAAGGGCTGACCATCCGCCAGACCTTTTTGCTGACAACCGGTGTCTGGGTGGCGCTGCCTTTCTTCGGAGCCATTCCGTTTCTGTTTGGCGAGACCGATCTGCGCTTTGTTGATGCGTATTTCGAGGCGATGTCAGGACTCACGACCACGGGCTCGACGGTAATATCCGGCCTTGATGATCTGCCCCAGGGGCTGTTGTTGTGGCGCGGGTTGCTGCAATGGCTGGGCGGCATCGGTATCATTGTTGTTGCCATGGTATTCCTGCCCGAGCTTCGGGTCGGTGGGATGCAAATCTTCCGCTCGGAAGGGTTTGAAACCATGGGAAAAATCTTGCCACGCGCGCAAGAGATTGCGGGCCAGATTTCGCTGATCTACGTTTTTCTCACCTTTGTTTGCGCGCTGGTTTACGCCGGTTTGGGGATGAGCTTTTTCGACGCCGTCGTGCATTCTATGACGACGATTGCGACAGGTGGATTCGCAAACTACGATTCCTCATTCGCGCAGTTTTCAGGACCGACCGAATATGCGGCTGCGGTGTTCATGATCCTCGCGGCGCTGCCCTTTGTGCGCTACGTGCAGTTCGCCAATGGCAACACGAATTCTTTGTGGCAGGACAGTCAAATACAGACCTTTCTTGCCACGATCCTCGTGCTGGTTATCGTGATGGCGGTTTTTCTGACGTCGGTCTTTCCGCACCATTGGGAACAGGCATTCCGGGAATCCCTGTTCAACATCACTTCGATCATTTCCGGTACGGGTTATGCCAGTGTTGACTACATGACTTGGGGCAGTTTCCCGGTCATGCTGTTCTTTTTGATCGGCCTGATCGGAGGATGCGCCGGATCAACCGCCTGCTCGATTAAAATCTTCCGTTATCAACTGCTTTTCGCCTCGATCAAAACCCAGATTCGCCGCATCCGGTCTCCGCATGGCGTTTTCACCCCGCAATATGGCGGTCGCACGATTGGGACGGATGTTCTGACCTCGGTGATGAGCTTTTTCATGTTCTTCGTGCTGTCATTGGGGGTGCTTGCTTGGGCACTGGCGCTGACGGGGCTGGACTTTATTACTTCGGTCTCGGGGGCTGCCACCGCGCTTGCGAACGTGGGGCCGGGTCTGGGTTCCCAGATCGGGCCGTCAGGCAATTTTGCGGGGCTTAACGACACGGCCAAATGGCTATTGTCTATCGGAATGCTGGTCGGGCGGCTTGAACTGCTGGCCGTCTATGCGTTGTTCACCGTCCAATTCTGGAGAAACTAATGAGAAGACCTCTGGGTGCCCAGATCTCGCACATGTTGAAGGATCGTGGGGTCGATGTGATTTTCGGGATCCCCGGCGTGCATAATCAAGAAATGTATCGCGGTATCGAAGAGGCGGGGATCACCCATGTTCTGGCGCGCCACGAACAAGGGGCGGGGTTCATGGCCGACGGTTATGCCCGCGCGACCGGCAAGCCGGGGGTGGCCTATGTGATCACCGGGCCGGGGCTGTGCAATATCATGACGCCGATGGGGCAGGCCTACTCGGATTCGGTGCCGATGTTGGTGATGTCCTCTTGCCTGGACGAAACGCAGGCAATTCATGGCCAATTGCACCAGATGAAGGATCAGCGCGGGGCGGCGGAGACAGTGACGGACTGGTCCTGTCAGGCCAATACTGCGCAGGCTGCCTATGGGTTGGTTGAGCGGGCTTTCGAAGAATTCGAACTGTCCCGACCGCGCCCAAAGCATATTCAGGTACCGATTGCCCAGCTTGAGGCCGAGGCAGACCCAGCACCGTTTCCTAATCAACCCGGCTTGCGATCCAAGATAGTGCCGCCAGATGTTGCTCCGGTGTTGTCGCTGCTCAATATCTCGCGTCGGCCACTGTTCATTCTGGGCGGCGGCGCGCGATCCAATCTGTGGCGGCAAATTCTTACCCAGCTTGGGGCGGCTTGTTTCACCACCTATGCCGGTCGCGGTATGGCCGGGCTGAATTATGCGTTGGATTTCGGCGCAACGCTGCCCCGTCCCGGCAGTGCCGAGGTGATTGGGTCGGCAGATCTTGTTGTCGCTGTCGGCGCGGAACTGGGTGAAGTTGATCTATGGCGCGATACGCTTGGGCATAGTTCGCATCTAGTGCGGGTCGATCTTGACCCCGCAGTGCTGTCTGATCACCACCGCGCAAGTATCAAGCTACAGGCGGATGGTGAGGGGTTCGCGCAGGCCCTTTTGGCTGCGATCGATAATGTAAATCCCGCGAGTGGATGGGCGCCCCAAGAGGTCGCAGCAGCCCGCCAGCGTTGGCGCGCTGAATCGGATGCCGAGCGACCGGGGATCATGCCTGTTTTGGATGCGCTGCGTGGCGCGATGCCAGCAGATACGATGATCTATTCAGACATGACTCAAATTGCCTATGTCGCGAAAGAAGCCTGGGACATGCCTTATCCCTATCACTGGCATCACCCGACCGGGTTCGGCACGCTGGGCTATGGCTTGCCTGCCGGGATAGGTGGCGCTGTGGCGCGTCGGGGCAAACCTACGGCCGTCATCGCAGGGGATTATGGATTCCACTACACGATGATGGAACTTGGCGTGGCGGTCGAACTGGGCCTGTCGCTGCCCATCATCCTGTGGGACAACGGCAAGCTGAAAGAGATTGAAGACAGCATGGTTCGTGGCCAGATCGCACCTAATGCTGTCGTTGCCCGGAACCCTGACTTCTGCAAGCTGGCCGTGGCGTTTGGAGCGTTGTCCGCGGCTCCGTCCAATCTCGAAGAAATGCAAGCCGCTGTGCGGGGCGCCTTTGATGCGCCGGTTCCAACTTTGATCCGCGTGACGCCGGGCATCGTTTAGTCACAAAAAAACGCCGCCTGAAGAGGCGGCGTTTTTTCTTTCCCTGTTCAGCTTAATCCCAGCAATGCACCAGTACGGTCATGCCATTGGCCCTGCGGCTCAACTCATTAGGTGAGATTTCGGCGGCCGATTGACCGGACGTCCCAGTCGCACCTGCTTTATCCAGAACTGTATTCAGCCGGTCCACCGTGGCTGCCAGGCTGACCGAGGCAGGCAGGGTGCGCCCCTCAGAATGGGTGGGGAGCAACATGCCCACAACCTGCCCGGCGTCATTGAAGACAGGACCGCCTGCATCGCCCGGCTGCGCTGCCAAAGCCAGCCGTTTGACACCGTCTTCTCCGTTCAGGCCGCGCACGTCGGTAATCTCGCCAAAGGTCAGGGTCGGGGCACCCAATGCGCCCTCGTAGGAAAAGCCGGAAACGGCGACCTCGGACTGAATGCGCGGTTTGTCAGCATTAAATTCTGCGATGTTGATTGGAACAAGGTTGCGACGGGGGCGTAGGACTGCGACACCCAAATCGGCATCGGACCAGGCGATCTGAACTTCTTGATCGTCATTCAGAGTGATCCGGGTGCAACTGTCAGTGGCCTCAGTGACTGTCAGGACCGTACCATCGGCGTCTGTGAAGAAGCCCGAGCGGGACAGGCGGGGTTTGCGAACTTGTAGGCCCGAGACAAGGTCGACCCGTTGTTCAGCATCCGCACCTGCGCCAGCGTCCAGAACGGCGTCGTTTGTGCGGAAGCTTGCCTTGATCGCAGCCAGAACCCGCGCCCGGCGCGCCTCATCGCCTTCGGGCCATACGAGCGTAAACCCTTTGATCCGCCCGTCATTCAAAGCAGCTTCGGTATAGGACACGATCCCGTTTCCACGACCTTCCAGCGTAAAGCGGTCGCCACGCAGTTCTCGAGGGCCGTCCAATGGGACAATCTCAAGCGATTGCATCACCTCGTACAACGCACCCAGCGTGGCCTTGTTGCCATCCTGGCTGATCAACAGCGCCTGTGCGTTCAGATCGGTTGTGCTTGTGAAATGAGCAAACGGAGCCTCGTAAAGATCAAAGCTCAAGACACCCAGAGGCAGGTCCACATCAATGCCAGCCTGTGAGTCAGAGTAGCGATCCATGCCGACACTGATCAGCGGCGCATTGTAGTCATCCATCAAAGCTTTGCGCTGCGCAGTTGTCAGAACACCGGTGGCCTCAAACCCATTGAACCGCTGCCAGTCGCCCATCGAGCGGCGAGTGCCAGCACCAAAAGCACCGTCGATGGTTGCGTTGTAAAAGCCAGCCGCTTGCAGGGCGGTCTGCAAGTCCCGGCGCTCTTGCGCGGTGAGCAGCCGTTCAGATTGCAGGGCCTGCGACCGGGTTTCGTCTGAAGGCTCTGGTGTCAGTCCCGATAAACTTGGTTCGGGCTGCGGAGTGTTTTCGACGGGCGGTGTCACCACGCCACGGTTCAGGATATTCGCGCCAATCGGCCAGAACTGCTGCCCAAAGGAGCTTGAAAATGCAATGTAACTGTCCGCCGGAATCTGTCCTTCAGCCCGATAGACCCGCAGGACCTGTTCGGCGTCGCTGCGCAAATAGGGCCCGATAACAATGGCATACCAGCCTGAGTTCAGGCGAAACCCATTCACGTCGGGTAGGACGCTCGCGTAGGCTTGGGCGCGCTCTTGCGCGGCACTAAGTGTCGGACGCGCTTCGACTTGTACCCAGACACCGGTGTCTTGTTGAGCAAAAACGGCGCGCACGCCGAAGAGAAATAAAAACAATATTGCAGTGAATATGCGTGTCATTGTCTGCCCGTGTTTGCAGTGTTTTAGCTGTACGACAGGTTACGCGATTTAAGGGGCGGAACGCCATGCTTGCAATACGGGGAATTTCCAGTGTGGCGGCGCAGTGACAGCCAAGACCCATTGGCCCGTTGACGCCCCTTGGCCCCTTGCATAGGAAGGGCAAAACCGACCGGAACCGGGCGCGGATGTGCCCAAAGGGAATGTTATGACCGAACCGTCCAGCGCACCACGTTCTTTTCAGGAAATTATCCTGCGTCTTCAGACCTATTGGGCGTCGAAGGGCTGCGCCATTCTGCAGCCCTATGACATGGAGGTGGGTGCTGGCACGTTTCACCCGGCGACTACTCTGCGCGCGTTGGGGTCCAAAGCATGGGCTGCGGCCTATGTGCAGCCGTCGCGCCGCCCGACCGATGGGCGCTATGGTGAAAACCCGAACCGGTTGCAGCACTATTATCAGTACCAGGTACTGATCAAACCCAGCCCGCCGGACCTGCAAGAGCTGTATCTGGGCAGCCTTGAGGCCATCGGCATCGACATGAACTTGCACGACATACGGTTCGTCGAGGATGACTGGGAAAGTCCAACGCTCGGTGCCTGGGGCCTGGGTTGGGAAGTCTGGTGCGACGGCATGGAAGTGAGCCAGTTCACTTACTTCCAGCAGGTTGGCGGCCACGATTGCGCACCGGTCTCGGGTGAGCTGACATATGGTCTGGAACGACTGGCGATGTACGTCCTCGGCATCGACCACGTGATGGACATGCCGTTTAACGATCCTCAGTCCCCAAGCCCGCTGTCCTATGGTGATATCTTCAAACAGACCGAGGAAGAATACGCCCGCTGGAACTTTGACGTGGCCAATACCGAGGTTCTGCTGCGCCATTTCGAAGAAGCTGAGGCTGAATGCGCCGCCATTCTGGCCCAAGAACATGACGACCCTAAAACCGGCAAACGCATTGTCATGGCGCATCCGGCCTATGATCAGTGCATCAAGGCCAGCCACGTGTTCAACCTGCTGGACGCACGGGGTGTGATCTCGGTAACCGAACGGCAGGCCTATATCGGACGTGTACGGGCGCTTGCTAAGCAATGTGCCGATGCGTTCCTGTTGACCGAGGCTGCCGGGTTCGAGGCCTGATGGGGCGCTCAGGCCAATCCGGGCAGCAATACTTTCAGGCCATCAGCGATCATTCCAATCGCGATGGCCGACAGGATCATGCCCATGAAACGGCTCATGATGACGCGGGCATTTTCGGACAGACGCTTGGACAGGGCCGAGGCGTTCCAGAAGGTAACGAACAGCAAAAACAAAACGGCCAAGAATACGCCTGCATAGATAAGAGTGTCTGCTGGTTTGGAAATATGGTGCGCGTAAAGGATCAGCGTCGTGATGGTGCCGGGCCCCACCAGAATGGGAAAGGCCAGTGGGTAGAACGCCACCGTCGCGGGTTCGGGATAGGCTTGCTTTTCTCCTTCGGTACCGTGATGCGAGGTGCTTTCGTTCCCATTCAGCATGTTCAGACCGATCATCAGAACGACAAGGCCGCCGGCAACGCGCAAGTCGTCCACGCTGATCCCGAACAGGCCCAGCGTCTGGTTGCCAATAGCTGCAAACGCGCCACCGAGGATCAGGCAGTACGTTGCCGTTTTCGCGGCCACCTTTCGCTGGTCGGCGGGTGTCAAACCGTCAGTGACGCTCAGGAAAACGGGCAGGTTGGTGATCGGGTTCATGATCGCAAACAGCGCGCCGAAGAACCCAACGGCAAGGGTCATGTCCATTCCAAAAGCCTCGTTCCTTCCTGTACCGGTTTGAAAACTGGCCTATTTCCTTTGAAGTTGAAAGAGGCCGCGTGATCAGGATGATGAAAAAATGACCGGAAAACTTCTTGCAATCATTCTCCTTGTATCTGCGGCTCTGGCCGGGGTGGGCATGTATTACCTGCAGGTCTATGGGTTCTACTATGATGTAGATACCAAGCCAGGGCAGGACGTGGCGTTGCTTGCTGCAGGGGCGGATGAGCCGCAGCCAATCCGGTACACAGCGTTTCAGGCGATTGACGCCGACAGCTCTCCGATCCGCTACCGGGCATGCTTCGAAACCGATCTGACGGCCGAAGAATTGGCCGCGTTTCGACCCGTCGAAAACGCCGAACCGCTGACAGCACCAGGCTGGTTTGACTGCTACGACGCTGTTGCCATTGCCGAAGCGCTGAAGTCCGGGACCGCAAAGGCGTTTGTTGGGGCCAAAAACATCCACTATGGCGTTGATCGCATTGTTGCCGTGACTACGAACGGCAAGGGCTATGTCTGGCACGCGCTGAACAATTGCGGTGAAAAAGCCTATGACGGGACGGTCGTAGGCGAGGAATGCCCGCCGCGGCCTGAAAGTTGAGGGCAAGATGATCGACGTTCCACTTGAAATACCCAATCTGCTGACTGCGACCCTTGGGATAGCGGTCTACCTGATCGGAGCCGAGATCAACGCCCGCGTCGCGCTGCTGCGTCAGTTCAACATCCCCGAGCCGGTGACAGGTGGATTGCTGGCATCGTTCGCTCTGCTGTTTTTGTATCTAGCTACGGGGCTTGAGCTGAACTTTGACCTTTCTGGCCGCGATTTCCTTTTGGTCGTGTTCTTCGCCGGGATTGGTCTAAATGCCCGGCTGTCCGATTTGATTTCCGGCGGTAAGCCCCTGCTTTTGCTTCTTATTCTGACGCTTATTACGATTGTTGCACAGAACGTTGTTGGTGCGGCGGGGGCTGTGGCATTCGGGTATCCAGCGCAGGCAGGGGTTCTGTTTGGATCAGCCTCTCTAATCGGTGGTCACGGCACAGCCATCGCTTGGGCACCCGAGGTCGGCGCGGTGACCGGCATGGCAGGCGCGACCGAGTTGGGCGTTGCGGTGGCCACCCTTGGCCTTGTGCTGGCCGCTTTGGTCGGTGGCCCAATTGCACGGTATCTGGTCGAAGGCAAAAATCTGACCCCGGACCGCCCGGAAGAAGAACACACCGTCGGCTTGCCCGATGATGCGACCGAGGCCGAGGCCAAGATCGATCATCTGACTATCATGCGGGTTCTGCTACATCTGAACCTCGCGATCATTTTCGGCTATGCCCTGAACGAGGTGATCACTGCCACCGGGCTGAAGCTGCCTTTGTTCGTGCCCTGCCTGATCATGGGGATCGTCATCGCCAACCTACGCAGCGCGTTGGCGCCCAAAGCACCGCCAGTGTCACGCACGCCGTCATTGGCGCTGATCTCGGAGTTCTCGCTGGGTGCCTTTCTGGCCATGTCACTGATGAGCCTTCAACTTTGGACCATCGCCGAACTGGGTCTGGCTATCGTCGTGATCATGGCCGCGCAGACCCTGTTTGCCGTGGCCTTCGTGATCTGGGTGCTGTTCCCGGTGATGGGCGGCAACTACCGCGCCGCCGTGCTTTCCGCCGGGTTCGGTGGCTTTGCCTTGGGTGCAACCCCCACAGCTATTGCCAATATGACCGCAGTTACCAAGCGATATGGCCCATCGCCTATTGCCTTTATCGTGCTGCCCCTTGTATCCGCCTTCTTTGTGGATATTGCCAATGCCATCGTCATCCAGACGATTGTAAATTTCTAAGGACCGAAAATGCCCGACCTGCTGATCGAACTGTTTTCCGAGGAAATCCCCGCCCGCATGCAGACCCGTGCTGGCGAGGACCTGAAAAAGCGGATCACCGATGGTTTGGTCGAGGCCGGTCTGACCTACTCTGGCGCTGCCGCCCTGACCACGCCCCGCCGCCTGACGCTGGCGGTCGAGGGGTTGCTGGCCGAAAGCCCAACGATCCGTGAGGAGCGCAAAGGCCCCAAGGTCGGCGCACCCGACAAAGCCATCGAAGGATTCTTGCGCGGTGCGGGCCTGACACGCGACCAACTAGAGGAACGCGACACACCAAAGGGCGCGGTCTATTTCGCCACCATCGAAAAAGCCGGTCGACCGGCGGCTGAAATCGTGGCCGAGGTGCTTGAGGCCACCATTCGCAACTTCCCCTGGCCCAAGTCGATGCGCTGGGGCAGTGGGGCCATGCGTTGGGTGCGCCCGCTGCATTCGATCCTGTGCATCTTGTCTGATGAGGCGGGCGCGCAAGTGGTCCCGTTAGAGATCGAAGGCATCACATCCGGCGACACCACTGCAGGGCACCGGTTCATGGCTCCGGCTCGGTTTTCCGTAACTTCTTTCGAGGATTACGCCGCGCAACTGAAACGTGCCTTTGTTGTGCTGAACCCCGAAGAACGCGCCGAGCATATCTGGAACGACGCCCAGAACATGGCCTTCGCCGCCGGTCTGGAAGTGGTTGAAGACAAGGGCCTGCTGGCCGAAGTCGCCGGTCTGGTCGAATGGCCCGTGGTGCTGATGGGGCAGATCGACGAGGAATTCCTCGAATTGCCGCCCGAGGTGCTGCAAACCTCGATGAAAGAGCATCAGAAGTTCTTTTCCGTGAAGAACCCCAAAACTGGCCGGATCGAACGCTTCATCACCGTCGCTAACCGCGAAACCGCCGACAATGGCGCGACCATTCTGGCGGGGAACCAGAAAGTTTTGTCAGCGCGTCTGGCCGATGCGAAGTTCTTCTGGGAGAATGATCTGCGCGTTGCCAAATCGGACATCGCTCAATGGACCCGAGCGCTGGAGAATGTGACCTTCCACAACAAGCTGGGCACGCAGGCCGAGCGCATCGACCGCATCGCCGCTCTGGCTCGTGAGCTGGCTCCGGTGACCGGCGCAGATGCTGATCAGGCAGAAAAAGCCGCGCGTCTGGCGAAGGCTGACCTGAGTTCCGAGATGGTCTATGAATTCCCCGAACTTCAGGGGCTTATGGGCCGCTACTACGTTGAGGCCGCAGGCGAAGACGCCGCTGTGGCCGCCGTAGCGCAGGAACATTATTCGCCGCTTGGGCCGTCTGACGACGTGCCGACCGCGCCGCTCTCGGTGACCGTGGCGCTGGCTGACAAGCTGGACACGCTGACCGGGTTCTGGGCGATCGATGAGAAGCCGACCGGGTCGAAAGACCCGTTTGCGCTGCGTCGTGCGGCGTTGGGGGTAATACGCCTTGTTCTCGAAGCTGGTGCGAGGCTTCCTTTGCTGGGAGGGTTGTTTATTCATGGACAGAAGCACCAGATAGAATTGGCACACCGAAATTACTTTCAACCAATTCGTGAAATCGCTCTCAGTGCCAAGGATGCTGGAATTTACACAAGTGTTGTTGAAAGCCTCTTAGAAAGAGTTGAAGCATACCCAGAGGTAATGGCCGAACGTAAGAAAGAGTTTTTTGAGGTAAACGCGGGAAATGCTGTTGACCTCCTCTCTTTCTTCCATGACCGCCTCAAAGTGTTCCTCCGTGACGAGGGCATCCGTCATGACATCATCGATGCTTGTATCGCGATGGAGGGAAATGACGACCTCAACCTGCTGGTCAAACGCGCCCGCGCTTTGAACGAAGTCATTGCGACCGAGGATGGGGAAAACCTCGTGCAGGGCTTCAAACGCGCCAACAACATTCTGACGCAGGCCGAGGAAAAGGACGGCGTCGAATACTCCTATGGCGCGGATGTGAAATTCGCCGAGACCGACAGCGAACGGGCGCTGTTTGCCGCCCTCGAACAAGCGCAGGCCGAGATCGAACCCGCGCTCAAGGCCGAGGATTTCCCCAAGGCGATGGCCACGATGGCGGCGCTGCGCGGCCCGGTTGATGCGTTCTTTGACGAGGTTCAGGTGAACACCAACAACGACATTCTGCGCCGCAACCGTCTGAACCTGCTCAGCCAAATCCGACAGGTCTGCTCCAGCGTCGCGGACCTCAGCAAGATCGAAGGCTAAGCCAGAACGCCCTTGCGCCATTGGTGCAAGGGCTTATGCTGCAGTGAAACCAAAAGGTGCTGCAGTGCAGAATAATCCGCATACCACGCTTATCACAACCGAAGCGCCCGTTGCCGCCAACACCCATGGCGGGCGGGCGAAATGTCTGCAACGTCTGGTCCGGCTGGACCTGCCGGTGCCGCGCACCGTGGCGTTGTCCTTTGACGCGGTTCATCAGATTGCAGAGGGTCAGGTTCTGGACATAGCGGCAATCCTCGATCAGTTCGATCAGAACGCGCTGTTGTGCGTAAGGCCCAGTTCCGAGGACCCCGATTGGGGCGGACCCGGCGCGATCCTGAACATCGGTATGAATGACGGGCGTTATTTGGACCTGTCAGGCTCGATGGGCGATGAGGCCGCTGCTGCGCTGTATCTGCGTTTTGTCCAAAGCTTTGCCATCCACGTGGCGCGTCTGGATGCGGATGTGTTCGACGACATTGACGCGGATGGAAGTGAAGGGCTCCGCATGTCTTTGCGGGCCTACGAAGACGAAACGGATGAAGCATTCCCGCAGGATCGCGGAGAGCAACTGATCGCCGTTTTGCGCTCGATGGCAAGGGCCTGGGATGGTACGTCAGCCCGGCTGTTGCGACAGGCCAAAGGCGCGCCTGCGGATGCCGGGCTGGGGTTGGTTATTCAAGAGATGATCCCGGGGGTCGGGCAGGGCGAATGCGGCTCGGGCGTGCTGCAACTGATTGATCCGACAACAGGAATGCCGCAAATCACTGGCCGTTACCTGAGCCAAAGCCAAGGACGGGACGCGTTGGGCGAGGATGTCGCCGCGCTCTATCTGGAAAAGGATCCTCGCGGCAAGTCCTTGGAAGAGGTCGCGCCAGAGGTGTTTAGTGAACTCAAATCCCATGCGGCCTTGATGCGCGCCAAATTGCGCGAAGAAATGCAGGTCGAATTTGTGATTCAGAATGGTGACGTACACATTCTGGACGGAGTGCGGGTGCAACGCAGTGCGCGGGCCGCGCTGCGGATTGCCGTTCGGTTGGCTGAGGATGGGATTATTCCGCCGCAAGAGGCCGTGATGCGGGTCGATCCTCATTCCTTGAATGAAATGTTGCACCGACAGGTTCACCCAGACGCGCGCCGTGATGTTCTGACCACCGGTATTGCCGCCAGCCCGGGTGCCGCGACTGGCAAGATCGTATTCACCGCTGCCGAGGCGCAAGCCAGCGCCGCACGTGGCGAACCTTGTATTCTGGTACGCCGCGAAACTTCGCCCGAAGACGTGCGCGGGATGCATGCGGCCGTTGCAGTTCTTACAGAAAAGGGCGGTATGACCAGCCACGCCGCTGTGATCGGTCGCGGTTTGGGGCTGCCTTGCATCGTCGGCGCGTCCGAGATGCGGTTTCAGACCAAGAAAAAGCTGTTGAGCGCGCCAGACGGGCGCGTGTTCAAAACGGGCGATACGTTGACGATTGACGGCACCTCAGGGCAGGTTCTGGCCGGACAACCGGCCATGCTGGAGGCCGCGCTGGACGACTGTTTCCAGACGCTCATGGGGTGGGCCGATGATGAGCGTGACATCGCCATTCGCGCCAACGCCGACACGCCGGCCGACGCGCAAACTGCTCGGAATTTTCTGGCGCAGGGGATCGGGCTGTGCCGGACCGAGCACATGTTCTTTGACCCTGGCCGACTGATCGTGATGCGCGAGATGATTTTTGCGCAAACCTCATCCGGGCGTGCGGCGGTTCTGGAGCGGCTTTTGCCAATGCAACGCGAGGATTTCGTGCAGCTGTTCCGGATCATGGAAGGGCAGCCCGTCTGTATCCGCCTGTTTGACCCGCCGCTGCATGAGTTCCTGCCAACGACGCGAAGCGGACAGCGAGAGTTGGCTGAGGCACTGGACCTGCCGGTTTCCGATGTCGAACGACGCGTGGCGGCGATGACCGAGTACAATCCGATGCTGGGAATGCGCGGAGTTCGCCTTGGCGTGACCGTGCCGGAAATATACGACATGCAGGCGCGTGCTATCTTTGAAGCAACCATCGAAGCCAGCAAGGACGGTGCCGCGGTTGTACCCGAGGTGATGATCCCGCTGGTTTCTGCCAAGCGCGAGGTTGAGCTTGTCAAATCCCGTATCGATTCCGTCGCTGCGGCGGTGGCAAGTGAACGGGGGCAGGAGTTTGAGTATCGTCTGGGTGTGATGGTCGAAACGCCGCGCGCCTGTTTGCGTGCGGATGAGATTGCGCCGCAGACGTCGTTCCTGAGTTTCGGCACCAACGACCTGACCCAGATGACCTATGGTCTGTCGCGCGACGATGCGGGCCGGTTCATGTCGGCCTATGTGCGCCAAGGTGTTTTTGCTGAAGACCCGTTTCATGTGCTCGATCCGGACGGAGTCGGCGAATTGCTGAAACTTGGGTCCGAACGTGGACGGCAGGCTCAGCCGGATGTTACCCTGTCAGTATGCGGTGAACATGGCGGAAACCCCGAATCAATCGCCATTTGCCGCGATCTGGGGTTTGACTATGTGTCATGCTCACCATTCCGAGTGCCTGTCGCTCGGCTGGCTTCCGCCCAACTGGCGATTTCGTCCAGACTTGGGGGTTGACACAGGGCCTTCACCCTAGGATTAGTGGCTTTATCGCAACCTTGTGGCGGAATTAATTTTCTGCACGGGCGATTTTCCACTTGCGTTTTCTTCTGATCTGGACGTCGTGCGCAGACTGCGCTAAATGCCTCGTCGCGCCCGCCGGGGGAGGGTACGGCGCGATATGTGCCTGTGCGAGGTTATCTGATGCTACGATACATACTGGCTGCTGCCACGCTGGCGGCAACCATGCTGCCGAGTGTGTCTTTCGCTGAAAGGGAAGCCACCGATACTGCCAAACGCGAACTTGTGACCCGCACCGAAGTGCCCGGTCAAAACTTTCGCGACTATCTGACTCTGTTCAAGCCCCGTAAAGAGCTTGAGCCAAAGAAAATATCATACTCGAAGGATTGGTTGGACCAACAGCCCACTGCCACCGGGGACGAGCATTTTAAATGCCTGGCCGAAGCTTTGTACTTTGAAGCGCGCGGTGAAAGCGTACGTGGACAGTTCGCTGTGGCCGAGGTGATCCTGAACCGGGTCAAAAGCTCCCGCTTTCCGAACACGCTTTGTGGTGTCATCAAGCAAGGAACCGGCAAAAAATATCAATGCCAGTTCACCTATACATGCGATGGTCACAAGGAAGTGATCCACGAGAAGAGGGCCTATGAGCGGGTGTCCAAAGTTGCGCGCGCCTCGATTGATGGCGTTGCGAAGGATTTGACCGAAGGAGCCACGCATTACCACACCACTGCGGTGCGCCCGTCGTGGTCGCGTGTCTACAAGGAAACTGCACGGATTGGCGTGCACATTTTCTATCGCCACAACTACCGGACAGCGAGCAACTGATTGACGCACCCGCGCTGGAACCCTGATGGCGCGGGGCGTTTTCTGACCTATGTTGCGGGCCAGGAGGCCCGCAATGACTTTTTCACGCAGACTATTTCTGCAATCGGCAGCCGCGCTTGCGGTGTTGCCCAAGGCTGCTCAGGCATCTGGGCCTGATCTTGTCGCGCAAGAGGCGATGCAGCAGATCGCGCCAGACGGCTACCCTTTAACTCCAGTATGGACTTATGGTGGCCGTGTGCCGGGCACCGAATTACGGCTGCGACAAGGAGCGAGGCTTCAGCGCAGGCTGGTGAATGAGTTGCCCCAGCCAACTACGGTGCATTGGCACGGGATTCGGATCGACAACGCGATGGACGGCGTGCCGGGTCTGACTCAGGACGTGGTCGCACCGGGAGAAGACTTTCTCTACGACTTTATCGTCCCTGACGCGGGAACCTATTGGTATCACGCGCACAACCGCTCAGTCGAACAGGTAGCGCGTGGCCTTTACGGTCCCCTTATTGTCGAAGAGATCGATGCGCCGGATGTCGACCACGACCTGACGCTGATGCTGGACGATTGGCGTCTTGATCCCGAGACCGCTCATATCGTTGATGATTTCGACAACGGTCACGATCAAAGCCATGCAGGGAGGTTGGGTAACCTCGTTTCGGTCAATGGTCGGTTTGATCCTTCCTATACTGTGACCAGCGGGGACCGCTTGCGCCTGCGGCTGATCAATGCCTCCAACGCCCGAATCTATGATCTGACGCTGGATGGGCTACTAGGTTGGATTGTGGCTTTGGACGGTATGCCCCTTGAAAGCCCTTTGCCAATTCAGGAGAGCTTTCCATTGGCCCCGGCCCAACGGGCCGATCTGATCGTGGACGTTCAGGTAGAACCTGACGAGGTTGCCAGTCTGGTCAGCCGCGAACGGGACGGCGGTTTTGGGCTGGTTCGGTTTGTGCCGTCTGATCGGTCAGAAAGGGCGGGTCGACAAGGCGTTTCACCTCTGCCTGCGAATCCCATGCCTGACGTTTTGTTAGACGGCGCACCGCGACATCGGATGGTTCTGCAGGGCGGTGCGATGCGGTGGCTCGACTCCGCGCATCTGGGCGGAACTCGGCTTTCAGGCCGCGAACTGGCGCAGTTGGGCCGGTATTGGGCCTTGAACGGCCACGCCGAGCGCCCGCAGGACCCGTTTCTCGACGCCCAGCTGGGAAGCGTCCATCAGATCGAATTTGTCAATGAAACGGCTTTTCCGCACGCTATGCATCTGCACGGACACCATTTTCGAATTATTCTGCCGGATGGCAGCCTTGGTCCGTGGCGCGATACAGTGCTGGTTGAGCGCGGACAAAACCGTCAAATCGCACTTGTGGCAGACAATCCTGGGGATTGGCTGTTACACTGCCACATGCTTGGCCATGCCGCATCTGGGATGATGAGCTGGTTTCGCGTCACCTGACGCCGCAATCGACGACTAGAATGGCGCTTGTTGCGGTGTTATACGCCCGCGCAACGTATAGTTTGGGCAGATCAGCCCAAAAGTCCAAAAAGGTCCGTCGCATGAGCTCTGAAATTCGTCTTGCCTTTGCGCACCCGTCCGAGCGGTCCGAAGCGACCGCCGCGCTCGGTCCGCTGGATCGCATCTCGCTGAGGGATCATATCGTTGAGGTCGAGATCGGCGCATTTCAGGCCGAGCGCGGAACAACCCAGCGCATCTGCTTTAACATCGTGGTCGAGGTGCGCCCTCTGACCGACCCGATTGATGATGACGTGGACCGTATCCTGTCATACGACCGCGTGACCGAGGCAATCGCCCATGAACTGGCTGCGGAGCGATTGAACCTGCTTGAGACCTTGGCGGATCGCGTGGCCGAGCGTATTTTGCTTGAGCCCCAAGCCGTAAGAGCTTTTGTTCGCATAGAAAAACTGGATCGTGGCCCCGGTGCTTTGGGCGTGGAAATTGTGCGCGGCAAGGACAAAGTTCATCACGATGTGGTCGAGGAAGAACGCCCGCATCCACGCTTGGCTTTCCTGTCGAACGAAGCCATCGCCTCATGCAATCTGACCGGTTGGATTGACCAATTGGAAAACCGTCAGCGACCGCTGATCTTGTGCGTGGGGGCGGCGAATATGGCGGTGCCTCAGACCGGTCATGCGATGACGCAACGGCGCATCGACCTGCTTGCGATTGAACAAAACGCCTGGGTTCTGGCGGCGCGCGATCACCGTTGCGTGGTCGTGTCCACACGGACTGAGCTGGATTGGGCAATGAAGAACGGCCAGATTTGTGTCTGGGCACCGTCCAAAATCGTACTGGACGCAGTTGATGGCCCATCGGCTGCACCTTCGGATGCCGTTGCCTTGGCTGCTTGGTTTGCGGCCACTTTCGAGGCCAGCGAGATGTTGGTCATTGGCGGTGCCTTGCCGAATGCCCCCAAAACGCCACTGCGCGCCATTCCCGTGGATCAGGCGCAATTGTGACCGAATATTTTCGACCGCTCGTCCAAAATGGCCCGGTCCGCCCGGAGGATGCTGAAACCTTGGCGGGGCAACCCTTGTGGTTCACCCATGCTGAACGGTTGTCTCGCACCGCAGCGCCAGTGCTTGTGGCTGCGCAGGACATCCCGGCAGAGGTTTTGAAACGGCTGACCGCCCCACGAGCCGATATCGCCGGGCTGGCGATGGATCGTCCTCAGATCATGGGCGTGCTCAATGCCACCCCGGACAGCTTCTCGGACGGCGGGAAGCACAATACGGTCGAGGCTGCGTTAGCTGCCGCGAAACAGATGGTTGCACATGACGCTGCGATTCTGGACATCGGCGGTGAGTCGACGCGTCCGGGATCAACTTTCGTGCCTGAGAATGAGGAAATCGCCCGAACCAAGCCTCTGATCGAGACCATTCGGGCAGAAACGCAGGCTCTGATTTCGATCGACACGCGTAAGGCCAGCGTTGCAAAGGCGGCATGGAATGCCGGGGCTGGTCTAATCAATGACGTATCCGGGTTCACTTTTGATCCGCAGTTGGCGCCGTTTTGTGCTGAAGTCGGCGCGCCCGTCTGCGTGATGCATATGCAGGGCGATCCGGCCACGATGCAGGATGACCCGCAATACGGTCACGTTCTTCTGGACGTGTATGATTTTCTGGAAGGGCAGATCAAAAAGCTTGAACGCTTGGGGCTTAACCGCGATCTGGTCGTTATTGATCCAGGGATTGGGTTCGGCAAAACTCTTGCACATAACCTGACCCTTCTAAAGAATCTCAGCCTGTTTCATGGGTTGGGTTGCCCGATCCTGTTGGGTGTCTCGCGCAAGGGGTTTATCGGAGAGATTGGGCAAGAGCCTCGCAAAGATGCCCGCGCGCCGGGATCAATCGCTGTCGCTTTGGCCGGATTGTCTCAGGGTGTGCAAATTGTGCGGGTTCATGACGTGGCTGAAACCGCTCAGGCCTTGCGCCTATGGGCCGCCGTCCGGTAATCCGGTCGCAGGCAAGAAATTAACGGAGTACCACCATGCGCAAGCTGTTCGGGACCGACGGGGTGCGGGGCACCGCCAATACCCATCCGATTACGGCCGAAATGGCCTTGCGCATTGGCGCGGCCGTGGGGCGGTATTTCCGACGCGACCAATCCGGCGCGCACCGCGTAGTGATCGGCAAGGATACGCGCCTGTCGGGTTATATGCTGGAAAACGCGCTGACGGCGGGGCTGACCTCGACCGGTATGAACGTTTTGCTATTGGGGCCGGTGCCTACACCTGCGGTCGGGTTGATGACCCGTTCGATGCGTGCGGATCTGGGTGTGATGATCTCGGCAAGCCACAACCCGGCCGAGGACAACGGCATCAAATTCTTTGGGCCGGATGGGTACAAGCTGTCCGATCAAGCGGAACTGGAAATTGAGCGCCTGATTGAAGAGGGCGTCAAACCGGCGCAAGCGCAGAATATTGGGCGTGCGCGCCGGGTGGATGATGCCCGGTTCCGCTATGGGGAACGGGTGAAATCCTCATTGTCCCGCGATTTGCGACTGGACGGCCTCAAGGTGGTGGTCGATTGCGCCAACGGGGCCGCTCACCGAACTGCACCAGAGGTTCTATGGGAGCTGGGGGCCGAGGTCATACCGGTCGGCGTCGCGCCGAATGGTAAGAATATCAACTTGAACTGCGGCTCGACCAAACCCCAGTTGGCCGCCGAAACAGTTGTAGCCCATGGGGCTGACGTGGGCATTTGTCTGGATGGTGACGCCGACCGTGTCGTCATGGTCGATGAGCATGGGCAGGTGGCCGATGGCGATCAGTTGATGGCGCTGTTGGCGACTAGCTGGGCCAAGGCTGATCGGCTTCAAGGGGGTGCGCTGGTGGCGACGGTCATGTCGAACCTGGGGCTGGAACGGCATCTGGCGACGCAAGGGCTTCGCCTTGAACGCACGGCCGTTGGCGACCGTTATGTCGTCGAACGGATGCGGGAAGGCAGGTTCAACCTGGGTGGCGAACAATCCGGCCACATTGTCATGAGCGATTACGCCACCACAGGTGATGGCCTGATGGCTGGCCTGCATTTCCTGGCTGAAATGGTGCATTCGGGCCGAAAGGCATCCGAGCTGTCGGTGCAGTTCGAAACGGTCCCGCAATTGCTGAAGAATGTTAGGTATGGCGAGGGGCAAGCCCCGTTGGAAACTGCCAGCGTAAGAGCCGCAATTGCGGATGCTGAGGCCCGTTTGAACGGGCAGGGGCGTCTGCTGATCCGTAAGTCTGGGACCGAACCTTTGATCCGCGTAATGGCCGAATGCGAAGACGATGGCCTATTGATGCAGGTTGTCGAGGGTATCGTTGCCGAGGTCGAGGCGGTATCCGGTTAACGTCCGATCAGCATCCGGCGCAGGCTGAACCATTGGCTGATTGCAAGCCCGGTCAGGATCATTGCTAACGCAATAAAAAACCTCAGGGGCAGGGCTTCGGACAGAATCCATGCTCCAAAAACCATCGACCAGATCGGCACCTGATAATTGACTAGGGTCAGGAAAACAGACCCGGCGCTGCGAATGATGGAAACGCGCAGCAAAGTGGCGAAAGCGGTCGGCAATAAGCCCAAAGCGATGATCGCCAGACCCGGGCGCGTGCCCTCCCAGCGGGGGATGCCCTCGGTTATCAGCATGATCGGCAGTAACAGCGCTGCGCCAACAACCAGTGACAGGGCTGCAAGGGTCACCGGTTCGATCGGCGGGCACCGGCGGGTAAAGATGGACGCGAAAGAATAACACAGTGCTGCGCTGATACACGCCAGTTGCGCCAGCGGCTCAGCTCCTTGCCCGATCTGGGCCAATCCCGGCCCGATCAACACCAGAGCACCGCAAAAGCCTAGCGAGACGCCAAGGAATCTCCGCGCATTCAACGGCTCATCCGAAAAGAAATGTGCAAGTGGCAGAACCATCAGGGGAATTGCCGCCATCGACAGCCCCGCAAAAGCCGAGGCCACATATTGCTGACCCCAGCTAAGCAGCATGAAGGGGAGGGCTGTGGACAGCACTCCGATTATGGCGATGTATCCCCACAGCCTCGGGTCGCCTGATGGTAGCTTGCGCCCGGTCAGCGCCATCATTCCCAGCAACGTCACAGCGCCCAGAGTGGTACGCGCAGTGGCGACGGTGATTGGGCCATAGCCTTCCAGCGCAATTGCCACGACCATGAACGTGCCGCCCCAAATAAGGCCAAGGGCGACAACGCCGCTCCAGTCGCGCGATGTGGGTTGATCGACCATGTCCTGTATGACCTCGGATAACGCTGCGGCGATTGATTGCGTGAAACGCGAACAACTTCAACAGGTTGTTTGCGGGGAAATGAAAAAGGGCGACCACTGGGGCCGCCCTGTTGCTGACTGAAGTCAGGCTTAGTTCTTTTCCTGATCAACCAGTTTGCCAGCGGCAATCCAAGGCATCATGTCGCGCAGTTTCTTGCCGACTTCTTCGATTTGATGTTCGTCGTTGATGCGACGTGTGCCTTTGAAGAAGGGCTGACCCACTTGGTTTTCCAGCATGAAGTCGCGCACGAACTTGCCTTTCTGGATATCGGTCAGAACGGCCTTCATCGCGGCCTTGGTCTCATCGTACGGCAGAATGCGCGGACCCGAGACATACTCGCCGTATTCGGCAGTGTTCGAGATCGAGTAGTTCATGTTTGCGATACCGCCTTCGTAGATCAGGTCTACGATCAGCTTCATCTCGTGCAGACACTCGAAATAGGCCATTTCCGGCGCGTAGCCGGCCTCGACCAGAGTTTCGAAGCCCATGCGGATCAGTTCGACAACGCCGCCGCACAGAACCGCCTGCTCACCGAACAGGTCGGTTTCACACTCTTCGCGGAAGTTGGTTTCGATGATGCCCGAACGACCGCCACCGATGGCCGAGCAGTAGGACAGACCGATTTCCAGCGCTTTGCCGGTTGCGTCGTTGTTGACAGCTACCAGACAGGGTACGCCGCCGCCTTTGACATACTCGCCGCGCACGGTGTGGCCGGGGCCTTTGGGGGCCATCATGATGACGTCGACGCCTTCTTTCGGCTCGATCAGGCCAAAGTGGACATTCAGGCCGTGGGCGAACGCGATAGCGGAGCCCGGCTTGATGTTGTCGTGCACGTATTTCTTGTAGGTTTCGGCCTGCAATTCGTCGGGCATGGTGAACATGATGACATCGCACCAGGCCGCCGCTTCGGCGATGCCCATGACCTGCAAACCTTCGGCTTCGGCTTTCTTGGCAGATGCCGAGCCTTCGCGCAGAGCGACGACGAGGTTCTTAGCGCCCGAGTCACGCAGGTTCAGCGCGTGGGCGTGACCTTGCGAGCCATAGCCCAGGATAGCCACTTTTTTGTCTTTGATCAGGTTGATGTCGCAATCGCGATCGTAATAGACGCGCATTTTGCCGGTCCTTTCTGGTTAGATTGCGGCGGTTTTACCTGCCTGTTCTTGCAATGGCGATAGCGTTGGGCTTGAGTATTTGTAAGAAAGATGAAAAATAATTCGCACCAAATGGAAAATATAAAAAAATCATGCTTGATGATATCGACAGGCGTATTCTGCGCCACTTTCAGGCAGATCCAAGCCTGACCACAGCGGAACTGGCCGATCTGTGCCGGATCAGCGCGGGCGTTTGTTGGCGGCGTATTGAAAAGATGGAGGCCGCAGGGATCATCGAAGGGCACGAGGCTGTCATTGACTGGGTCGCGATGGGGTATGCGGTCGAAGTCTCACTTCGGATCACACTTGACAAGACGCAGGCCCGTGCCTTTGACGAGTTTACGCAAGCTGCGCGAGAGGTGGCGGAAGTAATCGAAATTCAGACTTTCTTGGGCCGTGTCGATGTGCGTCTTTCCGTCATCGCACAGGATATGAAGCACTATCAGCAAATCTATCGGGACCGCATTCTGACCCTGCCGCATATCGCAGATATCGAAGCCCTGATGCATATTGCGCGGCTCAAGCGGAACGAGGTCCTGCCGGTATGATCGAGCTTGATGAAACCGACCGCCAAATCCTGAGGGCTCTGGTTCAGGATGCAACGCAAAGCGCGGGAGCGTTGGGGCGTAGACTTGGTTTGTCCCAACCCGCAACATGGCGGCGCATCAAGCGGCTTGAAACAGCAGGTGTCATCCGGGGACGCCGCCTGCGCCTGAATGCCGAGGCGCTTGGGTTCGGTGTGACGGTTTTTCTGGGGGTCAAGCTGGCGCGCAAAGGGCAGGTCAGCCTTGAAGACTTTGAACGCGCGGTGAGCGCAATCCCAGAGGTGCAAACCGTTGAACACGTGTTGGGTCTGTACGATTACCGTCTTAGGGTCGTGGCCCGAGACCTGTCCGACTTTGAACGCGTTCTGCGACGCCGGATTATGACCCTGCCAGGCGCGGGCGATGTTGAAGCCAACGTTCTGCTCAGCGAAGAGCGCCTGCCGGGGCCAATTGGTTGAACGGGATCAGTACTTGGTGCGAATGCAATAGCCTGGGTGATGCGTCATCCGGGCAAAGGTCATCGGCATCCCGTCTTTCCAGGTCGTGCGTTCGAGCTGAATCATTGAGGTGCCAGCAGTCGTGCCCATAAATTCGGCCAGCCGTCCGTCGGCGGAAACCGCGCAGAATGCTATCTCGGCCTCTGTAAAGGGGGCGATGTTCAGCAACCACTCGTGCGGGCCTTGCGCATTGAGGTCGGCGTGTTCCACTTCAGGCACGGTGTCTATGTTGATCCAGCGCTCTTCCAACTGAAATGGGCGGTTGTCCGCATAGTGCATGCAGATCACATGCAGAACACGTGAGTCCGGTGACACGCTAAGTTGCGACGCCAGCCAGCCGGGACTGGAAACAACGTTTCGTTCGACCAAGGCATAGCGATAAGTTGAGTTTTGGTTTTCAACAGCTTGGCGAACAAGCGAAAATTCAAGTTTCGCGTGTTTGCTGGGTTCCTTTTTGACGCGCGTACCGCTTTTGCGTTTGCGTTCCACAAACCCTTGCTCGGCGAGCTCCCGCAAGGCGCGGTTGACGGTTGCGCGGGCACAATTGAATTCTTCGGCAAGTTGCGTTTCGGTCGGCAGCAGAGATCCCTGTGGCCAGATCCGGCTTTCAATACGGCGCTTAACTTCGTCACGTACAACTTGAAAACTGATCCGCTTTTGAGCAGTCACGAGAAGTAATACCTTTCTTCTACAAAGTGAATGTATCTGTTCAGAAACACCTCAGGGTGTAAAGGGGTGGTGACACTATTTGGCGTCAAGTAATTGTTCTATTGGAGCTATTAGTAGTTAATTTTTTGTTAGGAAAATGCATTCCGTTGGGTCAATTGTCGGCGTGAGACAAGCGAATTAACATCGCGCAAACAGACTCAACCTGCCCGAATACTCTTTGAAAGGACAAATCATGCCGGCGCTTTTGGAAACCATCGACCCGAACGGGCTCGAAGAATTCTCGGTTGTGTTCACGGATCGGTCGTTGAACCACATGTCGGCCCGTTTTCAGGCAGTCATGCGTGATGTTTCGTCAATGCTAAAGGACGTTTACAAGGCGGAAGGCGTTGCGGTGATCCCGGGCGGCGGAACATACGCAATGGAGGCCGTGGCCCGGCAGTTTGCACGCAATTCCAATGTTTTGGTCGTCCGCAACGGGTGGTTTTCCTACCGGTGGAGCCAGATCATCGAATCCGCCACCTTGACCTCGTCAGCGACGGTTCTCAAGGCACGGCAGACCGGCAACACAAGCCCTTCGCCCTTTACGCCTGCTCCGATCGAAGAGGTCGTGTCAACAATTCGTGAGCTGCGCCCCGATGTGGTGTTCGCGCCGCATGTTGAAACCTCTGCGGGGCTTATTTTGCCGGATGACTACGTGGCTGCAATGGCAGACGCAGCGCATGAAGTTGGCGCGTTGATGGTGCTGGATTGTATCGCCTCGGGTTGCGCCTGGATCGACATGGAGGCGACGGGGGTAGATGTATTGATCTCGGCCCCGCAAAAAGGCTGGAGCGCTTCACCTTGCGCCGGGTTGGTCATGCTGTCCGAACGGGCTGAGGCACGGTTGGAGGAAACAACGTCAGACAGTTTTGCGGTTGATCTGAAGAAGTGGCGTCAGATCATGCAAGCCTATGAAAATGGCGGGCACGCCTATCACGCCACCATGCCGACCGACGCCCTGCAAGCGTTCCGGGACACGATGGTTGAAACCCGCGATTATGGCTTTGAAAAGCTGCGTGACGCGCAATGGGCGCTGGGGAATGGCGTTCGGACGATGTTGAAAGAAAAGGGCGTGACCTCGGTCGCGGCCAAAGGGTTTGGTGCTCCGGGTGTTGTGGTCAGCTATACGTCGGACCCCGAGATTCAAAACGGCAAGAAGTTTGCTGCGCTGGGTATGCAAATCGCCGCCGGTGTGCCTCTGCAATGCGATGAGCCCGAGGGTTTCAGCACCTTCCGCCTGGGCTTGTTCGGGCTGGACAAGCTTTACGATGTAGATGGCACGATCGCGCGGCTCAAGCGCGTGTTGGATCAGGTACTGTGATCTTGGGGTCTCAGCGAACGCCGAGACCCATCTGCATCAACGTCTTGCGTACGGGCGGCAGGGAATAGAGGGCATTCAATCCCATCGCCCGTGCGTCGCGCAGCGGACGTGCCTCGATCATCGAGGCGCGGTTCAGCAGGTCGATGCCTTTGACACGCATCTCGATTTCGGTATGGCGGGCCTTGTGGTAAGCCTCCAGCATCTGCGCATCGCCCAGACCTTCGGGTCGGGTTCGCGCCAAATCCAGCAGGCTACGCAAATCGCCAAGAGACATATTCAACCCTTGCGCGCCAATTGGTGGCACCACATGCGCGGCCTCGGCCATTAGGGCGATCCGCTCGCCCGACAGGCGTTCCGCTGACTGGCTGATAATCGGCCAGATCGTCCGGCGCGAGGCCAGTTTTAGCGGCCCGAATAACCCGCAGGACCGTTCGGTCATTTGGGTCTCAAACTCTTCGGGTTCCGTGTTCAGCAGCTCAACTGCCCGGGGTCCACGCTCCATCCAGACAATTGCCGACGACGGCTGACCCTGCCAATCGGGGAGGGGGACCAAAGTGAATGGCCCACCCGAGCGGTGAATCTCGGTTGAGACATTGTCATGTGGAATCGGGTGGGTGACCGCAAAGGCCAGCGCCTTTTGGCCATAACGCGTGGTGTGGACGTTGATCCCCGCTGCCTCACGCATGGGGGAATTCCGACCATCCGCGGCCACCACCAGTTTGCATCGTATACGGCTACCATCGCTTAGGCCGACGCGAGCTTCGGCGGTGCGGGTGAATAGACTGACAGTGCCCGTGCCGGGTCGAAATTCGACATTGGTCAGTTCGGCCAAACGGGCCACTATTTCACGCCGCAGCAGCCAGTTGGGCAGGTTCCATCCAAAGGGCTGGTCCGAGATATCAGCGGCGTTAAAGTCCCGCACAACCCGCGGTTCCGGCACGTCTCCGCCCGCATCCACAATACGCATGATCTGCAAAGGGGCTGCGTGTTCATCCAGCCGTTGCCATAGGCCACACTGTTCCAGCAAACAGTGAGCCGGTTGCAGAAACGCGGTGGTCCGCAGGTCGGACCCGTTCACGTCGCGCTCGGTGATGGGTGGAGTGGGGTCGACGCAAATGACGTCGAGCCCTGCCGTTCCAAAGGCCGCCGCAGCAGTCAGGCCGGCGATTCCGCCGCCGGAAATAAGGATGTCACAGCTGTCTTTCATGACCTTGGCCTCCGCGTGTTGGGCAGAACCTAGTGCGGTTCCACCGTGGGTGCCAAGTGACATCCTGTCCCGTGCGTTAGCCGCGCGAAATCAGGATGAGGATCAGGAACATCACCGGCACCATCATCACGGCAGGGATGTACAGACCCGGCAAGCCAAACAGAAGGGCTGAGCAGCCCCACATACTAAAAATCGCTCCGGCGGTATAGCCCCAATCTTCGGCTTTCCCATGCGCAGCATCTTTGGCCATCCAGCCAAACAGGGGAATTGCAAACAACAGGCGCTGCCAAATGGGCAGGCGTCCGGGCATCTCGATCGCGCTCATGGGGGTCTCCGTTTCTGTTCGTCGCAAGGGGCATATAGGGACGATGCTGCACCTGCAGAATGTGCAGATCGTCGCAGTGTGACAGCCTATCGCAGGAGGCTCAGAAACGCGGTCAGATCATCGGTGTGATGGTGGATATGGTCCGCCTCGTGCGGTTCGGGTGCGACGTGGACGGTGCGCATTCCCAGCGCGTGCGGAGCGGCCAGATTGCGAGGGTCATCCTCGAACATGGCCGCCTTCGCCGCGTCGATTCCATCCTGCGCAAAAACCGCCTCGAACGCCGCTTTTTCTGGTTTGGGGCGGTATCCTGCGTGTTCCACGCCGTAGATCGCATCAAACAATCCACTTAGTCCGCGCGCCTCAAGTACGCGCTCGGCGTAGGGCGCGCTGCCGTTGGTGTATACGATGCGACGGCCGGGCAAGGATCGGATGTGATCAGCCAGCTCTGCATCAGGGTCCATGTGGCTCATGTCCACCTGATGCACCGCGTGCAGGTAGGGATCGGGGTCCAGATCATGCTCGGCCATCAGACCCGCCAGCGTGGTGCCGTATTGCCGCCAATAGTGCGAGCGCAGTCGATCCGCTTCGGGTCGATCAACGCCGATGGCCTGCACCACGTAATCCGTCATCAGCACCTCGATCTGATCGAACAGGCGCATATGCGGTGGGTACAGCGTATTGTCTAGGTCGAACACCCATTGGGTGACGTGAGCAAAGGCAGGTTTGACCATGAATTTGGTTTATTGCTAGGCGGCGTGGATTTCAATGCCGCTCTTGATCCACAGGCCATGTGACGGATAGACATGTCCGAACGAGGAGACGAACCACCCTATGCCCCAATCCAGACAGCCGACCAAAGACGCCTATAGCCTTATTCTAGAAGCGATTGATGTGGGTGTTTACAAGCCCGGAGACCGTTTGGTCGAAAGCGAACTTGCCGAGCGGTTCGGGGTGTCGCGAACGCCAATCCGCGAAGCGTTGCAGAGGTTGGAAACACAGTCCCTGCTTGAACGGGACGGGCGGTCGCTGATCGTTGCTTCCTTGGACCACAACCAAATGGCCGAACTTTACGTAGTGCGGCGCGAGCTGGAGGGGCTGGCTGCGAAGCTGGCCGCAAAACACGCGACCGAGGAAGAGATTAAAGTGTTGCAGGAAATGGTGGCGGAAGATGACGCGCTGGTCGATGACCCCTCGGCCTTGTCGCGTGCGAACCGGCGGTTTCATGAGCAGATTCACTTGGCGTCGCACAACCGCTATCTGGTCCAGCAATTGGATCTTGTGCACCGCACTATGGCACTTATGGCCACTACGTCTCTGGCAGTGCAAGGGCGCGGTGAGATCGCGCAGAGCGAGCACAAGGGCATAGTCGAGGCCATCGCGGCGCGGGATGAAGAAGCCGCCGAGCGTGCGCTTAAAGAACATATCTCGGTCGCGTTCATGACCCGTTTGAAACAGGATGCGGTCCTGCGCGAGAATTGACTAAGCAGGTGGCGATCCCTCCTCACCAGCCTGTCCATGTTGCGTTTTGTCCCAAAAGAAAGGGTTCGAAACCAATTCCCAAAGGGCCTTGTACGCCGCTAGAACGCCAAGCGGGAAATAAAGGGGCATTGTAAAGACCCACGGCAACAAAAATCGCCTTTCCCGGGCGAAAACGGCGACGATTCCAACAGCGGCATTGGTGATTTCGGCAGTTAGTGACAACCCGATCAGCGCAACCAGGACAGGTGTGGAAAGAATAGGGTCCAGCGGGCTGGGCATTTTAAAACTCGTCAACCAGAGTATCCAAAGAACAGGGGCAAGCAGGAATTGCCCGACGGTTCCTAGAAAGAATGCCTGAACGCCGACAAATCGCAAAAGGCCAAGATCCTGCAAAAGGCGCAGGGGGGCTCGCATGTGTACCAGATAGGTCACCATGAACCCCTTGAGCCAACGAGAGCGCTGACGCACCCAAGGCCAGGCGCGAAAATTGGCCTCTTCAAAGGTTGCTGTGTCGACCATTTCAGTGCGGTAGCCCGCAAGGGCAAGGCGCACACCCAGATCGGCGTCTTCGGTGACGTTGTGGGCGTCCCATCCGCCCAATTCCAGCAGCTTGTCGCGGCGGAAGAAAAATGTAGTCCCGCCTAGGGGAACAACAAGTCCAAGCCGGGCGATACCCTGAAGGACGACCCGAAACCAGCTACTGTATTCAATTGTGAAGCAGCGTGAACGCCAATTGGTTCGCGGGTTGTAGTAGTCGAGAACCCCTTGCAGGCATACGACGGTTTCCTCGGCCTGTGCAAAATGACGGACAACGCGTTCGATCTGGTCCGGTTGCGGCGCGTCTTCGGCATCCCAGACACCCAGAATATCGCCACGGCAAAAGTCCAATGCGTAGTTCATGGCGCGGGGTTTGGTGGTTAGACCATTGAGCTCGGGTACCTCGATTGTTCTGATCCAGTTAGGCAAATCAACCTCGGCAAGGGTGGATCGCGTGACGTCGTCAGTTTCTTCAAGCACCAGAATGATGTCCAACAACGCTTTGGGGTAAGTCAGGCGCAGCAGCCGTTGAATCAAGGCATCGGCAATCTCTCGTTCCTTGTACAAGGGAACCATGATTGATACGCAGGGCAATGGCCCTGGCGGATTGGGCTCTGAAGGTGCGGCTCGCGCGGAAGAGCGAGGCCAAAGAAAGGCAAGCAAGCCGGCGACGCGTAGGGACATGAACAGGAACAAGCTGACCGCTGCTGCCCCGATGAGAAAGGAAAGCCCGATCATGGGATAGGCCAAAAGTAGGGCCAACAAGCCAACAAGAATAGCCGCTGGCCAAACTGGCCATCGCTTAGACCAGGATCGGCAACTTTGTTGCAAATCCACCCGAGCTTCGGCTGCCTTGGCAAGTGGCGTAGAAAACACGCTGGCGATCGTGTCATCAATCTGATCGCTTCCGGCAATTACGGGGATAACAGTGTCGCCAGATGCCGTTAATTCTTTGTGTAACTTCGGAAAACGGTCAGGGCGTGCCGTGGCGACAAAAAGAATATTGCCAATCCGCTTCCATGGAATGACATTGTGTGCCAGCCAAAAATCGACAGGTTTCATCTGGCACAAATCGGGGGGCGGGGGCTGATGCTCCAAATCAGCGATTTGAAGACCACTTTGCTCGGAGAGCGCAGCTTGTACATCCCGACGGGTGACCCAGCCCTCAGACACCAGAATTTCACCCAGCGGAGCCTGCTGCCAAGATTGCAGGTACAGAGCCTCGTCCAACTGGGACCGAGTGATTGACCCTTGATCGACAAGACAAGCCCCCAAAGGCTTATGCGCTTGCACAGGTATCGGCGCAGCCAGCGCGAAATGCTGCCGGTTCAGTTCGACCATAAAAAACAACCCTGACACGGTTTCTGAGCGTCAGGGTTGTCAAATTTAGGTTAACAGCCGGTTAACTATGTTCGTGGCGAGCTTTATGCCTGCGCCTTCTGGTTTGCCATTGCGTCTGCAAAACGTTCGAACAGATAAAAGCTGTCTTGCGGGCCGGGTGAGGCTTCGGGGTGATACTGCACCGAATAAACTGGGCGATTGGTCATGCGGATGCCACAGTTCGACCCGTCGAACAACGAGCGGTGGGTTTCCACAACACCGTCGGGCAGGGACTGCGCGTCCACGGCAAAGCCGTGATTCATCGACGTGATCTCGACCTTGCCAGTCTCCATGTCTTTGACCGGGTGGTTCGCGCCGTGGTGGCCGTGGTTCATCTTGACGGTCTGACCACCCAAGGCCAGCGCCAACATCTGGTGGCCGAGGCAGATGCCAAAAACGGGCAGGTCGGTGGTGTCCAGAACTTCTTTGATCATCGGAACGGCATATTCACCGGTGGCCGCCGGATCTCCGGGGCCGTTGGACAGAAAGACGCCATCGGGATTGTGGGCCAGCACTTCGGCAGCGGTCGCGGTTGCAGGTAGGACGGTCACATCGCACCCAGCCGACGCCAAGCAGCGCAGGATATTGCGCTTGGCGCCGAAATCTACGGCAACAACCTTGTGTGAAGGCGCTTCCTGACGGGTGTAACCATCGGGCCAGGCCCACCGCATCTCGTCCCAGCGATAGCTTTGAGCGCAAGTGACTTCTTTGGCCAGGTCCATACCTTCCAGACCGGCAAAGCCTCGCGCCGCAGCGACCAGAGCTTCAATGTCGAAATTGCCCTCGGGGTCGTGGGCCAGCGCCACATGCGGCGCGCCTTGTTGACGGATAGCGCGGGTCAGGCGGCGTGTGTCGATGCCTCCGATTGCGATGCGACCGCGGCGCTCAAGCCATGTCTTCAGTTCTTCGGCCGAACGCCAGTTCGACGGTTCGGTCGGGTCCCATTTGACAACCATACCGGCAGCGACGGGATCACCGGTTTCGTCATCCTCGGGGTTTACGCCGACATTGCCGATGTGGGGAAAGGTGAAGGTGACGATCTGCCCCGCATAAGAGGGGTCAGTCATAATCTCCTGATAGCCGGTCATGGCGGTGTTAAAGCACAGCTCGGCCACGGTCTGACCGGTGGCGCCGAAACCTACCCCGTAGAACAGTGTTCCGTCGGCCAAAGCCAGACATGCGGTGGGCTTGGACGGGGCGTTCTGGGCCATCGGGCGACTCTCCTGTTAGGTAAATCGGCGCATACCTAAGGGTGTTAGAGCGCTGGGTCAAGTCTGTTCAAATTTTGGGCTATTGAGGAAAAACAATGACTTAGCGTTATTCGACCCCTGTTGTGTCGCGCTTTTTGTTTCGATATGTTGAGGGTTCCTTTTTCCATGGGGATGGACAGATCATATGGATATGCGATCAAGGGTGAACTCTGCCCTGAAGCAAGCAATGAAAGACAAGGATGCAGAGCGTCTGTCGACGCTGCGGTTGATCAATGCCGCTATCAAGGATCGCGACATTGCCTCGCGCGCCTCGGACAATGAAGAGGCCAAAGGCTGTGGTGACGCTGAGGTTCTTGAAATCCTTGGAAAAATGACCAAGCAGCGCAAAGAAAGCGCGCGCGCCTATGAAGAGGGCGGACGCCTTGATCTGGCCGAGCGGGAACTGCGCGAAGTCGAAGTTATCGAGGAATTCCTGCCCAAGCAGTTGGACGATGAGGAAGTCTCGGAGGCCATTCAGACGGCAATTACTGCGACCGGCGCGGGTTCGATCCGTGACATGGGCAAGGTCATGGGCGAGCTGAAAACCCGCTATACCGGTCAAATGGATTTCGGCAAAGTCGGTCCGATGGTGAAAGACCACCTTTGCGCCGCATCGAACGGCTAAAACCACATACGTCTTGAACGGTGATTTACTGCGCGGCTGGCTCGCGCAGTTTTTGCATCAAGTCGTCGTATAACGCGATACGCTCGTCTTCGGACAGAAAGGCCCCGATCTCCACTTCACGCCCGTCTCCGATCAGAGTGACATAGTGAGGTACTGGTCCGTCTTTTTCATGCATTTCGGGGCGCGCCCAATAGCGATTACAAGACCATTCCTGCTGTTCCTTGCCAGGTGTGTGGTGGATCAACCGGGCCTGCGTCCCGCTGAGTGTCAAAATCTCAAAGACACTGCGTGCGCGATAGTTGGACTGGATGGCCATCCATAACCCCAAAACAGTAATCAGCAAGAAGGGCAGCAACCCCCAAAGGATAACCGACCCCAATACTGCCAGCAGCGGGATCAGGCCAAACATGAAGACAGCCAAAATCACCATCATTGCTCCGCGCCGTGGCAATGAGTTATGCGGCCAAAGGCGCAATTCCTGTTCGGTCTCAGACGTTTGATTCCATCGGTAGGGCATGACTGAAATCTAGCGCAATGCTGGTGCCTGTCGAAAGGAATTGATCAGGCAACGTGGCCGACACGCGCCCATGACAGCGCGTCGTCCAGCCTGTCATCTCCCCAAAAAACTTCACCCCGAACCACAAGGCTGGGGGCACCAAACACTCCGAGCTTTGTGGCCTGTTCGGTTTCGGCTTCAAGCGCGGCAACCGTATCTGGGCTGCGTGCGCGGGCCAGTACCATGCGTGGATCCTGCTGGCATCGGTGCAGCGCTTCGGTGATTGCGGTTTCGCTGCCCGCTTCGATATTATCCTCGAACCAGATGCGGTACAGAGTCTGGGTGAAGTCCTTGCCCCAGCCATCTCTTGTGCCCAGCAAAGCGACTTGATTGGCCAGTGCAAGGTCCGAAATCGGGTAGGGAGCGGGTAGCGTGGCGTGGATATGGTACTTCGCAGCCCGACGCTCAATATCTCGCCACATGTATGCGGATTTTACCGGCTTTCCGGCAAATGGAATGTTCTTCTGCTCTGACATCACCGAGCGTACGTTAAATGGGCGCCAGTTGACCGAGGCGTTATTTTCCGCGCACCATTCGTCCAGCCGCATGACTGTTAGGAAGGTGTAGGTGCTGCCAATAGAATACCAAAAATCAATTTCAGGCATGTGAAACTCCGCGGTTGCGGGATGTTAATCCATGACAGGATAGCCGATTTCGGCCGGTCTGGCGACTTTTGGGCTTTGGTATGTTCTCTAAACGAAAAAACCCCGCCGGATTGGCGGGGTTTTCTTTGGGTTGAACCGGGTCAGTGCGCGTGGCCTTTGTCCCAGTCTTCCTGCTTCGGCAGCTGCTCGAACGTATGCTCGGGCGGCGGCGAGGGCAGGGTCCATTCCAGCGTATCCGCGTATTCGTTCCACGGGTTCGGACGTGTCTCTTTCGCGCCGCGGAACAGGGCGTAGAACACGATGCCGAAGAACAGCAGGAACGAGGCGAACGAGATGAACGCACCAATCGACGAGACGAAGTTCCACTGCGCGAAAGCCTCGGGGTAGTCGATGTAACGGCGCGGCATGCCCTGACGACCCAGGAAGTGCTGCGGGAAGAAGGTCAGGTTGGCGCCGATGAAGAACATCCAGAAGTGAACCTTGCCCCAGAACTCTGAGTACTGACGGCCTGTCATTTTCGAGAAGTAGAAATACACGCCGGCAAAGATCGCAAAGACTGCACCCAACGACATCACGTAGTGGAAGTGGGCAACCACGTAGTAGGTGTCGTGATAAGCGCGGTCGATACCCGCCTGCGACAGAACCACACCGGTCACACCGCCAACGGTGAACAGGAACAGGAAGCCGAATGCGAACAGCATCGGGGTCTTGAACTCGATAGATCCGCCCCACATGGTCGCGATCCACGAGAAGACTTTAACGCCGGTCGGAACCGCGATGACCATCGTGGCCAGCATGAAATAGGCCTGCTGACGCAGCGACATACCAACGGTGTACATGTGGTGTGCCCACACGACAAAGCCCAGCACACCAATCGCGATGATCGCCCAAACCATCGGCAGGTAACCGAAGATCGGCTTGCGCGCGAAGGTCGCGATCACGTGGCTGATGATGCCAAATCCGGGCAGGATCACGATGTACACTTCCGGGTGGCCGAAGAACCACAGGATGTGCTGATACAGGATCGGGTCACCGCCACCGGCCGGGTCAAAGAAGGTGAAACCAAAGTTGCGGTCCATCAGCAACATGGTGATCGCGCCCGCCAGAACCGGCAGCGACAGCAGAATCAGCCACGAGGTGACGAAGATCGACCAGCTGAACAGCGGCACCTTGAACAGGGTCATGCCCGGGGCACGCATGTTCAGGAAGGTGGTGATCATGTTGATCGCGCCGAGGATCGAGGAGGCGCCCGATACGTGCACGGCGAAGATCGCAAGGTCCATGGACATGCCGCCCTCGGTTGTGGACAGCGGCGGGTACAGAACCCAACCCACGCCCGAACCCAGCTGGTCGTTACCACCCGGACTCAGCAGCGAGGCTACACCCAGCGAGGTACCGGCCACGTACAGCCACAGCGACAGGTTGTTCATCCGCGGGAACGCCATATCCGGCGCACCGATCTGCAACGGCATGAAATAGTTGCCAAATCCGCCGAACAGGGCGGGGATGACAACAAAGAACATCATCAGAACACCGTGGTAGGTGATCATGACGTTCCAAAGGTGTCCATTGGGGGTACATGGGTCGGCCATGAAGCCTTCCAGGCACATGTACTGAACACCGGGGTGCATCAGTTCAAGCCGCATGTAAACGGTCATCGCGACCGAGATCAGACCGGCCAGCGCCGAAAAGATCAGGTAGAGAATCCCGATGTCCTTGTGGTTGGTCGACATGAACCAGCGGGTGAAAAAGCCGCGCTGGTCTTCATGATCGTGACCATGAATGGCTGCGTCTGCCATTATAGGTGCCTCCTGTTGCAACTACACCGCGCAGCCAGACCTCTCCAGCGCGCGGGATTCCTGCTGGTTTTAGATTGCGAAGGAGGCGCCTTCAATGGCCGAGTTTGATCTGGATCAAGAATAATTGTCGCGGGCAGGAGGGAACCCCGCGAATTCTTGGCCTTGAATGCCGTCTATTTGGCAATCGCAGGCCGGATTTCAAGGCTGCGCACGCGTCTTGGTACGTGACTTGGCAGAGTTCCGCCTTGACCCCCAACGATGTGGACCGCAGAACTGGCCTCAAGACACGAAACCGGAGACCCGCCATGGCCGATTACGATCCTGACAACATATTCGCCAAGATCCTGAAAGGCGAAATTCCCTCGACCCGCGTATATGAAGACGACGACACGCTGGCTTTCATGGATATCATGCCGCGGTCTGACGGGCATTTGCTGGTCATTCCCAAAACACCCTGCCGGAACATTCTGGATGCCTCGCCCGAGCAACTGGCTAGCGTCATGTCGACAGTGCAAATGTTGGCAAAGGCGGTGGTCAAGGCGTTTGACGCAGACGGTGTGACCGTTCAGCAATTCAACGAAGCCGCAGGCGGGCAGGAGGTATTCCACCTGCATTTCCATGTCTTGCCGCGTCACGAGGGTGTTGCGATGCGTCCGCCGGGAAATTTTGGTGACTTCGAAGTGATCGCGCAGCATGCCGAAAAGATCAAAGCTGCGCTGAACTGATCGTGTCTGTGCTGCGCATTGGACAAGACATGCTTTGCGGTCGCTGCTCAACTCTACTGCTCCGCGCTTTAGACTCGTGGTTGCAGCCGACGTGCAAACCTGTGGGGTGTTTTTATTACTCGAGCCGATAGTACGCGGTTCGGAATAGGCCATGTGACCTTGGATCGGAATGCGTAAACCACATGCATGCTTTGACGCTAATATTTGGACATGACTGTCTTAAAGTCGTCCAAAATGAAATTGCCGTTCCGATTTTGGGGTCGGAACGGCAGACTCGTAACCAAACACTTGTCCGAGACCTGAGAAATCCAGGATCACCGGTTAACACACCACTCACTCTAGAACGGTAAGATTAGATTACCCTTTGATGGACGTTTTGTATTCATCGGATTGGGTTTTGATGGAAATAAACCCAAAATTAATGAGCGACTTAGCAGATTATACTCAGCTTTGGAAACAAAGGGTTTTTCGGGGTTGGATTGTCAACTTGATTTCGACCGAAAATCGATTCGCTATGGTTTCACACCTCGACTGCATCGAAACAATCCGCAAAGGTTTTTCGCAATGCTGCGTCGATGTCCGCCATTGTGACAGGTAAGCCCAAATCGACTAAAGAGGTTACACCGTGCTCGGTGATACCGCAGGGCACAATGCCTGAAAAATGATCGAGGTCCGGCTCAACATTGATCGAGATGCCGTGGAAACTGACCCACTTGCGCAGACGCAATCCTATAGCGGCAATCTTGTCTTCTGCAGGTTGGCCGGTGGCTGTCAGTGGTTTGTCATCCCGTTGCACCCAGACACCAACACGCCCCTCGCGGATTTCACCTTTTACGTTGAATTCCTCCAGAGCGGCGATCACCCAGTTCTCAAGCTTTTTGACGAAGCTCCGCACGTCCTTGCCACGCTTGTTGAGATCGAGCATGACATAAGCTACGCGCTGACCTGGCCCATGATAGGTGTATTCCCCACCGCGCTTGGCCTCGTAGACTGGAAACCGGTCAGGGTCGGTCAGGTCTTCGATCCGGGCCGACGTTCCTGCCGTATACAGCGGAGGATGTTCCAGCAACCACACACATTCATCGGCTTCGCCAGCAGCAATTGCAGCGACCCGTGCTTCCATGAAGGCAACGGCCTCGGTGTAATCGGTCAACCCGTCGGTGATCTTCCATTCCATGGCGGTTCCATATCGCGCGAGGGTAGTAAGGGGAAGGGGTCAGGCGGCCTCGGTCAGGCAGCGCTGTAGAACTTGAGCATAGGTATCGGTTCCTTGCGCCCCGGTGAGCAAGTATTTCCCGCCGAACACCATGGATGGCACACCGGATATTCCACGGCTTGTCCAGAATTTCTGCTTCTCGCGCACAGGGGCAACATGCGCGCCAGATTCAAGTGCTGCCCGCGCGGCGTCCGGGTTTAGCCCTGCGGTTTGAACTGCGTTCAGTAGCACCGCGATATCGGACACGTCCTGCTGATCTGTAAAATAGGCGTCGAACAGGGCCATTTTCAAAGGATGGTGGCGACCTTCAGCTTCGGCCCAGTCCAGCAACTGATGAGCGGCAAAAGTATTCACGATTTTACTGTCTTCGCTAAAGTTGAACGTAAAACCCAGTTCTGCTCCGATCCGGGTCAGTTGGTTCCGCGCCTGTTGGCTCTGCTCGGCGGACGAGCCGTATTTCTGCATGATATGCTCGCGCAGGTTCTGGCCTTCAGGCGGCATGTTGGGGTTCAACTCAAACGGATGCCACCTAAGACGCCCCAGCACGTTACTTTGCTGCAGGGCCACATCAAGTTGCCTAAATCCGACGATGCACCACGGGCAAACCACGTCTGATACAATGTCGATCTGGACGATGGGGCGGGGATCGGACGTAGGCATGCGCGGTCTCCTGACGCGTTGGGGATTGTCTTGACGGTATAGATATGGGCGTGCGCAGGGAATTCAAACCGGTGTCATTTTTGCCTCTTCACATCCTGATCTTCTGCGTCTATACGCCCCTCTACCAAGTCATTGGCAGTGCGGTCGTGGCGGAATTGGTAGACGCGCAGCGTTGAGGTCGCTGTGGGGTAACACCCGTGGAAGTTCGAGTCTTCTCGACCGCACCAAATTATCTAATAAAGTGTATAATTTACAACTACTTGTGTGGTGTCGACAAATTTCAAACCACCCTGTGGACCACCTTGTGGTGGGGCTTAGTAACTTCGGGGCAATCCTTTGTTCAAGCGCCGCTGTACATTCTTTCAAACTGATACTAGAGGTTTCATCTCGTGACGTAAGTTGATTTCCAGACACTATTTTTCTTAGATGTTGAGATCGCTAAGGTTGCGAAGGTCGCAAGTGAACTCGCGCAGAACCCGTCAATTGCCGCTGCAATGTACAGGACAGGCTTTGTTCGCTGGGAAGTAGGTCATTTTGAATGGAATTTTATAGTGTCTGAAACCAATTCTACCGATCTCACAGCCATCATGGGGTTCGAGGTCAAGACCGGGCAAGTATTGAAGAACCTTAACTCTGATCTCTATGATGAATGGTACTATGATTGTCTCAACTACAAAGACCTTCTCTCATCGAAGCAGCACATACATGACAAAATAGCCACTTTGACTGGTGAAGGAATGGGTCGTTACCCACCTGAACTTAGAGTGGTGCGGAATGTTCCTAAAAAGGGGCTTCCAGTAAGATACTCACTAGAAACAGATTTTTACGACAGATTTATCTACCAAGCGATTTGCTCGTTTTTGATCAAGTTTTTTGATCCGCTACTGAGCCATAGGGTCCTTAGCCATCGGAAGGCAAAGACGCCTTCAAGATACCTTTTCCAGAATAAAATTGAGCGTTGGCTAACATATGAAGGGGTTACCTATACTTTCAAAGGTGACAAGAAGTACTTGTTGGCTACCGATTTGGCTAACTACTTTGAAAATATAAGGAAAAAAGACATAATCGGTGCCTTTGAAAAGCTTCTGCCAAAAGTCACCGCAACATCCGAGCAGAAGCAGCAAATCAGAAATGCGCTTCAGTTGTTAGACAATTGCCTCGACCATTGGAGTTTCAACGATGGCTTTGGCCTCGCACAAAACAGAGATGCGTCATCGTTTCTAGCGAACGTCGTGCTCAATGATATCGACAGATCAATGGAGCAGATGGGGTATGACTACTATCGCTACGTAGATGACATAAGGGTGATCTGTAGAAGCGAAACGCATGCAAAGTCAGCACTCATGGACTTGATCAGTTGCCTTAGGGTTCGCGGCCTGAACATCAATTCCGCAAAGACAGAGATACTGGCCCACGATAGCCCTCAAGAAGATATCGAAGAACACTTCCCCAATCGTGACCCAAGAGTGGTTGCAATAGAGCAAATGTGGAAGTCCCGAGACAAAGCGATAATTTTAAAGTCGATAAAGTACCTTATTGCTTTGTTAAAAGAGTGTATCAAACAGGACACCACTCAGTCGCGCACCTTCAGGTATGCCGCCAACCGCTTGGCCCAACTCTCTGACGCGGGGGTTTTGACACCAGAACAACTCGGTGACGGAAACCTTAGAAAAGTGCTGCTAGAAAACGTTTTTGATCAGCCCGCTACGACGGATTATTACTGTAAAATTCTAAACTTAATGGGTTTGGATCAAAGTTGCGTTGATGAGATTTCCGGTTTCTTGAGTGATAGGGCACGCGCAATCCATGATTGGCAAAACTATCACCTATGGATGCTTTTGGCCAAAAATGCAGTTAAGACTGCAGAACTCCGGTCGGTTGCGATGTCCATTCTTAAAAGTACTATGAACACGGCTGAGGCTGGTGCGGTCATAATTTGGGCAGATCAAGTAGGTTACAAATCTGTTGTTAACTTGTCCATCAAACGGTTCGAGCCGGAGCTGCCATTTCAGCTTCAACGTTACATTGCAATTGCTACTCGAAATTATCCACGCAAGAAACTGGCAGGTGTTTATCCCAAAATCTCAGGCAAAATAAAAGGAACGGGGGATAGAGCATCCAAGTTCGAAAACGAAACCGGAAGAATTGTCCTTCCAGTTAGAGAAGTTACTTTGCCGAACCTTTTTGATGAGATGAGCGAATATGATTGAAAATGCCATCGTATTGATCACTCTTCCGGACTACAGCGGAAATAATCAGAGCAAGTTCTTTACTTGGGACGGCGTTACACCAAAGACGGTCAGCCTGAAGGATTTATCCAGACACGACGCTCCTATTGTAACAAGCAATTTTCAGTTCGTTGCTTCTGAGATGGTTAGGGCGCGCGTCCCACTTCCAAGGTTGGTAGTGGATATTGAAGAGCTTGTCATTGCAGTCAGCAAGAACCCTAAAATCCCAGATATAAGGGAGAAATTTAGCCTGACTGAAATGCTGTCTAGGTTCGGTCTGGATGAACAAAGTAGAAGTGCATTTCAGAAGCTGAGTTGTTCGTCGGAGGAAGTTGACCTCTCTCTCATCGAACGTGTTGGACAGGCGCATGTCTTAGCGTTCAAAGCGCTTGAAAGGCTCGCAAGAATTAGAGGTGAGTGGAACAGATTTGTTGAGGTAGAAGTTCCGTCCATGCTCTTGCTGTACGAACATCTGCTGCGTGGTATCACGTTTCGAAAAGAGAGCTTGACGGCTTATCGGGAAAGCATTGAGTTCGACTACTACAAAGCACTGAAGGAATTTTCCGCAAAACACAATCTTCCCTTGGATGTGCCATCCAAAGATGAATTAGCTGATATTCTTGCAGATTTTGGATTCGATCTGCACAATACATCCGTTGATTTTCTTTTGAAGTTTATCTCCCTCCCAAAAAACCTGGGTGAAGATGTTCTTAGCCTTAGGAAGTTGAAAACAACCAAAGATGCTTTGAATGGAATTTCTCATAAGAAGAGAAAGAGCTATCCGCAGGTCCTTTCGCAGGGCGCACGAACTTCGCGTATACTATTGCGAGCGCCTAATCTTCAAAACATTGCAAAAAAGTACCGTGGCATGCTTGTACCTGCTGACGGAAAAAAGCTCTCATACATCGACTACGATCAGTATGAAGTGGGGATCATGGGTGCGCTTTCGAACGATCCCTTTCTTCTTGAATTGTATGAAAAAGATGACCTTTATGAACACTTTGCACAAGCGCTGTTTGGCTCAAAAAAGAAGCGCAAGTATGCAAAACGATTGTTCCTTTCATATGCTTACGGCATGAGGAAGCAGAATTTAGTAAATGCGGCGATTGACATGGGGGGCAGCGCCGCCGCAGCAAAAAAGGCTTTTGGCCAGTTCAAGGCTTTTGAGAAATGGAAGAAGGAACTTGAAAAGGAACTCATGTCAGCTCGAAAAATGGGAACGGAAATGGGGAACTTTTTCCACCTGCAACACAACAAGAAACCTACGGCAAAAGAGGTTCGCTCTGCTGTTAGCCAAAAAGTTCAAGGGACTGGTTCGCTGATTTTTAAGAAAGCACTCTTGGCGTTACCCAGTGACAGGTCTTACAGGGTCGTTCTTCCGATGCATGACGCCGTATTGGTTGAACATAACGCGTCTTCTGATCCCGAAGTCGTGGTCAAATTATTCGAGGATACTTTGACCAACTTTTTTGAAGGCAAAATACAGGGTAAGGCATCGATTTCCAGTTTCGCCAGCGAGTGACTTTACCAGACTTTTTTGGAGACTGGCGCGACAACCTCTACAGGGGGAGGAAAACCCATATTTTGTTGGTTTACTTCTAGAAACGATTTCCGCTTGGTTAAGATTAGTTAAACCGTGGGCGCTGCAGCCAGTTGCAACGCCCAGCGCGAAGCTTGTCTACTGTGGTGGCGCAAGTTGAAGAAAAACAGTGGTTTCAGGTCGGAAAAATACCAAAGTTTCACCAAGTTCTTATTTACTAATTCTTCGTCATAGCTGCGCTTGGAATATTGCAACAGTTGCAACTCACTCCTGCAACTTCGCGGCCACGAACCCGAAAAACATGAAGGCTGGCCAAAACAGAACAACGGTCGCCTTAGCGACTAGCAGTACAGGGTCACCGGAGCGTTCTTGCTCCGATGCCTCAATATGCCATTCAAGTGCCGCCTGATCATCTGGAATGCGGTTGGGTAGTACGACCACCCGCCAAGTTTTAGCACCAAAAAATAGGTACGCTAGCGCGACGATCACCTCAGTCATGCCCTTGGCCTTTCTGTTCGCGCTGGGCGATGAACTCGACCCGCTGGCGTTGGCGCACTCGTTTCTCGCGCTGAGACCACTCATCCAATTCAGTCCTTGATGCCTGAATTCGGCCTTTGACTTCGATACGCTTGGCCGAGTGCCGGATTTTTTCATCAACGTTCTGGCAGTCCGCTATCAGGGCGTTAAGACCCATTTGACGGAGTTCCAATTCCCCGATGCCGTCGCTCAACTCAACTTTTTTTCGCCTGATTTCCATGCCCTCAGCGGACTGTTCGAAAAGTATATCCGCCAGTAGCGCATATTGGCCTTCCGGGGTGTCAGCGGGCGACTGTGACAGCGTTTGCATTTGATCGTGATTGGAAGTTTCTTCGTTCATGATGTTTCCCTTTTTGTTAGAGGTGGAACCGTCAGCCAAAGGCTGCCGGGGCAGTTCGCATTCGCTCCTTCCGGTGGTCTTTTGAGGACTTAATATAGATGCCCGTGCCTATGGCGGAGTACGGCTTCTGACCGGTGGGTATGGCTACCTACAAGTGCGTCACACTTTGCAACAGGAACTGACCGAAAAGGCCCGTTTTCTGTGTCAGAGTTTGCAGCGGTAAATCGAAATTTTCTCCGCGCCTGCATCAGAGTTTGCACCAGGTCTGCGTCAAAGTTTGCATCGGGTTTCTTCATTTCAACGCGCCCGTAGTGCAATGACGTTTACCGGAGTAGGAGCCTGCTGAAATCTGCTTGCATCGCCCCGCGCATGGCCCGGCCTCTTGCTAGTCGCGTATTCGGTAACCTCGTAATCATGACCTTCCTGCCACCGCTCAGGCTCGCGTGTTGGGGGGCGATGTGTTTTCCCGAGCCCAGTGGGTCGCATTGTGAGCCGCCATTCCGGGGCAAGGGCGCGGCCTTCAACCCCTTTTTGATGACGCTTAGTGCAGATAATCCAGCCCTTTGCTTGGAGATCGGCCATTGCCGACATTGCAGTTTTGGGCGCGATCCCCATGACATCGGCCAGCTTCCGCGCGGACAAGGCTACTTCACCATTGTTGTTATGGTGAAGTTTCTTGCCTTCCGACCAACATCGAAAAATTAAGTGCAAATATGCCACTTGTGCGGATGGGCTGAGCCTCTTCCATGCTTCCAACATGACTTCCATCTGTAGCAACATCGCGAACTTGCCTACTCGTTTTTCATTCTTTTTGTCGCGACCCATGGCTCAAACCGCTTTCGCTCTGCGCGTTGCAACTGTTGCAATGGGTGACACTAGGCTCTGGCCAGTTTTCTCGCGCCACAGGCGCTTTAGTGTCTCGGACTGGGTTATGTAGCCAATTGCTTGCCATGCCCGCCCAGCGCCCGGATTTCCGGCCCTGCGACGCTGCAAAATCCACTGGAGATCATCCCGGCAAACAATCACCCGATAAGAGCCGGATACCTTCAAAACTTTGGTATAGTGATCCGAGCACTCCTTTGTTGAAGTCGCGCTGGGCGCAGTGTTGTTTTCGATAGGGGGAATTGGGCAATAACGCTCCATTCCCCGGCAAGTTTTGCCGTAGGTCATTCGCTTCTCCTCTGGTGAAAAGGAGGCAGGGATGCTATATTCAAAGTACGCTAAACTTCTAGGAAACACCCTGCCTTGGTTCATTCCGGCGGGGTGTTTTCTTAGGTGGCGGGCGCTGCGTCATTGGCCGTTTTATCGGCGTTCAAAGGCGAAAATTCAAAACAGCAATGAGTTGATTGCTCCACCTCGCCATCTGGAAAGTGCGCGGTCTTCGAAAAAGTTGCATGTTTCTCCAGATGCTCTTTCGTGGCTTGATCCACTGGCACTGGAACACCTTTTATGAATTCAATCTTTCTCGGTTGTGATAGGTTCTCTGGGTTGGGACGCATCAATACGAACCGTTTCGTCTTACCATTGCAGAGCGTGGCCATGTATTCGGGTGTGAGAGTTCTGGTTTTCGACGTCTTCTTGGTGTTCATTTCGAGTTCCTTTTTTCCTATAGGGTGCGGCAATTCAGTCCTCCACGACCTGTGACTGGTGTGTGAGGCTGCTAGGGTTTCGTTTGTAGGGTGGGGTTGCTCAGCCTCGTGCGTTGGCAAACGCCTGCATCGCAGCTTCAACTTCATCTTCTATCCAATAGGATCGTCTGCCGATCTTGATGGGCGCGGGAAAATCCCCCTTCTTGATCAGTCTATAGATTGTTGGACCGCTGAAGGGGTAAACATCGGTCAATTCCTGAAGTGTATTGTACTTTTGTCTCATAGTTTTGCTGAACGCCTCCATAATGGTCTGTCCGTATTCAGAAGTACCAGTCCTGATCTGGAGGTCGGAGAGGTTCTCCAGAATTTGTTTATTGTTTTCTGCTTGTATTCAGCTTTTTTGTCGTAAAGGTCTTAATAGGGTTGCTGCGAAACTTGGCTAGAATTGCCTAGATTTAGTTGCAGTGAAGCGGACCTTTGTCGAATAGGACTTAAAGTCAGAAAGCGGACTTTGTCGCCATTGGATCAAAGTCGGCTATGCGGACAAAGTGAGCATTCGCTGCGTCTGCACCAATGTCCACTTTGAATGTTTAGATCGCAATCTCTCGAGCATAGGAACTGAGAATGAGCCACTGATTTATTGTTCTGGCGAGCGCGGCTTCTCCGATTAGGGTGATGCGTTCATTTGCGATCTCTTGCGATAGGTGCGCGTATCCGAAGAACACCGATGCCAAGGTGTCAAACTCTGATGTGATATACAGATCGACGTCAAAGCCTGGATCAAGGAAGCAGACGTCAACATCTTGGCCCGGACGGTTCATAATCCAAAAATCTCTTTCTCCTTCCGCCTGTTCGGGGAATGACAGCTTCATGACCACGCGGCGATTGGGCAGTGCGCTGGTCTCAATGCAAAGGCGGAGAGTCCAGACAAATGCGGAGGGCTTTGTTTTGCTGGTGTGGCCTTGTATCGACGTATTGCGATAGGCCCATCTCCCCAATTCGGTGATGATCGGATCAAGCTCGATTGCCGCATCCGTTCGGAAATAATCAATGCTTCCGGACACAGTGTCTTCAACGCGCTTCACCAACCCCTGCGATTGAAGCGTCTTCAATCGCTTTGTCAGCAAAGTTGGAGATATTCCCGGGATACCGCGCCGGATATCGTTGAACCGTGTCGACCCCCACCGCATCTCGGTCAGGATGTGAATGGTCCAACGCGGTTGGAGAACCTCGCAGGCCATGTTGATCGGGCAGAACAGCATATTGTTTCGATCGGGCAACGCTTAACCTCCACCTCTGAACCGTAAGCAGCTATCCAAATCCGATCCAGTCCATTTTCTGTACTGGCGATGATCCAGTTTCTACACTAGCGGGACATCTTAAGCCTGATAACATTGATGTGTGCCTCCGTGCGGCATCCCACTGCCGCCAGATCATGGACTTCGGGAGATTTCGAATGAAAGCCGCAGTACTCTACGAACCGAACACCGAACTTGTCATCGAAGACATTTCAATCCGAAAGCCTGTCGGGCGCGAAGTCCTTGTCAAAACAGTTTATGCAGGGCTGTGTCACTCAGATTTACATTTTATTGAAGGATTGTATCCGCATCCGATGCCGTTGGTGCCTGGCCATGAGGCCGCTGGTGTTGTCGAAGCCGTTGGGCCGGATGTCACCTATGTGAAGCCCGGCGACCATGTAATAACCTGTCTGGCGGTTTTTTGCGGCACCTGTGAGACATGCCTGTCCGGCAAACCGGCGATCTGCTCAAACCCCGAAGTGCGACCTGAAATGGGCAGTTCGACCGAGCTGAGTTGGGGAAAAGAGCCGCACCTGAACAAATTCCTAAACCTGTCGTCATTTGCCGAACAAATGCTGGTGCATGAAAACGCGCTGGCCAAAATTCGCAAGGACATGCCTTTGGATCGTGCTGCTCTAATTGGTTGCGGCGTTCTCACAGGGTTTGGCGCGGTGGTTAACACTGCGCGTCTCCAGCCCGGTGAAAGCGTCGCAGTAATCGGATGTGGTGGTGTTGGAATGGCTGCGGTCAACGGTGCGTGGATCAGTGGGGCGGGACGGATCATTGCAATCGACACCAACCCGGACAAGCTAAAATTAGCTTCCAAACTAGGAGTGACCGATGTCATAGACCCTTCTGAAGGCAATCTGGTTGAACAAGTTCTGGAACTGGTGCCGGGCGGGGTTCATCATGCGATCGAGTGCCTGGGCTTGAAAGCCACAGCAGAACAGGCATTCCGAATGACAGCCAGAGGCGGCGCCGCAACTATTGTGGGTATGGTCCCTTACGGCCTGAACATCGAAGTTGATGGCCTCAATCTGCTGTATGAACGGCGCTTGCAGGGGTCGTTCATGGGCGGCGGCAGCTTTCGGACGGATATGCCGCGCCTGATCGAGCTCTACCTTCAAAACCGCCTCCAATTGGACGAATGGATATCCGAGCGCATTTCCTTAGAGGAGATTAACCGAGGCTTTGCAGCCATGAAAGCCGGAACAGGCATGCGTTCGGTCATTGAATTCTGAGAGCACTTGCCACTAGGCGCAATAAAGGGCACCTAGCCAACTTTCCATACCGGAGACTGCGGACATCCGTGCGCGTTGCAGCATTCGTTAAATTGGGCTCGAAGGAGACCTTCGCCGTAATTTGGTACGATGACGGCTCAGCGGACGAAAGCTGCCGACAAGTCAGTTTGTTGGGATGTGTGATAATGGCCCCGAGCAGTTCTTTAATGCAAGCGCAACGATCGACAGCTTGACCGACTTTACTTGCCGTCCTGATGCTCTCCGAAGACCGACTCAGTCCCTTTGACCTCTTCGAATATCAGTTCAGGCACCACGACTTCCCAATTCGCGCGTTTCATCAGGTGATGAAAACGCTCATCAGCATCCTCCTTACGCCAATTTATGATGGCCGCGATCTCGCCTGTGACAAATTTCGTGCCCATCGGGGGAGCGAATGCTTTTGCCATCCTCCCGAGGGCCCGCCCTTGAAGATCCTCGATCTGCCAGCGATCTCCGACACAGGAGAGTCTGACTGGTGCGCCGACCTGCGCTTCAGCGATCGCCTGGTGAACGATGTGCCGATCACCTTGGCGGCCTGCAAATGACAAGTCGACCATCTTCATTTCGGGCGACTGAAAGAACCGTCTTGGGCCGGGGGCTGTCGCCAAGTTGGGCACCACGTGCCGCGCGACGACGGAAGGCGACTCGGTGGGAAGGTATTCATGGTTGTCGTTGCTCATGACGATCAAATTGCGCCGCGCACGTGTCAAGGCGACATAGAATAAGCGCCTCGGCGCGTCTTGATCTTCGTTTCGCGAGGGCCGTTCCCAACCGCCATCCAGGATCACGACATCGTCGAATTCGAGGCCTTTCGCGCGATGCGCCGTCAACAATTTGAGGCCACGCTGCTCGCCCCATGAGTCTTTCGACCATTCAGCAAACCATTCAATCACGTCAGGGCACGGGAGCGCTTTGCCATCAACTTCACGCGCAAGTTGGCCAAGTCCCTCGCCGATCCGGTCAGTCCAACGGCTTGATGGTATAGTGTTCAGGGTTTCGGTAAGATCGCTCAAGCTGACCAAAGGTGCGTGCCTCTCGCGTAGGCCGTCGATGAAACTCCGCATCTCACGGGTGCGCCAGACACTTGGCAAGTTTTCGTTCGCCATTTCGACAGGAATTCCATGCGCCTCGGCAAAATCACGGACCGGCAGAAGCTTGCGCCAATCACGAGAAATGATTGCCGCCCCCTTCCAACTCCAATCCGGGATCAGTTTTGAAAGGCGGATCAATTCGTCTACCGCCGCAAGGGCCTGAGCGTCATTTCCAGCCGGGCAGCCAAGGATTTGGACCCGCCCCTGCGCAACCGGGTCGAGGCTTTCCATGATCCCCCCGGCCGGGTCCTTTTGCCTCGATTTGTCGACTGTAATCCCATGGCCTGTTTTCATACGTTCCCGTGACCCTTCGATCACGGCGTTCGCCGCACTGATGACGTTCTTCGACGAGCGGTAATTGTCGGTCAGAAAGACCGGCTTGGCTGAATAATCCTGTTCAAACTGCCGAATGTGGCGCACCGATGCGCCAGCAAACGCATAGATATTCTGGTCGTCATCGCCGACCGCGAACAGGCTGATCCGTTGATCGGGGTCGTCGATACTGCGACCGGCCACCGCTGCGATCAAGGCGTATTCCTCGGGCCCAACGTCCTGATATTCGTCCACGAGAATCCATCGGAACCCTTGGATCAAGGTTTCTCGCAAGGCTTCGGCTTCGATTTTGTCTAGCCCGTCGCCACGCAAGAGACGTGCCGCATCGATCAGAAGCGTCTCGAAATCAGGTTCATCGGCCGTTTCCCGTCCGGCGAAGCTCGCGCCAATCAACCGCATGGCTAAGGCATGGATGGTCAAGACGGTCACAAAGCGAGCATCTTCGCCAATCAGCAGACGCAAGCGTTCCCGGATCTCGGCGGCCGCGTGACGATTGTAGGCGAGCACCAGTATACCGTTTGGATCTTCGCGCTTGATCCGGACCAGATAAGCGACGCGATGGACCAGCACGCGTGTCTTGCCCGACCCCGGCCCCGCGAGGACAAGGACATTGGTCTGTTCGCGGTCGTCACGCACGATCTGCTCTTGTGTCGAATTCCCCAGATTGTCGACGATCTCGGCGTAAGACTGAGGCGTTGCCTGCCGTCTGAACTCCGAAATTTTCCCTGGCATCCAAGTTTTCATGAAGTCGGACTGATCCATTGCGAAATAGTCATGCGCGAGCCGCTGGGCCTGATCGATATCGTCGATACCTTTGCCCGCATATGCCGCCATCACGTGGGTCTGGATGGTTTGTTCGGTGTAGTGGTCTTCGAGCGGCGCGAAATGCTGGGTGGTAAAAGCGCCACCCTTCTGATTGATGTGCAACGTCATGGCCGAGCGGAACACGGACAAACCCTTGCCCAGAGTTACCACCTGCTGTTCGTGCAACCACAGAAGCGCCCGGTCCATCAGCTTTGCAGGGTCATTGACAGATGTCCGCAAAAACGCATCGCTGTTGATTGCTGCAAGAAGGTCGCCAAGCGTGGTCTCGACGGGAACGTCTTTCCCACGCAGGCCAGCCTGAACCTTGTTGATCAAGAATGAAACCAATCGCTCTGCGGCTTGCCTGCGAAGCTGAGCGGTCTGTTCGATTGTCCCCCATGATCTTTGCATTCGCACCATTACACTGCCTTTAGACACCTTGCGCAGGCCAATATTGCCTTTGCCGCCATCCATGTCGCGGCCATCCTGCGCAATCCCACGGAGCAAACCCTCGACAATATCGGGCCGCACGGAGACGTGTCCCCGCTCCCGCAGGGCCTGCGCCACTGAGGCCAGATGGCAGGGCACAGCCTCATTGATGTCCGCGTCTGGTGTGTTCTCTCTAAGGATCGCAACCAGGTCAGCTTCCAACTGAGACGCCGCTTGGAATCGTTTCGACGAGGCATTCTCGACGCGCACATGCACGAAGATGGTGATGTTTGTATCATCCTTTGCAATCCCGAAGGCCTCGAGATCCGCCAAAGCTTTGCGAACGCCCGACAACGTCAGCCCACTAACCCCGCAGAGCTCGTCCGTGGTGATGCCTTCTTCCTGTGGCGCGTTGATGATATGCTGCACGATGGCGGCCAGATCCTCGCGCCGCCGCTCGGTGATTTCAGCGGATGCAAGGATTTCGCGGACCTCCTTCATGCTCCTTACTCGGAGCGAGGCGGGGAACACCTGAACCCGGTTTTCTTCGCGGTTCAGAAGGTGTGCTTCTTCCAGCCAGGAGACGGCCGTCTTCACCCGCGTATCGTCGGTATTGCTGTCCCGCTGGAAATCTCGCTCTTTCTCCTCATGAACGATCTCACCGGGTGTGGCGACTATTTCACTGCCTTTTCCGGTCCGAGCATCAAGACGTCGAAGCGCCTTCAGGATGGCGCCAATTTCGTGCCGCGCAAGTCGAGAGCGCGCGCTGAGACTGAACTGACGATCTACATCTTCGGTATTGAACAACAAGACGCAGTTTGCAGGTTCGCGATCCCGCCCAGCGCGACCCGCCTCTTGCAGGTAGTTTTCCAGCGAACCCGGCACGTCTCCGTGAACCACCAGACGGATGTCAGGCTTGTCGACCCCCATCCCAAAGGCGTTGGTGGCTGCAATCACGCGCAGATTGCCGACTCGGAAGTCCTCCTGAATTTTATGCTTGTCGTCGGCGCTTAGGCCCGCGTGATAACGTTCAGCGGCGATGCCCTGTTGTTTCAAGAGCTCCGCCACGCGTTCGGTAGCGTTTCGGGTAGCACAGTAGACGACTGCCCCAGACACGCCCTCGCGCGGAAGCTGGGCCTCGATAGTGTCGAGGATATCGGTCATTTTGGTTGCCCGCTGCGTTGGTAGCACCTGGAAGCTCAGATTCGACCGCGATGCGCCACCGTCGATTAACGCCAGTTCGGCCCCCAACCGCTCTTTGAAATGACTGCGGATGTCCTGCACGACGTCCGGCTTTGCAGTTGCGGTCAAGCAAAGAACCTGAGCCGGTTCGCCGCCTGAGCTTTCCTTGATAAACCGCGAAACGTAGCGATAGTCGGGTCGGAAATCGTGACCCCACTTAGACACGCAGTGCGCCTCGTCCAGCACCCACAGCCCCACCTCTCGCTGTGCCAGAACGGACCTAACTGTAGTGCTGCGCAGTTGTTCGGGTGAAATCAAAAGGATCGCAGCATCCCCAAGCCGCACCTTGTCGAGCGCATCCTGACGCTCGGGCAAGGACAACAACCCGTTAATCGTAACCGCCGAAGAAATTCCGGCCCTCACCAAGCCCTGAACTTGGTCCGCCATCAGCGCCACAAGCGGCGAAATAACGACGGTCAGGGCCCCGGTCTTGTCGAACCGAGACAACGCGGGGATCTGATAGCAGATTGATTTACCCGTGCCCGTCGGCAGGATGCCCAATAGGTTGTCTCCTTCCATGGCCGTCGCGACGATCTTTTCTTGAAGCGGGCGACCGTCATTGTCGGCTGGTTCCGGGCGGAAACCTGGAAAGCCGAACCAGCGTTCGAGAGCACGGGTGGGATTATTGTGCTCTGCGCAATAGGTACAGTGCGGATCACGACAATTCGTATCTCTCAGGTCTTTGACGAGCCGTGCTGCGTCACGGAATTGCGCTCGTACCCAAGGCGGCATAACAGAATCCCCACCAGCGACCGAAATCCAGGCGAGGGCATATGCCATAGGCCAACCGAGCCCAGTGTCCGAGAGCCGCTCGAGCAGAGCGTCCACTTGCTTGCCGCAGGCCACGTCTTTTAGCAGCGCCTGAATGGCCTCGTGCGCCTCCTCTTCCGTCGGGATGGACGCCCCGCGCACGTCGCTGAACAACCGATCAAATCCGACGCTACTGGGACCTCGGCAGCACAGCCAGTGATAGGCGATCACCGTTTCTGGCGACAACGTGTTCAGCGTTACGAAGGCTTCGATCTGGTTGCGAAGAACCTCGAATACAAGACGCGCGTCGAGCTCGGGATCGTTGACGTGACCACTTTGAAGCCGCCCATCGCGGTAGTGTTTGACCAAATAATGATAGGGATTGCGCGGGAACGCCAAGGGGTTGAGCCACAGCGTATCAATCGGTCCGTCCGCGAGCTTTGCGAAGCGCGGTGAGACCGCCAAGAGATGCGGCAGGTCGTGGCGCAGAATATTGTGCCCAATGACATGTGCGAAACCGGCGCAAAACAAGTCGAGCTTTTCAAGCGCGGTCTTCGGGTCACCTTTCCGATGAATAATCCCCACTCCATCGCCTTCCGGCACGGCTGCAAAGGCAAATAACTTGGCTTCCTTGGGATCGATCTCCAGATCAATCGACAGACAGCGCGACAGGATTTCGGATTGTTCCCGCGGCATTTGAATACTCTTAATTCCCGGCCTAATAGCCTCAGGCTTTTCAAGTGGCTGTTGTTTGCCACGGCCAAGGGCCTTCGATATGCCGCGGGAAATTAAGTTTTTCATATTCGCAAGTTAATATTTATTCCAAAGGAGCGGAAGCTTCGGCGGCCATTTGACAAAAAATGTTGTCCCGTTGCCATGCCAGGTTTGCGGGGCGCAGCTAATGTCTTTTTCTTCGGGTTTCAAAATCTTCCTATCCGGAACCAACAGCCAGTCGACAACATAATCGGCACCTTATTGCGAGACCTGAGCTGGCAGGATCCAAACAGGCCTGTTGATCAAAGTCTGCTTGTTCCCCAGCTCGTCGTTCCTTTGCGAAAGCAACGAACTTCCGGTGCCCGCCCTGAGCGACCGCGGCGCTCGTCATCTCATTCGTCTTTTGGGCTCGAAGCCGCCGTTCGTTGCATAGTGTAATCAGGTCCGGTTATGGGAGATGAATAGAACTTGATCGACTATTGCTATCAGAACTGTGGAATGAATAGCCCAGAACTTCCGTTGTGATATACCTCATTTTTGCAGGTACTTCTGCTTCCAATACTTGTAGCGATTCCTATTGGCGTCTTTGTCTCTTTCGGGGTCGCCGGTGCAAGCGCCTAGCCCTTGGTCGAGCGCAAGCCGAGCCGCTTCCGAGGTATTGAACCCTTCCGCTTCAACTTTCTGATGCATAAAGTCGATTAGTGCGTCTGTGTCGCGCCTTTTACTATTTTCACCTCCTGTTTTTCGGGACTTTTGCTGCCCTTTTTCTCTCCTGATGTCCGTCAAGAAGCGATAGCGCAACTCCTTCTCCTTGTGCATCCGGCCAAGCCTGATGCACATGTTTGTCAATCGGACAAAACTCTCATCCTCGGTATCGAAGCCCATACTTTTGGCCGAGGCCATCACCTCGGAGGCTAGCGCCATGATCCCACTGTTGAACGCGCTTTGTGTAAGTGAAGGGTGTTCATCTACACTCACTTTTTCCTCAACTTCACCGACAGGTTTAGAAGCCTCTTGAATAATGGATTTGAGGCTGACGGCCTTAAATTGTCGCGACAACTCTGTTGGGTCTGGTGCTGATCCGAAAGGGGGTATGCTGACAATAACCCTTGAACTTTCGGACATTTCGTCCTGAGCGATAATGACCCGCTCAACCCGGCTTTTTTTGTTCATTGCATCTCTCTTCATCGGACGACCAGATTCACAATGTCCGTATTCTCACCGATCACGTGTTGCGCCCAGCGCTCCATGAGAACACGGCGCTGTTCAAGGAAGTCTGTTCTCCGATAGGTGCGTTCTACTTTGCTACCAGTCTCGTGGGCTAGGGCCATTTCTGCGACCTCGCGCGGCGTATCGGTTGCCTCCGCGCACCATGTCCGGAAGCTGGATCGGAACCCGTGGGGACGTGCTTCCAACCCTTGACGTTCCATCAGGCGGGACATCGTAGCATCAGAAATGACGCCTTGGCGGACATTGGGAAAAAGGTAGCCGTCTTTTTCGAAAGCCGAGGCTTGTTCAATGATGCGCTGGGCTTCACTGGAAAGGGGCACATGAAATTCTTTTCCGGTCTTCATCTTGTCTGCTGGTATAACCCATGTTTCGCCGTGCAGTTCGTCCAGATGAATGAACCGAAGCGGCTTGGAGCGCACAGCAGTTAGGATTAGTAACCGAAATGCGAGATGTGTGACCGATCCATCCTCAAGGCTTTCATAGAATGCGGGTACGTCAATCCAAGGCATAGCAGGAATGTGCTTGCGTACCTGACGGGATTTTCCGAGCAGGGCTTTCGCCTTCATCGTGGCTTGCAGGTCAACATCTAGCCCCATCGCTGCCCCGTGCCGGAAAACGATGCCCAAACGGTCCATCGCCTTTTTCGCGGTCTCACCTTTGGAATGCCAGATAGGGGCGAGGGCGTTTTTTATGTCCTGTTGGTCAATCTCTTCAATCGGCACATTCCCGAGTTTGGGAAGGACATGCAGTTCCAGCGGCGAGAACCAACGCCCGGCCTTGCCGTCACCTTTTAGTTCGGCCTGACGAGCGGCGAATGCTTCTTTCGCCACCACGCTCAAAGTGTGATCGGCCTTGGCCGCTTCCCGACGTATCCGTTCGCGTTCTTTGATTGGGTCTTTTCCCTGACGGGCGACGGCTCTCCATTTTTCAGCCTCCTCGCGTGCTTCTTTCAGTGAGACGACGGACAAAGCCCCCAAGCCCATCTCTCTACGACGCCCGTGGACATGAACCCGAAGGAACCACTTGCCGCCATCGCCATCTTTTTTGTGCAACCAGAGGCCCCCGCCGTCCGAGTATTTGCCGGGTTGGGCATTCTTGACCTGCAATGATGATAGCTTGTTGAGTGCTGGCATCGGCCCACCCTTTGGTCCACCTTCTATTGTGAGACACAGTGAACCATCCTGAAACGAATGGAAACTACATTTTCATTTTTTGCAGTGGTTTAGTAGAATACTTGAGGCAACCTGAAACGGCCAGAAATATGCTTGTTCAAGTCTTCAATGCATCTCGACCGCACCAAATCATGTAAGTTATTGATTTTAAATAATAAAAACAGTTACTTGCAAAGTGACGTCTAAGAAAAATGACTGAAAATTCAACGATTTCATCGATCGTTACGCATAAATTACGCACAGTTTACGCATCGATTACGCACAACTTGAACAGTGCATTTTGCCTCTGTTGATTGCAAGCAGGCCGCCATTTGGTTCTTTGCTGAGACCAAATATCTATACAGAATTCGAACTAGAACCATAGGCCCTGAGCTGTCATTGCCGTCCGAACTAGTTGCTGCGGTCGCATTCGGCTTGTGACTGCACAAATCCGTCAAACCCATTTGTGCGTGTTTTTCTATTGGAGAAGGCGCGGTATCGCTATCCAACAGCTTTGGTAACCCGGTCTTTCGTTCTCGCGTCCTTAAAGAACCGGTTAGACGAGAAGCTCGCATCCTGTTTTTTTTCATGTTCATACAAGGACGAAACCAGCTCGATTGCCTCGTTCAACTTGTCGCTGGAAGTGTCGTAATCCCACAGGTCAATTCCATCACGACTACAAATCTGACGGATTGCAAATAGTGCGTGAAACGATCCGTCTATGATTGACATTTCCCCTGCAGCAAGCGGCAACTTCTCCCGGATTTTCTTGCGCACCTCTTTCTTTTTTTCGGCTAAAAGTTTCGCCAGTCTGAAAGATGTGAGTAGTTTGGGCGCGGTAAGGTCCTCAGCGAACACAGTGTCATAAAGATCGCCGAACACACGTCCACGGTCCTTTTTCGCGGTTTCAGGCAGACCTATACCGAGTGCTAGATACGCCTGCCCAGCCGTCAACGCGTCGACCCGCTTGGATGCTGATTTGTCAGCGTGCTGTCCAGCCTTGCGTTCGTAGTAGTAGTCAAGGTCCGCAAAAGCTTCTTCGAACTGCCTCTGTTGTCGATCATTTGAGCGCAGATCGCGAACGTTAATCGGTGTCTGGCTGTTTGTGGTTTCGGCGATAGACAGTTTCACGTCTTCCGACGAGGTTTCAATGATCCGGACAAGTAAGATGACATCCTCGACCTTACTCCTGTCCTCCTTTGCTGCCTCGAAAAGGCAGTTAGATGTTTGGCCACCGTTTACGATCTGAACATTTGTGAGTTTGATCTTTGGAGATCTACGGCTCGGTCCAATATCAACCTTATCGCAAGTCATGGTTATACCATTGTTTTGATACCAAAACATGTGGTTTTCTTCCGATAAAGCCGACTCAATTATTCGACGGTTAATTCGGTTGCGTCATTTCAGGTAGACACGAACATTCTGATCGAAGATGCCGGCTTCGACTTGATCGGGGTCATCCTCAGATTGGATCGCATCAACTATATCTAGAGCGGCAACAGAGCAAACTACACCTCGCAGGTTCTGATCCGTCCGGTCAAAGAAGTTGGTGTCAATTGCGGTAATCTCTCTAACTAATGACGGCGCTCTCTTTTCTAGAAAGAAATCGGACAGCGCATCCAAATCGTGCATTCTGAACTCTATGGCTTTGTACCTAGAGAACGCCGTCTGGACTCTCTTCATTTCCGTCTCAATCAGAGGTGCCGTGTTTCCTACAAAATGAACTGTAATTGATGCGTTTGCTTCATTCAGCACATCAAGCGCATCAGATATCTTAGCCTTCAAAAGATCATTGGTGCTTTCAAGTGCGTCAGTATCGTGCCCAGTAAGGTCGGTAACGAAGCTTATCAGCTTATCAATCTCTGAACTCGGGAAGTTATTTTTCGATTTTTCGAATTCCCGGACACATTTTGTCTGAAAAATATGGATATCATTCTTTGTGTCTCGATCGTCGATGTACAAAGCGTCGGCACCGCGGTCGTTGCCGCCGTCGGTTATTGCGTCTATTGCCTCGTCGAGATCAATTTCCATAATTTCCGAAACTGCTACGGCGGTCAGAGCCTTTGGTCTGTCTAGTTCATCATTTTCAGCAATTGTGGAAGCGATTTTGTGGTCTAGCGCATTCCAGTCAAACATATTTGCCAATGGCTTGTCCTCTTTCAATGCTGGTTTTGTCATGATGAAAGTTTTGGGAAGCAGTAGCCATATTCCACCAGTTTGCAAAGACTACTAGCTGCAATTTGCTGACGTTCGCGTTGCTCGGTGCTGCGAACGCAGAAAACGGTAGTGCAATGGCCTACTATTCCCTACTTTGTGGTTCAATATGTTCGCTATAAGTTCTAAGTTGAGCTACGCAAAAATTACGCAAAACCCAAATAAACATCTGAAAATAAACAAAAAAGATTCATCTCGACCGCGCCATTCTCAACCAGTAATTCAGGATTCTGACCGCGCTCGGGGCGATTTGCATCAGTTTGTGCCGGATCGTCGGTATCGCTATTTCCTGTCTCGCCCATGCCCGCCGGGTTGTGTATGACGAGAGACAACGCAAGTCGGGAAGTGTTTATGTCTCAGGCCATTACCGTATTCACCACGATGAAGAACGAAGGCCCTTATATGTTGGAGTGGGTCGCATTTCACAAGACACTTGGCGTCGATCACTTTGTAATTTTTACCAACGACTGTGACGATGGTACCGATGATATCGCCCGCAGATTGCAGGAGATGGGGCTAGTCACCCATGTCTCGAACGAGGTGAAAGAGGGCGGCAATCCGCAGCATCAGATGCTTCGCCGCGCGCGACGTCAGCCAAAGGTGAAAGAGGCTGACTGGCTGTTATGTCTGGACGTCGACGAATTCTGGAATATCCGCCATGGCGACAACAGTTTTGGCGCCCTGATCGACGAAGTTGAACGCCGGGCGGGGCAGCAAGTTGATGCCATTTCATTCGCTTGGAAGCTGTTTGGAAGCTCTGGAAACATCAGTTTCGAAGACAGGCCCGTGACCGAAGCTTTCGCGATGGGGGATCAGGAATTCCCGTATCATTCGGGCCGGGCTTACGGTTTGAAAACGCTATTTCGCAACAATGGCAAATTCACCCGCTTTGGCCCCCACCGTCCGAAGGGGATCGAAGAGGGCAAAGAAAGCGAGATTGCTTGGTCCGACGCTGGCGGTAAGTTGTTCCCGACGAAAAAAGTCGGCTGGCGCGCCTGGCGAGGGTTCGACCATTCCCTTGGACGTTTGCATCACTATTCGGTGCGGTCTCTGGATGGGTTTCTGATCAAGCGTGATCGGGGGCGGACCAATCATATCAAGGTAGATCAGGGGCAGTCTTATTGGCAGGATATGAACGCCAACAAAGAGACTGATCAATCGATTCAGCCGATTGCGCAGCGCGCGGCACCTTTGCTGGCAGAACTGAAGGCGGACAAAAAACTTGGTGACTTGCACGCGCAGGCTTGTGACTGGCACCGGGCCAAGATTGCCGAAATAAAGATGCGCCCGGATTGGGTGGATTTTCGGATGTGGCTGGCGGATAATCTCATCTGAGGAACATGGCAGACGACCTTTCGAAAGAGCAGCTGAAACCTGAACACCCCGACCGCAAGACGGGGTATGAGCGTATTCTGACGGATCCCGCTCCGCCTTGGTTTGTGGAACTTTATCCCGGCGGTGATGGTTCAGGTTTCCTGCAAAAGCTTGAACGGCATTCGGTTTTGTTCCACCAGCGCTCGGCGTCGCAACTGGTCGTGAGTTTCGACAACATTGCCAACGCCAATGATTTGTCTTTTGCGCGTGAGCCGTGGGGATGGAAATTTTTTCGGGACGAGGGTTGGTCTCATATGGGTGTCTTCGCACGGACCAAGGCATGGTACCGCGATCCCGAGATTATCTCGTATTTCCAGAACCGCGCTGCCGAAGGTTTTTTTGAGCAGTTCGATCTAGTTGTCTTTGCAGGCGCTTCGATGGGCGGATTTGGCGCGTTAACTTTTTCCGAATTGGTGCCCGGCGCGAATGTGATTGCCTTCAATCCACAAACTACGCTGGACGAACGCCTGGTGCCTTGGGAAAGCCGCTACCGTTTTGGTCGGGTGCAAGATTGGGATCTGCCGCTGAGTGACGCGGCGCAGACGGTGAAACAGGCGGGCAGAGCTTATGTCTTTTACGATCCGTTCTTTGACCTCGACCGTCGACAAGTGACGAGGCTTCAGGGCGAGAACGTGGTCTTGCTCAAGACATGGTTTTCGAACCACTTTGCGGCCCCGATGCTGCGCAAGTTGGATATTCTGAAACCAGTAATGCAAAAGGCCATGAACGGGTCACTTGAGAAAGATGAATTCTATAGCATGATGCGCGCCCGTCGCCGTCTTCCAATGATCATGCGCGCGATTGAGGCGCAGGCAGAGGAGCGCCACCCCCAATTGGTGCAGCAAGCCCGCCGACGGTTCCGGGTGCTGCGCCGTGCGGCGCTGGCTGAGACCAAGGGGGCGTCATGACGTCAGCAAAAGGGGTGTTCATCGGCCAGCGCAAGGACCGAATGGGCGCGCGCTTGTTGATGATGCTGACCTGCATCCGACTGGCTGAAGATTATGGCACAACCTACAAGGTGAACTGGTTCCCGCAGGGGGCGGATGCTCCGGAATTGGACAATCCGCAGGAGTTGTTTGCGCAAGACTGGATGGACGCGCATTTCCTAAGCGGCCAAGAATTTGATGAGCTCAACAAAAACGCACTGCCGATCTGGTCTTTTCAGCGCGACCAGACGCCGGATCGCCTGCTTACGCACCTTGAGGCGGGGCGCTCGGTTCTGGTTGAAGAAGGGTTCGAAGTTCTGGCTTTTCCCTGGGAAGATATCGAGAAGATCGGGCCAAGATACAGGGAGTTCATTCACCAAATCGGGTTCACGCAAGAAATCCGAATCGTCATGGATCAAGCAGATGCCAAGCTTTCCGGGCAAGGAGTGTCGGCCTACCACATTCGGCGCGGCGACATTTTGAACGGGTTGCCATGGAAGCATACGACCTGGCCCGCCAAGATAGAACCCGAAGAATTGTACGAAGCGCATCTTGAGAAATCCGCGGGGAAAACGGCGATTATGTTTTCCGATCAGCCAGAACTGATCGCCCGTTTCCAAAAAAAATATCCACAACTGTTACAGATGTCGGACATTGCGGATGTGTCCGGCATGGCAAGGGCGAAGCGCGACTTTCTCGAGCTTTACGCAATGTCACGGGCCGATCAGGTGATAGCGCCAGTCATCTCGGCGTTTTCTATGGCGGCCGCGCGTATTTCAGGCGAGGAACGCCTATTGTTTCGGTATGTGCTTAGCGATGAAGAACGTACCAATGCAAACGAGCTTACGATTACAAGGCTAAAAAAAGGACCAAACGAGTTTCTAAGCGTGTCCGAAGCGGCGCATATCTATTCCAAAGTGCTGTTTCAGATGTACGCATGGAACGCTGACGACCGGGCGCAAGAAGCTTGCGATCTCGGCGCTCAGTTGTTGGATGCCGGGGCTAACAATGCGTTTTTGCCGCGCCTTCAGGCATTGAACCTTTTTTATCTGGGTCATTGGAAAGAAGCCCTGGAACTGACTGAGGGCGCTCTGAAAGATCCCAATGTCTGGCCAGAAGATTATGCCGCGCTGTGTGCATTGAAGAGCGCGATATTCGGTCAATCCAATAAACGTTGGCGGGCGGCTCAGGCGTTTTCTCAGGCGATTTGGGCGAAACCCCTCAGGCCCGATGTTGTCGTTTTGTGTTCACGGACCTTGTATCGTGACCAGCTATCTTTGCGTTTGCTTCCACCGACGGACTGGGCGCTTCAGAAGGCTATTCGTCGCCCTTGGTACAGTTTCAATTCTTACATCGCCCAGAGACGTGTGGTGACGCGCATACCGTGTAATTTCGATATGCTATTGTTGGATTGGTGGGATTTGTCGCTTGATCAAAAAGCGCGTCGTCTTACTGGAAATACCCAACGTTTAGAGATGTTGGTTTGGGGATTGGACAGGCAAACCAATATCAATGCCGAAGACCCAAGTGTCGTAGGGTTTTCTGCACTGCTTCGGATGCATATGGGGCAGATTTCGCGGTCAAAAGCTATCGACTCTACCCGGTATGTGCTCCGGCAAAGTCCGGATAATCCGCTTTACCATAAAAGATTGGCCGAACTGTACGAGGTGGAGGGGGAGACCGCCCGCGCGCGCCTAACTATGGCCGATGCTCTTGCTTGTGATCCTGATAACCCATTTCTGGTTTTCGCAATGGGTCGTTTTCTCGAGCGCATAGGGGCCGTTGAGCAAGGTGAAAACCAAATCCTACGCGCAGCTGAGCTGGATGATACGACCGTTTCGATCCAGGGGCTTGCCGGGCAGATTTACCTGAGACGTGGACAGAAGGAGAATGCGCGAAACAAGCTGTCAAAGGCCCATGAACTTTACCCGACCTACAAGCGGTTTAAAAACCAATTAAAGCGTGCAGAACGGTGAAATCAAATCTTTGTTGCAAGCATTAGTCCAGTATTCATAGTGGGTTCGGAGCCGAGAAAAGAAAAAGTTTCGACTGGTTTTGGGCTTGGTTGTACGAACCTGTGCATTTAGGTTGCGTCGGTAAGTTCAAGGCGACTTTTGCGCCATAAGAGTTAAGAGGCAGTAGGCTATGGCTGAGCAGGATGCGCGTTTTATCAGCGTGACGCCTATGAAGAACGAAGGCCCTTTTGTTCTTGAGTGGGTTGCCCATAACCGCGCGATTGGCGTGGATCAGATGGTTGTTTTTACCAATGACTGTACGGACGGGACCCATGAGCTGCTGCAGAGACTTGATGCCAGGGGTGTTCTGACCCACGTCGACAATAATTCGCGTCAGCAATCCAGTCCGCAAAAGCGGGCTTACAAAAAGTTCCTGAAAATGGAAATCGCACGCCCGGAGGACTGGGTCATTGTGATAGATGCCGACGAACACATTAACATCAAGACAGGTGACAATACTCTGCGCGCGCTGACTGATGCGATTCCAGATGCCAGGACGATCTCTATGACATGGCGCCTTTTCGGAAATGCAGGTGTTATCCGGTATGAAGATCGGTTTTTGTCTGATCAGTTTCGCATGGCTGCGCGCGAGCAAACACGTCGCCCACCGCAGGCGTGGGGGTTCAAGACAATGTTTCAGCGCGGGCTATGGGATAGATTAGGTGTCCACAGGCCTCATCGTGCGACTGTTGAAACCATGGAAGATTGCCATTGGTACAACGGATCAGGGCAATTAATGCCTGAGCGGTACTTCACCAAAAGCTGGCGATCAGCGCAGGATTCAGTTGGGTATGATCTGGTGCAGGTCAATCACTATGCCCTGAAATCCTGCGAAAGCTATCTGGTCAAAAAAATGCGTGGGCGGGCACACCATTTGGGTGAAAGCCTTGGCATGGAATACTGGAACATGATGAACCAAAACGCTGAGGAAGATCGCTCGATCGACGTCGTTCTCGACCGCAAGCGCGAGTACTACTACGAAATGTTGTCAGACACGGAAACCGCACGATTGCACCATATGACCTGTGATCTGCACCGGCAAAAGATTGCCGAATTACGTGAACAGCCTGAAATGCAGGAACTCATGCAACAGATGACAGCGGAATTTGCGGCAAGCCATTCAGCATGAGCGTGATGAATTCTGAATTGGGGGGCATCTGATGCTTTGGCTGCATATGGGTATGCCCAAGACCGGCACCACCGCTCTGCAGGGTTATGTGCGTCAGAACAAGGCTCCGCTGGCAGATGTCGGATTACATTATATGGAGGCCGGCCGCCGTCGGCTGGAAGGCAGCGGACGGCCCGCGATCAGTCACAACATCATCGCCTTTTACATGAACCAGAGTGACGGCCCGATGGACCCGTTCCGCGTGTTGATGGCCGAAGAATATGAGGCGCACCGGGAACAGACCTGTCTGGTGTCCTCTGAAATGTTCTATTCATGCGATCTGAAGAAGCTGGCGCAAGTTTTTGCAGAGATCCGTTCGCGCGAGCTAAAAATCACTTTCTATTGCCGCAGGTATTCGGATTTTTTCGAGGCTGACTACAAGCAGCGGGCCAAGAATGGGCGACTGGGTGTCGGTGCTTCGGAGTATGTCGGCGACAGGCTGGCGAAGATCAAGGCCAACCCTGCGATGCTGTCTTATGCGGCCAAATTGGACCAAATCCGGCAAGCCTTTCCCGGAGTGACAGTCATGCCGCTGCTCTATGACCGGTCGCAAATGGTGGAAGGGCATGTTGTTGATGATTTTATGTCGCGCATTGGTGTGCCGCTGCCTGAAGGCGGTGTGGTCGACCGGCCTTCGAACCCATCGCAATCGCGCGCTGCCAGCGAAGCCTTTGGCATCGTTTCGCGTGCAATGGGGCGCAAGGAAAGCAGGCGGCTGCGTCGGCGTGTTGTCGATCACCCGGTGATGGTAAGGAAATACGATGTTCTGGAACCAGATGAACGTGAATGGCTGGATAACTACATTGCCAAGGAGGATATTGCTTTTCAAAAGGAATTCTTCCCCGACCGTCCCCAGCTGTTCCATCCGGTTGAGTTGAGCGAAAACGATCAGAAGTTCCGACGAGACGCGTCCGAGGAATATGACTCCTTGCGCCAAGCTTCGGAAATCGTGTTTCGCATGGCATTGGAAAGCTAGGCGTCAGGGCTCGACGTTGATTTCCTGACGCTGGCGGCCCGTTGTCTTGTCGAAGATCAGAATGCGGTTGTCATCCGTCACGACCGCATACCAATTGCTGCCGATGGTCACGGCCTGCGCTTTCGCACCGTCGGGCAGTTCGATCTGATCGGGCAGGGTGGGGGTTCTGTCTGATAGGCGGATGACAATCAGTGCGAATGTCACTAGAACCCCGCCAATCATCACCGCGGTCAGCAGCATGACCATTCTGCGCAGCAGGCGAAGCTGCGGCGTTTCCTGCGGTTCTTGGGGTTCGGAAGGGACAGTCATGGGCACCCGCCAGATTGAATTTCAGATCGCGGCCGATCCGCCGCAACGCCTTGATAAGGCGCTTTCGCGGGATGTGCCAGCCGAGGAGAGCCTGTCGCGCACGCGGCTGTCCAAGCTGATCGAGGAAGGTGCCGTTATAGTCAATGGAGCTGAGATGCGCGACCCAAAAGCCAAAGTGGCCGAGGGCGCATCCGTGGCGATTACCGTAGCCGAGGCAGAAGACAGCCATATCGGCCCCGAGGACATCCCACTGGAGGTGGTCTTTGAGGATGCCGATCTGATCGTCATCAACAAGCCCGCGGGTATGGTTGTGCATCCCGCGCCGGGATCGCCGAACGGGACGCTGGTCAATGCGCTGCTGCATCACTGCGGAGACGACTTGTCTGGGGTGGGGGGGGTGAAGCGCCCTGGAATCGTGCACCGCATTGATAAGGAAACCAGCGGTCTGTTGGTTGTTGCCAAATCGGATGCGGCGCATCACGGGCTGGCGGCTCAGTTCGAGGCGCATACTGTCGAGCGGTATTACCGCGCGATTTGTTACGGCGTGCCAGATGCGAATGATCCCCGTTTGCGAGGGGTGAAAGGCGTGAGTTTTGAGCCCGGCAATATCATGCGCCTGACAACGCAACTTGCACGGCACAAAACCGATCGGCAGCGACAGGCGGTTCTGTTCCATGGCGGACGCCATGCAGTGACGCGGGCGCGCGTGGTCGAGACCTTTGGCGCTCCGGCAGGGTTGGCGTTAGTCGAATGTTGGCTGGAAACCGGTCGTACACACCAGATACGCGTTCACATGGCACATGCCGGGCACGGTTTAGTGGGTGATCCGGTATACGGAGGGAAGCGCAAGCTGGCTGCCAAGGCGTTCAGCGCGGCAACCGCCGAAGCCGTACGTGCTTTTCCGCGGCAGGCGCTTCACGCCGCTGTTTTGGGGTTTGAACACCCGGTGACGGGCGAAAACCTGCGGTTTGAGGCCGATTTACCGCAAGACATGGAAAATCTGATTGAACAGTTGCGCGCGCCGCTGACATAATACGCAAAGTTACGTGAATAACATTTTCTTAGGTTTCCTTTATCTGTCGTTAATTCCAAACTGTTAACGGTACCTCTTGAACGGATTGGGAAGGCATCCCATATCCATGTTAACGAATTAAACATTTGTCGGAGGGACATGAATCATGGCAAATTACGCAAATCTCCCCGCGCCGACGCCGGAAGGCGGACTGAACCGCTATATGCAGGAAATCCGCAAGTTTCCGCTGCTGGAACCGGAAGAAGAATACATGCTCGCCAAGCGTTGGGTGGAAGAGCAAGACACTGAAGCGGCTCATAAAATGGTTACCTCGCACCTGCGGTTGGCGGCCAAGATCGCCATGGGCTACCGTGGCTATGGATTGCCGCAGGCCGAGGTGATTTCCGAGGCCAATGTGGGCCTGATGCAGGCGGTCAAACGGTTTGACCCTGAAAAGGGTTTCCGTCTGGCGACCTATGCGATGTGGTGGATCCGCGCTTCGATCCAGGAATACATCCTGCGGTCATGGTCTTTAGTGAAACTGGGCACGACTTCGGCGCAGAAAAAGCTGTTTTTCAACCTGCGCAAGGCCAAGGCCCGCATCGGTGCATTGGAAGAGGGCGACTTGCGTCCCGAGAACGTCGCGCAGATCGCCAATGACCTGGGCGTGACCGAGGAAGAAGTCATTAGCATGAACCGCCGTATGTCCGGTGGCGATGCCTCGCTGAACGCGACCGTTGGGTCCGAAGGCGAAGGCACCATGCAATGGCAGGACTGGCTTGAGGATGAAGACGCTGATCAGGCGGGTGATTACGAAGCCCGCGACGAGTTGGACGCCCGGCGCGAACTTCTGGCGGCTGCTTTGGACGTCCTGAATGATCGGGAAAAGGACATCCTGACCCAGCGCCGCCTTATGGATCAGCCTGTTACGCTGGAAGAGTTGAGCACGCAGTACAATGTCAGCCGCGAGCGTATTCGCCAGATCGAGGTGCGTGCGTTCGAAAAACTGCAGAAGAAAATGCGCGAGCTGGCGCGTGAAAAAGGCATGTTGGCCGCTAGCTGAGGCCATTGAAAAACGCGAAGCAACCCGCCAGTGTTGGCGGGTTGATTTTGACTTAGTCAGAAAACAAAGTCGTCCTCTGAAAGCTGCCATGGGCGCACACCCAGCAGGATTATTGTATCGCCATCGTCCAGTTCGACTTTGGACCGCCAGAACCCGCCGGAGATATCGTCCTTGATGTCTTCGAAATCATCGATGCCGTCATATTCGGAAAGGGCGATCTTGTCTTTTCCAATCCGGAAATCTAGGACGAGGTCATCTCCATCACCCTTTTCAAAGACGAAGGTGTCAGTTCCCCAACCGCCCTTCAGCAGGTCGTGACCGGCTCCGCCGTCAATAATATCTGCGCCTCCGCCGCCAAATATGCGGTCGTTGCCTTCGTCTCCGCGAACGGTGTCGTGACCCCAGCTGCCGAAAATCACATCATTGCCTTCGCCACCGAGAACAACATCGTTGCCGGAACCGGCTCCGATCACATCGTGCCCTTTGCCACCGTCAACAAAATCGTTGCCACGACCGGTAAAGAAGCGTTCGTTTGAATCGTCACCGATGATGAAGTCCGTATTCTTCTGGCCAAGAATGCCAGATACCGATACCGGAAGTAGAACGCCATCCAGAACATGAATAATCCCGTTGGAAGCATCAACGTCAAACCCCACCAGACCGGGGTCTGGAATGTTGGGATCGGCATCTTCCAGACTTGGTGGATCGCTCAGAAGGTCAAGTTTCACCGAAGAACCCAGAAGGGTCTCGATTTCGGCGGCGTCACCTAAGCCTACCACTGCGTCTTTCGTGAATTCACCACTAACCACATGGTATTTCAGGATATTGCTCAAAAGCGGGATCGGGTCACCACCGCCCAAAAGAGTCAGCGCTTTAAGGATGTGGTTGAGCGCACCGGCTTCGTCAGAGCCTTCAAAACCCAGTGCACCCGCCAAGTTCACGAAAGCCGAGTCTTTGGGGGCGAAAACAGTAAGTTCTGCTTCCGGATTGTCCAAAACTCCTGAGAGCCCAGCGGCAATGACCGCTTCGCGCAAGATGTCGAAATCCTCACCGTTCATGTCAAACGTGCCCGGAGCACCACTCCTGTCAATAACGGTACCGGTAATCGTCAGTAAATCTGGCATAAGTCTAAATCTCCCACCCAGGTTGACGCCTTGGAAGTGGTAACTGCTGTCTCGGCAGCTTCCCGTTCGGCGTTAAAATTCATACGGGGAGGAAATGAAAACGGATCACGGAAATTGAATTCCTTGGTGCGAAAGCGGCGCGCTGGATTTTGGCGTTTGCGAAAGAAACATTCTAAAACAACGGGGTATGCTTCTTTTTCACTAGTTCAATCGTTGCTGAAAAACCCGAACCATGTTCTCGCCCATGACTTTACGTATCTGCTTTTCCTTCAATCCTTGATCCAGCAAGGCGGATGTCAACGCGGCTAACTCTGACGTGTCAAACGCGGTTTCGACCGAGCCGTCATAGTCTGATCCCAACGAGACGTGATCCTCACCCACGGTCTCAACAGCTGCCTTGATCATCTTGGCGATCCCTGCGGGGGATATGTCCCCGCAAGTTACATCAGCCCAATAACCCATGCCGATTACACCGCCCGTCGCTGCTATGGCTTGCATCAAATCATCCGGGTAATTGCGTTTCACCGGGCAGAATCCGTGTAGTCCGCTATGGCTGACGATAAGGGGTACATCGGTCATCTCGATGACTTCCCAGGCAACTTGCGGGCTGGAATGCGCCAGATCGATAACGACCGGTCGCTGGCTCAGTTCTGTTACAACCTGATGGCCGAAGTCAGACAACCCATTGCCGTCGAACCCATGCAAAGAGCCACCCAGTTTATTGTCGAAAAAGTGGTGCAGTCCAAAGACGCGGTGCCCAGCATTGAACAAAGTGTCCAGATTGCTCAGATCACCTTCCAGAGCGTGCGCACCCTCGATACCAAGGATGCCGCCGACCACAGGCAGACCCGCTGCGCGTGCGGCAAGAACGGCGTCCAAATCGGCGCGGGACTTGACGACCTTTAGGCGACCATCCGAAGCGGCCTCGAAGTGATGCAACTTTTCAGCCTGGTAAACGGCACGTTCCTTCAAGCTGTCCCACGTACGCAGTGGCCACAGTTGTCCGATCGCCAAAAGGGTAATGTTGTCAAAGGCCTCAGCCGAGTTCGCCTCATAGTTCTGCCCAGCCGGGGATTTGGTGACTGCGGTAAATACCTGTAGGGCCACATTGCCTTCGATCAGGCGCGGGATATCGACCTGACCGCGTGTGCCGCGCTCCGTCAGGTCGCGGCTCCAGAGCAAGGGATCCGCGTGCAGGTCACCCACGATTAGGGTTTCGTGGAGAGCGGCCGCGTCGTCCGTGACTTCGTACGGATCGTGATCAATCACGCTGTTGCGCCCCGCCTCGATATAGGGCGGTAAAAATCCGAAAAACACAACCGCGCCTGAGACGAGTACGAAAAGAGTGAGCCCTCCGACCCATTTTAGAAATCTGCGCATCCCCATTCCCCCTTAGTTGATGGCTGCAGATTACTGGGGCACCCTACATAGAAAAGACTGACTTAACGTCGTTTGCTTGTTAGAAATGCGGCGTTAGCGATAACAGCTGGATTCGTCGCGGTTTCGAAAATGTCGGAGAGGAATATGCACAAACCCGTACAATGGGGCGTTCTGGGCGCTGCCAAGTTCGCACGTCAACATATGGCACCTGCAATTCACGCCGCCAACGGTGCGCAACTTGCCGGACTGGCGACCTCAAGTGCGGCCAAAGCTGAACCGTTTCAGGCCTTTTGTCATGATCTTACAGTCTATGACAGCTATGAGGCGATGCTGGCAGACCCCCAGATCGAAGCCGTCTACATCCCGTTGCCCAACCATTTGCATGTGGAGTGGAGCCTCAAGGCGCTGGAGGCTGGAAAACACGTGCTGTGCGAAAAACCGATGGCGATGACAGCGTCTGAATTTGAATCTCTTATTCGGAAACGCGATGAGACCGGGTTGCTGGCGGCAGAGGCGTATATGATCGTCCATCATCCGCAGTGGCAATTGGTACGAAAGCTGATTGCGGATGGGGCCATTGGCAAACTGGTGCATGTGACCGGCGCCTTCAGCTTTGACAATCGTGCCGATACCGAGAACATCCGTAACCGGGCAGAAACAGGAGGCGGAGGGCTGCGGGACATCGGCGTTTACGTTATCGGCGGTGCGCGCTTTGCGACAGGGCAAGAGCCGGTTGAGGTGCAATCTACAATCCGATGGGAAGACGGAATCGACACTTTCACAGAAATTCGCGCGCAATTCCCGGACTTTACTTATTCAAGCTATGTCTCAATTCGCATGCACCCGCATCAGGAGATGGTCTTCCACGGCGAGGGCGGTGTGATCCGCCTGACCGCACCGTTCAACGCGCGGGTCTTTGGCGAGGCACGGGTGGAACTGCACCAGCCAGGCTTGGCGGTGCAGGTCACACGGTTCCCGAGCGACGACCACTACAAGCTTCAGGTCGAGGCATTTTGTCGTTCGGTGCGCGAAGGGGCGGAGTATCCATGCCCGCTGGAGTTCTCGCGTGGAACGCAACAGATGATCGACCGGGTTCTGGAAGGGGCCGTATCCCTTTGACTTGCCACGCCTGGCGCGCCTCGGCTAATCTGGCGGGCACCTGATCAGGAGGGAAGTCATGGCAGGCGGCTGGGCGCGCGATGGTGCGGTGAGTGAACAGATCGAAGCGTCCATTTCGGACGAACTCGCCCGGATGCAGGCGCAAAAACGTCCCGTCGGCGAAAGCCTGACCCATTGCGCCGAATGCGAAGAGCCGATCCCGGAAAAACGGCGGTTGGCTTTGCCGGGTGTCAAACTGTGTCTTGATTGCCAGCAGGATCGCGACGGCGCCTTCAAAGCGCGCTCAGGGATCAACAGGCGCGGTTCCAAAGACAGCCAACTGAAATAAGCGAGGTTCTGAGGGATGCCCAGGGCCAAACTGCTGCAAAACGGTCTGGTTCTTGGGTTTCTAGCAGCATTCCTTTGGGGTACGCACAGCGTCATCGTGCGTTATCTCACCAGTGATCTGGGTGGGTTGCAGATCGCTGTGACGCGCCTGTTTATCGCGGCTCTAGCCATCTATTGCATGTTGCGGGTAATGCGGGTGTCCGTGTCGATCCGACTGAGCGATTGGAACTTTCGACTGGCCGTTTTGTCCACTGTGGTCAACTACATCCTGTTCCATATCGGGCTGGAACACACTGGCGCGGCGAATGCGATGGTGCTGGAAAACACTGCGCCGTTCTTTGTTCTGGTGTTCTTGTACTTCTTCGCTGACACGCCAGTGACACGCACCGACGTTCTGGCAACGGGTTTGGCAATTCTGGGCGTATTCCTAACCGTTTACAGGGACTTTCAGGGGGGCGGAGAGCCTCTGTACGGCGATCTTCTGGAAATTGGAGCGGGCCTCAGCTGGGCCGTGTTTCTGATTTCCAGCAGCCGAGCAATGCGCAGCTCGGAAACAACCGGGGAACGGCTGAATTTCCTGTTCGGCATTTTCATGTGCTCGGGCGTGCTGTTGCTGCCGCTGGCCGCTTTTTCGCTAGATGTGCCAACAGCCAACGATGTCGTGTTTCTGATCTTGCTGGGCGTGCTGCCGACCGCGCTGGCCTATTACTTGTGGTACGAGGCTGCCGCTCGGGTCTCGACGTTGACGGCGACCTTGATGTTTGCCGCTTCAGTTGTGTTCACCTTCATCAACTCGGCGCTGTTTCTGGGGGCCGCAATCACGCCGATTGCGGCCCTTGGTGCTGTGCTGATCGTGGCAGCCGTGTTTCTGACGACCAAAAGTCTGAAGTGATCAGTCTTCCATCGCTTCGAGTTCGTCGATGAAGCCCGAGATCATCGAAAGGCCCTTGTCCCAGAACTTGGGATCACTGGCGTCCAGCCCGAACGGGGCCAGCAGCTCTTTGTGGTGCTTGGACCCACCGGCGCGCAGCATTTCGAAATACTTGTCCTCGAATCCGTCCGCGCCACTTTCATAGACCGAGTAAAGTGCATTCACCAAACCGTCGCCAAATGCATAGGCGTAGACGTAGAAGGGCGAGTGGACGAAGTGTGGAATGTAGGCCCAGAATGTCTCGTACCCCTCCATGAATTCGAATGCCGGGCCAAGGCTTTCGGCCTGAACGCTCATCCACAGGGCGTTGATGTCGTCCGGTGTTAGCTCGCCTTCGCGCCGCGCGGCGTGCTGTTTGCATTCGAAGTCGTAGAAAGCGATCTGGCGAACGACCGTGTTGATCATGTCCTCCACCTTGCCCGCCAGCAGCACCTTGCGCTGTTCCGGGTTTTCGGCCTGATCCAGCATCTTGCGGAAGGTCAGCATCTCGCCAAACACCGATGCGGTTTCGGCGAGCGTCAGCGGGGTCGAGGAAAGCATTTCGCCCTGATCAGCGGCCAGCACCTGATGAACCCCATGTCCCAGCTCATGCGCCAGGGTCATCACATCACGCGGTTTACCCAGGTAGTTGAGCATCACGTAAGGATGCACATCGGTCACGGTCGGATGCGCAAACGCGCCCGGAGCCTTGCCCGGTTTCACCGCCGCGTCGATCCAACCCTTCGAGAAGAAGGGCGAAGCGATTTCGCCCATGCGCGGATCAAAGGCATTATAGGCGTCCATCACGGTCTTTTCGGCCTCATCCCAGCCAACGACGCGGGTGTCTTCCATCGGCAGCGGCGCGTTGCGGTCCCAGACTTGCATCACGTCCAGACCCAGCCATTTGCGTTTCAGTTCATAGTAGCGGTGGCTGAGTTTGGGGTAGGCGGCAACGACCGCTTCACGCAGGGCTTCGACCACTTCGGGTTCCACGTCGTTGGACAGGTGGCGACCGGTCTGAGCGGTCGGCATGTTGCGCCAACGGTCGATGATTTCCTTTTCCTTGGCCTGTGTGTTGTGAACGCGGGCGAAAGTCTTGATGTTATCCTGAAACACGCTTGCCAATTCACGAGAGGCTGCTTCGCGTTTGCTACGGTCCTGTTCCGTCAGCAGGTTCAGGGTGCCTTCGATGTTCAGCTCTTCGCCATTGACCGTGAAGGTCAGCCCGGCGATGGTTTCGTCGAACAGACGCTCCCATGCGTCGCCAACCACGCCCAAGTCGTGCAGGAATTTCTCAAGCTCATCAGACAGTTGGTACGATTTCATCGCCCGGATGCGACGAAAAACCGGCTCGTATCGTGCCAGATCGGCGTTGGCATCGAAATGCGCTTTCAGCGCGTCATCGTCGATGCGGTTGATTTCGAGCGTAAAGAACACCAGCGGAGTGGTAAAGACGGTGATCTTTTCCTGCATGTCCGACAGGAATTTGGCGCGCTCGGCGTCGGTGGTCAGTTGATAATAGCGTAAACCGGCGAAAGACATGATCCGACCGGCAATCGAGTTGATCTTTTCGTTGCGCTGCACGCAGGTCAGCAGACCCTCGGCATCCAGATCTGCCAGTTTGCCTTCGTAGTCGGCGGCAAATGCGGCGCATTCGCCCTCAAGCCATTCCAAATCCCGGTCCAATTCCGGCGCGTCCTCCGAGCTGTAAAGATCGGTTAGATCCCATTCCGGCAGGTTGCCAAGATCACCGGTGCCTCCGGCTGCGTTTGCGTCTCGGACGGGAAAGGGAAGGTCGCGCATGGATCACCTCGGAATATCTGCTTTCGCAAACATCTAGGCTCGGGCGGCCGGGATCACAAGCCGCCTTTGCATGAGGGTTTCTTTAGCTTGAAAGTGCCGCCGCAGAAGATGCGCCCGATTTGGCGGTCAGAAAATGTGCCGCCAGTTGGTCGAAGACCGGGCCGCGCACATCTGGTGCTTCCATCAGCACTTCATGCTCGCCATCCGGGATCTCGACCAGAGTACCGCCGGGCCAGTTTGCCATTCGCGTACGGATGGCTTTGCGGTCCACGATTTGTTCGTGGCTGCCCAGAAAGGTCAGGGCTGGGGTCGCAGGGGCGGTTTGTTCCATTAGCCAAGCACATTCGTCCAGTGCCTCGCGCAGCCAAATCGTAGAGGGCGCACCAAGCGCCAGTTCCGGGTGAGCCTCCAGCTGATCTTTCATCATCTGGTACATCGCCGGGTCTCGCGTCAGCATGTTGCCGTCAAAAGGCTGCGAGGCGACATAGCTTTCCAGCGATGTGGTCGGCGGAATTTTCTCTCCCAGCCCCACGCGCGGCGCCCAATAGGCGGTCAGTCGGCTGAGCGGCTTCATCAACGGCGTGAAGAAGATGCCCCACATAGGGCCGGAAAAGGCACAGGCCGCAAAGCAGTCGCGTTCCAGAACCGCGCGCAGGCCGATGGCCCCGCCCATAGAGTGCCCGATCACGAACCACGGCTTGGGCAAGTTCAGTTCTGCGGCAAGCGCCAGCGTGGCATCCACATCCTGTTGATAGTCGGAGAATTGATCGACATGTCCGACGCGAGGGTCGTCCAGCAGACGATCGGCCAGACCCTGACCGCGCCAGTCGACGGCTAGAAATGCAAAACCTCGGCCAACAAATTCATCCGCCGCGTTGCCATATTTTTCGATGTATTCCGTTCGGCCGGGAAACATCATCACCGTGCCGTTTGTCTCTTTTTCGGGGCGCCAGTGACCCACGCGAATTCGGGTGTTATCCGCAGTTGTCAACCAATGGGCCGCACCACCGGCAGGTCCGCCGGCCACGTCTTCAAAAAAGGGGGCCGGCGACAACTCCATCAGGCCAGTACCGAGGCGAGTTTCATGGCAATACCCATGTCGCCATCCACGCTCAGCTTGCCGGACATGAACGCTCCAGTAGGGTTCAGGTCGCCGCTGAGAATCTGTTCAAACGTGTCGGCATCCGCGCTCAGGGTCACGTCAGCCTCTTCGTCGCTGACGCGTGCGCCGTCCGCATCCAGAATGATCGCGCCCAGATCGGCGATGTCAAACTTGGCCGAAGCGTCGAACGCGCCGCCGGACAGTTTTTCGTTCAGCGCCGCCGCGGCTTTTTCCAGAATGTCGCTCATGGTGTTCCTCATAATTGTTTGTGCGCCGTGAATGGACATCCCCGGTCGCAACGCTACACTGAACATTGTTATGGGCATTGCAAACATCAATCTCAAACCTACCGTCGCGGCACTTTTTGTCACGGTCATGTTTTCCACCAGTGCGCTGGCGCAGCAGGCGGACCTGCGGGACGAGGCCGCGCTGTTGCAGCAACTGGTGCAATCCACACCTGAACAAGCCGTTGGCATTGATCGGCAGCTAAAGGCGCTGTGGTCCCAGTCGGGGTCTGCCTCAGCTGATCTGCTACTTGAACGCGGGCGCGAGGCGCTGGACGACGGGGATACGATGGCCGCGATTGAACATCTCACGGCGCTAACGGACCACGCACCTGGGTTTGCCGAGGGCTGGCATGTGCGGGCATCGGCGTTTTTCGGCATGGATCGCTTTGGCATGGCTGCCGCCGATCTGGAGCATGCGCTGACCCTGAACCCAAACCACTACGAGGCCATCTTTGGTCTGGGACTGATTTTTGAGATCATTGAACAGCCGGACAAAGCGCTTGAGGCATATGAACGCGCGCTGGCTATACATCCCCACCACGAAGAAGTAACCAATGCGGTGAATCGACTGAAGCCTCAGGTCGAGGGCTCGGCCCTCTGAAGAACCGGGGCAGGGGGCAAAGGTGAGCGGGTCATCCCGAATCGTGGCTGTTCTCGGCCCGACCAACACAGGAAAAACGCATTACGCGATCGAGCGGATGCTGGGGTATCGGACCGGCGTGATCGGCCTGCCGCTGCGCCTGCTGGCGCGTGAGGTTTATGACAAGATCGTCGCCATTCGCGGCCCGTCCGTCGTGGCACTGGTCACGGGCGAGGAACGGATCGTTCCGCCGCGTACGCAGTATTGGGTTTGCACGGTTGAGGCGATGCCAGAAGGCATGGGCGCCGATTTCGTAGCCATCGACGAAATCCAGCTTTGCGCAGACCCCGAACGAGGGCACGTTTTCACAGACCGTCTGCTGCGGGCGCGCGGCACCAACGAGACGCTATTCCTTGGCGCCGACACGATGCGCGGACCCATCGCGGCTCTGGTGCCCGAAGCGCAGTTTGCCCGGCGCGAACGCATGTCCCAACTGGTGTATGCGGGGTCCAAGAAGATCAGCCGCATGCCCGCTCGCAGCGCAATCGTTGGGTTCTCTGTCGATAGCGTCTATGCCATCGCCGAACTGTTGCGCCGTCAAAAGGGCGGGGCGGCTGTGGTCATGGGCGCGCTTAGCCCACGCACCCGCAACGCTCAGGTCGAACTGTATCAGAATGGCGAGGTGGACTATCTCGTCGCCACCGACGCCATCGGGATGGGCCTGAATTTGGATGTGAACCACGTGGCGTTCTCGTCCCTCAGCAAATTTGACGGCCGCCGAATGCGCCCGCTTGCGCCCAACGAGTTGGCTCAAATCGCTGGACGGGCGGGGCGCGGCATGTCTGACGGCACCTTTGGCGTGACCGGAGAGGCCCCGCCACTGGATGAAGGTGTGGCACAGGCGATCATGGATAGCCGCTTTTCGCCGATGAAAAAGCTGAACTGGCGGAACGCCGCTTTGCGGTTCGGTTCGGTCGAGGCGCTGATCGACTCGCTTGAGGTCAGCCCGAACGACGAACATCTGATTAAAGCACGGCCTGCTGACGATCTGAACGTGCTGAAGTCGCTGTCGCAAGTGACCGAGGTTGCGGCCCGCGCCAGTGACCCGCAATCCATCCGTTTGCTGTGGGATGTGTGCCGAATTCCCGATTTTCGTGGCATCAGCCACGCCGAGCACGCAAGCCTGCTCGAAGCGATCTACGGCCACTTGCATGAACGCGGCTTGATCCCAGATGACTTCATGGCGCGGCAAATCCGCCGGATTGACAGAACAGACGGGGATATTGATGCGCTGTCCAAAAGGTTGGCATATATTCGCACCTGGACATATGTTGCGCAGCGAAATGGCTGGGTGCGCGACGAATCACATTGGCGTGACGAAACGCGCACTGTAGAAGACAGGCTGTCGGACGCATTACATGACCGACTGACCAAAAGATTTGTGGACCGGCGCACATCTGTGTTGCTGCGCCGGCTCAAGCAGAAGGAGGCCCTTTTGGCCGAAGTAAATGACAAGGGTGAAGTGACCGTCGAAGGCGAATTCGTCGGTCGTCTTGAAGGGTTCCGGTTCAGCCCGGACAAAAGCGCGCAAGGAACCGAGGCGAAAGCTTTGAAATCGGCGTCCCTGCAAGCCCTCGCGCCGCAATTCCATCTGCGCGCAGACCGCTTCTACAATGCACCCGATACCGAGATTGATTTCACCGATCAGGGTGGCCTGATGTGGGGCGAATATGCCGTCGGCAAACTTGTTGCCGGGGCAGAGCCTCTCAAGCCGATGGTCGAGGTTTTTGTGGACGAGGCCGCAGGGCCGGATGTCGAGCAGAAAGTGCAGCGTCGCCTGCAGCATTTCATCGACCGCAAGGTAGCCGCGCTATTCGAGCCGCTGCTGAACCTGTCGCGCGATGAAGAATTGTCCGGTCTCGCCAAGGGCTTTGCCTTCCGCATGGTCGAATCGCTGGGCGTTCTGCCCCGCGCGGGCGTTGCGCAAGAGGTTAAGGATCTGGATCAGGATGCCCGCGGCGCGCTGCGTAAACATGGCATTCGCTTTGGTCAGTTCACTATCTTTATGCCGCTGTTGCTGAAACCCGCCCCGACGCGCCTGCGTCTGGTTCTGTGGGCTTTGGCGAATGGGCTGCAGGAATTCCCCGAAGCGCCGCCTCCGGGTCTGGTCACCGTGCCCGTCGCCAAGGATGCGCCGGAAGGCTACGACACAATGTGCGGTTACCGCGATGCGGGCGACCGCTCGATCCGAATCGACATGCTGGAGCGTCTGGCTGACATGCTGCGCGCCGAAGACAGCCGGGGCGGGTTTGAAGCCAAGCCCGACATGCTCTCGATCACAGGTATGACGCTGGAACAGTTCGCTGACCTGATGCAGGGACTGGGCTACAAGGCCGAGCGCGGTGAGCGTGAAAAGGTCAAGTCGGCGCCGGTCGAGGCACCTGCCGCTGATGCGGCTGATCAACCTGCCGCCGAAGAAACCCCGGCCCCCGAAGCGGCAACCGAAGAGGTCGCCGCACCCGCCGAGGCGTCAGCCGAGGCTACCGAAAGCACCGAGGCAGCAGCCGAGGCTCCGGCGGCGGCAGAACCCGAGGTTGAGGTTTTCTACACCTTCACATGGGGGCGCCAGCGCCAACAGAACCGTGGTCCGCGTCGCGACCAGCGGCAAGGGCAGGGCAAGGGCAAGCCGCGTGGCAAACCCCAGGACGGTCGCGGCAAGCCACAGGGCAAGAAGGGCGGCAAACCGCAAGGGGCCAAGACCTTCTCGTCCCGTCCGCCCAAGAAAGAAAAGGCGATCGACCCCGATAACCCGTTCGCAGCAGCGCTGATGGGTTTGAAGGACGGTAACTAAACGCCGATGGCTGACGCCAAGCTGCGGATCGACAAATGGCTGTGGCAGGCGCGGTTCTTCAAGACCCGCAGCCTGGCCGCCAAGCAGGTCAGCGGCGGCCACGTGCGACTGAATGGAAACCGGGTGCTGAAACCGGCGCAGGCCGTGGCACCCGGAGATGTCCTGACCTTCCCGCAAGGGCGAATTGTGCGGGTTGTGCGGGTGGAAAATCTTGGCGAGCGCCGTGGTCCCGCGCCTGAGGCGCAGACGTTGTACTTCGATATGACGGAAAATAAGGAAGCGCCTCCTAAAAACCCCGGTTTCGAGGGAAAAGGTCGTCCGACTAAGAAAGATCGACGCGCGCTTGATCTTTCTCGCACCTCTAAGGGCTGATCCGCCCTTGAAGACGGTATAATACTGGATTAGCTACACGCCCAAACCGTATATGGGATTCCGACTATGACCTATGTTGTCACCGAAAACTGCATTGGCTGCAAATACACCGACTGCGTCGAAGTATGCCCGGTGGACTGCTTTTACGAAGGTGAGAACACGCTGGTCATTCACCCCGATGAATGCATCGACTGCGGCGTGTGCGAACCTGAATGTCCCGCCGACGCTATCCGCCCCGACACTGAGCCGGGAATGGAGCCATGGGTCGAGTTCAACCGGAAGTATTCGGAACAGTGGCCTGTCATCGTGACCAAGAAAGACCCGCTGCCAGAAGCCGAGGAACGCGACGGTGAAGAGGGCAAGATGGAGAAGTATTTCTCCGAAGCCCCCGGTGAAGGTGGCTAAGCGATTCGCTCACTGAACTTAACGGTTTAGGTGTAGAAACAGGTTACAGTGCTTTGAAAAACATAAGGTTTCACGGCTGATGGTGGGCGTGACCTTTCAGGCGTCGTAAATTTGTGATATAATACTAAGCTGAATGATGAATGAGATGGGGATGTGCTCCGTAAGTATGTTTGCTTTGGAGTTCTAAATTTTTGACAGATCAACCGCCTGACGGGGCCGATCATGGCTCCGGCATCGGTTTTTTGTGGTCCATGTCTCGCTCTGTAACCAAGGATGAACCTGTATGTCTAAGTCGAAAAAGCTTGAGTTCCGCCCGAATGACTATGTTGTTTACCCTGCGCATGGCGTGGGTCAGATCATCTCGATCGAAGAGCAGGAAGTCGCGGGATATTCGCTCGAGCTGTTCGTCATCTCCTTTGAAAAAGACAAGATGACCCTGCGGGTGCCGACCAACAAAGTCACCGAATCCGGTCTGCGGTCACTCAGCTCACCCGACGTCATCAGTCAGGCGATGAAAACACTGAAAGGCAAAGCCAAGGTCAAACGCGCTATGTGGTCTCGCCGGGCGCAGGAATACGAGCAAAAGATCAACTCAGGCGATCTGATCTCGATCGCCGAAGTGGTCCGCGACCTGCACCGCACTGATGATCAGCGCGAGCAGAGCTATTCTGAGCGTCAGTTGTACGAAGCCGCCCTAGAGCGTTTGACCCGCGAGGTTGCTGCTGTGTCCGGCGCTGGTGAGGTTTCGGCTGCCAAGCAGGTAGATGAAGTTCTGACCTCGCGCGCAGCCTGATCACTGTCAATCGTATGATTGGGGCCGCTCCTAAAAGGGGCGGCCTTTTTCGTGTCTGCCCTTGGTGAAATCCGTATTTGCCGCTAATTTTCCAACAGCTAGAGGCGGATACATGGTCAAAGTAAAGCAAACCGTCAAGTTTCTGTACGTCGCGCATGACCCGATTTCGGTCTGGTTCCGCTATTGCCTGATCCTGTTTGATGCGGCGTCCATCATATTTTTTGTGGCGACTGCGAACGTGCCGCATGGTCCTGGGATCACCATCGCAAGCCTGTGCGTCGGGTTTGTGATCCTTCTGGATTTTCTGGCGCGGCTTTGGATTGCGAAAGACCGTTGGAAGCTACTCCGTAAAATCTACACGATGGCCGACATCGTCGTAATCGCTTCCTTGCTTCTTGAACCGTTTTTACCCGGAAACTTGGCCTTTGTGCGTATTCTGCGGGCTTTGCGACTGATCCACTCGTATCACCTGTTGCGGGATTTGCGGCGTGACAGTCAGTTCTTTCGAACCCACGAGGACGCAGTGATTGCGGCTATTAACCTGCTTGTATTCGTCTTCGCGACCTCGACCGCGGTACTTGTATTTTTCATTCCAGACGACAGCCCGCACGCGTATATCGACGCGCTGTATTTCACGATGGCGACGCTGACCACGACCGGTTTTGGAGACATCACGTTGGCGACTCCCGGAGGAAAGCTTTTCTCGGTTTTCATCATGGTCGTCGGTGTGGCTTTGTTTGTGCGACTGGCGCAGGCGATCTTCATGCCACAGAAAGTACGGCACAAGTGCCCAAACTGCGGCCTGTACCGCCATGATCCTGACGCTGTGCATTGCAAGCATTGTGGCGAAACCTTGCGGATCGAAACGGGTGGCACAGCCTAAAGCGCGGCAACTGCCGACAAGAGGACCGTGAGTTCCGCCAATTGCTGCGTTGCGCCCAGTACGTCTCCGGTCTGTCCGCCAATCTTCGCCCGTGCGACGCCGGCCAATGCGGCTACAACTATGGCTGCAATTATTAAGGGAAAAAGACCTGCGAATCCGATCAAGAGCACATTGCCCAGCACAGCAAGCAAAAAACCTGCGATGACCGTGCGGGCGCTTGGTCCGCCAACCGAGTGACTCAGCCCGCTTTTTCGGGCGTTGGGCAGCGCATTCATCAAAACTGGCATAAAGGCACGCGACAGTACGCAGGCAACCAGAATCGCCGCGTAATCACCGGTCGCCAAAAGTGCTGCAACTAAAGTGACGCGCAACAGCTGAGACAGGATCAACGCCAGAACGCCGTAGGTCCCGATGTGGCTGTCCTTCATGATTTCCAACCGGCGTTCCCGCGTGAACCCGCCCCAGAAACCGTCGACCGTGTCGGCCAAGCCATCCTCGTGGATGGCGCCTGTCGTCACGATGAGAACAGAAAGCAACAGGACTGCGCCAGCCGGTGCAGGTAAGCCAAGGCTCATCGCGACCCATCCGATTGCGCATGCCAGAAAGCCCACGACAAGCCCAACTATGGGAAAAGCCCAAGCGGCGGCGGCCTGTCGTGCAAAGACCTTTTCGGGCAGGCGCGGCACCGGCAGGCGGGTCAATAGAACCAGCGCCAGCGGGATATCCCACGCGGAAAACAGTTTGGTGTCGTTTTTGTGCACTTCCGCGCCTTTCCGGGTCTTGTTGGATTGGACGCTTCGGTTAAACACACAGGACCACTCTGATGCAACGAGGCTTTGGATGCTGCCTGAACTTATTGATCTAAAAACCTTCCGCGATGCCCTGAGCCAAGCTCCGGCCCCGGACGACGCCGCGCTGCAAGGAGCGGCTGACCGCAATGGACAGTTGACCAAACCCCCGGGTGCGCTGGGAAGACTTGAGGATTTGGCGATCTGGTATGCTGGCTGGCGTGGGGATGCGCGCCCGCAGATTACCGCGCCGCAGGTCATCGTGTTTGCCGGAAACCACGGCGTTACCGCGCAAGGGGTTTCGGCCTTTCCGCCCGAAGTGACCGTGCAGATGGTGATGAATTTCGAACATGGGGGCGCTGCGATCAATCAGCTTGCCAAAGCTGCAGGCGCTACGATGGATGTGCATGCTTTGGAACTGGATCGCCCAACTGCCGATTTTACGGCTGGCCCGGCAATGACCGAGGACGAATTGCTGCAGGCTTTGCGCACGGGTTGGAATGCCGTCGACGCAAAGGCAGACCTTCTTGTGGTCGGAGAAATGGGTATCGGCAATACCACCCCGGCCGCTGCGATTGCCTGCGCGTTGTTCGGCGGAGAAGCAGCGGATTGGACCGGCCGTGGCACCGGAGTGGATGACGCCGGTTTGGTCAACAAAACCCGCGTGGTCGCCGAAGGCGTGGCACTTCATGCCGACGCAGGTGACGGGCTGGACATTTTGCGCTGTCTGGGAGGGCGTGAGATCGCGGCCATGGCCGGCGCCATTGCAGCCGCGCGCGTTCTTCGAATTCCGGTCATTCTGGATGGCTTCATTTGCTCGGCAGCGGCCGCCTGTCTGGCAAATATCTCTGCCGAGGCACTGGATCATGCCGTGGCGGGGCACCAAAGCGCCGAAGGCGCCCATGGTGCGGTGTTGGAAAAACTGGGCAAACAGCCCTTGCTGAACCTTGGCCTGCGACTGGGTGAGGGCTCGGGCGGGGCATTGGCTATCAATATTCTGAAAAGCGCGGTTGCGTGCCATTCTGGCATGGCAACCTTTGCCGAGGCCGGAGTTGCGGACGGGTAAAAAATCAGCCTGATCCGTATCCGGGGTCAGGCTGATTTCTGCGCGTGCTTTTCGGCCAGTTCCAGCAGTTCGGTTTCGAGTTGCTTCTCGAATTGCTGGGCGCGTTCGATGTATTTTTTGTTCTCTGCCGTAGGCATGCCGGGTATCCACAACTCGGCCAGATCTCGGATCGACGCTCGGTCATGGTGATAGAAAGTTTGCTCGGCTTGCGCGGCTTCGTATTCACTAAGGCCAATGTTTTCGAGAACATAGCGACCAGCCCGCAGTGAGCTGTCGAACATTTCACGCACGATGTCGTTGGCGCCTGCCTGATACAGCTCATACACGTGTGTTCGGTCATGGGCGCGGGCGATGATGTGCAGATCCGGGCGCTGGCGCCGGGCAAAGCTGACCAGACGTGTCACGGTCTTTGGATCATCCATCGCAGCAACCAGAACCGAGGCTTTTTCCAGCCCCGCAGCGCGCAGCAATTCTGGCCGGGTGGGATCGCCCAGAAACCCTTTGACCCCAAAGCGACGCATCAACTGGATGGTTTCAATGTCGTGGTCTAGAACCACGGTTTTGAATCCGCTGGCGCGAACCAGTCGGTTTACAATCTGCCCAAAGCGCCCGATGCCCGCGATGATTACCGGGCCTTTTTCGTCAATCTCATCTGGTTCGTGTTGCGGCGCGCCTTCACTGATCCGCCGGGACAGGAGGTCGTAGATGATGAACAAAAGCGGAGTGATGAGCATTGTCAGGGCAATGATCATCAGCAACTTTTGCGACAAGTCAGGCGGGATGACGTTCTGTTGTGTAGAAAAGGCCAGGAGGACAAAGCCAAACTCACCCGCCTGAGCAAGACCCAGGGTAAACAACCAGTGATCCCGGCCGCGAAGCTTAAACGCCCGCCCGACCAAAAACAGGATGATCCCTTTTGTCAGGATCACGAGAAGCGCCAAACCAACCAGCTCTAGCGGGTCATTGAAGAAATAACCGACGTCAATTCCTGCGCCGACCGTGATGAAGAACAGGCCAAGGAATAGCCCTTTAAACGGCTCAAGGTCGCTTTCCATCTCGTGCCGGAATTCCGAGCTTGCCAGCACAACGCCTGCAAGAAATGCGCCCAATGCGGGGGACAGTCCCACAAGGGTCATCAGGAAGGAAATACCGACCACGATCATCAGCGCCAGCGCGGTATACATTTCGCGCAGGCGTGTGGCGTGGATAAAGCGAAACAGGGGACGTGTCAGATAAACACCTGCCAGGATGACAAAGGCGATCGCACCGATCGTAACAAGGGTGACGGCCCAGCCGGGCAGCCCATCGACCAAAGACAGGCTGTGATGCGCCGTGTCCTGCAGATCTTTTACGCCTCGGTCAATCGAACCGTCGGCTTCCAAATGCGGCATCGCTGGTAGGGCCAGAAGTGGCAGCAGCGCCAGAATGGGAATCACCGCAATATCCTGCGTCAACAGCACCGAGAATGTGGCGCGGCCTCCGTTTGTCTGCATCAAACCCTTTTCTGAAAGGGTTTGCAGCACGATTGCCGTTGACGACAGGGACAAGGTCAATCCAACGGCCAGCGCCACGGACCAAGGATGGTTCGCGTACATGGCGACACAGGCGATAGCTGCGGTCGATAGCCCGACCTGTAAGCCCCCAAGACCGAGCAACCTGTCACGCATGTCCCACAGGGCGCGTGGCTCCAGCTCTAACCCAATCAGGAATAGCATCATGACAACGCCAAACTCGGCCACATGCTGCAGGCTTTCCGTCTCTGCTCCGACCAAACCGAACACAGGGCCGATGATGATGCCAGCGGCAAGATAGCCCAGCACTGATCCCAACCCCAGACGGGCCGATAACGGCACGGCGATCACGGCAGCAGCCAGATAGATCGAAGCCTGGTAGAGGAAATCGTCCATGTCGGTCCTTTCGGTCAGGTCAGGTGGGCAAAGGGGCGTCGCGTTTCAGTTGGTCCATCACGATCTGGCTTTGAACCCGTGCCACCGCAGGATGCGGCAGTATCACCTGATGAAGCAAGCGATTGAGCGCGGCTAGATCGTCGCAATAGACATGCAGCAGATAGTCTGCCTCTCCGGTCATCGTCCAGGCGCTTGTGATCTCGGGACGCGTGTCTACCATCCGGGCAAAACTTTCGGATTGCTCGGGGCCATGTGTGCCCAGATGCACCTGAACGAATCCCTGAACATGTAGCCCAAGTTTCAGCGGGTCCAAACGCGCGGCATAGCCGGTGATGTAACCCTCGGCCTCAAGCCGTTGCCGCCGCCGACCGGCCTGGCTGGGCGACAGATTCAACATCTCGCCCAGCTGATGCGCCGTCAGATGAGCGTCCACCTGCAAGGCAGACAGTAGGCGCATGTCGGTGGAATCCAGCATGTGCGGAGTTTCTCCAGGATTTGTCGAAACGATGCGGGGTTTGCGCGTTTAATGACAGTTTACAGCAAAACTATGCGCAGAAACAGCGCTGGATAAGGAGTATTTTTGAATCAGCAAAGAAATTCCTGTTTTTAGGAGACGCGCCATGGGCCCATTCCCTCATAACGCCCCGAAATCTGTCATCAGCAAGGAAAACCCCGTCGGCACGGACGGCTTTGAGTTTGTGGAGTTTGCCCACCCTGAACCGCAGGAACTGCGTGATCTGTTTGCGAAGATGGGATTCGAAAAGGTTGCACACCACAAGGACAAGCCAGCCATCGAGTTGTGGCAGCAAGGCGATGTGACATACATCCTCAACTCCGACCCTGACAGCTTTGCTGCGCGTTTTGTGGATGAGCACGGCCCATGTGCCTCGGCCATGGGTTGGCGTGTGGTTGATGCGCAAAAGGCGTATGAGCATGCGGTCGCCAAAGGCGCAGAACCCTATGACACAACAGACAAGACAATGGATGTCCCGGCGATCAAGGGAATAGGTGGCTCGCTGATCTATTTCATCGACCAATATCATGACACCTCGCCCTATAATCACGAGTTCACCTGGACCACAAAATCCAAGCCGCGCGGAGACGGGTTCTACTACCTCGATCACCTGACGCATAACGTCTATCGCGGGAATATGGACAAGTGGTTCAAGTTCTACGAACGACTGTTCAACTTCCGCGAAATTCGGTTTTTTGACATTCAGGGCAAATACACCGGCCTTTATAGCCGCGCCCTGACATCGCCCTGCGGCCGTATCCGTATTCCAATCAACGAAGATCGGGGAGAGACCGGGCAGATCGTATCATACCTCAACAAGTACAAGGGTGAGGGGATTCAGCATATCGCTGTGGGCAGCGAGGACATCTATGCTTCGACCGACGCGATTGCCAAAAAAGGGCTGAAATTCATGCCCGGTCCGAACCAGACCTATTACGATATGTCCAAGGATCGTGTTGCAGATCACGAAGAGCCGCTGGACCGTATGATGAAACACGGCATCCTGATTGATGGCGAAGGCGTTCTGGACGGCGGTGAGACCAGAATTCTGCTGCAAATCTTCTCGAAAACAGTGATTGGTCCGATCTTTTTCGAGTTCATTCAGCGCAAAGGCGACGATGGGTTCGGCGAGGGAAACTTTCAGGCTCTGTTCGAATCCATCGAGCGTGAGCAGATTGAAAGTGGTGAGATTTCAGCGGCTTGATCGTGTAACTTGAAGTGGTTTGGGCGTAGGTGCTCGCCCGAACCTTCAACTGCGTGGCATTTTCAGCGTCACGTTCCTGCCTTTCTTCTGATAGCGAAGCTCGGTATCGCCAATGGCAATAACCTTGCCGCCATCCAGACGGTCCCCGACCTTCAGCTTTTTGTATCGACCGCTGGGCAACCGTACCAAGGCCCGGCGATTGGCGGGCGTGCCATAGACCCCGATCAGATTCAGTTTGCGCAGGTTAAGGGCATTGTCGATCGTGGCCTGCCGCGCGACAGAAGCAGATGACGGGATTTTGGGCGCGACAGCCCTGGGCTGGAACGATCCGGCCTCGTCCTGTGCAATGGCCGCCGTGGAACCGAGGTTGGTGGTTTGGGTGCCCGGGGATGGAGCCAGCCCTGCAGGGCGCGGCTTAGGGCGTGGGACGCGAACTACAGCCAGAGCAGTCGGAGTGTAGTCTATTTCTTCTTGCTGCAAGGATGCGGGACGCAGCTTGGGGCGTCGACCCGCAAGTTCCTCACGCGTTCGACCGCCCAGTTGTTGCCGCTCGAACCGTTCCGTCAGGTCTTTGGGCCGTAGTTTGGGGCGCAACTCGGCCAGCCTGTCCAAAGCGTCCTCAGGCGTAGGTTCCTGTTCGAAACGCACAGGCGGTTCTGGCGGCACTTTTACCGGTCGCCCGAGGTAGACCGTAACCCCAGCAGGGTTCAGAGTGCCCTTGACACTGGGCGTAACCAATCCGCGCTCATCCAGTTCGAACCGGGTGCCGGCGGTGCCGGGTAACGCGACCTGCTCAAATGGGGCGTCGGTGGCGAAACTCTCGCTCGGGGGGAGCGCAATTGCGTCATTTGACAGGTCAGAATTGTCAACCGATGCCAGATATGGCTCGTCATCGGGGGCAGGGGCTGGGGCCACCAATGGGTCGGGTACCGAAACGACAACGCCAGGTTGCGATGATGTCGCTTCTGTTTCCGGATCGCGGGGAACCTCGTCAACGACCGATGGCGCGATGTTCAATGCTTCGAGAATCGCGGCATCCGTAGGCGACAGATCAGGTTGGGCCAAATCGGATTCGTCCGGCTGCGAAGATGCGATTTCTGCTGCCTCTTCAGGCGCTTCAAGAAGGGGAGTTTCTATTTCTGAGGACTGCTGCGCTACGGTGTCGGGTTCAACTTCCGGTTCAAATGGGTCGTCTTCCGTTTGGGCCACCTGCGGGGCGGTTTGCTCGGTGCTGTCAGAACCGGTCAGCGTCCAGACACCGAGTACGGCCACAAGGACCAAAATAGCTGCTGCCGGAACCACGTATCGTTTGGCAGACGCATCCTTGGCCGTTTCGGCACGGGCGCCTGCGTCCGGTGCCGATCCGAAAACTTCCGAAGGCGTCATATCGGCAATGGGGTGGGCCTCCGGGGCAGTATCGACGGCTTCTGCCGTTGTCGTTTCCGCGATGACCGCCGCCGCAGAAACCGCGGTGTCAGACGTGATAAACTGAGGTTCGTTTGGGAAAACGTCAGGATCAGACTGAGCGGTGATCTGGACGGGAATAAACCCGTGCTCGGATGCGAACTCGCGGGCTTCGTGCAATGTCTGCTGTGTGATGGCGGCCACGTAAGTGGTGGTGCCGACGGTGGCGGAATCAAAGACCAACTCGTCGATCGAATACGGTGTGGCCTTGGCCAGTTCCGCCTGCAACAGTCTTGCGCTTTCCTCGGGCGGTTGTCCGTCCGTTTCCGAAGACAAGAAGCGGACCTGATCGTCTGGAATAACAAGCTTGCAGTTCAGGTTGTTTTCCAACGCAAAGGCCTGGTCCCGCAATGCGTGCAATTGTTCATTCAGGTCAGGCGCGTCCAGAGCAACCTCACCAATGCAAAACCAATCGTCGTCCGATTGGTGGTGCACAGATATTCCGGTTGCAGAAAAAGACAGCGCAAAGGCGGGTTTCATATTCCCGAGGAACCATAATTGTCAGCATCAATGCAAACGGGTTTCCGTCCGCAGGCCGACATTAAAGCAGGAACCCGCCGAGGGAAAGAAAAAGCCGGATATTCCCCTTGTTTGATGAACTTCGGCGTCACCATGTTTAAATGAGAGAAATGGGAGGGAAGACCTTGAAGAAAATTGCTTTTTTGGCCGCCATGATGGCCGTGACCGCTGCGGGGATAGCCCATGCGGAAGAACGTCGCATCACCGTGGATGCGGTCGGCACCGTTGAGGCCATGCCGGACATGGCAACCATCACATTGGGTGTGACTAACGAAGACCCGCAGGCGTCAAATGCAATGCAGGCGACATCCGATGCCGTTGCTCAGATTCTGAAGCGGCTGGAGGACATGGGGGTCGAAGCGCGAGACGTTCAAACCCGCGATCTTTCGTTGTCTCCGGTCTGGTCGGGACACAACAATTCAAATGGGGAACGGCCTGAGATTTCCGGCTTTGTCGCATCTAACAATGTTCAGGTTCGGGTTCGTGATCTGGCACAATTGGGCACAATCATGGATGCGGTCATTCAGGACGGGGCGAACAATTTTGGTGGTCTAAACTTTGGTGTGCAGGACCCCAAGCCGCTGCAGGTGCAGGCTCGTGCCAAGGCCGTGGCCGATGCGACTGCAAAGGCCGAGCAACTGGCGCAGGCGGCCAATGTGACTTTGGGTGAGGTTCAGCAGATTAGTGAGCAGTCCGGCGGGGTTCGCCCAGCACCGCAGATGCGCGCCATGGCTATGGCTGAAGGCGGTGGCGTTCCTGTGGCAGGGGGCGAGGTTTCAGTCTCGACCCACGTGTCGATGGAATTCGGGATTGCTGACTGATCCCTTGCTTTGATCGCGGGCCATCAGCGGTTCCCGTTGCTGGCCCGTCTGGTCGAAATTGTCCGGCGAAAGCCAGGCTTCGAACGCGGCTTTAATGCGCGGCCATTCAGCGTCGAGGATCGAATACCAAGCCGTATCCCGGTTGCGACCCTTGTAGTGGGTGGCCTGTCGAAAGATGCCTTCGAAGGTAAAGCCCAGCCTTTCCGCCGCACGGCACGATGCGGCGTTCAGCGCGTCGCATTTCCATTCATACCGACGATATCCCAGCTCGTCGAAGACGCGGCGCATCATCAGGAACATGGTCTCGGTCGATTGCGGGCTGCGCTGCAATAGGGGTGAAAAGTGGATATGGCCCACCTCGATCACACCTGCCGCTGGTTCGATTCGCAGGAACGAAGCCATTCCGACCGGTGTTTCATTGCTGTCCAGAACCGTGTGGAACATCGGGTCTGCGTCCATACAGGTTGCGCGTGTCCAATCCTCGAACTCTTGCTCAGAACTGAATGGCCCATACGGCAGATAGGTCCAGTTGCGACCGCCTGTATCGTTGGCAAACGCCCGGTACAGACCGGGTGCGTGCCTGTTAACGTCTAGCGGCACTACGGAACAATAATGGCCCTCCATCGGCGTATAAGGCGGGGTCGGGCGAGGGAAGTGGCCCGAGACCGGCAAGCCAATGGGTTGACCCAGATCGTTGGTGTCGTGCTCGCTCATGACTCAGGCCGTGGCTTTGGCCAGCGCCTGATCCAGATCGGCGATCAGGTCATCAGCATCTTCAATCCCGATGGACACACGAACGACGCCGGGACCAGCACCTGCGGCCTCTTGCTGTTCTGGGGTCAACTGACGGTGCGTGGTCGAGGCTGAGTGGATGATCAGCGACCGGGCATCGCCCAGATTGGCGACGTGGCTGAAGATCTCAAGCGCGTTGACCAGCTTGATGCAGGCGTCATAGCCACCTTTGACGGCAAAGGTGAACAGCGCACCGGCACCCTTCTTGTATTGCGCCTTAACCCGTTCGTGATACGGAGACGAGGGCAATCCGGCGTAGGTGACGTATTCGATGCGGTCATCCGCCTCGAGCCAGGCGGCGATTTTCTGTGCGTTTTCTACGTGACGCTCCATCCGCAAGGAAAGGGTCTCGATCCCTAGCAAAGTGTAGTGCGCAGCCTGTGGGTTCATTGTCATGCCAAGGTCCCGCAGACCAATGGCAATACCGTGGAAGGTGAAGGCCAACGGCCCAAAGGTTTCATGGAATTTCAGCCCATGATAAGCTTGTTCCGGTTCGCTGAGCGATGGGAATTTTCCATTCGCCGACCAGTCGAACTTGCCCGAATCCACAATGCAGCCGCCGGTAACGGTGCCGTTGCCGGTCAGGTACTTGGTCGTCGAGTGCACGACCAGCGTCGCGCCATGTTCGATCGGGCGGCACAGGTACGGTGTGGCCGAGGTGTTGTCGACGATCAGCGGAATGCCCGCCGCGTCTGCAACGTCCGCCAAAGCGCGAATATCGGTGACGTAGCCGCCAGGGTTGGCGATGGATTCACAGAACACCGCGCGGGTGTTTTCGTCGATGGCGTCTTTCACAGCATCCAGATCGTCGGTGTCCACGAACTTGGCCGACCAACCGAACCGTTTGATGGTCTGGCTGAACTGCGTGACTGTACCGCCATACAGACGGGTCGAGGCAACCACGTTGCAGCCCGGACCCATTAGCGGGAACAGCGCCATGATCTGCGCCGCGTGGCCTGAAGAACAGCACACCGCACCTACGCCACCCTCAAGCGTGGCAATGCGTTCCTGCAGAACGGCCACCGTTGGGTTGGTCAGGCGGGAATAGATGAAGCCGACCTCTTGCAGGTTGAACAAGGCGGCTGCGTGATCAGCATCACGGAATACGTAAGCCGTTGTTTGATAGATCGGAGTCTGACGCGCGCCTGTTGCGGGATCAGGCCGTGCGCCCGCGTGAATTTGCAGCGTATCAAAACCGTAAGTGGGGCCGTCAGACATCGTCAAAATCTCCTGTTGGAATGTATGTTGCAGAATCTCTAGGCGATTGAGGGCCTTCGCACAACAATCCTGTCAGCGCATCCACAGGCCGTTGTTGCGGATCGTGTTTCGAATGGCCTGCTCGCGCTGTGGCAGGTTATTGCGGTCGAACAGATCACGGATCTTGTGGCCCTTGCGTTGCAGAACCAGCTTTTTGATCGGGTCATACCCTTTAAGCACCTTCTTGATACGGTTGGGTGCCACGACGGTTTCCAACACCTCGACCACATGGTCGCTTTCGCGGGCGTAAAGCAGCGGAAAGAGGCGGTAGTGACAGCTGACCAAACCATCGAGCATGCCGGGAGGAATGGCATCGCGCCCCCCGCCGAAGGAATGAATGACCAGCGGCAACGTTGCCTGATCCAGCCAGGGATCAAGGTTCTGTCCTGCCAGCTCCGGGATTTCTTCATCTCGGATTGTGCGGGCAAAATTCAAGAACCGCTCTGCGAACTGGTGCGGGCAGGAATAGAAGAAATAGCCCGCGTTGAAGTATAAGTACCGCCGCCAATAATCGACCGGCTGGCTGGTATCCAGGGAACTTTCGAAATCCAGCCCAAACCGGTGGTACAGCGCGCGCCAGATGCCATCGAAACCTGGGCCATAGAGCGTGGGTTTCGGCCAAGTGCCCTCGACCTTTTGCGAGGCGCCGGGGCGGTCGAAATCGAAGGGGACCGATGCCAAGTCCCCAGTGATCAGCGTATCGCTGTCAAAAAAGACAAAGGGTTCGCCTTCGGGCAGGGCTGTCAATGCTTCGATCTTATTTCCATACGGATAGCCCTGACCAAACACATGATTTTCAAAGGGCAGGATTTCCGCGTCCAACTGTTTCAGAGCTTTCAGTACGTCCTCATTCTGGATGCTGGGGTCTTGCTCCCATTGTGGGCCGGGTTGCGGCACGGCCACGAACAAGCGGCCTGAGAAATGCGGAGAGCTGTGGCGCAGGGATGCAGCAAACAGAAGTGCTTCGTATTGCAGGCGGTTGTTTTGCCCGATGATGACGATGTTGAACTTCAAAGGGCTGGCCTGCATCGGTTGACTTTCGGGTATTGGCCGCTGACCGGCGCTGCTCGGGGTATCTTGGACCTACAGCACTCGGATTGGCCCGTCAAAACCAGATGGAGAACTTTGCAAAATGGTGAAACTTTGGTCGATCAAGGCGCGTACATGTATGCCTACGGTGGTTTGTGTTCGTCCGTTGCCAGAAAAACGGGCGTTTTTAGCCGATTAACGACCGAAAAGGTCAGGGAATTTGAGTTTTTGGTGATTTTCTAAATTTTACCAATTGATAAAAAATCAGATTGTGGCAAGCTGAGGCCATAACAAACATATCTACAGGGAGTAGAGCGATGGCACAGGGCCAGATGGCCCCCGGCATTGTCTCCGGGCGGCTTTCCAGCGATGAGCTGACCTCGAATTTCACGGATCTGCATCCGCCACTGGCCGCACATGAGGCCGCCGTGGCAGCGGATCGGTGTTATTTCTGCTATGACGCGCCGTGTGTAACGGCCTGTCCGACGGATATCGATATTCCGCTGTTCATGCGTCAGATTCAGGCCGGACAACCCGAAGCTGCGGGCGAGACCATTTTGGCGCAGAACATTCTGGGCGGCATGTGCGCCCGCGTTTGCCCGACCGAAACTTTGTGCGAAGAGGCCTGCGTGCGCGAAGCTGCCGAGGGTGCTCCGGTCGAGATTGGCCGCCTGCAACGTTATGCGACCGACAGCGTGATGGTCGCAGAAGATCACCCGTTTGAGCGCGCCGCACCGACAGGCAGGACAATCGCCGTGATCGGGGCAGGACCAGCGGGGCTGGCCTGTGCGCACCGTTTGGCGATGTTCGGACATGACGTGGTGATCCACGAAAGCAAGCCCAAGCCCGGCGGTTTGAACGAATATGGCATCGCCGCCTATAAATCGACCAACGACTTTGCCCAAGCCGAAGTGGATTGGCTTTTGAAAATCGGCGGCATCACCATTGAGACCGGTTCGGCACTGGGCGAGGGTATCTCGCTGGACGGTTTGGTTGAGAACTACGATGCCGTCTTCCTGTCCATTGGCTTGGCCGGGGTAAACGCATTGCGGACGGATGGGGTCGAGAAGGACGGAGTGCGGTTTGCCGTCGATTTCATCTCGGACGTGCGTCAGGCTTCTGATTTGGCGAACCTGCCAGTGGGGCGCAACGTGGTCGTCATCGGCGGTGGTATGACCGCCGTGGACGCAGCGGTGAAGTCCAAGCTGCTGGGGGCAGAGCACGTGACCATCGCCTATCGCCGTGATCGCGATGCGATGGGAGCCAGCCGCTATGAGCAGGATTTGGCGGCTTCGCATGGCGTCAAGATCATGACCAATGTGCAACCCGTCGCTGTGCATGGAAACGGAGCAGCGGTCGAGATCGAATTGGAGTATACTACCAGCCGTAACGGTCAGTTGACCGGAACCGGTGAGACGATCCGTTTGGCTGCAGATCAGGTGCTCAAGGCGATCGGTCAAAAACTTGAGGGCGCGCCGGAGGGTCTGGAACTGGATGGCAACAAGATCGCTGTGACCGGGGATGGACGCACTTCGATGGCCGGTGTTTGGGCCGGGGGCGACTGTGCTGCGGGCGGAGAAGACTTGACCGTGACCGCCGTGGCCGAGGGCCGTGATGCCGCGATGGATATTCACTCGAGCCTGAGCGCATAGCCGCCTGGTTGCGCTGTGAGTATTTGTGAAAAGATGAAGATGCTGATCTGCATCAGGGAGGCCGGATAAATGGCTGATTTGAAGACAAACTTTCTGGGTATCGAAAGCCCGAACCCGTACTGGCTGGCCTCGGCGCCGCCAACCGACAAGGAGTATAACGTCCGTCGCGCATTCGAGGCCGGATGGGGCGGTGTTGTGTGGAAAACGCTGGGGTCCGAAGGTCCTCCGGTCGTGAATGTAAATGGGCCACGCTATGGTGCGATCTATGGTGCGGATCGGCGGTTGTTGGGTTTGAACAACATCGAACTGATTACCGACCGCCCGCTTGAGGTGAATCTTGAAGAAATGGCGCGGGTCAAGTCCGACTACCCGGACCGTGCGCTGATCGCCTCGATCATGGTTCCATGTGAGGAGGAGGCATGGAAAGCCATCCTACCACGTGTGGCCGAGACCGGCGCGGATGGGATTGAGCTGAACTTTGGCTGCCCGCACGGGATGAGTGAGCGCGGCATGGGGTCGGCCGTGGGGCAGGTGCCGGAATATATCGAGATGGTGACCCGCTGGTGTAAGCAATACTATGATCGCCCGGTCATCGTGAAGCTGACACCGAACATTACCGATATCCGCAAGCCCGCCGAAGCCGCGAAAAACGGTGGTGCGGATGCAGTGTCGCTGATCAACACGATCAATTCGATTACCAGTGTCAACCTGGACACGTTCAGCCCCGAGCCGTCGATCGACGGCAAGGGCAGCCATGGTGGCTATTGCGGCCCGGCGGTGAAGCCGATCGCTCTGTCGATGGTGTCCGAGATTTCGCGGGCTCAGGCGACGCATGGTCTACCGATCTCGGGCATCGGCGGCGTAACCACTTGGCGTGACGCGGCAGAGTTCATGGCGTTGGGTTGCGGCACTGTGCAGGTCTGTACCGCTGCAATGACCTATGGGTTCAAGATCATCGACGAGCTGACCGCCGGTCTGTCCAAGTGGATGGATGACAAGGGCTTCAAAGATGTGTCGGAGATCGTCGGGCTTGCGGTGCCGAACGTGACGGACTGGCAGTATCTGAACTTGAACTACGTGGCCAAGGCCAAGATTGATCAGGACCAGTGCATCAAGTGTGGCCGCTGCTATGCCGCGTGTGAGGACACCAGTCATCAGGCAATCTCAATGTCGGAAGATCGCGTGTTCGAGGTCATGGATGACGAATGCGTCGCCTGCAATCTATGCGTCGATGTCTGCCCGGTCGAAGGATGTATCACTATGGAGCCAATGGCGGCTGGAGAGGTCGATCCGCGCACCGGATTAGAGGTGCAGCCAGACTATGCGAACTGGACGACGCACCCGAACAATCCAATGGCGAAGGCTGCCGAATAAAGTGATCAGGGAAAACAAGAAGGGGCCAAAATGAGGCCCCTTTTTTCTTATGGTGTCAGCAGTTTGCGGTAGAGCGTATCAATAAACGGCTCGGCACCTTCGAAAGGGTCTTCTTCACCCAAGATCGCACGTACCTGTACATCGAAATCGGCATAGTGCTGCGTCAGTGCCCAGATCGAGAAAATCAGGTGATGGGGGTGCAGTTGCGTGATTTTGCCCTGGTCCATCCAACCGGTCAGAATCGCGGTTTTTTCGTCAACCAATAACTTCAGGTCGCTAGATAAGGAATCGTGAATTCGGGGTGCCCCCTGCACCAACTCATTTGCAAAAAGGCGGCTTTCGCGTGGCAATTCGCGGCTCATCTGCAGTTTGCGGCGAATGTAGGACAGGATTTCCTCCATCGGGTCGCCGTTGGCATCCAGATCGTGCAAGGGGGCCAACCATGTTTCCAGCAGGCCGGACAAAAGCGCGGTGTGGATCGCCTCTTTGGATGGAAAGTAATACAGAAGGTTCGGCTTGCTCAGCCCGGCTTCGGTGGCGATTTGGTCAACGGTTGCACCGCGGAACCCGTGCGCGGAAAACACGTTCAGGGCAGCCTCGAGAATCGCGGCGCGGTTCTTTTTCTGAATTCTGGTTGGGGCGCGGTCTTTGGGCATGTTTTCAGGCTGTCTCTTTTTCCGGCAAGCAGTCGCTGAATAGGCCAAAATTTTGGACTGCGCTCTGCAATTTCTTGACTGGTGACGAACCCGTGATAGCGTGAGTTTGACCAGTTGGTCAAATCAAGGCACCAAAAGCGAGCTAAATCGCAAGCAACAGGGAAGAATAAGATGGCGGCTCCGGCGCAGAACATCAGGATCAATGGCGACAGGTTGTGGGATAGCCTGATGGAGATGGCCAAGATAGGTCCCGGTGTTGCGGGCGGAAATAATCGCCAGACCCTGACAGATGAAGATGCTGAAGGTCGCGCGCTGTTCCAGAAATGGTGCGAGGAAGCAGGATGCGTCATGGGGTTGGACCAGATGGGGAATATGTTTGCCCGTCGGGAAGGCACAGACCCCGACGCGCTGCCGGTTTATGTGGGCTCGCATCTGGATACCCAGCCAACCGGTGGTAAATATGACGGTGTTCTGGGCGTGCTAGGTGGATTGGAGATCATCCGAACTCTGAACGATTTAGGCATCAAGACCAAACATCCGATCGTGGCAACCAACTGGACCAATGAAGAGGGGACGCGTTATGCGCCTGCGATGTTGTCCTCGGGTGTGTTTGCGGGAATGCACACGCAGGACTGGGCCTATGACCGTGAGGATGCCGAGGGCAAGAAGTTCGGCGATGAATTACAACGCATTGGTTGGCGCGGGGACGAAGAGGTTGGTGCCCGCAAGATGCACGCTTTCTTTGAGCTGCATATCGAACAGGGGCCAATCCTTGAAGCGGAAGGCAAGGATATCGGCGTTGTAACTCATGGTCAGGGTTTGAGTTGGACCCAGATCACCGTGACCGGCAAGGATGCCCATACCGGCTCGACACCGATGCCGATGCGCAAGAATGCTGGGCTGGCAATGGCGCGGATTCTTGAGAAAGTAGATGAGATCGCCTGGTCGCACGCGCCGCATGCTGTAGGTGCGGCGGGGCATATTGAGGTGTTTCCGAACTCACGCAACGTGATACCGGGCAAGGCTGTGTTTACTGTCGATTTCCGCTCACCCGAACTGGACGTGATCACGGATATGGAGAGCCGGTTGCGCGTAGCTGCGCAGGACATCGTCAATGAAATGGATTTGCATATCGCGTTTGAGAAAGTTGGCGGGTTTGATCCGGTAAAATTCGATGAAGGCTGCGTTGCGGCTGTTCGCGATGCGGCAGAGAGGTTGGGATATTCCCATCGAAACATCATTTCGGGCGCGGGGCATGATGCGTGCTGGATCAACCGCGTGGCGCCGACCGCAATGGTGATGTGCCCTTGTGTCGATGGGCTGAGCCACAATGAGGCGGAAGAGATCAGCAAGGATTGGGCTGCCGCCGGGGCGGATGTTCTGTTTCACGCAGTCGTCGAGACGGCTGAGATCGTGGAATAGGGGGCTCTGCCCCCGTCGCCCGCTGGGCGACTCCCCCGAGGTATTTTTAGCCAGATGAAGCAAGCGGCGCAGACCGCGTCAGGGAGACTAAAATGAGCACTGTTATCAAGAACGGAACCGTCGTGACCGCCGATCTTTCTTATAAGGCGGATGTGTTGGTCGAAGGTGGTGTGATCACCGAAATCGGGATGGACCTGAAAGGTGACAAAGAGCTGGACGCAACTGGGTGTTATGTCATGCCGGGCGGGATTGATCCGCATACGCATCTGGAAATGCCGTTTATGGGAACGTACTCCAGCGATGATTTCGAAAGTGGGACACGGGCGGCCTTGGCGGGCGGTACCACCATGGTGGTGGATTTTGCGCTGCCAAATCCCGGCGAGGGTTTGCTGGACGCTTTGAAACGCTGGGATAACAAGTCGACCCGCGCGAATTGCGATTATTCGTTCCACATGGCCGTGACCTGGTGGGGAGAGCAGGTGTTCGATGACATCAAGACGGTGATCGAGACACGAGGCATCAATACCTTTAAGCACTTCATGGCCTACAAAGGTGCGTTGATGGTGAATGATGATGAGTTATTTGCCTCTTTTAAGCGCTTGGCTGAGCTGGGCGGTATAGCCATGGTTCATGCCGAAAACGGTGACGTGGTGGCCGAGTTGAGCGCCAAGTTACTGGCTGAGGGCAATACTGGTCCCGAGGCGCATGCCTATTCCCGTCCGCCGCAAGTGGAGGGCGAGGCGACCAACCGTGCCATCATGATTGCGGATATGGCCGGTGTTCCTCTGTACGTCGTGCATACTTCTTGCGAAGAAGCGCATGAGGCCATCCGGCGGGCCAAGATGAACGGCAAGCGTGTTTGGGGCGAACCTCTGATCCAGCACCTGACGCTGGATGAGAGTGAGTATTTCCATCAGGATTGGGATCATGCCGCACGGCGGGTTATGAGCCCGCCGTTCCGAAACAAGCAACATCAGGACAGCTTGTGGAACGGGTTGCATTCCGGCACGCTGAGTGTTGTGGCGACCGATCACTGCGCCTTCACGACCGAGCAGAAACGGTACGGAGTTGGGGATTTCACCAAGATTCCGAACGGGACAGGAGGGCTGGAAGACCGGATGCCGATGCTATGGACGCACGGCGTGAACACGGGGCGGTTGACTATGAACGAATTTGTCGCGGTCACTTCGACGAACATCGCCAAGATATTGAATTGCTATCCGAAAAAAGGCGCAATTCTAGTTGGCGCGGATGCGGACATCGTTGTCTGGGATCCCGAAAAGACCAAGACGATCAGCGCCGATACACAGCAATCTGCGATCGACTATAACGTGTTTGAAGGCAAAGAGGTCAAGGGTTTGCCGCGGTTTACTCTGACCCGGGGACAGGTGGCGGTGCATGACGGTGAAATCCGCACTCAGGAAGGACATGGTGAGTTCGTGGCGCGTGAGCCGAATGGGCATGTAAACAAGGCGCTGAGTACGTGGAAGGAACTAACTGCGCCACGACCAGTGGAACGGACAGGCATCCCCGCGACGGGCGTCTGAAGCGCGCGGGCTGCCGCGAAGGCGGCCCAAAGCCAAACCTTTTCAAGGCAATGGAATGAATACTGAAAGCACGACCCAGCCCGTTATCGAGGCAAGGCAACTCGACCTAACTTTCCAAACCAATGACGGGCCGGTCCATGCGCTCAAGGATGTGAACCTGACCATCGACAAGGGTGATTTTGTCAGCTTCATTGGCCCCTCGGGCTGCGGTAAAACCACCTTTTTGCGCTGTATCGCGGCGCTGGAAACACCGACCGGGGGGACGCTGACCGTCAACGGCATGACCCCTGATGAGGCGCGGCGCAACCGGGCCTATGGGTATGTGTTTCAGGCGGCGGGGCTGTATCCATGGCGGACCATATCAAAGAATATCAAGCTGCCGCTTGAGATCATGGGATTTTCGGCCTCGGAACAGGACGAGCGGGTGAGAAAGGTTCTGGAACTTGTTGATCTTGAAGGGTTTGGAGGCAAGTTTCCGTGGCAGCTTTCTGGCGGAATGCAGCAACGGGCCAGCATTGCACGGGCGTTGGCGTTTGATGCTGATATCCTGCTGATGGACGAACCATTTGGTGCTTTGGATGAGATAGTGCGTGATCACCTGAATGAGCAGCTATTGGCCCTTTGGGCGCGGACCAAAAAGACCATCGGCTTCGTCACGCACTCGATTCCCGAAGCGGTGTATCTCAGTACCAAGATCGTGGTGATGAGCCCGCGACCGGGGCGGATTACGGATGTGATCGACAGCCCTCTGCCAAAGGAGCGGCCGTTGGATATTCGCGATACGCCGGAGTTTATTGAAGTCGCCCATCGCGTGCGTGAAGGTCTGCGGGCGGGGCATGCGGATGACTAGCGCGGGGATCAGAGCTGTCTGGGCCGTCCTGACCGTTGTGGGTATTATTATCCTTTTTTGGTATGCCGCCAGCGTGCCGATGAACATCAAGGGTGTTCTGACCGAATTCGAACGGGCTGGAGAGGAGGTCGATCCGCCCAAGGCCGTTGATCGGCGCGACATGAGCGAGTTTGAGCTGGTCATCGACAACCCATACGCCATTGATGAAACCTGGGATCAGGACAGACCCCGTTTGCCCGCCCCGCATCAGGTGGCAGAGGAGTTGTGGGAAACCACCGTTGAGAAAAAGATCACGTCGAAAAGGTCCCTGATCTATCATTCCTGGGTGACACTCAGCGCCACGATGCTGGGCTTTGCGATTGGTACAGGGCTGGGCATCCTGCTGGCCGTTGGAATTGTGCATAGCCGCGTAATGGATCTGTCGGTCATGCCATGGGCCATCGTCAGCCAGACCATTCCGATTATCGCGTTGGCACCGATGATCATCGTGGTTCTGTATTCGGTGGGCATTCAGGGGATCATTCCCAAGGCGATCATCTCTGCCTATCTAAGCTTTTTCCCGGTTGTGGTCGGCATGGTGAAAGGCTTGCGCAGCCCGGACGCGATGCAATTGGACCTGCTGCGCACCTACAACGCGAGCCGGTCGCAGGGGTTCTGGAAGCTGCGCCTTCCAGCGTCCATGCCGTATCTTTTCACCTCGCTGAAAATCGGGATTGCCGCTTCGTTGGTTGGGGCTATCGTCGGCGAGCTACCTACAGGGGCAGTCGCCGGGCTGGGCGCGCGGTTGCTGGCGGGCAGCTACTATGGTCAGACAGTGCAAATCTGGTCCGCCCTGTTTGCCGCGGCCATTCTGGCGGCCTGTCTGGTTGGGCTGCTGGGCCTGATCGAACGGACGGTGCTCAAGCGGATGGGGATGGCGCAATGATGGCTGTTCTTGGAGCAATCGGTGTCTGGCTGTTGGGTTGGTGGTTGAATGCGCGCTTAGCAAGCGGTCCATACGCCGACACGCGAACGGTGCGTTTTCTGGCGCCGTTGATTTTTGGCCTAACCGTCATCGCGATTTGGGAACTGTTGGTGCGCGGCCTTGAAGTGCCTCTGGTAATCCTACCTGCGCCGTCAGTGATCGCGGTGCGATTTGCCGACAGCCTGCCAACCCTGTGGGCGGATTTTGTGCAAACCATCATCAAAGGCGCGCTGAGTGGCTATATCATCGGCTGCGGGTCGGCGTTCCTGATGGCGATTGCAGTAGACCGGTGGGATTTTCTGCGCCTCGGGCTGCTGCCAGTTGGAAACTTCGTGGCGGCGCTGCCGATTGTGGGTACGGCCCCCATTCTGGTGATGTGGTTCGGCTTTGATTGGCATTCCAAGGCGGCGGTTGTGGTGGTCATGGTGTTCTTCCCCATGCTGGTGAATACAGTGGCAGGGCTGCGAGAAGCCACGGCCATGCAGCGCGACCTGATGGAGACCTACGCGGCAACCTATTGGCAGAGCTTCCTGAAACTGCGCCTGCCAGCCGCGATGCCGTTTATTTTCAATGGCCTAAAGATTTCTACCACCCTGGCGCTGATCGGCGCTATCGTGGCCGAGTTCTTTGGTTCACCAACCCTGGGGATGGGTTTCCGGATCTCAACCAGTGTCGGACAGCTTTCGCTGGATATGGTCTGGGCCGAGATCGTCGTGGCCGCTTTGGCCGGAACGGCGTTCTATGGGGTGGTTGCCATGATCGAAAAGGCGGTGACCTTCTGGCACCCGTCGCAACGCGGATAACAGGACTTCAACAGACCCCGAAAACGGGGCGACAACAAGCAACTAGGAGATATGAAGATGAATAAGCTACTCAGCGGGGCGATTGCCGCCTTTAGCATGGCAGCCAGCGCGGCGCTTGCGGCGGATGAGGTGACATTGCAACTGAAATGGGTCACGCAGGCGCAGTTCGCGGGCTATTACGTGGCCAAGGACAAAGGGTTCTATGAGGAAGAGGGGCTGGACGTCACTATTCTGCCCGGTGGCCCGGATATCGCGCCGACGCAGGTGATTGCTGGCGGTGGCGCGGATGTGACCGTCGAATGGATGCCTGCTGCATTGGCCGCGCGCGAAAAGGGTCTGCCGCTGGTGAACATTGCGCAGCCGTTCAAAAGCTCTGGCATGATGCTGACGTGTTGGAAGGATGCCGGAATCTCCTCGCCCGAGGATTTGAAGAACCGCACGCTGGGTGTTTGGTTTTTTGGGAACGAATTCCCGTTCATGAGCTGGATGAGCCAGTTGGGTATCGACACCAGTGGCAAAAGCGAAAGCGGTGTCGAGGTTCTGAAGCAAGGCTTTAACGTTGACCCGCTGCTGCAGCGTCAGGCCGATTGCATCAGCACCATGACCTACAACGAATACTGGCAGGTGATTGACGCGGGCGTCAGCCCGGATGAACTGGTGACTTTTAAGTACGAAGATCAGGGCGTCGCAACGCTTGAGGATGGTCTGTACGTTCTGGAAGAAAACCTCAGCGATGCGGCCTTCGCCGACAAGATGGAACGCTTCGTGCGTGCCTCGATGAAAGGCTGGAAATACGCTGAGGAGAACCCGGACGAGGCCGCCGAGATCGTGTTGGAAAACGATGAGACTGGTGCCCAAACCGAAGAGCATCAGAAGCGCATGATGGGCGAGATCGCCAAGCTGACTGCTGGCTCAAACGGCGCACTGGACCCGGCAGACTTTGAGCGCACGGTGGGTACACTTTTGGCTGGCGGTTCTGATCCCGTGATCACCAAGCAACCTGACGGTGCCTGGACTCATCAGATCACGGATGCGGCGCTGAACTGATCCCATCTCCATTGAGAAAAGAACGCGGTCCCGATCGGGGCCGCGTTTCGTTTTTGAGGTGTCGGAAACGTGTCTGTACTTGGCCTGCAGATGTACTAGTATTATTGTGAAATTAGCGGCATTTCATACGAATAGCCGAAATGACGGAAGAAAATGCAGGGATTTGCATCAGAATTCAGCTCAGCAATCTCTCTGATCCTGAACGGGGATTCAGAGTTGTGGGCGATTGTGCTGCTGTCTTTGAAAGTGTCGGTATTTGCTGTGCTGATTTCGGCGTTGATTGGCATGCCTGTCGGGGCGGCTTTGGCGGTTGCTCGGTTTCCGGGACGGCGGATACTGATCGTTCTTATGAATGCTCTGATGGGGTTCCCTCCGGTTGTGGTCGGCCTGTTGGTTTACCTGATGTTGTCGCGGTCGGGGCCTTTGGGCGTGCTGGAATTGCTTTATACACCGACCGCTATGATCATCGCTCAAGTTGTGCTGGTCACACCGATTGTTGCCGCCTTAACCCGGCAAGTGGTTGAGATGCTGGCTGAGGAGTACTCGGAACAACTTCGCTCGTTGGGTGTTTCGCGGCTGGCGTCGGTGCCTGTTTTGTTGTGGGACGCGCGGCTGGCACTCGTAACGGCCTTGCTGGCTGGATTTGGACGAGCCATTGCTGAGGTTGGCGCGGTCATCATAGTGGGCGGTAATATCAATCACGTCACGCGGGTGATGACAACGACCATTGCTCTGGAGACCTCAAAGGGAAATCTGGCGCTTGCTTTGGCACTGGGGGCGATTCTGATTGGAATCGCGGTGGCGGTGAATGCAATGGTCAGCACGCTCAGCCTGCGGGCCGAGCGGGAGGGTCTACGCCATGCGTGATCTGGTCTCGGAAATGGCGAGTTGTTTGTCTGTGGATGGGGTGCGAATTTCCCGCAAGGGCAAAGTGCTTCTGGATGTGTCGCGCCTGTTGCTGGACGGGCCGGGGCCGACGTTGATCCTTGGACCGAACGGGTCCGGCAAAAGCTTGTTGTTGCGCTGCCTGCACGGTCTGATTGTGCCTGATCGTGGGCATGTGCAGCAGGATGGCGTGGTCCTGAATGCTGAACATAAGGCGCGTCAGGGAATGGTGTTCCAGCAGCCCGTACTGCTACGCCGGTCGGTCGCGGCCAACTTGGATTTTGTGCTGAAACGGCAGGGTCTGCCTCGAGGAGCGCGAAAGGCTCGTATCGAGGAGTTGCTGGCCGAGGGTGGTCTGGAAGGCAAGGCCCGGCAATCCGCCCGGTCTTTGTCCGGCGGAGAGGCACAACGGCTGGCCATCCTTCGAGCCCTCGCGCTGGATCCCGAGACCTTGTTTCTGGACGAACCCACCAGTGCGCTGGACCCGAGCGCGACGCAGATGATCGAACGGATGATCCTGCGTGCGTCATCCCGAGGCGTGCGCATAGTCATGGTGACGCACGACATCGGGCAGGCTCGGCGGTTGGCCGCCGATATCGTGATGATGCAGGGCGGTCATGTGGTTGAACACGGGGCGGCGAAACAGGTACTGGATGCCCCCGCAAGCGACGCCGCGCGTCGGTATCTGGCGGGCGGGCTGGTCACTTAATCAAAAAACGGAGATCTAAATGATCCGGAATATCGTTCGAGCAGCTTTGATCGCTGTTGGCCTGTCGGCGGCAGTAGCCAACGCAGAAGAGCCATTCATCGTAGTGCAGTCCACGACGTCGACCCAGAACTCGGGCCTGTTGGACTACATCCTGCCGGGGTTTGAGGCTGAAACAGGTATCGACGTGCGTGTGGTCGCCGTTGGTACCGGTCAGGCGATCCGGAACGCTATCAATGGCGATGGTGACGTTTTGCTGGTGCACTCCAAACCGGCCGAAGAGCAATTCGTAAGCGATGGTTGGGGTGTCGAGCGGTTTGACGTTATGTACAACGACTTTGTCCTCGTTGGCCCCAAGTCTGATCCGGCCAAGGTGAAGGGAGGCATGGACATCGTGGCCGCCCTGCAAGCAGTGGCCGAGGCCGAGGCGCCATTTGCGTCGCGCGGGGATGACAGCGGCACCCATAAGGCCGAGATGCGCCTTTGGGTTGCGACGGACGCCGACCCCGTTGCAGCTTCGGGGACATGGTACCGGGAGACCGGATCAGGCATGGGTGCGACCTTGAATGTTGCAAATGGGATGGGGGCCTATGTGCTTACGGATCGCGCTACGTGGCAGTCCTTTGGCAACAAGGGAAACCAAGAGGTCTTGGTCGAAGGCGATCCGCGGCTGTTCAACCAGTACGGCATAATCCTGGTGAACCCTGAAAAGCATCCGCGTGTGCGGGCGGCCGCGGGGCAGAGGTTCATCGACTGGCTCACTGGTCCAGACGGGCAGGCCGCCATCGCGTCTTACAAATTAGACGGCCAGCAGTTGTTCTTTCCCAACGCGCAGTGATTTGGCCTGCGGCCAAGCCTTTGGCGAGAGTATTTGTGCGCAGATGAAGTGAGCTAGCCGCTTGCGCCGTTGTGGTGAATTGTTCCCAAACCGGACAAGTTATAGCCACCGAACTCAGCGGCGCGCGTACTGAAACGGTCAGATTGCAAAAATCTAAGCAGTTTCAGCATCGGTTCATCGAAATAGGCACGGCGCCAGATGGCCAGATCCAGACGCTCGGAATGGGTTGGCGTAAATCCCAGATTGTAAAGCCCCGCCAGCGCGCCCAGCCCAAACCCTGCTTCGGCCTTGCTGTCGTGCAGCGCTATGGCCAGTTCTTCTTCGGTACGGGCACAGGTTGGCAAAGTGTCCAGATCGTCGCGTGACAAACCATGGGCTTCAAGCTGTGTATCGAACAGGCGCTGACTGGCGGCGCTGTCTTGGCGCAGAACGACCTTCCGGCCTTTCAGATCTGCAAATCCGGTGATGTCTTTTGTTGCGGGAGCCAGTAGCAAACCGCGTTGTCGTCTAGCGATTTCGTACAGAACCACCGGGGCCTCGCCCAACTGGTCACGTAAGGCGCGCGTGTTGAAACCGTCGTCTTCGTGAATATGCAAGGCAGCAGCTTGTGCGCTGCGGTCGGTCAGGCGGGTTAGGCCGTCGAATGAACCATCGTAGTAGGTCGCCAGTCCCGATCCACTTTCGCGCAGCGCCCAATCCAGCAATGGGTCGTGGCTACCGGCAACGATGGGGGGCAGGGGTGGTTCGGCCACCTGCGGTCCCGAGCGTGAAGCATTGAGCCAGGCTATAACTTCGACCCTTGGAAACAGCAGCTTGCCCATGGCGCGCACACAGGGAACCTCGCCCGATGAGGCAAGATCATAAGCTTTCCGCTCGCCAATGCGCAGCAGGTCGGCCAATTCTTTTGTGGTCAGGTATTCAGGCATTCAGTCGAGACGCACAGCCGAACCAGAGCCTGCATCGGCGGCGCTGAACCCGATTTGTTGCAACGCAAAGGGGGCTGCGACGGTAATCACGACCATTGTGGCCGCAGCGGCGAGAAAGGCTTTCATTGGTCTCCTCCGGTTGCGTTCCCAGGTGCTGTTGCGCGGCGCAAAAAGGCGATCAGATCGTCACGGTCTTGCGCTTGTGTGATCCGCTGCATCGGCATCTTTGATCCCGGAATGTAGTGGTCTGGCCCCTCGTCGAAAAGGGCATTTATTGTTTCATCATTCCAAATGATATCAGAGTCTTGCAGCGTGTCCGAGTAGAAATATCCCGGCAGCGTACCAGCCTTGCGGCCAAAGACCCCGTGCAAGGTCGGCCCGGCACGTCGCTGCCCGTCAGGCGTCAGGCTGTGACAGATCGAGCATTTGCGGGCGAATTGCCGTTCTCCGTTGCTCATCTCCTCTGGGTTTTTGAGAAAGCTGGGTTCTGTTGCAGCCATCTGCTCTTGATCGCCAAGGGCCGAGACGGGCCAGCTATACATCGCTTCGTCAATGCCACCCGCGTAAATGTTCCGACCGTCCGCAGAAAATGCAAGCGCCCAGACCGGCCCGCGTAAAGTGGCGCGAAAGTCTTGTGATATCTGCCAGTCCTGCGTGTCGATGATCATGATGTAGCCCTCACCATCACCCACTGCCAGTAAGCTGCGGTCGGGGCTGAGGGCCAGTGCCAGAATGGGGCGGCGGTCGAGGGTGAAATCTCGTTCTTCTCCGGTTGTCAGGTCAAAGATGCGTGTCACACCGTCAACGGCACCATATGCGATCCAGTTATCCGCAGCATTCAGGACCAGCTCATTGATGCCAAACCCATGTTCGACAAGGCGCAGGGTCTCTTGCCCGCTTTCTACGTCCCAAACACGCAGGGTGCCGTCCATGCCTGCCGAATAGAGCTTTGCGCCATCCGGCGAAAAAGTCACCGCATTCACACCACTGCCGACCATTAGCATTTTCGAGGGCGAGCCATCCTCGGGCCATAGCCCTATGGTACCGTCCCAACTTGCCGTGGCCACATGAGTTTTTGAGGCGGCCAGTCCAACGATCTTACCCTTGTGCTGGCCGAAAATCTCTCCACCGGGCCAGCGGCGCAGGGTGAAGTCGTCTCCGGCGGAATAAATCGCCCGACCATTGAAGGCCACCGAATTAACGGCGGCCTCGTGCCCTTCGAACCATTCCGGCGTTCGGCCCGACCAAAGGCCAACCGAATTGTCGAAACTGGCCGTAGCGATCCGCCCATCCGGCGCAGCGGCGATCCCCATGATCGGCCCGCCATGACCTTTGAGTGTGAAGAACTCGGCCAAGGCAGGTAGGGGGATCAAAGCCAGTGTCAGAACCAGCCCCCGCATCTATTCCGCAGGGGAGGCCGCAGCCTTACCTGCCTCTTTTCCCTTCACTTCTTCCAGCCAAAGCGAGTGATGCTCGCGCGCCCATTGCTCTTCGACTTCACCGGTGCCCATGGCATCGAACGCGCCTTCCATGCCGACTGAGCCAAGATAGATATGCGCGATGATAATGGCGATGAAGACATATGCCACCATCACGTGCCAGACCTGCGCGTATTGCATCTCTTCTTGCGGAGACATCTGTGTTGGCAGGTTCAAACCCAGCAACTGCGGAAGGCCGGTGGCATTGGCAATCGAAAAGGTCTTGGCAAACATCGGCAGCTCAAACGGGAACAAAAGCGACAGCCCCGACAGGCTGATCGATACACCCAGCAGGATACAGGCCCAGAAGATAACCTTTTGTCCTGCGTTGAATTTCTTGGCCGGCGGATGGCTACCTTTTGTAAAGAGGCCCCCTCCGGCGGCCAACCATTTTAGGTCAACCCGGTTGGGGATGTTGTGGGCGATCCAATTCACGGTGACGATGACCAGCCCCAACATAAAGGCCCAGGCGAGGTTGTTGTGCAGCCATTTGCAACCCTGTGCGATGGTGGCGAAACCCTCTTTCCCGAAAACCGGGATCAGGAAATCGCGGCCATAAAGGGTAAGCAAGCCCGTTACCCCGAGGATTAGAAAAGACCCAGCAAACAGCCAGTGGCCGAAGCGTTCAAAGCCGTTAAACCGGGTCACGGTTCGACCGGTTTTCTCTCCGTCGATGCGGATTTTTCCACGGATCAGAAAGAACAGAACGATGATGGCGATCATCCCGCCCAGGATATATGTCCCATATTCACGCAGCGGCCCGGTGCGGAAGTTCAGCCACCACATGCCGCCGTCTTGTATCAGAACCCCCGCCGCAGGCCCCTTGGACGAAACGGTCGTGTTCGCCGAGCCGTATCTTATGGCGCGGTAAACATCGCTGTCCGATGCAACGCCGCGTGTCCCCAGTTGCCCCAACAGGCCCTCGGCATTGCCCTGTCCGGTGTTTTCCGATCGAAAGCTGTTGTCCACTTTCTCTCCGCGCTGACGGGCGAGAATGTCCTCAAGTGTTGTTGCTCCACCGGTCTGAGCGCGTTCATCGGTCGTAGGGGCCGGTTCGGCGTCGTTTGATTGCGCGACAACGGCGTTTGCCAATCCTAGGGCGAACAGGAATGCAATGAGTAAGCGGAACATCTGAACCTCGGTCAAAATTCCAAATCAGGCGACCCGCGCGGGCGGGTCACCTGCTTTTCAAACAGACGGATCAGCCGTCTTTCTGGTCGTAGGCGGTGCCCCAACCCCACGCGCCCGAGCCGAACCCGCGCGCGACGACACGCTCGCGGTAGATGGCCGAGACCACGTCGCCGTCGCCGGCCAGCAGGGCCTTGGTGGAACACATCTCGGCGCAGATGGGCAGTTTGCCCTCGGCGATCCGGTTGCGACCATATTTGGCGAACTCTGCGGTCGAGTGCGTTTCTTCGGGACCGCCTGCGCAGAAGGTACACTTGTCCATCTTGCCGCGCGATCCGAAGTTGCCCGCCTGCGGGTATTGCGGCGCGCCGAACGGGCACGCGTAGAAGCAATAGCCACAGCCAATGCACAGGTCCTTGGAGTGCAGGACGACCCCTTCTTCGTTCTGATAGAAGCAGTCAACCGGGCACACCGCCATGCAGGGCGCATCCGAGCAATGCATACAGGCTACCGAAATCGAGCGTTCGCCCGGGTCACCGTCATTGATCGTCACCACCCTGCGGCGGTTCACGCCCCACGGCACCTCGTGTTCGTTCTTACACGCGGTGACGCAGGCATTGCACTCGATGCAGCGTTCGGCGTCGCAGAGAAATTTTGCTCTTGCTGCCATTTTTCTCTTCTCCTCCTTACGCTGACCAGATTTTGCAGAGAGTCGCTTTGGTCTCTTGCATCTGGGTCACTGAATCGTAGCCATAAGTCTGGGCGGTATTGGTACTTTCACCCAGCACATAGGGATCGGCGCCTTTGGGGTACTTTTCCCTCAGGTCCTCGCCCTGGAAATGGCCACCAAAGTGGAACGGCATGAAGGCCACGCCGGCACCGACCCTGTTGGTCAGCATCGCCATCACCTTGACCTTGCCGCCTTCGGGGCCTTCGACCCAGACCTGCGATTCGTCGCGAATACCAAGGTTATTGGCATCGCGCGGATTGATCTCGACGAACATGTCCTGCTGAAGCTCGGCCAGCCACGGGTTCGAACGTGTCTCATCGCCGCCGCCTTCATATTCGACCAGACGACCTGACGTGAGGATTATTGGATAATCCTTTGAAAAGTCGTTCTTTTGGATCGAGGCATAAAGGGTGGGAAGGCGGTAAGCCTGACGGTCCTCGTAGGTTGGATAGTCCTCCACCAGATCGCGCCGATTCGTATAAAGTGGCTCGCGATGCAGTGGGATCGGATCCGGGAAGGTCCAGACGACCGCGCGGGCTTTGGCGTTCCCGAAGGGCGCACAGCCATGCTCGATCGCGACCCGCTGGATACCACCCGAGAGGTCGGTCTTCCAGTTGGTCTCTGGTCCCGCAACGGCGTCGATGGCTGCGCGTTCCTCAGCCGTTAGGTCACCGTCCCAACCAAGGTCCATCAGCATCTGCATCGTGAATTCGGGATAACCATCCTGAATTTCCGAACCAACGCTATAGACCCCTTCGGCCAGCAGGTTGTCGCCATCCCGTTCCACGCCAAAACGTGCGCGGAAGGTCAGGCCACCTTCGGCCACCGGTTTGGACATGTCATAGAGGTTCGGTGTCCCCGTATGACCCATCTCAGCCGTGCCCCAGCAGGGCCATGGCAGGCCGTAATACTCGCCGTCGTTCGGTCCACCAATGGCTTGCAGCGTGGTTCTGTCGAACGTGTGCTGGTTGGCCATATGGCTTTTCAGACGTTCCGGCGACTGACCGGTATAGCCGATGGTCCAGAGGCCCGAGTTGAACTCACGCGTGATGCTTTCAACATTCGGGGTTTCGGGGTCCTCCATCTCGATATTGCGGAACAGACGATCCGCCCAGCCGAACTTGTTGGCGAACTTGGCCATGATGACCTCGTCCGGCAGGCTTTCGAACAGCGGATCAACCACCTTGTCGCGCCACTGAAGCGAGCGGTTCGAGGCCGTGACCGAGCCACGGGTTTCGAACTGCGTACAGGCGGGCAACAAGTAGACGCCATCGGTGCGGTCATGCAGAACGGCGGAAACAGTGGGATACGGGTCGATCACGACCAGCATGTCCAGCTTCTCCATCGCCGTCTTCATTTCCGTCATCCGGGTCTGCGAGTTGGGCGCGTGGCCCCACAGAACCATGGCGCGGACGTTGTTGTCCTGATCCATGTTGGCCGGGTCTTCCAGAACACCGTCGATCCAACGAGAGACCGGGATGCCGCGCTCATTCATCAGCGGCTTGTCCTTGCCTTCCTTGTCCTTGATCGTGGCGAACTGACCTTTCAGCCAATCCAGATCCTCACCCCAGACACGGCTCCAATGGCCCCATGCCCCTGCGGACAGGCCGTAATAGCCGGGCAGGGTGTGGGACAGAACACCAAGGTCCGTCGCGCCCTGCACGTTGTCATGGCCACGGAAGATGTTGGTGCCACCACCCGAGGTGCCCATATTGCCCAGAGCAAGCTGAAGCACGCAGTAGGCGCGGGTGTTGTTGTTGCCGTTGGTGTGCTGCGTCCCACCCATACACCAGATCACGGTGCCGGGGCGGTTGTTGACCATGGTCCGGGCAACACGTTTCAGTTGCGAGCCGGGAACACCGGTTACACGTTCGGTCTCTTCCGGGTTCCAATTGGCAACTTCGGTGCGGATTTGATCCATACCCCAGACACGGGTGCGGATGAACTCTTTGTCCTCCCAACCGTTGTCGAAGATGTGCCACAGGATGCCCCAGATCAGGGCGACGTCTGTGCCGGGACGGAACCGCACATACTCATCCGCATGCGCTGCGGTGCGCGTAAAGCGCGGGTCGCAGACAATCAGCGGGGCGTTGTTCTGCTCTTTCGCGCGCAGGACATGCAACAACGAGACGGGATGCGCCTCGGCCGGGTTGCCGCCGATGATGAAGATGGCGCGAGAGTTGTGGATGTCGTTGTACGAATTGGTCATGGCGCCGTAGCCCCATGTATTCGCAACACCCGCAACTGTGGTCGAGTGGCAGATACGCGCCTGATGGTCAACGTTGTTCGTGCCCCAGTAGGCGGCGAACTTGCGGAACAGATAGGCCTGTTCGTTGTTGTGCTTGGCCGAGCCCAGCCAATAGACGCTGTCCGGCCCGGATTCCTCGCGGATGCTCATCATGCCGTCGCCGATCTCGTTGATCGCCTCTTCCCAGCTGATGCGCTTCCACTCGCCGCCTTCCTTTTTCATTGGATACTTGAGACGGCGTTCGCCATGGGCGTGCTCGCGGACCGAAGCCCCCTTGGCGCAGTGTGCACCCAGATTGAACGGGCTGTCCCAACCGGGTTCCTGCCCGATCCAGACGCCGTTCTGCACTTCGGCAACAACCGTACAGCCGACCGAACAGTGGGTGCATACGGACTTGATGTTCTCAACGGCGGTGTTCGCCGCTGTCTGGGCGCTGGCCGGCGTCACGGTTCCACCCGTGGCGCTGATCGCGGCAAGGCCGCCGATCGTCAGGCCCGAGCCACGCAGGAATGCGCGGCGATCGACGGTTTTCTCGCCGATCTGGGACAGGATACTTGTCCGCTGGGGGCGTCTCGCAACCCCGTTGGTCTTTTTCCTTAACATTGGTTTCCTCCCTTGCTCGCCGTGTAAGCCACGGCTGGCTTGGTACTGCTGATGCCGACATCAGGGCCAATCGCAACCGTCCGTCGGGTGGTGACATCGTCCGGCTGGTGAACCGGGCGCAGTCGTCGTGTTGGAAACGCGCAGTAAAGCTGCTTAGAAGCGCGCGCTGTCCAGATACGCGCGGGTGTGCGCCGTATCCTGCATGCGGGTTTCATCCGTCGGCAGCTCGGCTGCTTCGGCTTTTCCGCTGAGGGTGGCTGCGGCAACAGCAGCAGGTGCTGCGGTTCCGGCCAGCTTGAGGAAGTCGCGGCGCGTGGCGCCTTCTTCCTTGGTCTTGCTCATGGGCTTCTCCTCTCCCATTTGCGATCTAGCGCCAATTCGGGCGCTGGCGAGTTGCGGGTTATACCGCCGTCATTCGGAAGGCTTCGCGTTCGATCTCCATAAACACCCGACCGGCAGTCCCGACCGAGGCATAGAGAACCGACGCTTCGGCGGCTTCCAAATCCGAATAGAAATGTGTGGCCCAGGGGCCGATATGTTTGTTCCAGAACGCCTTTTGGTTTTCCAATGAGGCAGGCGCGCCAAAGCGGCCTACGATCATGCCCGCCATCATCTCCATCAATGAGGCGATGTTGTCTTCGGGTTCGAACACGTTCTGCGCTCGGGTAATACCGCGCGCGGCCATGTCGTTTCGTAACTGGGCCAGAGGTTTCTCGTTCAGGAACCCGGTGAGGTAGAAGCTGGCATAGGGCAGCAGTTCGCCCCGACCCAGCCCGATGAACAGCGCGTTGAATTCGCGTTCGGCAGCGGCAGGTTTTGTAACTTTCGCCACACGCGCCATGGCCTGGATGGCCTGACCCAAATCTGTCTCGTCTCCGGTCAGCCCGGAAACCTGATCCAAAAGCATCTGATCCGGCGGGGCGGCCAGAAGCAGCCCAAGGAAGTTGTAGAAATCCGCGCGCAGGCGATCCTCGGCCGAGACATCCAGATGTTGCGCGTTGCTTGCGGTCATAGGGTTATCCTTCGAACTCAAATTTCATGCGGCGTGGGGCAGGGGGCAGCTCTGCTTGCTCTGGTTCGTCAATTTCGGCGACCAGCACGGGTTCCGGTGTGGGCACTTCCATCACGTCCGGTTCAAACTGCGGTTCTTCCGCGTCCGTCTCACTTTCATCCTCTTCCACTTCAGCGGTCAAAGCTTCGACATGGGCCAACATGCCTTTGCCCACCTGATAGGCGGTCTGGATGTTTTCAATCACGCATGCGGCGTCGGTATAGTCCTCGCCGTAATCGACCAGACCATCCACATTGGCGAGTACCGGGTTCAGCCGCCACAGCCGCCGTAAAGCGCGGCGGCGCAGACGGTCGGGCACAGCCTTGGCCATAAAGCCCGAGACCTCATCCCCGGCTTGTAACTGATCGGGGTCAGGCAGGTTGAACTCGGCCAATAATTCGGCGTCGCTCTTTTCTTCCTGCTCCGCGTGCTGTTCCGCGATGGCCTGTTCCTCGGCCGCGACAACCTCGGCTTCGGCCTCGGCCTGTACGGCGGCTTTGCGGCGGGACCAGAAATCGCGGGCTTGGGTCATTGCACGATCCTCCGCGGGGCGCGGTAGACGTCTGATGCCTGACGGATACGGGCATCGCCTTTGCCGTCCTCGACCAAGTCCGTTCGTTTCTTGTCACGGCGGCGTTTGACGAAGACTTCGTCGCGGTGATGTTTCAGCGCGAAATCCCGCACCCATGCGATCAGCCCTTCGGTCATCGGGATTTTCTCGACGATCTCTTCTCCGGTATCCGCGTAGTCCTGTCCCTCGAACGGGGACGCCGTGACCAGCACCGCATCCATTGGACGCTCACCATCCAGCGCATCGCGCAGAACAAGGTAGATCGAGGGCTGACCGTCGGACAGGTTGACCATGTAGGCCTCGGTCTCGTCCACCCAAAGGGTTAAGGGGAGGGTGGCTGCGTGGTATTCCACAGCTTGACCCTCGCGGCGCAACTCGTGCCAATCGGCAGGTCCGGCACCCGGCAACACGGCAACCGCGCGCCAGTTCCATTTCGCCCAGCGAGTAACACCGGGTGTTTTGCGCACGACGACGCCGATTGGCATTTCAATCTGGCTTGCGGCCTCGGCCACTTAGTCCTCCCCGGAAGGCTCTCCCCTGCCTTCCCCAAGGTCCACTATGGTACACAAACCGGCCTTGTGCCAAGCCTCAATTGTCTGACGATTGCGCGATCATCAATTGTTTGCGCTTTATATCCCGCTCAAACAGCTGGTTATGCCGACAGTTTCATGACCGGGGATTGCCACTTTGCTCAGACACCCTAAGCTGAAACCAATAAGGGGATGACGTCCGGGAGGGGAGGCCATGGGCACAAAAATACTGTTATGCGACTGTGCGGGGACGCAGGACTTGGATGCAGAGAATATAGCGTCCGCTTGCGGGGTCGAATGTTCCAAAGTTCACACGGCGCTGTGCACGACCCAACTGGAGAACGCAGCAGCATTGATGCAAGATGGGGATACGGTGATTGCCTGCGGGCAGGAACAAGAGGTCTTCCAGGCTCTTGCGGAAGAACTGAATATCGACGCCCCCGGGTTTGTGGACCTGCGAGATCGTGCCGGGTGGTCTGAACAAGGTGGTGACGCCACGCCCAAGATGGCCGCCTTGGCCGCCGAGTCGCTGCTGCCGCAACCGATCACGCCCAGTGTGGACGTCATTAGTGAAGGCACCTGTTTCGTGATTGGGCCGGGTGCGGTTGCTTTTGATCTGGCTGAGCGGTTGTCCTCTGTATTGGCGGTGACCGTGTTAGTAACGGATGATGCACGGCCGATGTCGCGGGCGTTTGACGTGATACGCGGACAACTTCGGTCGTTGAACGGTGCATTGGGCAAATTCTCTCTGCAATTGAACGGCCTGCAGCAGCTTGAACCGGGTGGTCGCGGGGCATTCAAATGGTCTCAGGCCCGCGACGGCGCGCGTTCAACCTGTGACATAGTCATCGATCTGACCGGAAGCACCTCGTTCGTCCAGGCGCCCGCCAAGCGCGAAGGGTATTTGCGAGCCGATCCCAAGGATGCCGTCGCCGTGGAACGACTGGCGTTTGAGGCGGTTCAACTGGTGGGTACGTTCGAAAAGCCGCTTTATGTGAGAATGGAAGAAACGCTTTGCGCTCATTCTCGTGCCGAACAGGTCGCCTGCACCAATTGTCTGGATATATGTCCGACCGGCGCGATTACTTCAGCGGGCGAGCACGTTGCCATCGATCCGATGATTTGTGCCGGATGCGGAGAATGCGCAGCGGTCTGTCCGTCGACCGCAATCACTTATGAGGATCCGCCGGTCTCGGCCCTGTTGTCACGGATGCACATTCTTGCACGCACTTACCGGCGTGCAGGGGGCGAAGCGCCCCGGCTATTGGTGCATGACGCTCACGGGACCGAGATGATCCGGTTGGCGGCTCGGTTCGGGCGTGGCCTGCCTGCGAATGTCATTCCGCTGGAGTTGAATGTAATCTCGGGCTTTGGTCATGCCGAGATGTTGGCGGCACTGGCCCACGGATTTGCGCGGGTGGATGTGTTGCTGGCCCCGACGACTGAACGCGATGCGTTGGACCGGGAACAGGAACTGGCCCAAGCAATCGCTGGGTCGGATTCGATGGGGTTGATTGATGATGCCGACCCCGACGTGGTGGCCGATTTGCTTTATGCACAGGACGTTCCGACGCCTTTGACTGATCCGGTGCTGCCGCTGGGCAACCGCAGACAAATCGCGCGGCTATCGGCGCAGGCGCTAAATCCGCAGGCCGAGACCCCTCTGCCACTACCTGAGAATGCGCCCTATGGGGCTGTCGCGGTAAACACGGACGCATGTACGCTGTGCCTTAGCTGTGTGTCGCTGTGCCCGTCCGGTGCTTTGATCGACAATCCCGACAAACCGCAATTGAACTTTCAGCAGGACGCCTGCCTGCAATGTGGGCTTTGCAAGGGCATTTGCCCAGAAGACGCGATTACATTGGTTCCGCAGCTGGATCTGAGCGATGCAGCCTTGTCGCAGCAGGTATTGAACGAGGAGGAACCCTTTGCCTGTGTCGAATGCGGTGCTTTGTTTGGCGTGAAATCCACGGTCGAACGGATCATGGAGAAACTCTCGGGCACGCATCCGATGTTTGCCACCTCGGACAAGGCGCGGATGATCCAGATGTGTGATAATTGCCGTGTAAATGCGCAATTCCAGCAGCAGGACAATCCGTTCCAGTCTAATCCAAAGCCAAGGGTGGTTACGACTGACGATTACTTTTCAAAACGCAAGGATCACTGAAGCTGCAGCGGCGCGCCCAGATCGGCTGCCTTGAGTACCGAGACAAAGGCCAGAATCGCCTCTAGCTCGTCCAGCGTCATCTCAACGGGGTGAATAGGAGAGGGGCGCTCTGGTGCGAAAGGCGGCGTCAGGCCGTCGATTTGGGTGAAAGCGGGATGGGGGTTCAACGCAAAGAACGCTTCGAACCGTTCTGACCAGTCAGGCATCGCGCGCAGCACTGCGAATGAGGGTGTCGAGCCAAGCCCGTTCATCCGGTTCTTGGGGCCGATTACATGGCAACGGCCGCAATGGGTCATCGACAGTTCCTCGCCCCACGCGGCATCGCCGTCGATCACCGCATCTTCATTTGCGATGGTTACTTCGAACGTGGCAGAGAAAGGAACGCCTTGTGTCGGCGTAAAACTCTCAACAGTGTTCTGGCCTATGTCTGACAGCAACCAGTCGCGGAACCTTTCGTGGCGCGTGTCGTTGCCGATCCGCAGGTGATAGACCAAACCGTCGCGGGCAAAGACAGGATCACCCGGCGGCGATGTTTCCAGCACCAAAACACCCGCATCATCTGCAATAACCCGTATCCCGGTCTTGAGAGAGAAGCGTGGAAGAATATGTTGCAACAGACCAGAGTCTTTAACCTCGTCGGGGGCGGCAAGCCCTATGGCCTCTTGTGACCAAGAGGGGGTGGCGGAGAGCGTCAGGCTCAGGCACAAGAGGACAAAGCGCATGGCTCAGCCTAACGGGCACGCCCCAAATGCGTCAAATGAACTGAATGAGACGGAGACACTTGCAATGAAGATCAACCTCATGGTGGGGCAAATCAACGGGGTGAAGGCATGAGTGTCCGTGACGCGGTTCTAGCGAACCTGAAAAAGATCACCGACCCGGTTTCTGGCCAGGATATCGTCAGCGCGGGTGTCGTTCGGGCGCTGAACGTCGAAGGCGATACTGTGCGTTTCGTGTTGGAGATTGACCCCAAGCAGGCCGAGCGGATGGAGCCCGTCCGCGCGGCCGCTGAACAGGCCGCACAGATGGTGGACGGCGTGGCGACTGTATCGGCCATGATGACCGCACACTCGGACAAGGCACCGCCTGATCTGAAGCCCAAGCCGAAGCCCTCGCAAACCGGACCGCAGGCCGTTCCGGGTGTTGACCGGATCATTGCAGTTGCTTCGGGCAAGGGCGGTGTGGGCAAGTCCACCGTGTCTGCGAACCTTGCCTGCGCGTTGGCGGCTGAAGGGCGCCGTGTCGGTCTGTTGGACGCGGATGTTTACGGCCCATCTCAGCCTCGGATGCTGGGTGTCTCGGGCCGCCCGGCCAGCCCTGATGGCAAGACCATCCTGCCGCTGCGCAATCACGGCGTGACTATGATGTCGATGGGATTGATGACCAACGAAGGGCAGGCGGTTGTCTGGCGTGGTCCAATGTTGATGGGCGCGCTACAGCAGATGATGAACCAGGTACAATGGGGTGCGCTAGACGTGCTGATCGTCGACCTGCCGCCCGGCACCGGTGATGTGCAACTGACGCTGAGTCAGAAGTTCAAGGTGGATGGTGCCATTGTTGTTTCGACCCCGCAGGACGTGGCCCTGATCGACGCCCGCAAGGGGATCGACATGTTCAACCAACTCAAGACGCCGATCGTCGGGATGATCGAAAATATGTCGACCCATATCTGTTCGAACTGCGGGCATGAGGAGCACGTGTTCGGCCATGGCGGTGTCGCGTCCGAGGCCGAAGCTTTGGGCGTTCCACTGCTGGGGGAAATCCCGCTGCACCTTGATATTCGCGTTGCGGCGGATGGTGGTGCCCCGATCGTTGTCAGCAAACCCGATAGCCCGCAGGCCGAAGCGTTCCGCTCTATCGCCCGCGACATGATTGCCAAGGGCAAAGCATGAGCCAGCCGGTCTTCCCCCCCTTGCTGGCGGGTCATCCGGTGCAGGGTGGGGAAGACCCGTTCGAGCGTGCTCAGGCCATGGCGGCGCTGGGCTGCGATGCCGGGACCGTTGTTTACAACATTCAGTCCGACCGGCTGCGGGTGGCGATTGTCTTTGCGCCCGAAGTACCTTTGCAGGACGCAATGGCGATGTTGCCGCTGTGCGCAGTAGGGTTCCAGAACGCACTGGGCGCGCTGGCCCCGCCCGAGGTCGCAGTGCATCTGGGGTGGGACGGACTGATCTGCGTAAACGGCGCGAAATGCGGGATGTTCCATGTTGCGGCCTCGACCAGCGAACCCGAAGTAGAGCCGGACTGGCTGGTCGTTGGCTGGGAACTTGCGCTGCTACAAACCGCAGACAACCCCGGAAAAACGCCGGATATAACTGCGCTATATAACGAAGGCTGTGCCGATGTCTCGGCAGAGCGGCTTGTTGAAAGCTGGTCGCGGCATATGCTGACTTGGCTGAACCGCTGGCAAGAGGACGGCAACGCTCCCCTGCACGGCGAATGGATGGGCCTGTTGCGCGGCGTAGGAGAGCCGTGCGAGACAGGGGTATTTCTGGGCACGGATGAGCGGTTCGGTATGCTGATCCGAGATGGCAGCGAAACACGACTGCGCCCGCTGACGGAACTGTTGGAGAAGGTGTGATGAAACTGGCTCGTGCGATACATTTCGACGAAAGCGATATGAACGTGTTTCACTCTCCGGCACGAACGGGGGAGTGGTGTATTTCGGGCGGGTTCGAATTCTCAAACTGGGGGCAGGCCGATCTGGAAGGCAAAGCGCGCCAAGCGTTTTTAAACGGTTGGCTAGGGATAGAAACCTTTGGGCGCGTAACCTTTGTGGCGGTCACGCAGATCGAGCAGGCGGAACTGGACCAAATCGCACAGAATCTGGCTGAACATTTCGTCCAATTCTACGGAGCGCCTTCAGTTGAGGTCGCCTTGAGTGTCGCGCAAACGGAAATCTCCCACATGGCTGAACTGTGCGAGGAACACGCGCCAAATACTCTGCTTACAGTGGTGCGTGAATTGTCCCAGACTGGCGTGCACGAAGCATTTCGCATCATCGCACCTCAAGAGACCCAGCTTGAGGCGTTGGCCGTTCACGGCTCGATAGACGATTAAAGCAGGTCAGCGAAGCCACCAAATTGCCCGCGCTTGAAGATCAGGCCTTTACCGGTGCGGTACATCACCTGTTCGACTTCGCCGACAAGGATCAGGTGATCTCCGGCCTCGTGTTTGGCGTGAAGCTGACAGTCAAACCGGGCCAGACAATTGGACAGCTGAGGGCGACCTTTATGGTCCGGTTCCCAGTTTGCATGCGAAAAATCCAACCCGTCGCGGGCGAATTTCAATGCTTGTTCCTGCTGTTCTTCTGCCATCACATGGATCGAGTAGTGCTGGCACGCGTTGAACGAGTTGAAGCGGTGCGAATCTTTAGCCAGGCACCACAGCACCAAAGGCGGGTCCAACGATACTGACGAAAACGAGTTCACTGTGATGGCGCGCGGGCCGTTTTCAGTGTTCGTTGTGATGACGGTCACGCCGGTGCCATAACACCCCAACGCCTCGCGAAATGCGACGCTTTGATCTGGGGTCGGGGTAAAGGTTTTCTTTGTCATCGTCCGCTCAAGCCATGGCCTGCATCAGGTGCCACGACCTGCGGGAATTGTCCATGAAAAGCTGAGTCTTGCATGAACAAATTGACGCTTAGTTCAGATCTTCCAGAAGACGACCGTGCTGACGGGTCGCTTCGATAACGGCACCAAAGGTTGTCATGCCACGGGCCTGCAGCATCGGCAGCATTTTAACCAGCGCCTGGGCCGTGGCAACTGCGTCTCCCAATGCGGTGTGGCGCAGCTCATGCGGAATGGTGATCTCTAGCCGGTCGCACAACGCGTCCAACGTGTGTTTGTCGCTGGCACCGAATAGGACAGCCGACAGCAGAACCGTGTCCAGAATGGGATGATCCCAATCCACTTCCATGCGCTTGGCGTGGCGTCGCAGAAAGGCCATGTCGAAGGGCGCGTTATGGGCAACGATGACCGCATCGCGCGCAAATTGATGGAACCTACGCCCGGCTTCGGTAATGTCCGGTGCGCCCTGAACCATGCGATCGCTGATCTTGTGCACCTTGGTCGAGGCTGGCGGAATCGGTATCCCGGGATCGACCAGAATATCCAATCGCTCGCCATTTACGATGCGTCCGTTCACCACCCGAACCGCACCGATCTGGACGATCTCATCCTTGTGCGGCAGCAAGCCGGTGGTTTCAGTGTCGAACACGACAAAGCATAGGTCCTGCAACGCGAGGGTTTCAAATTGCCCTCCGACCGCGCTGGTCAACAGATCGAAATCATAGACCAAGGGCCGAGCGGCCTCGGGTGAAATATTCGCCGCACTTTCATCGAATATAAGCAAATATCCCGGCGCATCGCCCAGAGGTTTCATTCGGGCGGTATATGTTTGCGCACCGTCGATGCTGGTCAGGGTGCAGTCGACTTCGAACCCGGATTTCGACAATTTATCATAAGCTTGTTGCAGTGCATTGGGCTGCAGGTATTCGAAAAGAGAGGCGTTCAGGCGGGGATGCGCGATCTGAGCGAGAACCCCAGCCGCTTGCCCGTCATAAAGTACGATCTTGTGTGTTGGGCTGGCTAAAACCATCGCCACCGGGATTTCGGTCAGCAGAGCAGTCAGCCTTTGTTTTTCCGCCGCCAGATGGGCGGTTTCGGCGGCCACGGCCTCGGCAACGTCCAGAGTTTTGCCTGATAGCTGATCTGCTAGCCCAGCAGCAGCAGGGGCCAGATCGCCAAGGTAACGCGCGGCTTGCATGTCAACATCTGTGCTGACGCCCGCATGGGCGCGGGCACGCAGTTGGGCTGACAACCGTTCAATAGGCTTGGCGACATTGTCGTCAAACATCAACCAGATCGCGATGATCAGGGCGATAAACCCAAATCCCATGATGATTTCAGCCAGGATGAAAGCATTTACTAGGCTAGGATCGGCGACTCGCAGATAACTGATCCAGAGCGCCACTGAACTGACGGCCAGCGCCCCAACAGCGAGCAGACAGAAGAACAGAAATATTCGTACGCGCAGGCTTAGCCGGGTCAGCATGTTACACTCCGCAGGTGGCCTCGACGATTGGATCTTGGGCGCTGACGCTTAGCCAGTCGGCGTTCAGGAGGCGGCCATCGTCTCCGAATTCGGCTCCGTCGGCCAGACTAGCGCGGCTATTTGCGGCGCAGTCGACGGCGATCGGCAATTTCGATACCGGGGACCAGCGGCCAAAGAAATACATGTCCGCCAACCGTTGTTCCGGCACTTGCTCGTTGGTTCGGACCGAGGCGGTATCAACTGCCGCAAATCGGTTGACGAAGGGGACAGCGTAGGTCCACGGGCGGTAGAAGGCTTTGCTTTCAACCTCTTGCACGATTTCCATACCCTCGGGCAGCGTGTCGACGGTGCGGTCATACCAGGAATACTCGCTGGCGATCGTCATGCCGATCATGCCCAGACCGGCGGCTACCGGCGCTGCCCAGCGGGGCAGGCGGCCGCCCGTCAGTTTGTTCAGCACCATCACCACGCCAGCGAATGCAAAGCCTGCAAATATTGTGCCGATCAGTTCCAGAAACATGTGTCTCTCCGCGTATCAGGCGATTGCGCCCGTTCAATTTAATGCCTAACCCAGCATACCTTTGCCATGGCCCACCGCCGACTGCATTGTTTTTACAACGACAAAAGCATCACGCAGGTGGCTTCGCTCAAAATCCGACAAGGTGGACGGTGGCAGGTAGTTGTCGGGCTTTTCTTCGGATTTGACCAGCCTTACCTGATGCTCTAGCCGCGTTTCTGCAATCAAATCATAGGCGTCCAGCAAATCGCGAGCACCCGATGCACTAAGCACATTTGCAGCTTCGGCTGCTTTCAGACGCGCGCGGGTGTTGGCCTCGGTCAATTTCCCTTGCAGGCTGTAAACGCGGGCTAGGTCAACCACGGGAACAACGCCGTTATGCTTTAGATCCAGCGTGTTGCGATGCTCACCCGAACGGATGGTGGCAAAGCCGCGCAGCAGGCCCAGAGGCGGAGTGTGTTTCAGAGAGTTCGAAATCATGTGCGCCACGAAGATCGAGTTCGCATTCGCCGCCGCCAGCGTGTCGGCCTGCAGATCAGCGAACAGCTCGAAAGCCCCACCGATTGGGCGAAGGTCAAACATGACCGAGGCCAGCATCTGCGCTTCGGGGTTGGGTTTGGCAATCCATCCGTTGAAGTAGTCGCGCCAGATACGCACCGGCTGACACCAGCGAGGATTTGTCGCCATCATGTCACCGGGACAATAGAAATATCCGCAGGTGTCCAGCCCGTCCGACACAAACTTAGCCAGATCCGCGAAATAGGCCATGTCGTCTTCGGTCGCGCTGTCGTCCAGCATCAGGCAGTTGTCCTGATCCGACACCCCCGTCTGTTCCTGCCGTCCTTGCGAACCGCAGGCCAGCCACAGATAGGGTACAGGCGGTGGCCCCAGTTTCTTTTCAGCCAGTGCCAACAGACGTCGAGTAGCAGTGTCGGCGATGTCGGTGATCAGGCGGGTGACAATCTCGTGCCGGTTCCCACCAGCAACCAGTTGCACCAAAAGCTGCGGAATTTCCGCCGTGACCAATGCCATCTCAGCGGCTGAATTGGCATTGGCGATGCGGCGTACCAGTTCGGCCGAATTGACCGCCTGGTAATGGGTCAAGTCGGTCTGAGTGACGATTCCAACCAGCTTGCCGCCCTCGGAAATCGGGATGTGACCGATCCCACGCTCCATCATCACGTGAAGGACGTCCGAACCGATATCGGTGGGTGAAAGCGTCACCGGATCAGGTGTCATAATGGCCGAAACCGGCGTGTCCTCGGGCATTCCATCCGCTACGTATTTACCGGAAATGTCCCTCAATGTGGCGATGCCCAGAAAATTGTCACCCTCGCTGATGCAGAGCGACGAGATATGGCGGTCTCGCATCATTTGTGCCGCTTCGCGTACCGGCATCGAAGGTGGGCAGACCGCCGGGTTGCGGGCCATGAGCGTGTCAATCGAACTGGTCGCAAGACTTTGCGGGCCAGTGCGCTCACCCCGTGTGCGATTGAAGAATTTGGCGACGACGTCGTGGTCGTCGATCAACTCGCGCACAACGTTCGGGGGCAGCACCATCAGAACGGACGGCGTATGTGCGTGTGCGTGCGTTGCGGCTTTGCCGTCTTTCAGCAGGCCACGTTCACCAAAGGAATTGCGCAGGCCAAGATGCGAAACGACGGCGCCATTTTCGTCCGTGATCTCAACCTGTCCTTCGTAGATCACGAAAACGCCGGGCAGGGTGTTGCCCAGTTCGTATACAGGAAACCCTTCGTCGACCTCCCATACTTCGATCTGCTTGGCCAGATCATCCAGCGTTTCCGCGGGCAGGGCGTCATAGGGGTGTACGGATTTCAGAAACCGGGTGATCTGGTCATGGGACAGGGGCATCAGACACTCCTTGGATTCTGGTTGAAAAATCCCGCCCGGTGGTGTGCCGGGCGGGAACAGTAGATCGAAAAACGCGGCACATGGAAGTTAACCATATGCCGCATCATGCTCATTTATTCTGAGCTGCGCCCGCGCCACGGGGAATGCGAACGCTTTCGACCAGTTCCACGATCTCCTTCGGAGTCTCTTTGGTCATACCTGCGACAACGAATGCGACTGCAAAGTTGATCATCGCACCGATGGCACCGAATGAGGTCGACTTGATCGGACCCAGCAGTGGGTCAGCATCGGTGAACGAGTTGGTGCCCGGAATGAACAGCCAGCCTTTGTGCAGGAAGATGTAGACCAGGGTCACAACCAATCCAGCCAGCATACCGCAGACTGCGCCGGTGTTGTTGATGCGGGTCGAGAAGATCCCCATCATCAGCGCCGGGAAGATCGAGGCAGCCGCGAGACCGAAGGCCAAGGCCACGGTTTGCGCCGCAAAGCCCGGTGGGTTCAGACCCAGATAGGTTGCTACAACGATGGCTACGGCCATTGCGATCCGCGCCGCCAACAGTTCTCCTTTTTCAGAGATCGACGGGTTGATCGCGCCTTTGACAAGGTCGTGGGACACCGCCGACGAAATCGCCAGCAACAGGCCAGCAGCGGTCGACAGAGCTGCCGCAAGACCGCCGGCAGCGACCAGACCGATCACCCAACCCGGCAGGTTGGCAATCTCGGGGTTGGCCAGAACCAGGATGTCGCGGTTGAACTTGGTCAGCTCGTTACCAACCCAGCCTTTTTCTTCAGCGATCGCCTGCATGTCTGCATTGGCATCGTTGTAGTACTGGATTTTGCCGTCGCCGTTCTTGTCTTCCCAGTCCAGCAGGCCGGTTTTCTGCCACGTTTTCATCCAGTCGTAACGCGGATCGGTGTCGATCTCTTCGACCGAAACAGCGCCGCCGTCGATGCCACCGTTGGGCCACATCATGTCGGTGATGTTCAGGCGAGCCATTGCGCCAACCGCAGGGGCGGTCAGGTACAGCAGCGCGATGAAGACCAGCGTCCAGCCAGCTGACCAGCGGGCGTCAGACACTTTCGGCACGGTGAAGAAGCGCATGATCACGTGCGGCAGACCGGCAGTACCGATCATCAGCGACAGCGTGAACAGAACCATGTTCAACGTGTTCGAGTGGTGCGCCGTATACTCGGCAAAGCCCAGCTCGGTCACGATCGCATCCAGCTTGGTCAGCAGAGGTTCACCACTGGCGGTATCGCTGAACAGACCCAGCGCCGGAACGGGCGTACCGGTCAGCTGCAGCGAGATGAAGATCGCGGGAATGGTGTAGGCGGTGATCAGCACGCAGTACTGAGCGACCTGCGTGTAGGTCACGCCTTTCATCCCGCCGAACACCGCATAGGCAAACACCACACATGCGCCGATCAGCAGACCGGATGTGTTCGACACCTCAAGGAAGCGGCCAAAGGCCACGCCAACGCCGGTCATCTGACCGATCACGTAGGTCACCGACGCAACGATCAGACAGATCACCGCGACGACGCGTGCCGTCTGGCTGTAGAAGCGGTCGCCGATGAACTCCGAGACGGTGTACTTGCCGAACTTACGCAGGTAAGGCGCAAGCAGCAGAGCCAGCAGCACGTAGCCACCGGTCCAACCCATCAGGAAGGTCGAGTTGTCATAGCCGGTAAAGGCAATCAGGCCCGCCATCGAGATGAACGAGGCCGCAGACATCCAGTCTGCCGCTGTCGCCATACCGTTGGTGACCGGGTGAACGCCGCGACCGGCGGCGTAGAATTCCGACGTGGAACCCGCACGGGCCCAGATCGCGATGCCGATGTATAGCGCAAAGGACGCGCCAACAAACAGCAGGTTGATGGTAAACTGGTCCATTGGGTTTACTCCTCATCCACGCCGTGTTCGGCGTCCAGCTTGTTCATGCGCCAGGCGTAGTTGAAGATCAGCACCAGAAAGACCAGTATTGAGCCTTGCTGAGCGAACCAAAAGCCCAGGTCGGTGCCGCCCACGGCGATACCCGACAGCAACGGACGCAGCAGAATGCCGAATCCAAACGACACCAGCGCCCATATCGCGAGGCTGATGTAGATGAGACGCAGGTTGGCCTGCCAATAGCCCTTGTCGGCCTCGGCAGTCTGCGCGGAGTTTGTAGATTGATCCGCCATGCGGGTTCCTCCTTCGCTTCCTCGTTGGGCGGCCCTTTGCCCAACTCCTCCAGTGCGTCGGGCCGCTTTTCGATTGTGCCGAACGCCCCGTGACGTCAGGCAAAACTTCTCTGGTCCGCCGAGGCGGGTCCATCAAAGAATTCTGTTTTCGGATCAAAGCCCTTTAGGCGGGCTTATCTCCTCCCCTTACTTCATCACACCGCTCACAACCCCTTGCAGGTCGCGGGCGATGTCGTCGATCTGGCCCATGGCATTAACGCCTTTCAGCACGCCCTGGGCCTGGTAATAGTCAATCAGCGGCGCGGTTTGCGCGTGATAAGCGGTCAACCGCGAAGCCACGGTTTCCGCATTGTCATCAGCACGGCGCTTGAATTCGGTGTGGCCGCACTTGTCGCATTCGCCTTCTTTCACCGGCTTTTTGAACGTGTCGTGGTAGCCTTCTCCGCAACCGGCGCAGGTGTAGCGGCCCGAAATACGGATCACCATTTCCGCATCCTCAACCTCAAGGCTGATCGCGGCATTGATCTTTTGCCCGGACGAGGTCAGCAGGCCATCCAGCGCCTCGGCCTGAACCGTGGTGCGGGGAAATCCGTCGAGGATAACGCCCTTGGTGCAATCTGGTTGAGCCATGCGGTCACGCAGGATGGCAATGACAATCTCGTCGCTGACAAGATCACCGGCTTCCATCACGGCCTTGGCGGCTTTCCCAGCCTCGGTGCCGGCAGCAACGGCTTCGCGCAGCAGATCACCGGTACTAAGCTGAACCAGCCCGAACGTGTCCTCAAGCATCCGCGCTTGCGTACCCTTCCCGGCACCCGGAGGGCCGAGAAGGATCAGAACAGCGGGAGATATGGTCGTGGCAGCGTCCATCACATCCTCACTTGTTCGCACGATTTTCGATCAGGTCCTCGACCACCGACGGATCAGCCAGTGTCGAGGTGTCACCCAGCGAGCCGAAGTCATTCTCGGCAATCTTGCGCAGGATACGGCGCATGATCTTGCCTGAACGGGTTTTGGGGAGGCCGGGGGCCCACTGGATTACATCAGGTGAGGCAATCGGGCCGATCTCGGTTCGCACCCAAGTGCGCAGCTCTTTCAGCAGATCATCCGAAGGCTCACGGTCGTTCATCAGAGTGACGTAGCAATAGATGCCTTGTCCTTTGATTTCATGGGGATAGCCAACCACGGCGGCCTCGGCCACTGCGGCATGCGCCACCAGAGCACTTTCGACCTCAGCCGTACCCATGCGGTGACCCGAGACGTTGATCACGTCGTCCACGCGTCCGGTGATCCAGTAATCGCCGTCCTCGTCGCGGCGACAGCCATCACCGGTAAAGTAGTAACCCTTGTAGTCCGAGAAATAAGTCTTCTCGAATCGCTCGTGATCACCCCAGACGGTGCGCATCTGTCCGGGCCAGCTATCTTTGATGCACAGAACACCCTCGACACCGTTGCCTTCAATTTCGACCCCGGACTGAGGGTCCAGCACCACGGGCTGAATGCCAAAGAAAGGTTTCATCGCCGAGCCGGGCTTCATTGCATGTGCGCCGGGCAGGGGGGTCATCAGGTGACCACCGGTTTCGGTCTGCCACCATGTATCCACGATTGGGCATTTGCCCTTGCCGACAACCTCATTGTACCAATTCCAGGCTTCTGGGTTGATCGGCTCACCCACGGTGCCCAATGTCCGCAGATCGCTGAGGTCGCATTTCTCGACGAACTCATTGCCTTGGCCCATTAGGGCACGGATAGCCGTCGGAGCGGTATAGAACTGGTTCACCTTATGCTTTTCGCAAACCTGCCAGAACCGCGAGGCATCAGGATACGTCGGCACCCCTTCGAACATCAGCGTGGTCGCGCCATTGGCCAGCGGGCCATAGACGATATAGCTGTGTCCGGTGACCCAGCCCACATCAGCGGTACACCAGTACACATCGCCCTCATGGTAATCGAAGGTAATCTCATGCGTCATCGCCGCATAGACCAGATAGCCACCGGTCGTATGAACAACACCTTTCGGCTGACCGGTTGAGCCGGAGGTATACAGAATGAACAGTGGGTCCTCGGCGCTCATCTCAGCGGGGGCGCAATAGTCATCCGCCTCCAGCGCCATTTCGTTGTAGTCGAAATCACGACCGTCAACCCATGTGGTTTGACCGCCGGTCCGTTTGACCACCAGACATTTCACCGTGTCCTTGCAGTGCAGCAGGGCTGCGTCTGCGTTCGATTTCAGCGGAGTTTTGCGTCCACCACGCGGAGCTTCGTCAGCGGTGATGACAACTTTGGCGTCGCACCCGTTGACCCTTGCGGCCAGCGCATCCGGTGAGAAGCCCGCGAACACAATTGAATGAATCGCACCAATCCGCGCACAGGCCAGCATGGCGTAAGCGGCTTCGGGGATCATCGGCAGGTAGATGACAACGCGATCACCTTTGCGCACGCCCAGCGACTCAAGAATGTTTGCCATACGACAGGTGCGGCGGTGCAACTCGGCATATGTGATATGCTGTGCTTCGTCGTTTGGATCATCCGGCTCCCAGATGATGGCGGTCTGGTCGCCACGTGTATTCAAATGACGATCCAGGCAGTTGGCTGACACGTTCAAGGTGCCATCCGCATACCAATTGATGCCCACCGACCCGAAGTCATAGCTGACATCCTTGACCTGAGTGTAAGGCTTGATCCAATCGACCCGCTTGCCTTGTTCATCCCAGAACGCGACGGGGTTTTCGATCGAGGCTTTGTACATTTCGTTGTACTTGTCAGCATCAACATGTGCTCGGGCAACGGTTTCGGCGGACGGCGGATATACGTTGGCATCTGCCTGGGCAGCGGTTGTCATACTGAGGCTCCTCCCTCTGGACTTCATTTCACCGGGCCGAATCTTGCCCGCGGAACGGGCGATGTCGACCCGTTTCCTCCCCGATGGAAATATTAAGCAGAACTGAAAACAATGGAATAAATTACCGATATCTTTGGATTTGTTTGTAAAGAAATTTTATTTTCTGTCGGCTACTAGTAAACAAATTTATAAGAAGTCATAAAAAAATAAAAAAAACAACATAATAGGTGTAACGAAATGAGGGGCTGTTTCTTGGGTGGATCATTGCGGATTCATGTGTCTCGGATTCAACATTTGATTGTTAGCGCTGTCGATCAGCGGGTGGCCAGATCTCTGTGGGGTTGGCACATTATGATGTTGGCGCTAGCTTTGAACCCAAGCGCTTATTCAAGAAGCGCAGCAAAGGGAGAAATCACTATGAAAAAGATGTTGAGCGGCGCTGCTGTCGCCGCCTTGACTGTTGCCTTCGTGTCCGAGGCCGCAGCAACTGAATGGAACGCCTCGGTCTGGGGTAAACGCCGCGCGTTTACCGAACATGTTGAGAAATTGTCAGAGCTGGTCAGCGAAAAGACCAATGGCGAGTTTACGATCAATGTCAGTTATGGCGGTCTGTCAAAACCGCGCGAGAATCTGGACGGGATCGAGATCGGTGCCTTCGAGATGGCACAGTTTTGCGCAGGCTACCACCGCGACAAGAACCGCGCGATCACCGTGTTGGAATTGCCGTTCCTTGGAGTGAATAACCTGGAAGAAGAAGTCGCCGTCAGCCATGCGGTCTACGATCATCCTGCGGTGAAGGATGAGATGGCGCAGTGGAACGCCCGGATCATCATGACCTCGCCCATGCCGCAGTATAATATTGTCGGTACCGGTGAGCCGCGGGATGAACTGGCAGAATTCGACGGAATGCGCGTCCGCGCCACCGGTGGTCTGGGGCAGGCCTTCGAAGCTGTCGGCGGTGTGCCGACTTCGGTTCCTGCAACCGAGGCATTCAACGCGATGGAGTCCGGCGTTGTGGACACCGTTGCTTTTGCTCAGCACGCGCACTTGTCTTTCGGCACGATCAATGAGGCCGACTGGTGGACAGCCAACCTCAACCCCGGCACGGTCAACTGCCCGGTGGTTGTGAATATCGAAGCTTATGAGGCCTTGTCGCCTGAGCACCGTGAGGCGCTGGACAGTTCGGTCGACGAAGCGATCGCCCACTACCTGACCAACTACGGCGGGTTGCTGGAACAGTGGGACAGCGTTCTGACAGAAAAAGGCGTTCAAAAGGTTGAGATCGACGACGCTGTAATCGAAGAGTTCCGCACCAAGGCGGCTGATCCGATCCGCGAGCAGTGGATTGCTGACATGTCAGCGCAGGGCCTTCCGGCACAGGATCTTTATGATCTGGTGCAGGCAACGTTGAAGCAGCAACGCGGCGGCAACTGATCGTCTGAACCGGGTGCCTTTTCAGGCACCCGGACACCCATCCAAAAATACAGGGGACCACCGGAATGGCAGGACAGGCCACGGTGCTTGAAGACGGCAGCCGCCTGAGTCGGCTGGATCGTCACCTATTGAAGTTAGAGCAGTTTCTAGCCCTGATCAGTGGGCTGGCCGTCTTTGGCCTGATGGTGTTGGCTGTTGTCTCGGTCAGCGGACGCAACGCGATAAACGCGCCTTTGCCGGGATACGTGGACTGGATCGAGCAAGCCATGCCCTTGATCGCCTTCCTTGGCATTTCCTACGTTCAGCGCAGCGGCGGGCATATCCGAATGGACATCGTGATTGCGCGCCTGCATGGGCGGGCGCTTTGGTTGTTCGAACTGATCTCGGTGATCTTGATCCTTGTGCTGATGTTGGCGCTGGTTTGGGGCAGTTGGTCCCATTTCGACCGATCTTTCGACTTTGGTGCGCCGCTATGGAGCCGCGACAGTTCCATCGACATTGGTATTCCGCTCTGGCCTGCCAAGCTGTTGGCGCCTGTGGCGTTTTCTGTGCTGTGTGTACGGCTGGTGCTGCAGATTTGGGGCTATGGTCGCGCCTTTGTGTTGGGGCTTGAACACCCCGTGGCTGTGCCTCTGATTCAGGACGCGGCGGCTCAGGCCGCTGCCGAGGCTGACCAATTTGAAGGGCAGGACTAGCGCATGGACACGATAGACATTGGCCTGTGGGTCACGGGTGGCCTGCTGGTCTTGGTGGTCACAGGCATGCGTGTCGCCTTCGCTGCAGGGCTCGCCGGGCTCGTGGGCTTGGTCTGGATTTTCTGGGCCAAATTTGGATACGACCCGGACCGCTTTGGCAAAGCGCTGACAGTCGCTGTCAAAACCGCAGGGCAGGTGCCACATTCCAAAGTCGCCGCCCACACTCTCAGCCTTATCCCGACCTTCATCCTGATCGGTTATCTTGCCTATTACGCCGGCCTCACCCGCGCTTTGTTCGAGGCGGCGAAACGCTGGGTTGCCTGGGTTCCAGGCGGTCTGGCTGTATCGACCGTGTTCGCAACCGCCGGGTTCGCCGCCGTATCCGGGGCATCGGTTGCTACCTCTGCCGTCTTCGCCCGCATCGCCATCCCTGAGATGCTCAAGGTTGGTTACAACAAGCAATTCGCCGCCGGAGTGGTCGCAGCTGGCGGCACCTTGGCCTCACTGATCCCGCCTTCAGCCATCCTCGTGATTTACGCCATCATCGTCGAGCAGGATGTCGGCAAGCTGTTGCTGGCTGGCTTTATTCCGGGCGCGTTCTCTGCCGTGGTTTACGGGCTGCTGATCGTAGGGATTGCCGTTTTCTTCAAATCCGTTGGCCCTCCGGTTACTGGTTTCACTTGGAAACAAAAGTTCGCCGCTTTGCCGGGGGCAATCCCGATTGTCGCCGTGATCCTGATCATCATCTGCTTTGTCTACAACCCGTTCGGTGAGAAGGCGTGGGGCACTCCGACCGAGGGCGGCGCCATCGGAGCCTTCATCGTCTTCTGCTTTGCCCTATTCCACGGCATGCGCTGGACCGAGCTGAAATCAGCCTTGCTGGAAACTGCCAAACTGACAGCGATGATCTTTTCGATAATCTGGGGCGTGCTGATCTATGTGCGCTTTCTGGGCTTCGCAGACCTGCCAGGCGCGTTTTCCGACTGGATTACCGCGCTGGAAATGTCGCCGATGTTGATCCTGATCTGTATCCTGCTGGCCTATGCGGTACTGGGCATGTTCATGGACGCTATCGGCATGCTGCTGCTGACCTTGCCGGTCGTATACCCGGCGGTCATGGCCCTGAATGGCGGCGAAACGGTAAGCGCTGCGGAAAGCGCCTTTGGCATGTCCGGTCCGATGTGCGCGATATGGTTCGGAATTTTGGTCGTCAAGATGGCCGAGTTCTGCCTGATTACGCCCCCTATCGGCCTGAACTGCTTTGTCGTGGCTGGCGTGCGCCCTGATCTGAGCGTTCAGGATGTATTCAAAGGAGTAACACCCTTCTTCATCGCGGACGCCGTCACCATCGCACTGCTCGTAGCGTTCCCGGCCATCGTACTCTATTTACCGTCGCTCGCTGGGTGAACGGGGGCAATTTGCGAGGCTCTGCCTCGCGCTCCGAGGTATTTGGGGCCAGATGAAGAAGCGGATCCGTGCTTCATCTGGCTGAAAATACCTTGGGGGAGGCGCCGAAGGCGGCGGGGGCAAAGCCCCCTGTCCGAAAGTCACCCAGCGCGCATCAGCATGCCGAACAGGTCCCGCGGATCGTCTGGGTCGGCCAGCATGTCGAGGGGCTCAAAGAACTCAGTGCCTTCAATGGCTGATTTGACGTATCGCAGGGCCGAGAAATCCTCGATCGCAAAGCCTACGCTGTCGAACAATGTGATCTGCCGGTCATCGCGGCGACCCTCGGCTTGGCCTGTCATGACCTGCCACATCTCGGTTACAGGGTGGTCGGCATCGAGCGCCTGAATTTCGCCTTCGATCCGAGTTTGCTCGGGGTATTCAACAAAAATGTCCGAGCGCAGCAGGATGTCGCGGTGCAGTTCTGTCTTGCCCGGGCAGTCGCCGCCAATGGCGTTGATGTGAACACCTGGTCCGACCATGTTGTCGGTCAGGATCGTGGCATACTTTTTATCAGCTGTGCAGGTCGTGATGATATGCGCGCCTTCGATGGCTTCTTCGGGCGTTTTGCAGGGCACAACTGTCAAGCCTTTGCCTTGAAGGTTCGAGGCGCATTTTTGTGTCGCGTTGCTGTCAGTGTCATAGAGGCGCACGGTGGTTATTCCGCACATTGCCTTGAAGGCAAGGCACTGGAATTCCGACTGAGCCCCGTTGCCGATCATGGCCATCACCGAAGATGACTTGGGCGCGAGGTAGCTGCCCACCAGCGCAGATGTGGCGGCGGTTCGCAGAGCCGTAAGCATCGTCATTTCGGTCAGCAGGGTCGGATAGCCGGTGTAGACATCAGCCAGCAAGCCGAAGGCGGTTACAGTCTGCAGCCCCTCAGACGTGTTCTTGGGGTGGCCGTTGACGTATTTGAAGCCATAAGCCTCTCCGTCCGAGGTCGGCATCAGTTCGATCACACCGTGCGGAGAATGGGCTGGAATGCGTGGCGTTTTGTCGAAGCTTTCCCACCGTTTGAAGTCGGACTCGATCTGGGCCGCTATCTGAGTGATCATCCGCTCGACCCCGATGTGATGCACCAGACGCATCATGTTATCGACGGATACGAATGGCACAAGTGCCTTATCGGAAGGTTGCATCGGGGTCTCCTATCGGCGGGACAGGTGGATGCCTGCAATCATGCAGCGCACGGATCCACCGGCGGTTTCAATTGTGGGAACCGAAAGCGGCAGCAGCGTTGCGCTGGCGTCGATTGTTGCGATTTGTTCAGGGGTCAGCGCGGCAAGCGCACGGCTGGAAAGCGCCAGCACCAGACCATCGCGACCGCTGAGTTCGATGGCATTGCCCGCGAATTCCGCGATCTGATCATGTGTCAGGTCGACGACTGTACGACCCGACTCTTCGAGCCGAGCTTTGACTGTGGCGCGCCGTTCTGGGTCAGTGATCATATCCAGACAGATCAGCGCGTATTCGGTTCCGATCCCCATTAGGACGTTGGTATGATACACGTCGCGGCCTTCGGCGTCCTGGGCCTCGAACACGATGGGTTCATAGTTGAAATGTGTGCAGAACCGCTCCAACAGAACAGGGTCGGCGCGGTTGGATTTGACCGTGTAGGCGACGCGCCCCACGTGATCCAGAACCATTGCGCCGGTGCCTTCCAGCGCCAGCTTGTCCTGTTCCAGCCCGGAATAATCGATCACGTCCTGAACGCGGTATTCCTGTTTGAGCATCTCGATAACATCCGCTCGGCGTTCACGCCTGCGGGACGGGACGAACATGGGGTAGATCGCCACATGCCCACCGGGATGGGTGGAAAACCAATTGTTCGGGAACACGCTGTCCGGCGTGTCGTGTTCGCCGGTGTCGTCAAAAACATGAACTTTTACACCTGCGTCACGCAGTTGCGCGACTGCCCTGTCGTGTTCATCGCGCGCGTCGATGGATGTGGCCGTTGCCGAGCGATTGGCCAGTGTTTGAAACGCGTTGTCGTCGCGCGTCTCGGGGTTCGAGGTAAACGCGTGAGGCCGGATCATCACGACGGCTGAGGGGGCTTGCAAGGATTGCATCAGAAACTCCGGGTTGGGCGGTCAAAGATACGGCGGCCTAGAAGCGAGGCGGCCAGATCGACCATCAACTTTGCGGTGCGACCGCGTTCGTCGAGAAACGGGTTCAACTCGACCAAATCCAACGAGCAAACGAGACCGCTTTCATGCAAAAGCTCCATCACAAGATGTGCCTCGCGTTCGGTCGCTCCACCGGGAACGGTCGTGCCGACGGCTGGGGCGATGGAAGGATCGAGGAAATCGACATCTAATGAGACGTGCAGGATTCCGTTTGCGGCCCGCACACGGTCGAGAAACGCGATAAGAGGGGCCTTGATCCCGTGCTCGTCGATGCTGCGCATGTCGGCGAGCATGGCTTGGTCCTGCTCTAGCCGCGCACGCTCGGCCGGGTCGACCGAGCGCAGACCGATCATACCGACGCGATCCGTTGGAACGGGTGCAGGCACCGGCGGAAACGCTTCAAAGCCGGGTTGGCCGGTGAAATAAGCAACAGGCGTTCCGTGCAAGTTCCCGCTGTCGGTGCTGTCGGGCGTGTGAAAGTCGCTGTGGGCATCCAGCCACAGCACGAACAGGGGGCGTCCGACCTGTTGGGCATGTGCAGCCATGCCCGCAACCGTCCCCATCGACAGCGCATGATCACCGCCCATGAAAATCGGTAGCCCTTTAGGGGCGGTTTCCTGTGCGGACCGGTTAAGCGCGGCAGTCCAGCCAACGCATTCCGGTAGAGCGTACAGGTGTTCGTGCGGGGGTGTATCCGTCTCGTCCGGGCGAATGTCGCCCAGGTCGCTGACGCGGCACCCAAGATCCGTCAAGGCACGATCCAGACCTGCGACCCGATAGGCGTCAGGCCCCATTCGGCACCCCTGCCGGCGCTTACCGGCATCCATCGGAACGCCGACCAATATAACGTGTTTGTTGTCCATATGTTTGTTTAGATCTTCGTGATGGCTTGCGGAAAGAGATCAAAATGCTCAAAAAGGAACCTTAGTCTGCAAACTGAGAAAAACGAATGGACGAATTGGATAACAGGCTGTTGAATGCCCTACATCGGGACGCACGGGCATCGCTGTCCGAGCTGGCCGAAACGCTGGGGGTGACTCGCACCACCGTGCGCAGTCGATTGCAGCGATTGAAGCAATCGGGCGAGATTGTGGGGTTCACCGTCCTCACGCGTCAGGATGTGGCAGAAATCCCTGTGCGCGGCCTGATGATGCTGGAGATTGAAGGCCGGAGGACCGAGCGCATCGTGGCCAGAATCGCGGCCCTTAGTCAGGTGCGCGCGGTGCACACGACCAACGGCAGTTGGGACCTGATCGCTGAAATCGGCACTGAAACCCTTGTCGAACTCGACAAAGTTCTCATCGAGGTCGGACGGATTGAGGGGATAACGCGTTATGAAACCAATCTGCTGCTGTCAACGCGCAAGGGCCGTGTCTGACGCCTCGTAGTGCTTTGAGGTTCAAGGAAATTGTGCCAAGGTTGCCCAGCGTCGCCCATCCGCGCGCGGGATCGTTGCAGTGCCTCAGAGCAGGGGGGAAACATGACCACGCAGGAGACTGACAAAGAACTCTGGGCCGTGCGTCTTGCCGAACGGGTGACTGGGTTTCTTGAAAAGCCCGCTGTTCGGATTGCTATTCCGATTCTGGTGACGCTGATCGCACTGGTCGTTCTGCACGAGCTGTCCCAGCACGTGAAATGGGCAGACGTTCAGACAGATGTGGCGAACGTGTCTTGGAAGCTGATGTTTTTCGCCTTCTGCTGGACGTGTTTCAGCTTTCTGTCACTGTCCATGTATGATGTGTTTGCCGTTCAAAGCGTGGCCAAGGGCGAGGTGCCTTTGACTGTCGCCGGGATGGCAGGGGCCAGCGGTTATGCAGTGTCGAACTGCCTTGGCTTTTCCTACATTACTGGAACCGCGATCCGCTATCGCATCTATGCCTCGCTGGGGCTGGATCTGAGCCGGGTTGCGGGTGTCATCGCGACGTCCTGGATCGCATTCTGGTCAGGTTTGGTGTTATTGCTTGGCATTTTGTTCACCCTGCACCCGGATGGGATATCAAAGCTTCTACCGATCAATGACACCACCGAAACCATCATCGGGCTTTGCTTACTTGCCGGTTTGGTAACCCTGTTTTTCTGGCTCGCGAAAGGCGGGCGCAAGTTGGCCTATGGCGGTTTTGGTTTCAATTTGCCCGGCGGTAAGCTGGCGGGTTTGTTGACGCTGGCCGCGATCGGGGATCTGTTCGGCGCGTCAATGGTTCTTTATACGTTGATGCCCGCTGACCTTGGGGTCGGGTATCCGTATTTCTTCACGATTTATATCGGTGCGATTGCGGTCGGTATTCTTAGTCACGCTCCGGGCGGTATCGGCGCGTTCGAGGCGACGTTGATCGCCGGGCTGGGCGCCTCGGGTCGGTCAGATGTGATCGCGGCCTTGTTGCTGTATCGGTTGGTCTACACGTTTCTGCCATTTGTCATTGCCAGCCTGTCGATCGCGGTCGCATCCGCGCTGACACACCGCCACCATATCAGCGGCGCAGCCACGTGGGTTTATCGCGCCATTCGTCCAATTGTTCCGATGGTGGCAGCAGGCGTAACCGCGGTTGCCGGCATCATCCTGTTGGTTTCAGGGGCTTTGCCGTCCAGCAGCCAGAACCTTGGTGTGTTGAGGGATTTTCTACCTTTGTCCTTTGTCGAAGCGTCACACTTGGCCGGCAGTGCGATTGGCGTTTTGCTTATTCTGGTGTCACGCGGGTTGTTTCGAAAACTGTACCGCGCTTGGATCGTGGCGATGTTGCTGATGGTGGCAGGGTTTGTTGCTTCGCTGACCAAGGGGTTGGATACCCACGAAGCGATCGGCATGCTGGCCTCGATCGCTGTGCTGGCCACTTTTCGGGGGGCGTTCTACCGGGTCAGCGGCGCATCAATCTTTCGTCTGAACATCCCGTGGTTGGTGAGCGTCATCGCTTTGCTGGCTGTGATCTTCTGGATCGGGCTGTTTGCCTATTCACATGTCGAATACCAAAACGCGCTTTGGTGGGACTTTGCCTGGAACGGCGACGCATCCCGGTTCCTGCGGTCCAGCCTTGTGGTCGCGGTCATTCTGGGCATCGTGGCTGTTAATTCTCTGTTCGGCAGGGAAATCCCCCAGTTGGTGCGCACTGAAATCCCACCGGTTGTGGAGCGCTTGGCTTTGGAAAGCGAAGACACCGAAGCTCAGATTTCGCTGACTGGGGACAAGCAATTCCTGATCGCGCCGGATGAAACCGCATTTCTGGCCTATGCCGACACCGGCAACGCGTTGATCAGCAAGGGCGAACCGGTGGGTGATGAGAAAGCCGGCCAGCAACTGATCTGGCAACTGCGCGAAATGGCGGATCGCGAGGGCAAACTCTGTGCCTTCTATAGTGTCTCGACCAAATATCTGCCGACCTTTCTGGATTTGGGCCTTTCCATCCTGAAAATCGGTGAGGTCGCTCGGGTTCCGCTGAAAGACTTCTCACTGGATGGCAAGTCCCGCAAGCGGTTCCGTCAAGCCAAGAACCGGGCCGAACGGGAGGGTTATGTCTTTGAGATCATTCCCAAAGAAGACTTGGCCCCGGTCTTGCCTGAGTTGCGCAAAGTGTCAGACGACTGGTTGCAGAATAAAGCGGGCGAGGAAAAGGGCTTTGCTTTGGGCGGGTTCGATGATGACTACCTGTCTTACTTTGATCATGCTGTTCTGCGGAAAGGTGATACAGGTCAGATCATGGCTTTTGCTAACCTGTTTCAAGGTGGGCACAAATCCGAATTGTCGCTGGACCTGATGCGCTATGAACCTGACAGCCCCAGCTTTGTCATGGATGCGCTGTTTGCCGAAATGATGTCTTGGGGGGCAGAGCAGGGGTTTCACTGGTTCTCGCTGGGCGCCGCGCCGTTTTCGGGGATCGAGAACCGGCAGTTGGCCTCGTTCTGGAACCGCGTCGGCGGGTTTGTCTATGAACATGGCGAGCAGTTCTATCATTTCGAGGGGCTGCGGTCGTTCAAACAAAAGTTTGACCCGGAATGGAGCCCTAACTATCTGGCCAGCCCCGGCGGGTTGGCAGCGCCTCGGATTCTGTACGAGGTGAATGTGCTGGTGTCCGGCGGTTTGCGCGGGCTGACGAAATAGAGATTAGTTCAGGCTGGCGCGGGTGGGGGTCTCTTGCAGCAGGTCGCCCCAATCGGTGCGATATGCCATCTCTGCCAACACTGTTTCGGGCAGGAACTCCTGGTTCTGGCGGATCTGCCAGCCACCACCCAGCCCCTTGTAGACAGCGACCAGATTGCTGGACACCTGTTGACGCGCCTCAATCAGATTGGCCTGAGAGCTTAACAGGGCGGTCTGCGTATTCAGGATACGGGAATAGTCAGCAATGCCGTCGCGATATTGATCCACCGCGATCTCAGCCGCTTTGCGCGATGCGGCGACGCTGTTTTCGTAGAACCCAACCTGCTTGCGTGACTGCGAGTAGGCGACCATCGCGCTTTCAACCTCGGAATAAGCCGTCAGGACGGTGTTCTGGTAGTTGGCGATCAGCGCCTGATAGGCCGCGTCTTGCGCGCGTACATTGTTTTTGATCCGGCCGTAGTTCAGCACGTTCCAAACCACACCCGCGTTGGCCAAGCCGGTTGAGCTTGCCGAGCTGAACAAGTCGCGACCGCCCGAGGCCTGCAATCCAATGGAGCCCGACAGAATGAACTGTGGATATAGATCCGCCATCGCGATCCCCACCTGCGCTGATTGCGTGGCTGCCGCCAGTTCAGCCGCGCGGACATCCGGGCGACGGCGCAGCAGTTCTGCCGGAACACCAACGGCCACGTTGGAGCGGGCCGATGGGATTCGCCCGGAATTGCCCAGCAGGCTGGTCATCCGCGAGGGCGTGGCGCCCAGCAAAACGGCCAGCGCATTCTTGGTCTGCTGAAGATCACTTTCAATCTCGGGCACCAGAGCTTTGGTGTTGTTGAGTAGGGCGGTGGATTCCTGCACGTCCAACTCGGTCGTCACGCCGTTGTTAAAGCGTAGCTCGGTCAGGTCGGCGGATTCCTGTTGTAGCGTGATATTCTCACGCGCGACGGCCAGAGATTCCTGTAAGGCGCGGATGTTGACGTAGAGCGCCGCAACATCTCCGGTCAGTGTCACCAACGCGTCGTCGTAATTGGCGACCTGTAGCGCAAGATTGGACCGCGCCGCCTGAACGCCGCGCCGTTGCTGCCCCCAGACATCCAGTTCCCATTGCGCATCAAACCCGACTTGTGACGTCGAAAACTCGGTATCCAGAGGGATGATCCGGTTGATATCGGAAATCGGCCCCAGATTTTCGCTGATCTGACGCCTTTGGATCGAACCGCCAATGGCCTGCGACTGCGGGTACAATTCTCCGAAGGCAATCCCCAATTGGGCGCGGGCCTGTAAAACGCGCGCGCCTGCCACTTGCAGATCAAGGTTCTGAGCATAGGCTTCGGCGATCAGTTTGTTCAACGTGGGGTCGTTGAATGTCTCCCACCACCTCACCACCGGCGCGCTGCGCGAGGTCAGGCCGCTAGGTCCGGCGCTGGGGCTGTTGACCTCGATCCATTCGTTTACGACCGGAGAGTTCGGGCGCACGAAGTCCGGGCCGACCGGTGCGCACCCCACCAGCAGAGCTGCGCAAAGAGCGGTGCCGATCAGTCTGCGGTGAAGTCTGGGCCGGGTCATGTCGTGCGTCCTCAGATATCCAGGGGTCGGATGAAGTTGGCGAAAGAGTAGAGGCGAATGTTGATGCGCCGCAAAAACTCAAAGCTTTTGCCCTGACCGGTATAGATCGCCACGGCTGCATGGCCGCCAGCGGGGAAAGTGTGCCCATCGGGGACATCGACCGAAATTTGCACCGCAATGCGCCCGGGAAGCTTTGGCAATTCAAAGCCGGGCAGACGGCCCGAGGGCAGGTACTGGCCTTGACGGGTGGCCCACCAGATCGCCTCGACCTTGCCGGTCAGAATCTCTCCGGGATAGAGGTCCAACGCCACCTCAACTTCTTGTCCGGGCTCGACAAATTTCAGGTTCTGCTGGCGATAGGTGGCTAGGATATAAGGGTTTTCCTTAGTTACGAAACTGGCAATTGCCCCCAGCCGAATTTCACCCACAACCAACCCCGGTCGGGCTTGCTGCGACACGATCATGCCGTCTTCGGGTGCGTAAATTGTCGTGTTATCAAGGAAGTACTGGGCTTTCTCAAGCTGCGCCTGCGCCTGTAAGATGCCAGTGTTCACCCCTTCGATTTGCGAATCCAACGCCAGTTGCGCCTTTTCCAAATTGGCTTCGGCCTCTTTGATCTGGGCCTGATCTTCGGTGACCTGTTCGTTCCAGCGGTCAAGTTCGTCCTGACGCGCGCCACCTGCGGGTACGAGGTTCTCGTATCGCGATTGTTGCGTCAGTGCATAGGCCAGTTGCGCATTTGCGCGTTCGACGTTTTCGGCAGCGACGATGACATCCTGTTCAAGGATTTTGGCGTTCTGTTGGGCTTCGACCAGTTGCGCGGTGGCCTCTTCGACTTCAAGCGCGAATACGGTGTCGTCAAAGCGGTAGAGGGGATCGCCCTTTTTGACCTCGGTATTGGGTTCGACCAGAACTTCGGTCAAAAGGGTCGGCTGGGTCAACCGGGGCACAATCTGGATGGTCGAGCGAACCACGTGGCTGTCGATGGAAAACGGTTGGAAAAAGCGCAGCGCAACAAGGAAAATCAACAGAAGGTGCGCACCAACCCAAAAGGACACAATGCCCCATGCGATGTTGAACTTCAGCCACTGCATTTTAAAGAAAATGAACCAGACGAAAATGATGTAGAACAGCGTAATGCCGAGGGCGACAAACATATTTCGTGACTTCCTTTGGCTTTAGCTTTTCTGTGTCTCGTCGGGATCAAGCGGGTCGCGGTATTCGTCAGTCAGCGTGCCGCCCAACCGTTTGATTTCCTTGCGAACGGCGTCGCGTTCATCATCCGGCATGCGGCGGATATCCACGGTGGCGCTGTCGTGGAACGCCCAAATAAAGGCGTGGACCCAAGGAACGATTGCCAGAAATCCCATCCATCCCATGATTTTGACGGATTCAGCGTGCGGATGGTTGCGCTTGATCGCGATCCTGCCTGGAAGCCCCATGAGAAAGATGAAAAGGCCCATCACCGCCGCCAAGAGCAGAACCAATGCCACGAATGTCAGGTAGTCGTAGTAGCCCAGCGGCTGCCCCAGTAGTCCCATGCTCGTGCCTCCTTTTTGGGGAAGGTTGCTCCATCCTCAGTTGTTGCTGCCCCGTTCGTCAATCAATTTATGGTCGTTCGTCGTTTTAGTGAATTTTCGCCGACACACATAGCTGGCCTGGGATTCTGCCACTTGCTGGCTGTATATGGCAGCCTGACTTGAGGCCCCATGCCGTTGTGGCAGTACGCAGCGCGTTCCAACGCACTGTCATTAGCCTGAACTCCCCAATCAAGTGACTATTTCAATAGTGTCAGTGTGTCAGGCGAGCGCGGGTGTGGCAAGAACCTGCATTCAGGATTCTCGTTTAGTACGAATTACTTGACGTCAGGCGCACAAAATTAACCGAGTATCCCACTCGATGCATTTACGAGCCAATTGGTCAGGCAGGTCGCGATCCGTGTAAAACACATCTACTTCGGACAGCGAGGCGATCCGCGCTGGTGCAGTTCGCTGGAATTTGAACTGGTCCGCGACAAGAAATGTTTGGCGAGATTGCGTAATGATGGTCTGGCTCACGCGCACTTCCTCAAAATCGAAATCTAAAAGATCGCCTTCGATGTCCAGCGCCGAACACCCGATTATGGCATAGTCAAACTTGAACTGTTCGATGGTCGAGATTGTGAGGTTTCCAACGAGCCCGCCGTCCGACCGGCGCAACACACCACCTGCCACGACGATCTGACAATTGGGGTTTTCGACCAGAATATTGGCGACGTTCATGTTGTTCGTCACCACCATCAGGTCCTTGTGGCTCAGCAACTGCCGGGCAACGGCCTCGGTCGAGGTGCCGATGTTCAGGAATACCGACGCCCCGTCAGGAATGTCTTGTGCACAGCGTTGCGCAATGCGCGCCTTGATGTCCGCGTTTAGGGCGCGGCGATCTTCGTAGCCAATGTTTGACACGCCCGAGCGCAAGACGGCACCGCCATGCACGCGATCCAGCTTGCCCATATCGGCCAGCTCAGAAAGGTCACGGCGAATTGTTTGAACAGTCACATCAAATCGCGCGGCCAAATCTTCCACCATCACGCGGCCGTCCTGTTTGGCGATGTTCAGAATGTCGGACTGACGAAAGGATAGGGACACGGTTCGCTCCAATTTGTGTATGTTCGGTTTTGTTCTATTTTCGGAAAATTGCAACATGTCTGCGTAGGTTTAAGGTGGTTTCGCCTAAATGAATGTCCAAACGAACATAAGCGAAAATTAACGTTGACGATACGAGGGTTCCTGAGATTAATAAGCGCGCGTTTTCCACCTAGGGGAATCATCCGGATATGGAACAGACAAACGAACAGGTCTCGGACCTTTTTATTATTGGCGGCGGTATCAATGGATGCGGCATCGCACGGGATGCCGCAGGGCGCGGCCTGTCTGTGACATTGGCCGAGATGAACGACCTGGCGTCGGCAACTTCGTCGGCCTCGACCAAACTGTTCCACGGAGGGTTACGCTATCTCGAATTTTTCGAGTTTCGTCTTGTCCGAGAAGCTCTGGTAGAACGCGAAACACTATTGAGGGCAATGCCCCACATCAGTTGGCCGATGCGCTTTGTCTTGCCCTATCACGCGGATATGAGGTTCGACTCGGAAACGCCAACTTCACGTCTGCTAAGCACTGTCATGCCTTGGATGAAAGGTCGGCGTCCAGCCTGGCTGATCCGGTTGGGGCTGTTCATGTACGACCACCTAGGCGGGCGTAAAATCCTGCCTGGCACATCTTCGGTGGACCTGAAAACGGCACCTGAAGGGCAGCCGCTGCAGGACAAGTTCGAGACTGCCTACGAATACTCTGACTGCTGGATCGAGGATTCGCGCTTGGTTGTCCTGAATGCACGCGACGCCGAGGCGCGCGGGGCAGAAATTTTGGTACGCACCGAGGTCGTGTCGGCTGAACGCGTTGACGACCTGTGGGCCGTGACGGTTCAGGACCGCAGCACTGGCGAAACGCGCGTCATCAAGGCCAGAATGTTGGTCAACGCTGGCGGCCCATGGGTCGGGGACATCATCCAAACGAAAATTCGCGTGAACTCGCGCGAGGGCGTCCGGCTGGTGCGCGGCAGCCATATCGTGACGCGCAGGCTGTTTGACCACGACAAATGCTATTTCTTTCAGGGTGAGGACGGTCGGATTATCTTTGCGATACCGTATGAGCGTGACTTTACTCTGATTGGCACCACGGATCAGGATCACCCGAACCCGTCTGAAACGCCGGTTTGTACCGAAGCAGAGCAGGACTATCTGTGCGCCTTTGCGACCAATTATTTCAAATCGCCGGTGACACGAGAAGACATCGTCTGGACATACTCTGGCGTTCGTCCGCTGTACGACGACGGCGCCAGCAGCGCGACTGCCGCAACGCGGGATTACACGTTGAAGGTGGACGCACAGGGTGGAGCGCCGGTATTGAACGTCTTTGGCGGAAAGATCACAACGTACCGCAGGCTTGCAGAAAGCGCGCTGGAAAAGGTGGCCGAGCATTTCCCGGATCTGCCCGGTCCGTGGACAGCAGGCGTTGCCTTGCCCGGTGGTGACTTCTCGGTTGACGGATTTCAGGATCTGGTCGCAGGGGTGGAGGCTGACTATACCTTCCTTGATCGCGCTTGGGCCGAACGCCTTGTCCGTGCCTATGGCACCGAAGCGCGCGCCATTCTGGACAAAGCTTCATCAGCCGAAGAACTGGGCGAGGACTTTGGCGCCACTCTGACCGCACGGGAACTAGAGTGGTTGATGGACAAGGAATATGCACGCACGGCCCAGGATGCCGTGTGGCGACGGAACAAACTGGGCCTGCGATTGAGCGACGACCAGATTGCGCGAATACAGGACTGGATGGAAGAGCGCAGTGCGCAAGCTGCCGCCTAAGAAAAAGCCCCGCCGATCTGGCGGGGCTTTTCGTTTGAGTTAAGCGGCTTCCTCGGACGGGCCGGGATCGTTCTTGGTGCCCTTGATCCACTCGCGAAGGCCCTGCATCAGGGCATAGAGAACCGGCACAAGAATGACGCCAACCAATGTGGCCGCAAGCATCCCGCCAAATACCGCAACACCAATGGCCTTTTGGCTGGCCGCACCCGCGCCATTTGCTGCAAGCAACGGCACGACGCCCAGCAGGAAGGATAGGGCCGTCATCATCACTGCACGGAACCGTTGGAAGGCGGCCTCGGCAGCGGCCTCTTTAATCGACAGTCCCTTTGCCCGCTGCTCCATCGCAAATTCGACGATCAGAATGCCGTTCTTCGAGGCAAGCCCCACAAGCATGATCATCCCGATCTGTGTATAGAGGTTGATGTCACTGCCTACGATGGCCACGGCGGCGACCGCCCCGAACAGGGCAACAATCACCGATAACAGGATCGAAACCGGCAACGTCCAGCTTTCATATTGTCCGACAAGGAACAGATAGCCGAACAGGATGGCCAGCCCGAGGATCACAATCACCAAACTGCCCGAGGCCAACTGCTGCTGTGCCGTCCCTGTCCATTCGAACGCGTAGCCGGGGGGCAGGGCGGTGGCCGATTCCTCGGTCATGACGGTAATCGCATCGCCGCTGGAAAGCCCCGGAGCAGGCACAGCAGTAACGGTGGCCGACCGGAACAGGTTGTGCCGCTTCAGCAGAACCGGACCCAGTACATTCTCAACATCAATGAGTGTACCCAGTGGCACCATCTCACCCGCTTGGGAACGGACGTATAGGTTCGAGATATCCTCGACATTGTCGCGATAGCTGCCGTCAGCCTGGATCATCACGCGATACACCCGCCCGAAAAGGTTGAAGTCGTTCACGTAGTAAGAACCCAGCTGCGCCTGCATGGTCTGGAACACTTCGGCCACAGACACGTTCAGTGTTTTGGCCTTTTCACGGTCCAGATCAACGAACAGCTGCGGGACATTCGCACGGAAGGTCGTATAGGCCTGTCCGATTTCGGGCCGCTGGTTGGCCGCGTAGACAAACGAACCCACGGCCGAGGCCAGATCCTGCGGAGTGCCTCCACCAGTTTGCTGAACCTCCATCTCGACACCCGCCGACATACCCAAGCCCTGAATGGGCGGAGGGTTAAAGGCCACAATCGAGGCCGCGGACTCGCCGTTGGCGATGGCCAGAACCTTGGCCAGAATGGCATCGGCGCTCAGGTCATCGTCCTGCCGCTCATCCCAATTCTCGAGGTTCACAAAGATTGCCGCGCCGTTGGTGGTTGTGCCGTTCAGCAACGAGAACCCGTTGACCAACACGGTGCTGGCAACCCCCGGAATTTCGCGGATCTGGTCATCAACACGGGCCGAGACGGTTTCGGTCCGCTCCAATGTGGCCGCGTCGGGCAGTTGGATGTCGACGAACAGATAGCCGTTATCCTCAAGCGGGATAAAGCCGCTGGAGGTGTTCGACATGATCGTTCCCGTTCCCATGGCGAGGCCCACGATGACAGCAAGCGCTACCACAGGAAGGATCAGCAGTTTTCGCACGATGGCGACATATCCGCTGCGCACGGTTCCGATGAAATTCTCGAACACGGCCAGTAACCCCTTGGGCGGGCCGGATCTGGCTTTCAGAACCAGACCACAAAGGGCCGGAGACAGCGTCAGCGCGTTGATTGACGAGATGACAACAGCGGTCGAGATTGTAACGGCGAACTGCGAATACAGCCGCCCCGAGATACCGGGCATAAAGGTCACCGGCACGAACACGGCCAGCAGAACCAGCGTGGTCGCGATAACTGGGCCAGTGATCTGGCCCATCGCCTTGCGGGTCGCCTCGGCCGGGGGCAGCCCCTCATCCGCGATGATCCGCTCCACGTTCTCGACGACAACAATCGCGTCGTCCACCACGATACCAATGGCCAGAACCAAAGCGAACAGCGAGATCGTGTTCAGCGACATGCCAAACAGCAACAGGAAGGCAAATGTCCCGATCAATGAGACCGGGATCGCCACCGCCGGAATGATCGTTGCTCGCCAACTGCCAAGGAAGACGAACACGACCGAGATCACAAGAATGAAGGTCAGGATCAGGGTCGTAACCACGTCATTCAGGGACTGTTCCACAAAGTCGGTGGTATTGAATGGCACCTGATATTCCACATCCGTCGGGAAGGACCGGGACAGGCGCTCAAGCTCGGCTTGCACGCGCTCGGAAACGGCCAGAGCGTTGGCGCCCGGGGCCTGGTAGATGCCGATCACCGTGGCTGGCACGGCCTGGAAATAGCCCGAGGCCGAATAGAACTGCGCGCCCAGTTCAACACGGGCAATATCTTTGACGCGCACGATCGAACCCGCGTCACCGGTTCGGATCACAATGTCGCCGAACTCTGCCGCCGAAGTCAGGCGACCTTTGGTCTTGATCGTGTATTGAAAGGTCTGGCCCTCGGGCACCGGGGGTGAGCCGATGGAACCAGCAGAGACCTCGATATTCTGTTCGCGGACGGCATTGATCACGTCGCCAGGAGTAATCGACAGGGCGGCCATTTGATCCGGGTCCATCCAGATCCGCATGGCGTATTCCAGATTGGTCAGAACGTCCGCTTTGCCCACACCCTGAACACGCGCCAGGGCGTCTTTTAGGTTGATCGAGGCATAGTTCGACAGAAACACACTGTCATAGGTGCCGTTGGGCGAGGTCAGGGTGACCAGCAGCAGCATGTTCGTCGACGCCTTCTGCGTGACCACGCCCGAGGATGTCACCTCGGTTGGCAACGAGGACATAGCCTGCGCCACTCGGTTTTGTACGTTGACCGAAGCGATGTCGGGGTCGGTGCCGACCTCGAAGGTAATATTCAACGAGTACGAGCCGTTATCCGACGAAGTGGACGTCATGTAGATCATGTCGTCTACACCGTTCACCTGCGCCTCGATGGGCGCGGCGACGGTGTTTTCCACGGTTTCGGCGTTCGCCCCCGTGTAGGTGGTCGTCACGCTGACCACGGGTGGCGTGATATCGGGAAACTGGGCCACTGGCAGAACCAGGTAACCGATCCCGCCCATGATGGTCAGGACAAGCGAAATAACAAGCGCCAGCTTTGGCCGGCTGATGAACAGGGCTGAGAACATCGGTTATTCTCCCGGCTGCTCAGACGCCACGACGGCGTCAACAGCGACGCCAGGGCGGACCCTTTGCAGGCCCTCGACAATGACGCTTTCCCCTTCGCGAAGGCCGTCTTTGACGATCACTGCTGTGCCTTCATTGTCACCGGTGGTGATATAGCGTTGTTCAACCATCTGCTGGTCATTGACGACCAAAACAAACTCACCGCGCTGATCGCGTTGCAGCGCAGCCTGTGGGATCAGAACCTCAAGCGTGGGTTGCAGCGCCTCGATCTGCACGCTCAGAAAAGCGCCGTCGACGATTAACCGATTTTCATTTGGAAACTCGGCTCGCATCCGAATGGCGCCGGTCAATGGGTCGATCCGATTGTCGACAAACACGATTTTCCCGGTTTCATCCAGTTCCGATCCGTTCGGCAGAGTGATGTGCACGTTCGGGCTTTTGTCGCTTTCGGCAAGGGATGAAGGGTTCTCGCCAATTGATTCAAGAACAGTGGTGAACTGCTTTTCGTTTACGGAAAAGTTCACATAGATCGGGGCCTCGCTGACGATATTGACCAGCGGAGGGTTGGTCGGTCCGACGACGTCGCCGACGCTTATCGCCACCCGACCAATGCGGCCGTCGAAGGGCGCGTGAATTTTGGTGTAGCTCAGATCAAGCTCAGCTTGTTGGATGGCGGCATTTGCGGCTTTGACCTCTGCTTCAGCCACCAATTCATTGGCCCGCGCGATATCGCGTTCGGATTCCGGTGTGGCGTCACGCCTGTATAATTCCTCTTTCCGAGCCAGATCGACCTTAGCCAGTTCCAGGTTGGCCTCGGCCCTGTCCAAATCGGCGTTACGGGATTGCAACGTCGCTTCGTAAAGGTCAGGTTCAATGGTGAACAGAATGTCACCCTGTTTGACCAAGGCACCGTCTTCTACGTTTTGGCTTTCCAGAAAGCCGCTGACACGCGCAACGATGTCGGCCTTGTCCAGCGCCTCTGCGCGCCCAATAAACACGGCCTCTTCGGTGATTTCTTCAGTGTAGGCCGCCGCGATCGACACTTTCGGCGGCGGGGCTTCACTTTGATCCTGCGCCGCAGCTGCATGCGCCATGCTTAGGCAGACCACACCGGCAAGGGCTCGGGTCGGTCCGCCGAGGCGAAATAGTGAGTTCTTCAATGCAAGGGACATGGCGGGCGCCTCGTAAGTATTAAGGAATGCGCGTCAGAGCAGGTTGGTCGCCCCGACGAGTCGACTGAATTTCCGGTCAGGATGGACGTTTTGAGAGTTTATCTCAAGCTTCTTGAATACGAATGCTCGCCACTTGGCACGGAATTTTTCCCGTCTCTGGGCTGACTTAGGCCGAAACGCTTATTGACGTGATTTGAGAAAAGAAAACGGGGGTCGCATGACCCCCGTTTGCTGAATTCGTTTTCTTAACGGATCAGTCGCGCAGACCTGCGAACCGCGTCTGCCAGTCTTCGCGTTGTTCGTCGGTGATTTTGGCGAACAGCACATCTGGGACGGTAAATTCGTGCCCTGCGGGCAGGGCGTTCAGCGCAGCCGCAACATCGTCGGGCCAACCGGTGTCCAGCGTGCTCATCGCACTCAGCATCTTAGCCGAGGTTTCCGGGATGAAAGGCGCGCTCAGAACGGCGTAGAACCGGATCAGGTTCAGACCCAGGCGCACTTGAGCAGCGGCCTGTTCCGGGTCTTCCTTAAAGGTCGACCAAGGTGCTGCGGCTTGCAGGTATTCGTTGCCCGCGACCCAGATTGCCCGCAATTCCTGCGCCGATTTGCGAACCTCCATCGCTTCCATATGCCCTTCATAGGCGCGGACGCGTTTGGTGAGCTCTTCGATCAGGGCTTGTTCGCGTTCACCATAACTGCCGCCTTCTGGAACAGCCTCGCCGAATTTCGAACGGCAGAACTTGGTGATCCGGCTGACGAAGTTACCCAGAACGTCTGCAAGGTCTTTGTTCACCGACTGCTGGAAGTTCTCCCACGTAAACTCACTGTCACTGCTTTCGGGTGCATGGCTCAGCAACCACCAGCGCCAGTAATCGGCGGGCAGGATGTCCAAAGCCTGATCCATGAACACGCCACGGCCCTGAGAGGTCGAGAACTGGCCGCCGTCGTAGTTCAGGTAGTTAAACGATTTCAGGTGGTCGACCATCTTCCAAGGTTCGCCCGAGCCCAGAATGGTGGCTGGGAAGGACAAAGTATGGAAGGGCACGTTGTCCTTGCCCATGAATTGAACATAGCGCACGTCATCCGCACCCTTGTCGGTGCGCCACCAGCGCTCCCAATCCGCGTCCGACTTACCGTTTGCATCCGCCCATTCTTTGGCGCACGCGATGTATTCAATTGGAGCGTCGAACCAGACATAGAAGACTTTGCCTTCCATCCCCGGCCAGTCCTGATCGCCTTTCTTGACCGGGACGCCCCAGTCCAGATCACGAGTGATGCCGCGATCTTGCAGCCCGTCACCATCGTGCAGCCATTTCTTGGCAATCGACGTGGTCAGGATCGGCCAATCGGTCTTGCTGTCGATCCACGCATCCAGTTGATCCTTCATCGCCGACTGACGCAGATACAGGTGCTTGGTCTTGCGCACTTCCAAATCAGTCGAGCCGCTGATCGCGCTGCGCGGTTCGATCAGATCGGTTGGGTCCAATTGCTTGGTGCAGTTTTCGCACTGGTCGCCGCGCGCCCGTTCATAACCGCAGTTGGGGCAGGTGCCTTCGATATAGCGGTCGGGCAGAAAACGACCATCGGCGTTGGAATAAACCTGCTTTTCAGTCACTTCACGGATCAGCCCGGCCTCATCCAGCTTACCCGCGAAATGTTGGGTCAGTTTCTTGTTCTGCTCGCTGGAAGATCGGCCAAAGTGGTCAAAGCTCAGGCCAAAGCGATTGGCGATACCGGCCTGGACGTCATACATCTCGGCGCAATATTCGGCCACAGGCTTGCCTGCCTTGGCAGCAGCCAGTTCAGCAGGTGTGCCGTGCTCATCCGTAGCACACAGGAACATGACCTCGTTCCCCCGGCCACGCTGGTAACGTGCGTACAGATCTGCAGGCAATTGCGAGCCGATCAGGTTGCCGAGGTGCTTGATCCCGTTGATGTAGGGGATCGCCGAGGTAATGAGAATCCGAGCCATTTTGCGTGTCCACGTAACTATCTGCGCGCCCGCATACCTTATGTAACCCGCCAGCAAAAGGCCGGGTTTTACACCGATGCCACGAAAAGCAACAATCCTGCCGAAAATCGGAGCGTCATGGGATTGGTGATTGTGTCCTTACGCTCGCTGGCAATACCCATAGGTTGAAAATCAGAATCACAACCTCTTGTAATTTCGTTATGAATGCCCACATTGAGTGTATACAAAAGTATACAATAAACAGGGACACCTAATTGATGTTCAACTTTCTGCTCGAGGGTGCGTTTGTGCCCTTTACGATCGCGCTTGCGCTGCTGTTTGGCCTGTTGGCACTAGAGCTGATTGCTCTGGTCCTGGGCGGCAGTCTTCTGGCGGGTGAGGGCGAGGTTGATCTGGATGCGGTCGATGCCCCTGATCTGGACGTCGCGGATTTCGACCTTGATATCGACGCAGACATCGATCTGGGCGAGTTCGAATTGGCCGATGTCGAAGTAGATGCGCCAGGGACTGCCCTGGCAGGACCACTGGCTTGGCTTGGGATTGGCAAGGTGCCGTTCATGATCTGGCTTGTGGTTCTGCTGGCTGGATTTGGCCTCAGCGGTATGGGCCTGCAACTGGCGCTGCGCGACCTGCTGGGCTTTGACCTGCCAAGCTGGATGGCTGCTATTCCTGCGGGCGCATTCGGTCTTTGGTTCGCACGCGGGTTCGGCTCGGTCTTTGCACGGATTTTGCCCAAGACCGAGACCGAGGCGATGTCCGAACGGATGCTGGCGCGGCGACGCGGTGTGGTGACACAGGGAACGGCCTCTCGAGGGCGCCCGGCCGAGGTACGCGTGATGGACCGTTTTGGCAACGCTCACTATCTGCGCGCCGAACCGCTGCAGGACAAAGATGCGCTGAAACAAGGCACCGAGGTTCTGGTGCTGCGAGACAGACGGCGCGACCGGTTCGTTCTGGTCGGCTTGTCAGACTAATCAAATTTCAAACCCCAACACGGAGGATTTCTGATGGAATTTACATTCCTGCTAATTTGCGTCGTGGTGATTTTGGCCGCACTAATGTTCATGGGGATTGTCATAGGACGCCTCTATCAACGTGCGACCCGTGAGGTCAGCCTCGTAAAAACCGGGGCCGGTGGTAAAAAAGTCATCATGGATGGTGGCGCTATCATCGTGCCGCTGCTGCACGAGGTCAGCCCGGTCAACATGAAGACCCTGCGCCTTGAGGTTCAGCGCAGTGGCGAAGCCGCCTTGATCACCAAAGACCGGATGCGTGTCGATGTGGGCGTCGAGTTCTATGTCTCGGTCATGGCGACCGAAGAGGGTATCTCGCGCGCTGCACAAACGCTGGGTGATCGCACGTTTGACGTCGAGCAACTGCGTGAGATGATCGAAGGTAAGCTGATCGACGGTCTGCGTGCCGTGGCTGCTCAGATGACCATGGACGGTTTGCATGAAAACCGCGCCGACTTTGTGCAAGAGGTGCAGAATGCGGTGTCCGAGGATTTGCTGAAGAACGGTCTGTCACTGGAATCGGTCTCGCTGACTGCTTTGGACCAGACACCGTTTGAAGCTCTGGACGAGAATAACGCCTTTAACGCCGTGGGTATGCGAAAGCTGGCAGAAGTCATCGCGGCCTCAAAGAAAGAGCGCGCGCAAATTGATGCGGATGCCGAGGTTGAGGTGCGCCGTGCTGCGATGGAAGCCGAGCGTCAGAAGCTGTTGATCGAGCAGGACGAGGCGCAGGCCCGTATCGAACAGACGCAAAAGGTGGAAACCCTGCGCGTAGCGCAAGAGGCCGAAATCGCCGCGCGGACCGAAGACTCGGTGCGTGAAACCGAACGCGCTCGGATTGCACGTGAAGAAGCCATTCGTGCGGCTGAGATTGAGCGTGAGCGCAAAATCCGCGATGCCGAGATCGCTAAGGAGCGTGAGATCGAAGTGGCCGAGCAGGAACGCCAGATCATCATCGCGCAGAAATCCGAAGAGGAAAGCCGCGCGCGTGCATCGGCTGATCTGGCCCGTGCCGAGGCGACCAAGGCGACCGAAGCCGTTGCAACCGCTCGTGAAGTGGCCGAGGCCGAACGTCAGAAGCAGATCGTTCTGATCGAAGCCACCCGTGAGGCGGAACGTCAGGCAACCGCGATCCGTCTGGCTGCGCAGGCCGAGAAAGAGGCCGCCGCCGACCGTGCCGAAGCGCGCCGCGAGGAAGCGCAGGCCGAAGCGGACGCGCTGAACATTCGCGCCGAGGCCAAGAAGAACGACATGTTGGCCGAAGCGGAAGGTAAGCGCGCGATTGTTGAGGCCGACAACGCCTTGTCGCCGGAACAGATCCGCATGAAGGTCGACCTGACCCGGATCGAGGCGATGCCGTCGATCATCGCGGAAATGGTCAAGCCGGCCGAGAAGATCGACTCGATCAAGATCCATCAGGTTGGTGGTATCGGTGCAGGCGGTGCTGGCGGAGCGGGCAACAGCGACAAGCCGGTGGTCAATCAAGCACTGGACTCGATCATGGGAATGGCTGTGCAGATGCCTGCGCTTAAAAAGCTGGGTGAAGAACTTGGCTTGTCGATGGAGCAGGGCGTCGGTGGCGTCGTGAACGGCGCGTTGGAGCAGACGGTCGAACCGGCCAAGGTGGCCGAGGTCGTGGAAGACGAAACACCTCCGACACAACAATAAGAGAAGGGGCCGGGATATCCCGGCCCTTTATTCTTCGCGCGATTTTTTCAGCAAACGCCCAATGGTGAACGATGTGCGCGGCGCGTAGACGTAGTTTGTCCGTTCTTCCGGTGTCGGGCGGGACCGCATCCGAGCCACACCAAACACGATCAGACCCAAATGCCCGGTGGCCACGAATGCAAACAGCGCGCCCGGACCGAACTGCTGGATTAGTGTGGACGAGATGTAGGGCGAGGCGATAGCCCCCAAGGCAAACCAGAACATCAAGGCCGCCGCCAACTCGACCCGTTCCTCTGTGGTGGCAAAGTCGTTCGCGTGGGCTGAAGACACCGAGAAGATCGGAAAAGTCGTCAGTCCAAAGAACACAGCCGCAATCATGACGCCGATTGTGCCCGTTCCGCTTGCTGCCATCGTGATGCCGCAACTCAGAACAGCAGCGGCGGACAGCCAGATCAGCACCCAGCGCCGGTCGAATTTGTCGGCAAGCCAACCCACAGGATATTGCGCAAGCGCACCGCCCAAAACGAAAGAGGCCAGAAAGAATGCGATTTGGTCGACTTCCAGGCCCACTTCTTGCCCATAGACCGGGCCGACCATTCGAAAAGACGCGGAACTCAGCGCGGCCACAACCACTCCGGCCACAGCCAGAGGGGAACTGCGCCATGCCAGCTTCGGGCGCAATCGAGGGGCATCAGGCGTTTTGGGTTGGCTGGCTTTCGTCAACGTCAAAGGCAGCAGTGCTGCGCAACACAGAATGGCCAGCAGATTGTAGGACACATAAGATGCTGGTGGCAAAATCGCGATGATCAACTGCGCGCCCAAGGACGCACCCATGTCTGCGACACGGTATGTGCCCATCGCCCGCCCACGCGTTTCATTGGTGACTTTGGCATTTAGCCAAGCTTCGATCACGGTGTAGCACCCGGCGACACACGTGCCCGATGCGATCCTGAGAACAGCCCAAATATACGGGTTTTCAGTCAGCGTATGACCAATAAGCCCCATCGCGCCCAAAGCGGTGCAGACGGCGAAGGCGCGCGAATGACCGACGCTGCCCATAAGCCGCGGAGCCCACCAGCAACCGATAAAGAAGCCAATGAAGTGCGCCGACCCCAGCAAACCGATCTGTTCGGTCGTGAAGTCCAGCGTCAGGCCCGAGATGGCATCCAGTGGTCCAACGCCGCCCGTGGAAAGCTGCAGCAGAATGACTGAAAGAAATAGGGCGGCAAATGAAATGATCGTGCGCATGATGGGGCCAGCTTGCCTTAATGGCGCGGGGATGCGCGCACCTAATCGACTCTGAGCCGTCGTTTTTTGTCTATTTGACGCGTTTGATTTCCGCCTGGATGTCCAGCCCGACAGTATCCTGCACCAGATCGGCATACCCAGATGCACCGTAGTCATGGCGGTTCAGGGCTCCGGTCAGGCGGATCGAAAGCATGTCCAGATTGTCGGCTGCGCTGCCGGATGGGCGAAGGAGGTCGGCCTGAAGGGTGATGGGGCGTGTTACACCGCGCAGGGTCAAGTCTCCGGTTATTTTCGCACCGCGTGAGATGCGTCCGCCATCGCCGAGTTCCACTTTGGTCGACACAAAGTGAATTGTTGGAAAGCTCTCGATATCCAAAACCCCTGCGCCCAACATCGCGTTTCGGGCAAACGGCAGTCTGGTTCGGGCTTCGGCAGCGTTCAGAGTGACGGCCACATGGCTTTTGGTCAGGTCGCTTAGATTGATTTGGATATTTGCAGCCTCGATCGGCATTGTACCGGATTGGGAGAGACCCGACAGGTCAAAGGTAAAGTCAACGGATGTGCCTTTGGGTACCAGTTCGTAAGGGGCTGTTGCAGCATGCGCCGGTCGTGTCAGGGGCAGGGCTGCCAATCCGGCCAGCAGGGCGCGACGGGTTAGTCGATTCATGCAGAGGCCTCCTGTTTACGGGGGCGCGATCGGCAGACGAAACCAGAAGAGTTGGTTGCCGTGGATCGGGTGGCTCATACTGAAAGGCTAGGGCGGAGGCATGATTTTTGCCAGTCACAAGATATCTTAACTCTGTGAAGTGTCACACCAATGCATCTTCGGCTTCGATCCGCATTAGGTTCAACCCGGCACGCGGTCTGGTCTGGGTTGCCCGCCAGCTGACCGGGGGCAAGGCGCGGGCGCGGCGGCGGGTCAGGGTCCAGCGGCGGGCCTCTCCCTGATGATCTGCAGCCATGTGCCAGCGGGTTTCGACCCCTTGAGCACCGCCATCTCCGGGCGTCAGCAACAGCCCAAGCGGAGCCCGCCCCATCGCGCCGCCCTGTTCGGCAGCCAAATGCATGCGTCGCACCGGCGTCAGCCCCGGCGCGCCGGGCAGATCGCCAATGATCAATGGGATGGCCCCACTGCGCAGCGCCTCTTCCATACACCACAACAGATCCTCGGCGCGGGTGGGGCGGACGAAAATGAACCGGGCCGGGTCGGCAAAGGGCATCATGCCATCGGGGTTCAGTTGGCCGGCCTCCCACGCGGGGGAAATCCACAGCACCGGCCCCTGCGCTTGACCGGCCAGCCACATGGCAAAACTGCGCCGGGCGGGGCCGCAGGCTTCGTGCACGCGGCCCAGTTGCAGGGTGACCCCATTATCAAGAGTGATCCCCGGCACGGTGCGCGCGGGTTTGCGGCCAAGAAGGTGTGTGGACATGCTGTAAGATTAGCATGTTCTTATTTTGTTCTCAATGCGGAAATGCAGTCCCTTGCCTTAACGCGACAGGATCAGGCGGCCTTCGGTGAACTGAATATTCGAGAACCGATGCAGGTAATCCATGCCCAGCAGCGATTGCCGCAAATCGCCCTCGTTAACCCAAGCCGCCACACCGTGGTCAGTGATCGGCCCAAGCTCAAGACTGTCCAGCCGGACGGGAGCGGTACGGACTTCTCCGTTCGCGGTGGCCGCGCGGCCGAAGTAATTCAATTGGTCGGGGTCGATGCCAATGCGCTCGGCGTCCTGCTCGCTGAGTACGATTTGGCTGGCACCCGTGTCCACAAGGAAGGTGATCGGCTCTCCGTTCACTAGGACGGGCAGGTAATAGTGACCGTCGTAAGAGCGCGGCACCTCGACCGTTTCGCCAGTAACGGTCATCTGCGGGGTCGGGCCTACGGTCGAGCGGATGTCTTCCCACAACCCGACAACCGCGATGGCGCCGACAAAAATGAACACCCAAGCCATCGCCTGCTGCACGGTTTTGTTCAGGGATTGGCGGTTTTGTGAGACGAACCAAAAAATCACCGCCGCGCCAAGCACGACCAGATATACCAAACGTCCAATATCGTCGCCGACCATACCGCTACCCTTACCAGTTCGTTACACAGGTATATGGGGATTTACGACGCAAAACCAAAGGCCTTGAGGCCGTCCAATATGAATTGAACCGACAATGCTGCCAGCAACATTCCCAGCAGACGCGTCAGCACGTTCAGCCCGGTCTTGCCCAGAATGCGCGCGATCAGGCCGCCGGACAGGAAGAAGGTCAGAACTACGGCCATCACCGCCAGCATCACCAAAATGGCCTCGGCTATGCCCAGGATACCAGGGTGCTGACCGGCCAACAGGATGATCGTCGCAATCGAACCTGGCCCCGCAACCAGAGGAATGGCCAGAGGAAACACGGAAGGATCGTGGTGCTCCTCTTCCTCGGCCCGATCCTCGCGTCGTTTGGTGCGGCGCTCGAACAACATATCCAGCGCGGTCAGGAACAAAAGTGCGCCACCGGCGACGCGGAATGCCTCCATCGAAATGCCGACAAAGCCCAGAACGGCCTCACCAAAGGCCGCAAAGGCAACCAGAATGCCCGAGGCCACGGCACAGGTTCGATAGGCCGTCATGCGGCGGGTGCGGGCGTCCATGTCCTGCGTCATCGCCACAAAGATCGGCGTGGTGCCGAACGGGTCGATCACCACGAACAGGGTCGTGAAGGCGGTGATGAAAAAGGCCAGATCCATCATGTCGCGGCACTTTCCTGAAGTTGCACCAAAAGCTCGGCGGCCTGTTCGGCCAAGTCGGCAGGCACATAGACATGATCGTGATGATAACCCGCGACCATGTTTGCAGGTATGTTGGCATCTGTTAGGGCGCTCGAGACGGCAGCGGTCAGGCCGACACCCTCCAGCGACGAATGCACGCGCAGAGTAATGCAGCGCATGGTAACTGCATCTGAGGGGGCCGAAGCGATAGGTACAATAAGAGACAGCCCTTCAGCCTCGACACAGCTGGCACGCGTGCCTTCGGGCCAAGGTTTGCCTTGCGGCCAGACGACAAACGCAAATTCGCCAGCCTGTATCTCGAGGCGCATCCCCGCGATCATCGCTTGGGTTTCGACGACAGGATTGCTCATGCGGTTTCCGCCTGTTCAAGGCGTTCCGCGGCGGCCACCCAGAGAGCTTCGGCTTTTTGCATCGCTTCAACGACCTCGGAAAATTTGCGGTTCCAAGCTTCAAGATCGTTAATCTTGTCATCTTCGTATAGCGCTGGATCGGCCAGTTTGGCTGAAAGCTTTTCGTGCATGTCAGTCAGCTTTTCGATCCGGTCCTCGCATTTGCGCAAATCCGCACGCAGGGCCAGCATAGTGTCACGCGACGGACGTTTGGGTTTCTCGGCCTTCGGTTTCTCTTTGACCGGTTTATCGCGGGCCAACAGCAGATTGCGATAGGCTTCGAGGTCTCCGTCAAACGGTTTGACCGTCCCGTCCGAGACAAGCCACAGCCGATCCGCCACCAGCGAAAGCAGGTGCATGTCGTGGCTGACCAGAACCACTGCACCGGAATAAGCGGTTAAAGCTTCGACCAGAGCCTCGCGGCTTTCGATGTCCAGGTGGTTGGTTGGCTCGTCGAGGATCAGCATATGCGGCGCGTCGATGGTGGCAATCAGCAGCGACAGGCGCGCTTTTTGACCGCCCGAAAGCCGCCCGACCAGCGTTTCTGCTTGATCCGCGTTCAGACCGAACCCCGCCAGACGGGAACGCCATTTGCCTGGCGCTTCATCAGGGCGCAAGCGGCGCAGGTGGTCCAACGGCGTTTCGTCCACATGCAACTCATCCACCTGATGTTGCGCGAAATAGCCGATGCGCAGCTTGTTGCTGCGGGTCATCTTACCCGCCATCAGCGGTAGTCGGTCGGACAAAAGCTTGGACAGGGTCGATTTACCCTGACCGTTCTTACCCAGCAACGCAATCCGGTCATCCTGATCAATGCGCAGGTTCAGACGGCGCAGTACTTCAGTCTCGCCATAGCCGGTGACACCTCCTTCAAGGTGTATGATCGGAGGCGACAGTTCTTCGGGCTCGGGAAAGCTGAACGCACGCAACGCGGCCTCTTGCGGGGTCGAGACAAGTTGGATGCGTTCAATCATTTTCAGGCGGGACTGGGCTTGAACAGCCTTCGAGGCTTTTGCGCGGAAGCGATCGACAAAGCTTTGCAGATGGGCGATGCGCGCCTTTGCCTTGGCGTTTTCGGATTCCGCCTGCGCCAGTCGCTCGGCCCGGCGTTCGGCGAACTTGTCATATGGAACCGAGTAATAGGTCAGCTTGCGGTCTTCCAGATGCAGAATCGATCCCACCGCGCGGTTCAGCAGCCCCCGGTCGTGAGAGATGATGATGACGGTGTGCGGATACTTCGCTAGGTAGCTTTCCAGCCACAACGCGCCTTCGAGGTCCAGATAGTTGGTCGGTTCGTCCAGCAGCAGCAGATCGGGTTGCGAAAACAAACCTGCCGCCAGAGCTACACGCATTCGCCAGCCGCCCGAGAAATCCGAACACGATCGCAACTGGTCTTCATCATCGAACCCAAGCCCCTTGAGGATCGAGGCCGCGCGGGCCTCGGCCGACCAAGCGTCGATGTCAGCGAGTCGCGTCTGGATATCGGCGATACGGGCGGGGTCCTCGGCGCTGTCGGCTTCGGCCATCAAGGCGCTGCGTTCTGTGTCTGCGGCCAGAACGGTGTTGATCAGCGATACGTCGGAGGAGGGCACCTCCTGCGCCACGCCGCCAATCCGCGCGCGTTTCGGCAGGACGATATTGCCCGATTCCAACGCCAGCTCACCCCGGATCAAACGGAACAGAGTGGTCTTGCCGGTGCCATTCCGCCCGACCAGACCAACCTTGTGGCCATCGGGAATAGTAGCGCTTGCGCCGTCAAACAGAGGGCGGCCTTCGACCGCATAGTTTATGTCTTCGATCCGTAACATGTGCCGCTCATAACAGAGCATCTCAGACGCCGCCAGCGGCTTGGCATGTTCATTAAGTCGCCAATGTGATAGCGCTGGTCCGGTTGGAATTTGACGGTTTGAACATGCGCGCGGCCACTTCGCCTCCTTCTCTGGTCACTTTGGTGTTTGCGACGGCGTTGTCGGTGCTGACGCTGAACATGTTCCTGCCTTCGCTGGCGCGGATGGCGGACGATTTTCAGGTCGACTATGCGATGGTGAACTTGTCCGTGGCCGGATATCTGGCCGTGTCTGCCGTGCTGCAGCTGATCATGGGGCCTTTGTCCGACCGGTTCGGTCGCAGACCCATCCTGCTGATCTGTATGTCTATCTTTGTTGCGGCCTCCATCGGGTGCGTTTTGGCCGAGTCGATCTGGGCCTTTCTGGGATTTCGTCTACTGCAGGCTGCGGTGGTGGCGGGGCCGGTTCTGTCCAGTGCGGCGATCAGGGATATGTACCCTCCGAATGAGGCTGCCAGTAAACTGGGTTATGTGACGATGGCCATGGCGCTGGCACCAATGCTGGGGCCAATGCTGGGCGGTGCGCTCGACAGCCTGTTCGGCTGGCGCGCGGGTTTCGTTTTGTATTCCGTGCTTGGCGCAGGGCTGCTGCTTTTGCTCTGGGCCGATATGGGTGAGACCAACACAAACCGGTCTTCGACCTTTGCGGCGCAGCTGCGCGAATACCCCCATCTGTTTCGTGCCCGACGGTTTTGGGGGTACGCCCTGTGTGCGGCCTTTTCCATCGGAGGTTTCTTTAGCTTCATCACCGGCGCGCCCTTGGTCGCAGCGGCGTGGTTTGATTTGAGCCCCGCGCTACTGGGACTTGGTATCGGCATCATCACCGGCGGTTTCATGGTCGGCAACTTCATCACCGGACGGATCGCGGCGCACACAAAGCTGACGACGCTGATCCTGATCGGACGCGTTATCGCATCCACTGGACCTCTCTTTGGGTTGCTGATGTTTCTGGCCGATCTGGGTTCTGTTTGGGTGTTTTTTGGTTCGGCCATCTTTGTCGGTTTCGGCAATGGCCTGACCAACGCAAATGCAACAGCGGGGCTGATGTCTGTTCGTCCCAGGCTGGCAGGTAGTGCAGCGGGCCTGTCTGGTGCGATGATTGTGGCTTTGGGCGCTGTTTTGACCACTCTGACCGGCCTTTGGGTCAGTCCTGAAAATGGTCCCTTTCTTGTCCTGACCATGATGTGGGCGTGTAGCTTCACCGGGCTGTTATGCGTGCTTTATGTTCGCTGGGTGGATCGGCAGGACCCGTTGCCGGAAACGATCTGAGCGCAAGCGCATCATAACGCTTTTCATAGGGCAAATACCGTGATACCCGGCGCGCGATGGATTTCGGCGCATACCCCGCGCCACATTGTAAGGAGAGGCCAACATGGCACTGGAACGTACATTCTCGATCATCAAACCCGATGCAACCCGCCGCAACCTGACTGGCAAAATCAACGCCAAGTTCGAAGACGCCGGCCTGCGCATCGTCGCGCAAAAGCGCATCCACATGACCAAGGAACAAGCCGGCAAGTTCTACGAAGTGCACGCCGAGCGTCCGTTCTATGACGAACTGTGCGAATTCATGTCGTCGGCTCCGGTCGTTGTTCAGGTTCTGGAAGGCGAAGGCGCCATTGCAAAGAACCGTGAAGTCATGGGCGCAACCAACCCTGCAGACGCTGCCGCCGGTACAATCCGCGCCGAGTTCGCTGAATCGGTTGGTGAAAACTCGGTCCACGGTTCGGACGCACCGGAAACCGCAGCTGTTGAGATCGCCTACTTCTTCTCAGGCATCGAACTGGTCGGCTAAACCGTTGTCAGTTTAGATTTTTGAGGTCGCTCCCGGAAACGGGGGCGACTTTTTTTGTTCCGGCTTGAGATCGCCCGCAGATACGCGCACGCCGATTGCGTCCAGATCCGATACCATTTTGCTCTCGGGCGCTGCGCTGACACGTGCTTTGATCGCGTCGAACCGTTGACGTAAGGCCTTTTTCTCCTCGCCCTTACAGTCGTTCCAGGGGCGCCCCTGCAACCCCATCACCAGCACATAATAACCGATAAAATGGGGACGGGTTCCGGCCTGTACAACACGGGCATAGGCCTCATCCGGGCCGATCTCGCGCAGTTGTTGGGCAGATCGAATGCCAGCACGTGCGCAGGCTTGCTCGAACGCTGGTCCTAGATTGCGGATCGAAGAGATGGGATCTGACATGGCCAACCCTTAACCTTGTGTTTACTTGGTGTCGACCTGACGTTGGGTCAGTTGGAGATTTGCCTTGCCACAATACAAGGTATGCAATTTCATGAAGGCATGCTGTCACGAGGTTGCCGATGTTCAAGAGCAAGGAAGCCGGTGGAAAATCCGGCAATACGAAAAAGAGCTCGTCGCTGAGGTTGGACAGCAAAGCACTGAAAGCCCTCAATTCCTGCGTGATCGAAAGAGAGACCGGCGCGCAGAAGATCATCGAAGCTCTGGTGGGCGTCTATTCAAACGCACCGAAAAAGGGGCGGCCGTGATGGGGCAAACAAGTGGTTTCTTCATTGTTCCGAGCAAGTTCGACCCGGGCGTTTTCTGTGGTGCGGTCAAAAGTTTGACGCTGGTCTTTGATGCACCAAAAGCCCCGCGGACCTTCGATCTGCTGGATTGCCATGATCAATCGCTGCGGGCGGAAGGCCGGATTTTGATCGCATCAAGCGGCACCTTGCGTTTGCTACAGGCCGACGGGGAGGTGGCAGTCCAAAGGTCTAAGGGTAAAGGGGGCTTTATCCAAGGTATGCCGGACGGACCGGTTCGATCGGCGCTGGCTGGATTTCCCAAATTGCGCGCCCTGATGAGCGTTGGGTCTGGTACGATTGAAACCGCTACCTTTTCCGTGCTGGATGATTTGCAAAAGACACAAGTGCGAGGAAACGTGCTGTCTTTGACCACCGATGAAGGGCAGGTGGCTCTTGTGTCGGTTCACCCTATGCGCGGTTACGACCGCGCCTTTCAGTCCGTTTGTTCGCTAGTGAAGAGCATGGCGGAAGGGAACGGGGGCGTTGAACCGGTTTTTCATCGTCTGTTTTCTGAAGCAGTCCCCTACAACGCCAAACCCGAAGTCAAATTGGGTATGCAGGAGCCCTCGATCGAAGTGGCGGTTGACATCATTCGCACTTTTCTGGCCGTCGCGCGCCAGAATGAGGCGGGGGTAATCGCCGATATCGACACGGAGTTTCTGCACGACTACCGCGTTTCACTTCGGCGCGTTCGGTCGGTGCTGAGCCTGTTCAAAGGTGTTTTTTCTCCTGAACAGACGGGCGCTCTCAAACGCGAATTCTCGGACCTGATGGCTCCTACAGGTCGGGTAAGAGATCTGGACGTGTATCTTCTGGAAAAAGACATTTATTTTAATTTGATACCCGCCAATCTTCATTCGGGTGTTGAGAGCATGTTCGCGCAATTTACCAAGGAACGTGCCCGCGCATCGGCAGGGCTGTCGCGACGGTTCCGAAGTGCTGCCTACAACAAGCAAATGAATGATTTGTTGGCTTTGTTCTCGGATGCGAAGAGGTTGGAACCCGGCCCAAATGCTAGTCGCGGCGCTTATGGCTATGCCTGTGCCTTAATCTGGAAGCGCTATCGCAAGGTTTGCAAGCTGGCGCGGGGTATCACACCGGACACTCCGGACGAAGTCGTCCATGACCTGCGGATCGACTGTAAGAAATTGCGGTATCTGATGGAGTTCTTTTCACCTCTGTTCGACAAGAGCGATTTCAAAACGCTCATCAAGCCGTTGAAAAGGCTTCAGGATAATCTGGGACTGTTCAATGACTATTCAGTCCAGCAAGAGACGTTGTTTGCATTCGTTGCAACCCATAGCGACACGCAGGGTCAGGCAAATGCCCAGCTCGCCATGTCTGTTGGGGGGCTGATCGCAGTGCTTGACCAGCGCCAAAAGGCCGAACGCGACCGAGTCATCGCCAATTTTCAACACTTTGACAGCCCGGACATTCAACACCTGTTCCGAACCCTGTTTCACCACAAGGAGGATTAAGGAGTGAAGATCATTGCCTGCTATAGCAACAAGGGTGGGGTGGGTAAAACCGCGACCTCGGTGAACCTGGCTTATGCCTATGCGCAGGCGGGAAACACGGTGCTGCTGTGCGATCTTGATCCGCAGGGGGCATCGGGGTTTTACTTTCGGGTGAAGCCATCCAAAAAACTGACGGACGCGCGGTTCTTCGAGGACGTCGAGCGGTTTACCAAGTCCATCCGCGCCAGTGATTTTGAAGGGCTGGATGTCTTGCCAGCAAACCTGACCTTCCGCGACTTTGACGTGTTCCTGTCGCGGATGCGGAACAAGCGATCACGGTTGAAAAAGGCTCTGGTGACGGCTGGCAGCGACTATGACGTTATCATTCTGGACTGTCCTCCGAACTTTTCGACCTTGTCCGAGAATATCTTCAAAGCAGCCGATGAAATCCTCGTACCCGTTATCCCGACAACCTTGTCCGAGCGGACGTTGGAGCAGTTGGTGAGTTTCTTCGAAAAACAGAAACTGCCGAAGAAAAAGCTGAAAGCGTTCTTCTCGATGGTGCAGCGGCGCAAAACCTTGCATCTGGAGACGATGGAGAAGATGCGGAAAGCATACAAAAAACGGTTCTTGCAGACAGAAATCCCGTTCGCTGCGGATATCGAACGCATGGGGCAGTACCGCGCCCCTGTTAGCATCTATGCGGGCCGAAGTGCAGCAAGTGCCGCCTATGAGGCATTGTTCGACGAATTGGAAAATGAAGTGGTTTCAACCAAATGAGCACCGAAATTGAACGTAAGTTTCTGGTCGCGGAGCTACCGGACCTGAATGGCGCTGACAAGGCCGTGGTGCGTCAGGGCTATCTGACGGCACCGGACGATTCGACTGAATTGCGCTTGCGTCAGAAGAACGACAAGTTCTTCCTGACCCTCAAAGGCAGCGGAGCGATGGTGCGGGTCGAGCGTGAGGCCGAGATCACGCCAGAGCAATTCGAAACCTTCTGGCCGGAAACGGAAGGGCGGCGTGTTGAAAAGGAACGTTATACCGGGCAATTGCCGGATGGGCGTGTTTTTGAGTTGGACGTGTTTTCGGGTGATCTGGCGCCGCTGCGCTTGGTCGAGGTGGAGTTCCAGAGCGAAGCGGAGGCGCGGGCCTATACTCCGCCTGATTGGTTCGGAACTGATGTGACCGCCGATAAGCGATATAAAAATAAGACGATGGCGATCAACGGTGTGCCTGGCTAGGGCTTCCGAGCCAGTTTGATCACCGCTTCGAGGCCCGGATCGCAATTACGGGCCTCAAACGCGCCCCCGTGCATATGCGAGATCGCGGCCACAAGAGCCAAACCCAACCCGGCATTGCGTTCGGTACGGGCTGGGTCGAGCGTTACAAACGGCATTTTCAGTCGTGACAGATCCTCTTTCGGCACGCCCGGACCCTGATCTCGAACACTGAGGCTGGTATAGGGGCCGTCTTCGGACAAGCTGATCGTGACGGCCGTATCCTGTGGTGCGTAGCGCATCGCGTTTTCCAGCAAGTTCGAAAGCGCCTGAGACAGCAGCGGACGGTGCCCCGGAATGGGTGAAGCCGCGCCTTGAACCTCAAGCCGAATTCCCTGATCAACGGCGACGGGGTCGTAAAGTTCGACAACGTCGGCCACCAACTGTTGCAGGTCCACGGGCTCGAATTGATCTCGACCAACGCCCGCCTCGGCACGTGATATCTCGGTCAGTTGTCCCAATACGCGCAGAACATGGTCGATTTCCCCGCTAGCCCGCGCGATATCAATCTCGCGTTCCTGATCCGTTTTGGTCGGATCAGCTAGCGTTTCCACCCTTTGCTTCAGACGGGACAGGGGCGAGCGCAAATCATGGGCGATAGAATTCGAGGTGGTGCGCAGATTGCTGACCAGTTCTTCGATCCTGTCCAGCATGGTGTTGAGCGTCCCGGATACCTGATCGAACTCGTCCCCGGTGCCGCGCAGGGGCATGCGCCGGGACAGATCGCCCGAGACAATGTTCTCAGCGGTGCTGGCGATGTCGGACAAGCGGGAAAAGACCAGCCGGGTGAACAGCCAGCCGGTCAAAACGCTTAACGCCAAAGCAATTCCAAGGGCGATTCCGACGGAGCGTAACAAAACCCGGTCAAATTGCTGTCGCGCCAGTGCGTCGCGACCGACCAAAAGGCGCTCGCCGCCGGGCAGGCGGATCGAAGCGGCTGAGATCGGCACAAGCTGGTCATTGTCGGCCCGGCGCAATTCAAGATCGACCCAACCACTGCCAGCCGCGATGTGTTCGGGCCACTGCTTGAGGTTCCCGGCCAGTTTCACCCCAAACCGGTCGGTCAACAGATACAAGGCATCCCGGTCCGAGGCGGTGGGGATGCGTCGTTCAATCGCGCGCATCAGCCCCAACAGGCCACGTCGTTCGTATTCATCGGCAAGCCCGGTCAGCTCGGCTGAAACGACTGAGCGGGTCTCGCCTTCAATACTTCGGTTCGCCGTTACATAAACCAAGGCCAGCACAGTCGCTGTCAGCAATGTGCTTAAGATCATGCTGGCCAGGACAAGACGTGTGCGTGAATTGTTGAAAGATAGCCTTATGTTATCCATCAGATATCATGTAGCCGGCTCCCCGGACGGTTTCAATCAATGGTGGCTCGCCACCCTCATCCAGTTGACGCCGCAGTTTTGAGATATGGACGTCGACGACGTTGGTATTCGGGTCAAAATGGTAATCCCAGACGCCCTCAAGCAACATGGTGCGTGACACGACGCGGTTTTTGCGGCGCAGGAAGAATTCAAGGATTTGGAACTCACGTGGAGTGAGGGTGATTTCACGCCCGTTGCGGGTGACTTTACGGGTCAGCAAGTCCATCTCGAGGTCGCGACAGGTCAAGGTTGGGCTTTCTTCGGCCTCTTGCGGGCGACGTAGCAAAGCCTCGATCCTTGCGTGCAACTCCTGAAAGGAAAACGGCTTTACCAGATAGTCGTCTGCCCCCGCGCGCAAGCCTTTGACACGTTCGTCAACGGCGCTCATCGCAGTTAGCATTAGTACCGGTGTACTGACGCCTGCGGCGCGCATCGACTTGATCAGGGACAGCCCGTCCAAACCCGGTAGCATCCGGTCCAGAACCACTGCATCAAATCCTCCGTCCGTGGCGTGGTAGAGCCCTTCTCGACCATCCTCGGCCGCTTCGACGACATAGCCTTCTTCACCAAAGCCCTTGGCGATGAATTCCCGTGTGTCCTCGTCATCTTCGACGATCAGCAGGCGACGGCTCATGATCCGAGTTCCTTTTTACCAGTATTTAAACACAAAATCGGCGCAAAGCACATGGTGCGCTAAACAATCTGCCGGGTGCGGAGTTACGCACCCGGCAGTCCCGGCGGTTTGCGGACAATTCAAACCGCCGAGGAGGCGCCCGCCAGATTTCCCCATCACGTGGCGCGCGCTGGTGTCAGATCAGGCGATTTCCACCGCAACGAAGATCTGATTTCCACCGCGATTGATCAGAACAAGTGCAGGGTCGGTCTTTTCGCTGTCCAACGCGGCCTTGAGCGCGTCTGGCGTTGCAGTTTCCTGTCCGCCTAGCTTTACAATAACATCGCCGCGTTGCAGACCAGCCTTGGCTGCCGGGCTATCGGGTGTCAGATCGGTGACGATCACACCGTCGACGTTCTTGCCCACTCCCATCTCGGCACGGTTAGTGTCGGTTAGCGGCGCCACGGTCACACCCAAAGCGGTGCCCGAGACGGTTTCGTCAACTGACTTGTCGAACTGTACTGATGCACTTTGATGTTGCCCGATGGTCAACTCGAGCTGTTGTACCTTACCATCGCGCAGGACGGTTAGAACGCTATCGGAGCCCACTTTGGTGGTGCCGACAAGGATCGGAAGGTCACTACTGGAATCCACGGCCTCATCGTTGAAGGTCAGGATGACATCTCCTTGTTGCAGCACACCTTCGGCCGGGCTGCCTTCGACAACGTCCGACACCAGCGCGCCGGTGTAGCTGTCAATGCCCATGGCCGCAGCGAGTTCGGGACTGACATTCTGGATCGATACACCCAGCCAGCCACGGCTGACCTGGCCGTCGTCGCGCAGGTCGGCTGCGATATGCTCAACGATGTTCGACGTCACCGCAAAACCCAGACCCACGGACCCGCCGGTAGGAGAGTAGATGGCCGAGTTCACACCGACCACTTCACCATCCATATTGAACAGCGGGCCGCCCGAGTTGCCTTTGTTGATGGCCGCGTCGGTCTGAATGAATTCGGCATATGGCCCTTCCGATATGTTGCGGCCTTTAGCCGAAACGATCCCGGTGGTCACAGTCGAATGCAGCCCGAACGGGTTGCCAATGGCGACGACGTCCTCACCCACGCGGATGACATCACTGTCACCCAGTTTCACGGCCTGCAGATCCTCGCCTGCGTCAATTTTCAGCACCGCAATGTCAGTCAGAGGGTCAGTTCCGACGATTTCCGCTTCGAATGTGCGGTCATCCGACAAACGGACAGTGACCGTCGACGCGTAATCGACGACGTGGTGATTGGTGACGATGTAACCGTCCTTGTTAAGGACAAACCCTGACCCGAGACCTTGTGCTGGCCCGCGCTGAGGAGCATTGAACCCTTCGGGTGCGCCAAATCGTTTGAAAAACTCACCGAACGGGTGCTGATCAAAATCAAAGTTTTGTCCCTGCGCAGGCATCGGCACGGCATTCTGCTCGGCAATGATGGTCACGACTGACGGCGATACGGTTTCCACCAGATCGGCCAAGGCCTCATCGGCCATCGAGGGCAGGGCAGTGGTCGCCAGCATTGCGGCGCTCAGTGCGCCTGCACCAACCCAACTGTATGTCCCAGGCAAAAGAAGCGAGGATTTGCGGATGCTCATTTTTGTCTCCTGATTATGTCACGCGGTTGCGGCCGCGTGTTGAGACAGGAGATGCGTCATCTGTCTGAGTGTTTCCTGAGCGATTTATTAAGAAATCTTAATTTTGCCACAAAGAGACGCTTTCATATCGCGGGATTTGGTCCGGGTCAGAGAATTCGCGCGAATCATGACCTGCGAATCGGTGGATTGTTGCCGATAATTGGCTCAAGTTGTGAAAAGGGTTGAATTGAATCAATTTTGTTAACAGATTGCCCCGCCAATTTCGCGGCTAAGGTGTAATCTTCTTTTGGTTGTGGCTCTTTTTATATGCAGCCGGGGATACCAAAAACAATCAATAGCATATTCGTCGGATAGCCGAATAAGTGTGCGCATAACTTAAATATGAGCCTGATTGCGTGGGCGAGGAAATCAACCCAGGGTAGAACGCGTTCTTGCGGATGTTGCGGAAAAACCATTCCGAAAACGGCAAAATTAACCTTTCAATCGAATTTTACGTTGTTTGAAGTCACCTAATGAGTGACGATGATCGTGCCCAAGCGAGGGGGAGCCGATGGCACTAGGGGGTGCCTGAGGCTTGTCACAGTCACTGGAAACGCTGAGCGGCATGTTAACGAGGGGGTCTTGTTTAGGTTCAGCGGCGGAATAGCCAAAATGTCTTTCGGCATTCTTGGCAGCGTTTCTAGGATTGATGAAAAGTGGTAGTCCTGTTTTGGGTAACGGCCCGGTCTTTATAGACCGGGCCGTGTTACATCAGGTAGTTTGTTTTGAGCGCCACGCAGCCCACGCTTCTGGTGTGTCAAGGTCCAGCAGAGCGTTCCCGCCAGGTAACAGTTGGATATGCACATTGTCTGCACAGGCGCGCACAATTGATTGTGCGCCATGGTCCCCAGATAAGCGTTTAAGCTGCTCGAACAGACTGCGATCAAACACGACCGGATGACCAGGCTTGCCGGCATCAGTGGCCCCGCGCCAGATCAGCTTATCCGGGTGGGACTGAACCGAGGACAAGACGGATTGTAGATCCTCTGTCGTGATGTCGGGCAAATCGGCCAACAATATCATCACGGCAGTTGCGCTGGTCGAAACATGGGCCATCGCACCACGAAGGCTGGCATTCATACCTTCTTGGGCGTCCAGAATTTCAGCTTTGCACAAGTCCAGACCTTCAAGGGCCTCGTATCGGGGATGTGGTGCCGGGGGCAGCGCGACAATAACCGGTGCTGCCTGCCGCGCAATCTGGGCCGCACGACGCAACAAGGGTTGGCCGTCGACTACTTGCAGCAGCTTATCGGTACCGCCCATGCGGCTGGATTGTCCTGCCGCCAGAAGGATGATGGGGATCTGAGTCATTTCCCCATCATGTATTCGCAACCGAGCAGTGTCATCCCCGCATACGTGCGCCATTTGCGTCAAACAGCGGTTCCGAGATGACTTTGGCCTTTCGCAATTGACCCAGGATTTCGATTTCCACGTCTAACCCATCCGCAACACGGTCAGTTGGTAGGAACCCCAGCGCGATCGACTTTCCAGCGTGGTGTGAATACCCGCCCGATGTGCAGAATCCGACGACCTTGCTGTCCAACCAGATAGGTTCGTAGGCGTTCACATCGGCATCATCTGCGTCTACCTCGAATGCAACCAATTTGCGTGCCGGTCCCTGCGCTCGGTCCTGTTCGGCTGCCGCCCGACCGATAAAGTCGGTATTCTTTGAAAATGCGATGAACCGGTCCAACCCTGTTTCAGCGGCCGTATAGTCGGGTGAAAACTCCCGCATCCACGATCCAAAGAACTTGTCCAAACGCAGGCTCATCATCGCGCGCATACCAAAGGGGACCATGCCGTGTGGTTGTCCTGCCTGCCACAGGGTCCACCAGAGTTGCCTTTGCGCCATCGGATCGCAATAAATCTCGTATCCCAGATCACCGGTATAGCTGACCCTTTGTACAATGCAGTCAGTCATACCAATTGTCATACGCCGCACATCCAGGAACCGTAGGTTCGAGATGTCGTCTCGGGTGCAGTTGGCCAAAACCTTTGCGGCTTTGGGACCTGCTATCTGAAAGCCGTTCAGCCGGTCGCTTATGTTTTCTATGCGCATTCCGTCTTGCTGGTGCTGCAGGAACCACCGCATGTGAAAAGCTTGGCTGCCGTATGAGGCGGTCAAATGGAATTCATCTTCGCCCAAACAGGAAACGGTGAAATCCCCGATCAGTTTGCCGTTGGGTGACAACATCGGCGTCAGCGACACGCGCCCCGGTTTTGGAATACGCCCGGCCATGGTCCGATCCAGCCAGCTGCGCGCGCCGGGTCCGGTGATGCGATACTTGCCGAAGTTGTGGACCTCGTTGATTCCGACGGCGTTCCGCACAGCACGTACCTCGCGGCCTGTTGCGTCGAACGCGTCCGAGCGGCGGAACGAGGGGGTCTCGTACCCCGGCTCGTCGTCTTGTGCGAAATAGTTCGGCACCTCCAGCCCGTATTGCTGCCCCCAAACCGCGCCCAGATCGCTGAAAATATCGTACATCGGTGTCGTGCGGTTTGGCCGCGCGGCGGGCAGTTCCTCGTTCGGATAGGCGACGCTGAACCGTTTCTGATAGTTCTCGATGACTTTAGGGCGGGTGTAGCCGGGGCTGGTCCAGTCGCCGAAACGCGCCACATCCATGGCGAACACATCACGTTCAGGCTCGCCCTCAATCATCCATTGCGCCAATGTCAGGCCCACGCCACCGCCCTGACTGAACCCTGCCATGACGCCGCAGGCCGACCAATAATTGCGCATCCCCGGCACCGGCCCGACCAGAGGGTTCCCGTCCGGTGCAAAGGTGAATGGCCCATGGATCACAGATTTCACGCCGGCCTCAGCCAACACTGGAAAGCGTTTGTAGGCGAATTCTATGCTGTCTGTGATCTTGTCATAGTCGTCAGGCAGAAGTTCATGGCCGAACTCCCAAGGGGTACCATCCACCGCCCACGGTTTGCAGGGCTGTTCGTAGAAACCGATGCATAGCCCGCGACCTTCCTGCCGCAAGTAGCTCTCACCAGCGGGGTCCATGACATGCGGGTGTTCACCGCCAGCGTCGATGATCGCTTCGATCTGAGGGATCGAGTCGGTCACCAGATACTGATGCTCCATAGGGTGCAGCGGGAAGTAAATGCCCGCCATCGCACCAACCTCACGCGCCCATAGCCCGCCCGCATTGACCACATGTTCGGCGTGGATGGTGCCTTTGTCAGTGACCACGTCCCATGTGCCATCGGCTCTCTGATTTGTTTCCCGCACCATGCAATGCGTTTCAATCGTCGCGCCACCCATACGCGCGGTCTTGGCGTAGGCGTGCGTTGTGCCCGACGGGTCCAAATGCCCGTCCAACGGATCATAGAGCGCGCCGATAATGCCGTCCGTGTTGGTGATCGGTGCAATTTTCTTGATCTCGTCGGGCCCGACGATTTCAGTCTCAAGACCCATGAACCGATGCTTCGCGCGTTCAGCCAGAAGCATATCGAACCGATCCCGATTATCGGCCAGTGTCACGCCGCCCACGTGGTGCAGTCCACAGGACATCCCGGTGATGTCTTCCAGTTCTTTGTAAAGCCGAATCGTATACCCCTGCAGCGCCGCCATGTTGGTGTCGCCGTTCAGAGTGTGAAACCCACCCGCCGCGTGCCATGTCGAACCACTGGTCAGCTCCGACCGCTCCAGCAGCATGACGTCGGACCAGCCCAGTTTGGTCAGGTGGTACAGCACAGAACAACCGACGACACCGCCGCCAATAACCGCCACGCGGGTTTGAAGTTTCATGAACGCCTCCGTCAGTGTTTTTGCCAGTCTGATCAGTAGGGTCGCGGATGCAACGCCGAATGCGACAAAACGTGTCGCTGCCGCAAATTGCGCTTACCCGCGACATGCGGCAAACGCGGTCACGGTTCTGTTACAGAATCAAACTACGAGGCGCCCGATTGGCCCCACGTAAACCACTCTACAAGGATAAGAGATGAGCAAGTTTGATCCCCAACCCCGAGCGCTAAGCCGTCGTGAATTCATGGTCAAAGCAGCAGCCCTGGGCCTCAGCGCCACTGCGGCAAACCTGATTTGGGCCGAGGCCGGTCTGGCCGACACACCCAAGAAGGGCGGGCATTTTGTACTGGGGCTGAAAGGTGGCGAAAGCACCAACACGTTGGACCCGGCACTGTCTGCTTCGCATGTGACGGCCAAGGCGCTTCGGGCTTATGGCAACACTCTGACTGTCGTGACCGCCGACGGTGGGATTGCCCCGAGCCTGGCAGAAAGCTGGGAAGCGACTGAGGACGGTAAGGTCTGGACCTTCCAGATTCGCAAGGGCGTTGAGTTCCACAATGGCAAGACCCTGACGCCCGAGGATGTGCAACTTACACTGGCGCGCCATTCGAACGAAGACTCGCAGTCGGGTGCCCTGGGCATCATGCGCGGGATCGAGGATGTGCGGGTAGACGGCGACTATGTTGTGATCACTCTGACCACACCCAACGCCGACCTGCCGTACCTGATGTCGGATTATCACCTGGTTATCCAGCCCGGTGGTGGCGTTGATAATCCGGGCGAGGGGATCTCGACCGGTGCTTACAAGGTCGTCGCCGATGAACCCGGCATTCGCTACGCGTTCGAGAAATTCGCCAACCATTGGGATGAGACCGTAGGTCATTACGACAGCCACGAGATTTTGGTTCTGAACGATGACACCGCGCGTTCGGCCGCGCTGCAGGCCGGTCAGGTGCATGCGATCAACATCGTGCCGCCGCGTACCGCAAAGCTGTTCGGCCGTGCGCCGGGTGTGACCCTGAATGCGTCGTCGGGCCGTGGTCACTATATCTTTGTGATGCACACCGACACGGCGCCATTCGACAACAAGGACCTGCGTCTGGCGCTGAAATACGCGATCAACCGCGAAGAGATGGTCGATAAGGTGCTGCGCGGCTTTGGCTCGGTCGGGAACGATATTCCGATCAACGAAGCCTATCCGCTGTTCGATGACGCGATGGAGCAGCGTCAGTTCGATCTGGCCAAGGCGGCTGAACACTACAAAGCCTCAGGTCATGACGGGTCGCCCATCGTTCTGCACGTCTCGGACGCAGCCTTTGCTGGGGCCATCGATGCGGCGCAGCTGTTCCAGCTGTCGGCGCAAGAGGCCGGCATCCCGCTGGAAATTCAGCGTGAACCAGCGGATGGTTATTGGTCGGAAGTTTGGAATAACAAGCCGTTCTGTGCGTCTTATTGGGGCGGTCGTCCGGTACAGGATCAGATGTGGTCGGTTGGTTACCTGTCCACTGCAGACTGGAACGACACCCGCTTTAAGAACGAAGAGTTCGATGCCTTGCTGTTGAAGGCGCGGGCCGAACTGGACACCGCGAAGCGCAAAGAAATCTACGCGCAGATGGCGCGGATCGTTTGGGAAGAGGGCGGTCTGATCAATCCGATGTTCAACCAGTTTATCGACGGATACTCGGACCGTGTGACCGGTTGGGCCGCGCATGCGAATGGCGACCTGATGGACGGCTATGTCGCAAGCCGCACCTGGTTCGCGTAACACCGTAGCAGAACCGGCGCCCGTTGTTGGGCGCCGGTTTTCACTACAAAGGCCGGATTTTCAATTCAGTCACCCGATTGCCTTCCTTGGCGGTGACTTCGAACCGAAAACCGTGGAACGAAAACACCTGACCCACCACCGGGATCATCTGCGCCTCGTGTATGACCAGCCCGGCAACAGTGTTCGCCTCTTCATCCGGCAGTGACCAGTCCATTGCCCGGTTGGCATCGCGGATCGTCATCGCGCCTTCGACAAGGAATTGCCCGTCCTCAGTGCGGGTGACAGGGACATCCTCTTCGATGTCGAATTCGTCGGCGATTTCACCGACGATTTCTTCCAGAATATCCTCAAGCGTGATTAGGCCGCGCAACGATCCGTATTCATCCACCACCAGCGCAAAGTGGCTTCGGATGCGCAGAAATTCCCGCATCTGATCGTCCAGCGTAGTGGTTTCGGGGACGAAATAGGGGTCGTTGGCGACCTTGGTTATGTCGAATCCGGCCAGCCGGTCCGAGTTGCCCTCGGTACCTCCTACTTGAGCGTACATAGCCCGAAACAGGTCTTTGGCATGAACCACACCGATGATGTTTTCCGGTTCGTCCCGGAATACCGGCAAGCGGGTGTGACGGCTTTGCAGACACTGCTCAAGGATGGCGTCAGGCTCAGCGTCGGCGTCGATCATCTCGATGTTGGAACGGTGAAGCATGATCTCTTCCACCGCGCGGTCACCCAAATCCAGCGCACCAAGGATGCGGTCGCGGTCTTCTTTTTCCACCACGCCTTCGGAATGACCCAGTTGCAGGGCTCCGGCGATCTCTTCTCTCACTGCAAGGATGTTACTGTCCGGGTCGATCTGAACACCGAACAGGCGCAGAACGCCACGCACCAGCAGGCGCACTGCTGCAACGATGGGCGAGAAGACTGTCACAACAACGCTGATGATCGGAGCAACCGCCGCAGCCGCTTTTTCCGAATTGGTGATGGCGTAGGTCTTGGGAAGAACTTCGGCAAAGATCAACACCAACAGGGTCATGACCAGAGTTGCCAATGCCACGCCGCTTTCGCCAAAAAGCCGCGTAAACAGTGCAGTAGCCAGCGACGCCGCGAGGATGTTCACCAAGTTGTTGCCCAGCAGAACCGAGCCGATCAATCGCTCGTTGTCATCGGTGATATCCAGTGCTTTTTGCGCCCCGCGCGAACCCTTATCGGCCTGCGCCCGCAACTTACCGCGCGACGACGCGGTCAATGCCGTTTCAGAACCCGAAAAAAAGCCCGACAGGACGAGCAAAAGCAGAATAGCGCCAGTGGTAAACCAGAATGCGCCGTCGATCAGAGAGGGTGAGGGTTCCATCGGTCCTTGATTGTTTGAGTTGCTGCATCCGTTATGGTGTCGCGACCACTGCGGATCAAGGGGTTAGCCTTTGTCTTCTGGGTCTTTCGCAAGGGGGTGATGCTCTAACACCAGTTCGGCCAGACGTTCGTCCAGAACGTGAGTATAGATTTCAGTGGTTGCGACGTCGGCATGCCCAAGCAGGGTTTGGATCGACCGCAGATCCGCACCATTTGCCAAAAGGTGCGTTGCAAAGGCATGGCGAAGCGTGTGCGGCGTGACCTTTTCTGGCGAGACGCCGCCTTGAACCGCCAGTTCCTTGACGAGCAAAAAGAACATGTGACGGGTCAGGTGCCCGGATTTCCCGCGCGAGGGAAACAGAAACTTGGATCGCTGGCCGCCGTCGGCCACAAGTTGATCTTCGGCCTCGTCCCTGACATCGAGCCATACTGCCAACGCCTCTCGGGCGGGTGGCGACAGCGGCACCATCCGTTCCTTGCCGCCTTTCCCCAGAACCAGCAGCATGCGTGGATCGCCCCGCGCGGAGGAAACCGGCAATGAGACCAGCTCGGTCACACGCATGCCGGTGGCATAGAGAACCTCCATCAGGCAGGTGTTGCGCACACGGTCTGCCTCGGTGCGCCCCGTCTGACGGGCGGCTTGCAGCAACCGGTCGACCTCGGGCACGTCCAGTGTTTTGGGTAAGCGTTTTTGCCGGCCGGGCCCTTTGATCTGAATGGCCGGGTTGGTGTCATGCCAGCCTTCTTCAAAAGCAAAGCGGTAGATTTGTTTAATCGCCGACAGCCGGCGCGCGCGGGTGGATTGCGCCAACCCCTGAGCATCACAATCGATCAGGTAAGCTTCGATCTGATCTCGTTCAGCCTCGGCAAATCCTAGTTTGTGACGCTGCAACCAAGCAGCAAAATCCTTCAGATCACGGCCATACGCCAATTGGGTATTGTCGGTCGCGCCCAGCTCAGCCGCTTGCGCTTGCAGGAAGGTGGAGATCCAAAGCTCTGCAGTTGCTGGCGACGCCATGATCAGGTGCCCTGCAAAATCAAAAGGTTCAGGGCCGCGCGGCGAGCGGTGTCTTCCAACCCCACGCGTCGCAGTGTTGCGATGGCCGCAGTCAGATCAACTAAATTGCCGCGCGCGCCATGAGCGAACAACTCCATTGTTTCAAGAATAGCTTCGCCCAATTGGTCGTTAGCTAGCATCGCTTCAATATCCGACGGGATTGGCGCGGCCCAGGCAAACCCCTGAGCCACGGCATCAGCCTGTGGGGACGGAGTGCGTGCGCGTCCTGGATCGCCTTGGGCCACGGCGGCCAGAAACAGTGTGTCCTCAGACTGATCAGGCGGGGACAAGGCGGCAGTTTCATAAAGCTCGGAGAGTAGGAGGATGCGCCAACGTAAGTCCTCGGCTTTAGCATCCGGCAAAGGAATTTGCGCCAGACGATCGGCGAACAGCTCGGCAAAAGGAACCTCAAGCCCAACATTGCGCATTTGAGCCCAGACAGAGGGTAACGCTTTGGCAGTCGCTCCGGGCTTGCCAGACTCAAGCGCGCTTTCGAATTTCTGAATGGCCGCAACGCGGTCCCAGACAGCGCCCGAGGCGGCAGGATCACGCTCGGTGTATAAGCCCAGCAATTGGTTGGGTGTCAGCGCTCCGATCCGTGTCAGTCGCTCAGCTGCCTCGATCTGCGCTTTCCACCCGGCCACATCCCGGAGGTCTGCATTGGCAAAAGCACGCGGCAGGGGGGCAGAGGGCAGTCTTTCACCGATTGCTTCGAACAAACGAAAAGTCAACGGGTCGGGGTGATCCGGTTGTGGCAGATACTCGGCATCTTCGAACAGTTCGGGGCTGAGGAAGCGGTCCAGTACATCCAGATCCTCGGGCGGCAAAATCTGCAGCGCATGGGCAGCCTCAAGCGTCAGCGCAGCAGACGCCCAGTCGCCCCGGCGAGCCTTGCAAAAAATCTGGGCCGCATAGTCCTGTGACAGATGCGGTTGTGCGATCAGAGCGGTGCAACTGCGATCTTCGTCCCCGGTCAACAAGGTTGCATCAAACCAGCGCTGAAACCGCTCCCGGCTGTCAGTGGGGCCTGCTAGTTGCACCAAAGACTGGGCGGGATCGGCGGCACCCAGTTGCATTAGGCGGTCAAGGCGGGCCAGCAACAGGATTTCTTCGGCATCCGGCCCAGCGGGTGCGCGCGCCTCGGACAGAAGCAATGTGAACAGTAGGCGCTGCATAGCTGGATTATACCTGACCGGTACGCGCCCGATGAGCTGCGACAAACGATCAGGGTCACTGTTCTGCCAAATACCGACCGGCAGACCAGTAACGGACGAAGAAACCAGCCCAAGCGGCGGCGACAGCGCCTCAAGCGGTGTGACTTCGACATCCGGTTGCATGCCAGTTTGCGTCACCGGCGGTTCCAGCAGAACGGTTCCCGGCAGGTTCTCTGGCGGGTTGCTCAGCCAGTCTATGACGGTAAGAGGTTCCTGCTGCGCCTGCGCCGATCCGGCCAGGAACAACGCGAACACTGCGGCCTTATTCGACATTCAGGATTACCGGTTCTCGTATCTCGTCTTGCGGTGCCGAAAAATCCACACCAAAGAACGGCGCTAGATAGGCGTACGCCACCAGCCCGATAAAACACAGGCAAATCAGATATATCAGAAACTTGATCAGACGGCCCATTGCTCAACGCTGCCTCATTTTTCTCTTTTGTCTTAGTTATAGCTAGCATTTTCCCTAAGATCACGTCATTCACGGTGAAATGAGCGAAATTAAGCATAACACCCATGACACGGACGCGAATGCAGCGTTTGAACTGCACAAAACGGTCGTTCTTGTAGGCATGATGGGGGCTGGAAAGACGGCGGTGGGTCGAGCACTGGCCGCACGGCTTGGCGTTCCCTTCCTCGACAGCGACGCCGAGATCGAATCGGCGGCCAATATGACCATCCCCGAGATTTTCCAAAGAGATGGAGAGCCGTTTTTTCGTGCGAAGGAAACGCAGGTCATCGGGCGTTTGCTGGATGAAGAAAAAGGAATCCTCTCAACCGGGGGTGGGGCATTTCTGGCTGAGCAGAACAGATCAATGATCACCGAGCGCGGTGTATCTGTTTGGTTGCGTGCCGATCTTGAGGTCCTGTGGAACAGGGTTAAACACAAGGATACACGCCCCTTGTTGCGCACGGCAGATCCCTATGCGACGTTGCGCGGCTTGTATGAAGATCGGGTGCCGGTTTATGCCCAAGCGGACCTGATCGCTGAGTCCGATGGCGAGACCTCGATCGAGAATATGGTGAACCGGGTGGTGGATGCTTTGACAACACGCCCCGACGTTTTGGAACGGAAGTAATGCACCAAACTGTTCATGTAGAGCTGGGCGAACGCTCGTATGATGTGGAAATCGGCCCGGACCTGCTGGTACAGGCGGGCACCCGGATCGCGCCCTTGTTGCAGCGCCCGAAGGTTGCCGTTGTGACCGACGAAAATGTCGGCGCTCTTCATCTCGATGCTTTACGCAACGGCTTGGCCTCGGCCGGCATTGAAATGTCATCGCTGACTTTGCCTGCAGGCGAGAGCACAAAAAGCTGGCCGCACTTTGAGCGCACGGTCGAATGGCTGTTGGCGGAAAAGGTCGAACGTCGTGACGTGGTGGTTGCACTGGGTGGCGGTGTGATCGGCGATCTGGTCGGCTTTGCCGCCGCTGTACTGCGCCGGGGTGTGCGTTTTGTACAAATCCCGACCTCGCTTCTGGCGCAGGTGGACAGTTCTGTCGGTGGCAAGACCGGGATTAATGCGCCGCAGGGCAAGAACCTGATTGGCGCGTTTCATCAGCCCTCGCTGGTGCTGGCTGATACGTCGGTGCTTGGTACTATGACTCAGCGGGATTTCCTGTCTGGCTACGGCGAGGTCGTGAAATATGGGCTGCTGGGGGATGCTGCGTTCTTCGAATGGCTGGAAGCGAACGGAACCGATGTTTCGGGCGGAGATATGGCCGCACGGGTGCGCGCTGTGACGCGTTCTGTGCAGATGAAGGCTGATATCGTGGCCCGCGACGAGACCGAGCAAGGCGACCGCGCGCTTTTGAATCTTGGACACACCTTCTGTCACGCGCTGGAAGCAGCTACCGGCTATTCCGACCGCTTGTTGCATGGCGAAGGCGTGGCCATTGGCTGTGCCCTCGCGTTTGAACTGTCTTCTCGTCTGGGTCTGTGTTCACAGGAAGACCCCAGCCGAGTACGGGCGCATTTGCGTGCGATGGGAATGAAAACCGATCTGGCCGATATCCCCGGCGAATTACCGGGGGCAGAGGCTCTGGTCGATCTGATGGCGCAGGACAAGAAGGTCATCGACGGCCAGTTGCGATTCATTCTGGCCCGGGGAATAGGCGAGGCTTTCGTGACGTCCGATGTGCCACGTGATGCCGTGTTGTCGGTGCTGAATGACGCCTTGGCGACGGTCTGATCAACGCCCGCGGATAACCATCAGCTCACCAATATTTTCGCGGGTGATGTAACCGACCATGTTACCGGCCTGCGTGCAAACGGCGACGGCTGGGGCACCTTTGTAAAGGTTCTCCAGCACCGACTCGAGTCCGCTTGTCAGCTGTACCTGCGGGATATCCGTTTCCATAATCGAGGTTGCAGGCTCCGAGCGCGGGTTATCTCCGGCCAGCGCCGCAAATAGGCGGTTGCGCGTCACGAAACCCAACAAGGCGCCCTCGGAATCCAGAACCGGGAATTCGTGCTGCGTGGTGTGAATGACGGCTTGCGCCGCGCTCGCCAACGTGTCGGAAGGTGACAGAGCGTGGAATTCCGTAATCATTGCGTCACGCGCCAGAACCCGGCGCACGACCGCACGCATGGCGACATCCTGACTTTCCGAGTTTGCGGCGATGAAGACAAAGACCGCGATCAGCACCAATATGGCGTTGCCGGTGCTCAATCCCCAAAAGCCGAATGCCACGGCAACGATTTTCCCGCCCAAGGCGGCAACCTTGGTGGCTTTGACACTGTCCATTTTCAAACACAACAAGGCCCGGAAAACTCGGCCTCCATCCATCGGAAAGGCGGGGATCATGTTGAAGGCGGCGAGCAGCAAGTTCACATAAGCCAATCGGTTCAGCAGGCTTGGGCCGGTCGAGTCAATTTGGGCCATCGTTTCCAATGGCATTCCGGCACCAAACGCGATCAATACAATCCAAATGACTATGTTTACGGCTGGTCCGGCTAGGGCGACCCAAACCTCTTGCATCGGCTGTTCCGGCATCCGTTCCAGCCTGGCCAGCCCTCCGATCGGTAGCAAAGTGATGTCTGGGGTTTTGATGCCGTACCGCCGGGCCATCAGGGCATGGCCGAATTCATGGGCAACGACGCAGGCAAATAATGCCAGAACGAAGACCAGATTTTCGATGGCTGCTGGTACTCCGCCGGTGGAATAGGCAGCGAATCCAACCCAGACCAGCAGCAGAAAAAAGGTGACATGGACCCTCAGTTCCGACCCTAAAATTCGGCCGATTGAGAAGGACCATGTCATGGTATGTCTCCGTTTCTTTTAGAACGGAATCTCGTCGTCGTCGATTCCGCCGGATGCCGGGGCAGGGGAACTGGATTGGCCGCCATATGGGTCACCATAGCCGCCGCCGGCCTGACCGCCACCATAGCTGCTGGACTGACCGCCGCCGTAGCCACCGCCGCCGCCACCTTCGCCGCGCGAATCCAGAAGGGTCAGCTCACCGCGATAGGGACGCAGCACAACTTCGGTCGTATAGCGATCTTGGCCGGATTGGTCCTGCCATTTGCGGGTTTCCAGCTGGCCTTCGACATAAACCTTGCTGCCCTTGCGCAGATATTGCTCTGCAATCCGGGCCAGAGGCTCCGAGAAAATCGCGACAGAATGCCATTGAGTCCGATCACGCCGTTCGCCGGTATTGCGGTCTTTCCACGTTTCCGAAGTTGCAAGGCGCAAGTTGCAAACCTTACCGCCGTTCTGAAAAGACCGGACTTCGGGGTCGGCACCAAGATTCCCGACCAGAATGACCTTGTTGACTGAACCCGCCATGTATTTCCCCGTTTTGATTTGACGTGAGAGCGCCCGAATCTGGCGCTGAGTTTCCAAGCGACCCTATACGGCCTGCGTCTTGGTTGAAACACAGATGATTGTCGCAACACTAGGCAAGAAAATGTTCGGGACCGGTTTGGCAAGCTTTCATTATAACCTGAAATACCTATACTCCATCGAGTTTGAACGAGCAGGACAGGCATCTATGCGTTTACTGGTAGGCTGTTTTTCGGTTGTTTGCTTGGCAATGGTCGCGGCACCTTTGGCGGCGGATACCCTGTCGTCAAAAAGCCGCAAGGATATTTTTCTGAAGCAGTCCAAAGTTTTAGATAGCCGCGCAGCAACCCAGTATCGGGATTCTGAACGTCTGAAGCCGAAGACCGCTCAAACGCAGTTCAATAAGCGCTACACCGGGAAATATCGTGGTGAGTATATGACGCTGGCACGTCAGGCTGCACGCAGGCACAATGTTCCCGAAGATTTGTTTTTACGGTTGGTGCAGCAGGAAAGCGGTTGGAACCCGCATGCGAAGTCGCACAAGGGTGCTTTGGGTCTGGCGCAGTTGATGCCGGGTACGGCGCAGCTTTTGGGCGTAAACCCGCATGATCCTCAACAGAACTTGGAAGGTGGCGCGCGATACCTGTCGTGGCAGTATCGCAAGTTCAAATCCTGGCGCTTGGCCCTGGCGGCTTATAACGCGGGCCCGGAAGCCGTCGAAAAGCACGGCGGTGTACCGCCCTATAAGGAAACCCAGAACTACGTAAAGGTTATCTGGGGCGGATAAACCGCACTGTCACTTATGTTGCAGTATGCAATTCGCGTTTTCGTAGTCGAGCGGTGATCAGCAGTACGACCAGTGCGCAGAACATTGGCAGGCTCGCGGTTAGAATGGCGGTCTGAAAACTTGAAAATTGGGCGATCATGCCCACCGAAGGACCTGCAGCAAGCGCTCCGATAAACAGGCTGTTGACATACAAGGCGTTCGCCCTTGCCATCCGACCGTTTGCGAAACTCTGCACATAGGTCAGGCTGACCCCCGCAAACAGTCCATAATATGTGCCTTCCAGCGCTGAGCCTAACATCATGGCAGGCAGACCGGTGACTTGTGACAGTACGAAAAAGGCGCACAGACCAAGCGCTCCGGAAAGGACCAGAGCGGGCAAGGGCGCGATATGGCGCAACATCAACGGTGTCATCAGGATGATGACGATTTCAGTTGCGGTTTTAATCGACAAAGACAGGCCGGGCGCGAAGCCGGGCAAACCGGCCTCACGTACAAAAAACAAGGGCAGGGCGCTACTGCACAACACATGCGCGGCTGAAATGAACAGGCAGGCGATCACCGCCAACCAAAGTGCCCGGTCGGCACCAGATTCCCCTTGTTGCGTCTTCTTAGCCACCTCGGACCGCGCGTCCCAAGGCATCGTGTGCCACCACAGCGTCGCCCAAATCGTCGCCGCGCCCAAGGCAAAAACGAATGTTCGATCCGCACCCCATTGCCCTGCGACAAAGAATGCCAACGCGGGGCCCATCATCCAACCCAATGAGGTCATCGCCCGCAGCCACGCATTGAATGACGTGATGTCGAAACCGTAGCGCTCGGCGCTGATGCGGCCATAGCTGTACATTGTGGAAAGTGAACTGCTGCTAAGGCTGAACCCCAATACCCCAACGGTGATCAACGTCCAGTAAGATGGCCAGATCAGCACAGACACCAGCGCTGTAACATACCCCGTGATTGAGGCCCCCACCAGTGGCGCAAAGCGGTACCCGCTGTCCAAGCGTGCCGCAAAGATACGGTTGAGCGTGACCGTCAGCAAAATGCCCAATGCGCTGTAGATACTGATGTGCCAGGGCGGGTGACCAAGTTCCTGCACAATGTAGAACGGAATAAAAGGGGCCGTCATGCTGGCGCAGAACGTGCCGGATAGGTGCAGTCCCAATATGGCCCGCGCACGGCGGTCGGCGATGAGTGTCACAATGTGCTCGCTAAAAAATCTTTGTCGCTAAATGAATACCAGCGATTCCCGAGCGTAAAAGGATTAATTCAGCAGAAAAGGAAAAGGGGGCACCGGCCTTGTACCGGTGCCCCCCGAAATCACCCTAAGTGCTTATTCCGCAGCGATTTTGATCACCGGTTCCATCCGGGCCAGAATGTCTTCGGCAAGGTGACATTTTACCTGATGCCCCTCTGCCAGTGTTTTCACCGGGGGCACGTCGCTTTCGCACAATCCGCCCGGAACTTCGGACTTCCAACGACACCGGGTCTGGAATGGACAACCCGGAGGCGGGCTCATTGCCGACGGGATGTCGCCTTCCAGCACGATATGCTGCTTTTCAATCGACGTGTCCGCAATCGGCACGGCGCTCAGAAGGGCTTCGGTGTAAGGATGGTAGGGCGGAGCAAAGACTTGATCGGTGGTGCCCAGCTCGACCACGTGACCCAGATACATCACCATCACCCGGTCGCTGAGATAGCGAACGATGGACAGGTCGTGGCTGATGAACAGAAGCGTGGTCTTGTGTTCGCGCTGGATCTCCATCAGCAGGTCAGTCACCGCGGCCTGAACTGACACGTCCAGCGCCGAGACTGGTTCGTCAGCAACCACGATCCGTGCGTCCCCGGCGAAGGCGCGCGCAATGCCGACGCGTTGCTTTTGACCGCCGGACAATTGCCTTGGCATGCGATCTGCAAAGGCGCGGGGCAGCTTCACCAAATCCAAAAGTTCCAGCATGCGTTTCTTGCGCTCGGCTTCAGAGTTGCCAACACCGAAAATCTCCAGTGCGCGGATGATCTGACGGCCCACGGTCATCGACGGGTTCAGCGTGTCAAACGGGTTCTGGAACACCATCTGAACTTCACCCACAGTCTTGGCATCGCGCTCTTCAATGGGGACAGCCTCAATGTTGCGATTGTCCAGCAGGATCTGACCGTCAGTTGCGGTTTCCAGGCCCATCAGAACTTTGGCAAAGGTGGACTTACCGCAACCAGACTCGCCCACAATGGCGAGCGTTTCCGACTCATGCGCCTCGAAACTCAAGGTTTCATTGGCTTTTACAACCTTTGTCTCTCCGCCTCCGAACAGAGCATTCGCAGCGACCTCATAATGTTTCTTGAGGTTGTCCATCTTCAGAACGGTGCGACCGATCTCGGCCTTTTCCTTCTGTTCGCCGACGGTGATAGGCGCGTTCCAGTCGATCTCTTGGAATTTCAGGCAGCGCGTATGGTGGCGGTCATTACCTGGCACAGGCTCCATCAAGATATTCTGCGCGTCACAGCGGCCTTCCTCGAAATAGTCGCAGCGCGGGCCAAAGTTACAGCCCGGTGGGCGCTCGTGCGGCAGAGGGAAGTTCCCCGGAATTGCCACCAAGGGCCGCGCGTTCTTGTCTGCACCGGGCAGGGGGATCGATCGGAACAGCGCCTGCGTGTAAGGGTGCTGCATCTCGTCAAAGACATCGTGGATCGAACCGCGCTCGACCGCCTCACCGGAATACATCACGCAAAGCCGGTCGCAGGTTTCCAAAACCAAACCAAGGTTGTGCGAGATAAACAGCATCGAAGTGCCGTATTTCTTGCCCAGATCCTTGACCAACTCGACCACGGCAGCCTCGACGGTCACGTCAAGCGCGGTCGTGGGCTCATCCAGGATCAGCAGCGAAGGCTTGGACATCAATGCCATCGCAATAACGATCCGCTGTTGCTGACCACCCGATAACTGATGCGGGAATGAGTTCAGCATCCGCTCGGGGTCGGGAAGGCGCACATCGGTCACCACTTCCAGGGCGCGCGCATAGGCCTCTTCAGCTCCGACGCCTTCGTGGATCATCGGCACTTCCATCAGCTGCTTGCCGATCTTCATCGCCGGATTCAGCGAGGCCATCGGTTCCTGATAGATCATCGCGATCTCATTGCCGCGAATGTCGCGCAGCTCGTCCGAGGTCATCTGGGACAGATCACGCCCCTTGAACTTGATTGTGCCGCCGACAATCCGACCGTTCTTGCCGAGGTCCTGCATGACCCCCAGCGCCACAGTGGACTTGCCGCACCCGGATTCTCCGACCAGCCCAACGGCTTCGCCGGGTTGTACGCTTACCGAAAAATCCATAACGGCAGGGATTTCGCGAAGACGGGTGAAAAACGAAATCGACAACTTATCGATCTCCAGAATTGGCCCGTCATAATCCGCCAGTTTGTTCATCTTGCTTACTCCTCACCAAATGCGGGGATCCCCTTCATCTGGCTAAAAATACCTCGGGGGTCCGGGGGCAGAGCCCCCGGCCTCGATCACATCAGTCCTTCAGACTTTCCTCGCGCAGACCGTCAGCCAGCAGGTTCAGACCAAGAACCAGCGATAACAGTGCAAATGCAGGTGGCAGGGCAGGGTGTAGGTAGATCGACAACAGCTTGCGCCCCTCGTTGATCGTCGAACCCCAGTCAGGGCTTTCCGGCGGAAGCCCCAGCCCGAAGAAACCCAAAGTTCCCAGAAGGATGGTTGTGTAGCCGATGCGCAGACAGAAATCGACGATCAGCGGGCCGCGCGCGTTGGGAAGAATCTCCCACAGCATGATGTACCACGGGCCTTCACCCCGGGTCTGTGCAGCAGCCACGTAGTCGCGGGTTTTGATGTCCAGCGCCAGACCTCGCACGATGCGGAACACCGTGGGTGAGTTCACGAAGACCACCGACACGAACACCACGAGGATTCCACCTGGAATGTTGAACAGGTCCAGATAGGTGGGCAGTCCCCAGATGCGATAGCTTTCTGTGTTGATGATGTAGCCTCCGGAAGAAATCAGAGACAAATAAAGCCAGATCGCAACGCCCAGAACCCCGATCAGCAACGGTGTGCGGAATTTCGGGCGTGTGTAATAGCGCGAATTCAGCAGAACGCCGATAAACAGGATCGGGAACACGAACAGAACGGCGGCCATGTAGTTCGGCACACCGGTCGCCACGATCTCGGGCGTCACCAACAGATAGAACAGCAGGATTACAGGGAAGGCCAGGATCAGGTTGGCGAGGAATGACAGGAACGTGTCCAGACGTCCGCCGTAATATCCCGCAGGCAAGCCCAGCGTGATGCCGACCATGAAGGCGAACAACGTAGCCAATGGAGCGATTTGCACCACGATCCAGGCGCCCTTTACCATACGACTGAAAACGTCGCGGGCCAGGTTGTCACCCCCAAGGAGATACCAAGTGTATTCCCCTTCTTCCGGGCTTGGCAGAGGTGTTCCGGGCACCTTGTTCTTCATCCCGGATACCTGCACCAGGGGGTCATGAGTGACGATCAGGTCCAGAGCGCCAAAGATTCCTGTGAAAACCCAGAACATTACAAGTCCAAAGCCGATCATGCCGATAGGGCTGTCAAACAGCTTGCCGTACAACCCCAACTTACGTTTGAAGGCGATGGACATGGCGTACAGGATAACTAGCGACAGCCAAACTGGCAAAAATTGCTGCGAAATCGCACCAATTATTCCTGCGCCAGTACCCATGAGGATACCCAGCACGATGTAGGCCAGCGCAAGGGCGACGCAGGCCGCGAAGCTGTAGCGCAGTGCTTTTTGCGTCATTCCACGCACGCCCGAGCCCGAGCTGAGCGTGCCGTCCAGATTTACGCTCATTGGCGTTTCTGGCAGTACGATGCTGCCGACAATCCAGATTACGATAGATATCAGAAGGGCTGCGATTGCGATCATCAGCAGCGGATTCAGGAAGGCGATAGAGCCGGTCCAGGTAAGCGGTTCCATAATCTATCCCTCCTTACGAAATGCGGATGCGCGGGTTGAGGTAGACATAGCCGATATCCGAAATCAGCTGCGTCACCAGCACCACAAAGACCGACACGACCGAAATCGCCAGCAGCAGCTGAATGTCGTTGTTGCCCGCTGCCTGAACCAGCGCCCAGCCAAAACCCTTGTAGTTGAAAAGGGTCTCGACGATCACCACGCCGTTCAGCAGCCATGGGAACTGCAGCATGATGACGGTAAAGGGCGCGATCAGCGCATTACGTAGTGCGTGTTTCATGACGATGTTCGGGAATGACACACCCTTTAGGCGCGCAGTCCGGATATATTGCGCCGTCATTACCTCGGTCATTGAGGCGCGGGTCATCCGGGCGATGTAGCCCATGCCGTAAAGTGAAATGGTCAGTACCGGCAGGAAGAAATTCTCGAAGGTCGGGTTTTCCATCGCCTGCGTCGCCGTACCCTTGAACCATTTCAAGCCCACGGTGGACGATGTGAAGATCGCGATGAAGATCACGCCCGACACATATTCAGGTGTAGCTGTGGTGATGATCGAGAACGTAGACAAGGACCTGTCCAGTGCCGAGCCTTCACGCATCCCCGCCAACACGCCAACGATCAAGGCCGATGGGACCATCAATATCAGAACCCACATCATCAGGTAACCGGTATTGCCCAGTCGCTTGCCAACGATTACGCCGACTTCGTCTTTGAACACCGTCGAATAGCCCCAATCGCCCTGCAAAACCCCGCAATACCTCGGCGTCATTTCCTCGGTCATACCGGGACGGGTACAGGTGCCTACGAATGTGCCATCTTCCAAGGTTTTGGTGAAACCGGGTGCCACGCCCAGCCACTGGCCATACTTAATCAGTGTTGGTTGCAGGTAGCCGCGGTTACCAAGCCAGGTTTCGACCTGTTCGTCAGACATCCGCTGGTTACCTTGCGTTTTTGCCAGCTTTTCCAGGTTTGGATATAGATTGGTCAAAAAGAATACTACGAAAGTCAGGCACAATGCTGTTAACAGCATGACGCCAAACCGTCGGAGGATGAATAGTCCCATGATGGCCCCTGTTGTTCGGGTGTTCCGCAGATCAATGGACCATTGTCTGGCCTCGGACATGTCCGACCCCGTGTCGGCAAGTCTGCGGCTGGAAAGGGGCGCCCTTTGAGGCGCCCCATTTATTTAGAGGAACGGGATCAGGCTGCCCAACCCCACTTATAGTGATGGTGTTCGAACGACACGTGCATGTCGGTGCCGACCAGACCATCCTTCATGTGGCGATACAGCGAACGCCAGTACGGTTGGATCGTGACGCCTTCTTCCTGGATCATCGCTTCGCCCTTGGCGACCACTTCGCGACGCTTGTCAGCATCCGCAATGGCCAAGGCTTCCGTCAGCAGGGCGTCGAACTCAGGGTTCGCCCAACCAAACTCGTTCCAGGCTTCGCCCGAACGATAGGCCAGGGCCCAAATTTGAACGCCCAGGGGGCGGTGGTTCCAGTTTGTCGAGCTGTATGGGTACTTCGCCCAGTCGTTCCAGAAGGTGTTACCCGGCAAAACGGTCCGCTTGACCTTGATGCCCGCGTCGCGCAGCTGTGCAGCAACGGCGTCCGTGGTATTCCGGCGCCAGTCGTCGTCGATCGAGATTAGTTCGTGCTCGAAATCGGCCATGCCAGCTTCTTCCATCAGCTTGCGAGCACCTTCCGGGTCCACTTTCTGAGGCGGTAGTTCGAAGTAATCCGGGTGAATCGGGCCAACATGGTGGTTTTCGGCCGGAGAACCACGACCGCCGAAACCGAGTTCCAGGCAGACCGCATTGTCGACCGCCATTTGCAGAGCCTGGCGTACACGCTTGTCCGCATAAGGTTGCTGACCGTCGATCTCCGCCAACTGGTTGGGGCGAATAACGATGGTGTTCATGGTTACAACTTCGGATTTTACGTAGCCTAAGCCGTCCATAACGTCGATAAATTCACCAACGGACTCGTACAGCATGTCGACTTCGTCCGACTCCAACGCGGCCAACCAGGCCGAGGGATCAGTACCGTAATCGATATACTCAATCGAATCCAACGCCGGGCGGCCGAAGACTTCTTCGCCCCACCAAGTGTGGTTTTCGTTGCGAACCAGTACGGCTTTCACGCCAACTTCCAGCTCATTCATCAAATACGGACCGGTGCCCACGTTGTTCAGCAGATCGGTTTCACTGAACGAGCTGTGAACGATTGCGGCAGGGTAGTCGGCCATACCCGCGATCAGCGAGATGTCCGAAGCCGGCAGGTTCAGTTTGACCGTATTGGCGTCGACGACCTCAATCCCGCCATCAACGGCCTGTCCGGTATCTGCATCGACCAGTGTTGCGAACCGGCCGGCCATTGAGTTCGTTTCCGAGCTCTTGTCGCACCAGCGTGCAATGTTGCGAGCAACGTCGTCCGCAGTGAAGTCGTCACCGTTGTTCCACTTTACGCCCGGACGGACCTTCAGCGTGTAAACGGTTGCGTCGTCGTTAACTTCCCAGCCTTCCAGCAACATACCGCGGAATGTACCGTCCGAGTTGTATTCGACCAGATATTCCAACGTCCCGCGCGATACGTTTGCGATCTGCGACCAATCGTAGGTGCGCGGGTCCTTCAGGGCGCGAACTTCCTGTTGAACGCGCAGCGTGCCGCCTTCTTTTTTGGCGTCTTCGCCTTCTGCATGGGCTGGTGCAGCAAGGCCGATCATGCCATAGGCCGCAGCAGCCGTAACACCCAGACCTGTCGTGCGGGTCAGAAACTCGCGGCGGCTGAGTTTACCGTCCCGATACTCCTGAGCATGCATTTCTGCTGCCCAATGTACCGGTGCTCCGGTGAATGTTTTATGTTTCATGAATGTCGCTCCCTGTGACACATTTTTTTATGAAGAGGATTGGAACCGCTCAGACCGATTGGCGCCGGTCGGCAGGTTCTCGGAAGTTGTTTTGGATACTGAACATCCCCATGCGTCTATTCGGCCCCAGAATTCCGAAGAGGTCAATGTTCGAAATCGTCATTAGTAGTACAAAAACGACATGCTGGGCGCGTGTTTACCAGTGTACTTGGCCGAGGCCGGCGGAATTCGACTATGTATACTGTCGTAAACAGTCATTTTCCGCGTGATGGGGAATCGTCAGATGGGTTTCGAGGTCGAAAGATACTTAACAATGAAACGCATCATTCTGAAAAACCTATGTGATTCCATTTCTTCATTCGCGCGCGAAACCAAGTGCGTTGCCGTTTGGCAAATTGGCGGGTCGAAATGGTTGCGCGCTCTCTGGCGGCGTCCAATGACAGGTGGCCGTCCAAATATGCCATAAGCTCGGGTACGCCGATCGCTTTGAAGGCAGGCAGCATGGGATCATACAAGTCGCGCATCGTCTTGACTTCGTCCAACGCACCAGTGTCCAGCATCTGATCGAACCGCCGGGTGATGCGGTCCAGAAGCCACTGTTTGTCTACGTCGAAAACGATTGGCATGGTGTCCGCAAGGTTCAAAACCGGAGGTGGCGTCTCCGACTGCCAGTCGCGCAGGCTGCGCCCGGTGGTTCTCTGAACCTCCCAGGCGCGTTGTACGCGGGCGCGGTTCTGTGTATCGATTCCGTTCAAGGTCTCTTCATCAACACCAGAGATCAGGGTGGGGAGGTCCAGTTGATCCGCTTCAGACCGAACTTCGGGCGGCGTGGCTGGGATATCGGCCATACCCTCGGTCAGGGCCGAGAAATACAGCCCGGTGCCGCCAACGATGATCGGACGCTGTTTGCCGGACAGCAACGGCGTCACCTCGCGCAGCCAGTGGCCGGTTGAATACTCCTTATTATAGGGGACATGGCCATACAGCAAATGTGGCGCGCGAGCTTCTTCCTCGGTCGAAGGTCTGGCGGACATCACCCTCCAGCAATCGTAAACCTGACTGGCATCTGCATTGACAATCACGCCGCCGAACGTCTCGGCGATCCGCAGGGCCAGCGCCGATTTGCCTGAAGCCGTCGGCCCGGCAATCAGTACAGGTTTATTTTCGGGGATGGGTGGCAGGCTGTCCAAAATCTTCGAACTGTCATTATTGGCCATACCGGCTGCCCCAATCCTCACCAACCGCATTGAACCTGCGGAGCTTTTGCTTCATTTTGCGCCGGAAAATAAACCCGTGCCAGCCCGGAGCGCAATATGAGCCTTTCCCCGACAATCGAAACTACCGTAGCCCCCAAGACAAAGTATAGCCGTGTAATGCTTAAAATCTCTGGCGAGGCGTTGATGGGCGATCAGGGGTTTGGCCTTCACCCGCCGACCGTTCAGCGTATCGCGCAAGAGGTCAAATCGGTGCACGATCTGGGCGTTGAAATCTGTATGGTCATTGGCGGTGGCAACATTTTCCGCGGCCTCAGCGGTTCCGCGCAAGGGATGGAGCGGACAACGGCCGACTATATGGGCATGCTGGCCACGGTAATGAACGCGCTGGGAATGCAATCAGCTCTGGAGGAGATTGGGGTGTTCACGCGTGTGATCTCGGCCATTCGCATGGATGAGGTTTGCGAGCCATACATCCGTCGCCGCGCCGTGCGCCACCTTGAAAAGAAACGGGTCTGCATCTTTGCCGCGGGAACCGGAAACCCTTATTTTACGACCGACACCGCCGCGACACTGCGCGCCAACGAAATGGCCTGTGAAGCGATCTTCATGGGTAAAAATGGTGTAGACGGCGTCTATGACAAAGACCCGAAACAGCACGCAGACGCGGTGCGTTATGACACCGTTACCTATGACGATGTGCTGGCCAAGCGGCTGCGGGTCATGGATGCTTCGGCCATTGCGCTGGCACGCGACAACAATCTGCCTCTGATCGTCTTTGGGCTGGACGAACCCGGTGGGTTCCGCGGCATTCTGGCGGGCGAAGGCACTTACACAAAAGTTCAGGGCTAAGCCAACAATTACGAAATTTGCAAAGCCGGGCCTCAGCGCCCGGCTTTTTTAGTTTTGGTCTCAGTAGGGTTCTTGACGAAGCACCATGCTATGGGCAATTTGGCGCCGCTCCTGCGCTTTGCGGGCGCTGCAGACATCCCTGGATGTCGGCTGGGCTGGAAGACCTGCCATGGTTTCTGAGGGTTCCGAAATCATGCTCGGGCACCTCTTGGATTTACGAGCATGATCAAGGAGGCATGTGCCATGAGCACTCTGGATATCAATTTCGTTCGGTCGCAATTTCCGGCCTTTTCCGAACCCAGCTTGCAGGGGCAGGCATTCTTCGAAAATGCGGGGGGATCATACACTTGCGAACCGGTTCTTGAGCGCCTGACGCGCTATTACACTCAGCGCAAGGTTCAACCTTACGGCCCCTATGATGCCAGCCGTTTGGCTGGTGAGGAGATGGACGAGGCCCGCGCCCGCATGGCTGCAATTCTGGGCGTTGATGCAGATGAGCTGAGCTTTGGCCCCTCGACCACGCAGAACACCTATGTTCTGGCGCAGGCGTTTCGCCAGTGGATGAAACCGGGCGAGGCGATCATCGTCACCAATCAGGATCATGAGGCGAACTCTGGCCCGTGGCGCCGGTTGGCCGACGAGGGCGTCGAAATCCGTGAATGGCAGATTGACCCGGAAACCGGATCGCTGAATCCGCAGGATCTTGAGAACTTGCTGGACGAGAAAGTGCGTCTGGGCTGTTTCCCGCACTGCTCAAACGTGATCGGAGAGATCAACCCGGTCGCCGAGATCACCGCCATTACCCATGCAGCTGGCGCGTTTGTTTGCGTGGACGGCGTGTCATACGCGCCGCATGGATTCCCGAATGTTGGCGATTTGGGGCCGGATATCTATCTGTTTTCGGCCTATAAAACCTATGGCCCACATCAGGGATGCATGGTGATCCGGCGCACGCTGGGTGAGTTGCTGCCGAACCAAGCGCATTATTTCAACGCTGACGTTCTGTATAAGCGATTTACTCCCGCCGGACCGGACCACGCGCAAATCGCAGCAAGTACCGGGATGGCGGACTATGTTGACCTTCTGTGCGACCACCACAACGGACCCAAAGGCGATGCGACTGAGCGCGGGGCCTTTGTGCATGACCTGATGCGCGGGCAGGAGGTCGCTCTGCTGCAGCCTGTTCTGGATGCAGTGAAAGACCGTAACGCTGTTCGCCTGATCGGCACATCGGATGCCTCGCGCCGTGCGCCAACGGTGGCGTTGTCTCTGAACCGGAACGCTGAAACCGTCGCCGCTGACCTTGCCGCGCACGGGATCATGGCAGGCGGAGGCGATTTCTATGCTGTGCGCCCGCTGCAGGCGATGGGGGTCGATTTGGAACAGGGTGTTCTTCGGGTCAGCTTTACGCACTATACCTCTCAACAGGAAATTGATCAGTTATTGAACGCACTTGACGCCGTTTTGTGATCCAGTTTTCGCTCGGCTTCGTAATGCGAAGAAAACAACCGGGCGGTCATGGAAAACAATCAGTCACCGATCATAATGTGGTTCCGGCGGGACTTGCGCCTGTCGGACCATCCTGCGTTAAGCGCGGCGGTAAGAACCGGTCGTCCTGTTCTGCCGGTGTTTATTCTGGACGACCTCGTGCACGCGCTCGGAGCTGCACCAAAGTGGCGGCTTGGGCTGGGGCTCGAAACCTTCTCGCAATCGCTTGAGCAGGCAGGCAGCCGTTTGATCCTGCGGCGCGGAGAGGCCCTGAACGTGCTGCGGGAATTGATAGCCGAGACAGGGGCTTCGGCTGTTTATTGGTCGCGTGCCTACGATCCTGATGCTATCGCGCGTGATACGCAGATCAAAGCAGAATTGAACCAGCAAGGGGTTGAGGCCAATTCCTTCGCAGGTCATCTGTTGTTCGAACCATGGACCGTCGCCACCAAGGCAGGCCAACCGTTTAGGGTGTTCACTCCGATGTGGCGGGCCGTTCAGGGGCGCGATGTGCGAGCACCGGAAGCTCCTCCTCCGGTGATCGTCGCGCTTCGGCAATGGCCTGTTTCTGACAGTTTGGCCGACTGGAATTTGGGCGTTAAGATGAACCGGGGGGCTAAGGTTGTTTCAGCATTCGTGCGGCCTGGCGAGCAGGCGGCATTCGAGGCACTGCACCGGTTTTTGGACCGAATCTCAAGCTATTCCGCCGATCGTGATCGTTTGGACCAAGAGGGCACGTCTGAATTGTCGGAATACCTTTCGTTAGGCGAAATCGGCCCTCGCAGCATTTGGCACGCGGTTCAGAGTGCAGCGATGAATGGTGTTCACGGCACCGACGCTTATCTGCGCCAATTGGTCTGGCGGGAGTTTGCATATCACCTGATGTATCACACGCCTCGCCTGCTGACTGGAAACTGGAAACCTGAATGGGACGCCTTTCCTTGGAACGTAGATGCCCACCACCCCGATGTGATTGCGTGGAAACGCGCCCGCACCGGTGTTCCAGTCGTCGATGCCGGGTTGCGTGAGATGTATGTGACGGGGCGGATGCACAATCGCGCTCGTATGATCGTCGCCAGTTACCTGACCAAGCATCTGATGACACATTGGAAAATCGGGATGGACTGGTTTGCGGACTGTCTGGTCGACTGGGATCCGGCAGCAAATGCGATGGGCTGGCAATGGGTGGCAGGTTCAGGCCCCGATGCCGCGCCATTCTTTCGCATCTTTAACCCAGAGACGCAGCGTGAAAAGTTTGACCCAGATGGGAATTACTTGAAACGATGGATTGCTGAAGGGCAGGCCGATCCGCCCACGACAGCATCGGCTTATTTTCGTGCTGTCCCGCGTTCATGGTCGCTTGATCAGGAAGCAGTTTACCCCGAACCCGTCGTCGAATTGGCCTCTGGACGAGCTCACGCTCTGGCGGCCTATGAAGGCCGAAAAACCGGGTAAGGAACTGAAAACTTGCCAGAAACACAAACTCGGCCTAGCTTTGAACTGCGACCGCATAGGGGAGAGCGGATGATCCTAACCACGACTGAAGGGCAAAAAGACCTGCCCAGATACTTTGCTCAAGTCTTCAAGATGCTTAACCGGATGGAGTCCGGACGAATGGACATCGCCTTGCCGGATGGTCGCGTGTTCCGGTCTGAGGGCGCCAAACCCGGACCAGTCGCAAGGGTCGATATCCACGATCCCGACGTTTTCGCGCGCTTGATACGTGAAGGAGAGTTAGGTTTTTCGGACGCTTACCTTGAAGGGGATTGGAGCACCCCCGACCTGCGCTCCTTCATGGATCTTGTGCATTTAGGTACTGAAACCGTTTATGACGACTTCACGGGCAAGTTTCTGGTTCAGGCCTACGAGCGTTTGCGTTTTTGGCTGCACCGCAATCACCGACGTCAGGCCAAAAAAAACATCTCGTATCACTACGATTTGGGAAATGACTTCTACAGTTTGTGGCTGGACGAAACGATGACCTATTCCAGCGCCTTGTTCGAAACGGGGCAGGAAAGCCTGGAAAAGGCGCAAACGGCGAAATACGCCAGTCTTGTGGACGAGATGGGTGCAAAGCCCGGGGATCACATACTCGAGATCGGCTGCGGCTGGGGTGGCTTTGCCGAATATGCTGCAAAAGAGCGTGGCCTTCGGGTCACAGGTTTGACCATCAGTCAGGAGCAGTTGAGGTTCGCCCAGCAGCGCATTGAAAACGCAGGTCTTTCAGACCTTGTGGAGTTCAAATTGCAAGATTACCGCGATGAACAAGGTCAGTACGACGGTATCGCGTCGATTGAGATGTTCGAGGCCGTAGGGCAGAAGTATTGGCCCGTTTACTTCGAAACCGTGCGAGAGCGTCTAAAGCCGGGCGCTCAGGCCACGCTACAAATTATTACGGTTGCGGATCATAGATGGGAAATCTACAAAAATGGCGTTGATTTCATTCAGAAATATATTTTCCCAGGCGGAATGCTTCCTGCCCCATCGGTGCTGAGGCAACAGGTAACTGACGCAGGATTGAACGTGGTAAAATCCAGGGAATTCGGCAAAAGCTACGATCTGACCCTGCGTCGTTGGTATGATACGTTCAATGAGAAATGGGACGAAATTTCCGATATGGGTTTTGATGAGCGTTTCCGCCGCATGTGGAACTATTATTTGACCGCGTGCGGCGCGGCCTTTGACACTGGCAACTGCGATGTGACACAGATTACTATAGCAAAACCCAGTTAACCGACGGAAAGCCCGAATGCCTACCGCTCCGCGTCTTATTTCTGCTATTTGCCTTTTGGTGGTGGCCTTTATGGTCTCGAGCATGATCATAAACAACGGGGAAGAGGGCAAGGACTACGGGTCGTTCACATACGTCAATATGCTGATAGGTTTCGTTTGTGGCTGGAAGGTTATGGGCAAACGGGTTGGTCGCGGATGGACGTCCGCGGTCAATAATGGTTTGACGGGCATGGCCGCAACGGTGTTCTGGTGCTTGTTCGCACAGGGCTGTAACGAAATGTTTCGGTTGGCCATGCGCCACCGCTATGACGGCCCGTTTGAAGCTCTTATTTCGATTTTCGAGATCAGTGTTGAATACAGCAAACTTTTGCTGACTCCGGAAATTCTGTGGACTTTGGCGATCGGGGCTCTTATCGCGGGGCTTGCAGCCGAAGAGGCCAACCGCCGCTGGCGTTAAAATTCCTGATTAAAAACGAGTTTTGATCTGTGTCCCATTTGTTCTTTTACGGCACGCTTAGGCATTTGCCGTTGCTTGAATGTGTGATTGGCCGCGCGTTGTCGCAACTGACGATTTCCGAAGCCAGCCTTCCGGATCATGCGGTCTATGGCGTAGCGGGACAGGCTTTTCCGATGATTGCGCCCCAAAAGGGCAGCAAGGCCGAAGGCGTGTTGGTAAAGGGCTTCGATGCTGAGGACATCAAACGATTAGCCTATTACGAAGGTGGATTTGAATACGACCTTAGATCTCAGGACGTGAATCTGAGCGACGGATCAAAAACTGAGGCAAAGGTATTTTTTCCAGAGCCGGGCCTTTGGACGCCTGACGCACCCTGGTCGTTGCAGGATTGGGTCGATGAATGGGCCGAAGTGGTGGTGCTCGCCGCTCGGGAAGAGATGGCATATTACGGTAAAGTCGATGCCAGCACGATTGCCCGTAACTTTGCGCCGATCCGAACCCGGGCCTGGGCGAAACTGGCCGCCCGCAAACGCAATACCGGCGATCCGCGCGACTCGGCAAAGGATGTCATCATCCAAAGTCACAGGCGCGCCTACGTCAATTATTTCGGCTTAGAAGAGCTTGAGGTGCAGCATCGCCAGCATGACGGGACGATGGGCCCGGTTCTGAATCGCAGCGGTTTGATGCAAGGGGCGGCGGTTGTAGTACTGCCCTATGACCCAGTGCGGGATACGGTTCTGTTGGTCGAGCAATTCCGGGCGCCGGTCTTTCTAATTGAAGATCCTGAACCCTGGATGTGGGAACCTGTGGCGGGCATGATTGACCCTGGCGAAACTCCCGAGCAGACGGCTCATCGTGAAGCGCTTGAAGAGGCAAATGTCACGTTGGACGAATTGGAGTTTGCCGGCGATGCTTATTCTTCAAGCGGGTCATCTACCGAGTATGTTTACCTCTATGTCGGGCTGGGTGACCTTACGCAGACGATCGATAACGGAGGATTGGCGTCCGAGGGTGAGGATATTCGGACCCAAATCCTGCCTTATGATGCTTTCATACAGAAGGTAGATGGCAACGAATTCAAGGATTTGCCTTTGCTTATGCTTGCCAACTGGCTGGCCCGGCATCGGGATCGTTTGCGCGGTTAAGTATCGCCGCTTGTGGTTGCCGCACGGCAACTGTAAATCTTCGATGACACGTAATGAAATGAGGGCGCCATGCGCATTGCACGAGACCTTGCCGACGCAGTCGGGAAAACACCGCTGATCCGGCTGAAGCGCATCAGTGAAGAGACCGGTTGCGAGATTCTCGGCAAGGCCGAGTTCATGAATCCGGGTCAATCGGTGAAGGATCGCGCCGCTTTGTATATCATCCGTGATGCTGTTGCGCGTGGTGAGCTGAAGCCTGGCGGCACCATTGTCGAGGGTACGGCGGGCAATACCGGTATCGGCCTTGCGCTGGTCGGAGCGTCGATGGGTTTCAAAACCGTGATCGTGATCCCGGAAACGCAGTCTGAAGAAAAGAAAGACATGCTGCGTCTGGCGGGGGCACAACTGGTGCAAGTCCCAGCCGCGCCGTATCGCAATCCGAACAACTTCGTGCATTATTCGCGCCGACTGGCAGAGGAATTGGCACAGACTGAACCCAACGGCGCAATCTGGGCCAACCAGTTCGACAACGTGGCCAACCGTCAGTCTCATGTGGAAACAACTGGCCCCGAGATTTGGGAGCAGACCGGCGGTAAAGTTGATGGCTTTGTCTGTGCGGTTGGGTCCGGCGGAACGTTGGCCGGTGTGGCCGACGCGCTGCAGCCCAAAGGGGTGAAGATCGGCTTGGTCGATCCGATGGGGGCAGGGCTCTATTCTTATTACACCACCGGTGAGATCGCGATGGAGGGCAGCTCGATCGCCGAAGGTATCGGGCAGGTGCGCATCACAAAGAATCTGGAAGGGTTCAAGCCGGACTTCTCGTACCAGATGACCGACAACGAAGCGCTGCCGCTGATCTTTGACCTGCTGCGCGAGGAAGGTCTGGTCATGGGCGGCTCGACCGCTATCAACATGGCAGGCGCAGTGCGTCTGGCCAAGGATCTGGGGCCGGGACATACCATCGTGACGATCCTGTGCGATTATGGCACGCGGTATCAGTCCAAGTTGTTCAACCCTGAATTCCTGCGCGAAAAAGAGCTTCCTGTGCCGGATTGGATGACTGAGGCTCCGCGCAGCATTCCCGGCGTATTCGAGGACGTATGATGCTGCGGCAGGTCTGCCGGTTCGTAGCGCTCTTTCTGGTTTGTTTTGCAATGCTTGGCGGCCCAGCGGTCGCTGATCTGACGGATAAGCAAAGCGAATACTACCAGAATTGGCTTAAAACGGCGGATCGTGCCGAGGTCGAAATCGAAGCCGACCGCGCGTCGAACGCGTCGCTCGAAAACCTGCGGGCGGAAATCCACGGCTACCGTGAAGACTTCAACAAGGCGCGCGGTGCCAATACCGAACGCATTCAGACGCTGGATGCCCAGATCAAGGCTCTGGGACCCGCGCCCGAAGGCGATGCGACTGAACCTGAAGAGATCGCTGAGCTTAGGGAGCATCTCGAAGAACAACTGACCGATCTACAGGTGCCGCAGATCATCTCGGAAGAGGCGTTCAGTCGCGCAAACGGTTTGATTAGCGAAATCGACCGCCTGCTGCGTGACCGTCAGAAAAAAGAGCTGTTAGAGCGCGGCCCGTCGCCGCTGAACCCGGTGTATTGGGGGCCTGCCTGGGTCGACATCGTCGAGGCCGCACGCGGCCTGTTCAATGAATCGGCGTATAACCTCAAGGCCAACACTGTTCGCGACAGGCTCAGCAACCGCGGGTTGGGCATTCTGTTTTTGACTGTGGCAGCCGGTGTGCTGCTATTTTACGGTCGGCACTGGTCTGAAACGGCCGGTGAATACATGCGAAATCTGGGGGGTCGGGGCAGCGGAGTCTGGACCTTTTTGGTCTCATTGCTGCGCATCCTTCTTCCGTGGCTTGGGGTTTGGTTGCTGGTACAGGCAATCATCATGACCGGCATTCTGGGGCTACGTGGCACTCTGTTGATCCAGAACGTGCCGTATTGGGCAGCGCTGATTTTCTACTACGATTGGATTGGTCGGCAGGTTCTTGTTTCGCAGGAAGCCCAGAACTTTAACCGCCTGTCCCGAAAAAGCGTCAGGAAACTGCGTGTATATCTGGATATTCTGGCAGTTTTCCTGATCGTCTATGAATTCGGGTTGCTGTTTGATCAGATCGAGAACATCTCGGACGCAACTCGCGCTGTTATTAGCTTCCCTGTGGTGGTCGGAACCGCGCTGGTTTTGCTGCGTGTCCGGCGGATCAATTCCAAAACACCAGCTTCCGAAGGCTCTGAGGAGGCTGAGACACCACGCAGCGCAGGTCTCACGCAACTGATGAATTTTGTGCGTAGGGCGCTTTTCCTATTGGGTATGGCCAGCCCGATTTTGGCGGCCGTGGGATACACTAACGCGGCTGAGGCCATTGTTTTCCCGGCCGTGAAGACACTGGTGCTGTTTGCAGCCCTTGCCATCCTACATCGCTTCCTGACCTTTGTGTATGGCTGGATCAGCGGTCAGGGCGAGGCCGCGCGGGACTCGCTGTTCTCGGTTCTGACCGGGTTTGTTATCGCGATTCTGACGCTGCCTGTTCTGGCGCTGTACTGGGGTGCACGTGAGACCGACCTGCTTGAGGTTTGGTCGCGGCTGTTGCTTGGGTTCGATATCGGTGGTGTCAGGATTTCGCCCAGCAATTTCTTTACCTTCGTCGTTGTCTTTGTCATCGGCTATGCGCTGACGCGCTTGTTGCAGAGCGGGTTGCGGAACTCGCTGTTACCTAAAACCAGCATTGATCCAGGCGGGCAGAACGCCATTGCGGCAGGCACCGGATACGTGGGCGTAACCTTGGCGGCGCTGATCGCTATTATGATTGCCGGCTTTGACCTGTCTTCGCTGGCTATCGTTGCCGGTGCGTTGTCTGTTGGTATCGGCTTTGGCCTGCAGACGATCGTTTCGAACTTCGTGTCAGGCATCATCTTGCTGGTTGAGCGCCCGATTTCAAAGGGTGACTGGATCGACGTCAACGGGATGATGGGATACGTCCGCGACATCTCGGTTCGCTCCACCCGGATCGAAACCTTCGACCGGACCGATGTGATCGTCCCCAACTCAGACCTGATCAGCGGCGTAGTAACGAACTACACGCGCGGCAATACAATTGGTCGGGTCATCGTGCCGGTGGGCGTGGCATATGGCACGGATACCAGAAAGGTCGAGAAGATACTGGGTGAGGTCGCCAACTCTCACCCGATGGTGTTGGCGCATCCTGCCCCCAGCGTGGTGTTTCAGGGATTTGGCGCGGATTCTCTTGATTTTGAAATACGAGCGATTTTGCGGGACGTGAATTGGGTTCTGTCGGTGAAATCAGACATGAATCACGAGATCAACCGACGGTTTGTCGAAGAAGGTATCGAAATCCCGTTTGCACAGCGCGATGTCTGGCTGCGCAATCCTGAGGCTTTGCAGGGGCAGGGTCCAGCAAAACAACCTGTGACCACAACGGATGAAACGCCAGTCGGGCAACGCTCTGCCAAGCCTGTTGACATGACCGAGGCCGACCTGGCGGATAGCGACGGGGATGAGGTGTAGTCGGCCTGGCGACGGACCAGCAGAAGGTTAAAATTTAGCCTTATTCGCCCCTTGCAAATCCCCCGGCGATGGTCCAAATATCGCGCCCACGGAGAGGTGGCCGAGTGGTCGAAGGCGCACGCCTGGAAAGTGTGTAGGCGGGAAACCGTCTCCAGGGTTCGAATCCCTGTCTCTCCGCCATTACCCTTCTTGGAATTCGGCCAAGTGCACCTAGTTGCCCCGGTTTTGAGAATTGAAGCTCACCGCTAAGCTAAGCTTACCTCCTTCGCCTCAGACTGTTGTTTACACAGATACATTTCCTTGCGTACGATCCGGGTGAATTTGTCAGATCGTTTTAACGTAAGGGTTTAACATCATGTCAGAAACACTGGACCTGCATAAGTTTGAAAACCTAAGTCCTTTTCAGATTAAAGATGAGCTGATCAAGCTGGCGCAGAAAGAGTCGCGTCAGATGGCCTTGCCCTATCTGAATGCCGGTCGCGGTAACCCCAACTGGATCGCCACAAAGGCGCGTGAGGCGTTCTTTCTGTTGGGCCAGTTCGCCATGACCGAAGCGCAGCGCCATCGTAATGAGCCGCAAGTGGGTCTGGCCGGGATGCCGCAGGGGCCGGGATGCTATGAACGGCTCAAGGCGTATTGCGGGGATTCGATTGAGAAGAACGGTCCTCCGGGCGCGGATACTCTGGCCGCTGTGGTGGATTTTGCGATTGATAAATTCGACTTTACCCCGGATGATTTCGTCCTGGAACTGACCGATGGCATTGTGGGCGACCACTATCCGATGCCCGACCGCTGTATGCAGCACAATGAAGCCATCGTTCATGAATACGTAATGTGGGCAATGTGTGCCGGGCACAGGCCCAATGCAAAGTTCGACATCTATGCGGTCGAAGGCGGCACTGCTGCGATGTGCTATATCTTCAAGGCGCTCAAGAACCAGAGGCTGCTGAATGCGGGCGATACGATCGCCCTGGGTACGCCGATCTTCACTCCGTATTTGGAAATGCCGGTGCTGGAAGACTACGGGTTGAACGTGGTGGATGTGTCCTCGGAGGAGGAAGATCATTTCCAGCTGACGGATGAAGACCTCGAACAATTGGCCGATCCGAAGGTCAAAGCGCTGTTTTTGGTCAATCCGGGGAATCCTTCCTCAGTCGCGATCAGCCCCGAGGTGATGACCCGGTTGGTTGAGTTCGTCAAAACGCGCCGTCCCGATCTGATCATCCTGACCGATGACGTCTACGGCACCTTTGTTCCGAACTTCCAGTCGGTGATGGGGCATCTGCCCGAGAACACAATCGGAGTGTATTCCTATTCCAAGTATTTCGGCTGCACCGGCTGGCGTCTTGGTGCGATCCTGGTGGCCGAGGACAATATCTTCGACAAGATGATTGCGGATGCCCCTGGCGAGACCAAAGCCGTCGTCAACGCGCGGTATGAGACGCTGACGCCAGATCCGTCTTCGTTCAAGTTCATCGACCGGATCGTGGCGGACAGTCGCGATGTAGCGCTGAATCACACGGCAGGTCTGTCGCTGCCGCAGCAGGTGATGATGACGCTGTTTTCGCTGGTCGAGTTGATGGACGAAGACAAAGCCTATCAAAAGTTCTGCTGGGGTATCTTGCAGCATCGTTTTGACGAGTTGGTCGAAGGGATGGGCATCGAGGTGCCCGACAACCCGCTGTTCGACAAGTATTACGGCATCATCGACTTTGAATTCTGGCTGCGCAAATACGTGGGGGAAGACGTCGTCGAGTGGATCAAGGACAATGTTCATCCGCTCGATATCTCGTTCAAGCTGGCACAGTACCACGGGATCGTGCTGTTGAACGGATCAGGCTTTGACGCACCGAACTGGTCGGCGCGAGTATCCTTCGCCAATCTGGATGACAGCGCCTATCGTCAGATCGGCCGCGCGGTGCGGGCAGTTGCGACCGGATATGTGCAGGCTTATCGCGCTTCGAAAGGGCTACCGCTGCACGGTTAAGCGCGCAGTGGAGGGAAGCTTGCCATGGAACTGATCGGGTCGATCTTTGGGCACCATCCGGCTCTGGCCCTGTTTTGCAGCCTTGCCCTTGGCTATGCACTGGGTCAGATCTCCATCGGCTCGTTTACCGTGGGTTCAGTGGCGGGGTGCCTATTGGCTGGGGTTTTGGTCGGTCAGACCGGAGTGGTGCTGTCGGATGAACTGAAACAGACCTTCTTCATGCTGTTTCTGTTTTCCATTGGATACCGAACCGGCCCGCAGTTCTTTCAGTCGCTGAACCTGCACGCGTTGCCCCAGATTGCCGTAACAGTGCTGCTCTGTGTGGTTGCCCTTGTCGTGGCGGCTGTGCTTGCGCCCCTGATGGGGCTTTCCGTGGGGATCGCCGCCGGGCTATTGGCAGGTGGCGTCACTGAAAGCGCCACGTTGGGCGTGGCCATCGACGCATTTGCCAAGTCTGGGGCAGATGAGGCTGCACAGCAGATTTTCGACAGTGAAATCGCGACCGGGTTCGCTGTCGCTTATTTCATCGGGGTCATCGCGACGATCTTTTTCCATACGCAACTGGCGCCTCGTTTCTATGGTCGATCGCTGAAAGAAGCTTGCGCGGAATACGAAGCCAAACTGGACAACAACGGTGCTCCGATGGTGTCCGAACACCGCGATTTCGAGGCCCGCGCCTATCGTATTAATCCCGAACTCGCAGGCCACACTATAGCCGAGCTTGAGGCGCACGTACCTGAGCATGTCCGCGCCTTTTTTGACCGGGTTCGGCGAGGGGATAAGATCCTGCCGACCTCGCGCGATATGGTATTACAAAAGGGCGACGTCGCAGCCATCGCTGGGGTGAGGTCTTACTTAATCAACTACACTGACATGTTTGGCGAAGAGGTCGAGGACCCCGAGCTTCTTGATCTTCCGGTTCAGACCAACGATATCGTTGTCACCAACACTGCGGTGGTCAACAAAACGCTGGCCGAACTGTCGGTCCGCCCCGAGGCGCGGACCATTTATCTGCGCGGGATCATGCGCAGCGGAGAGCGGCTGCCTATCTTTCCCGGCGTGACATTGCACAAGGGCGATGTGCTGACAGTATCCGGCACCCGCAGTCATATCGAGGATGCTGCTGCGCGTCTGGGCTATTTGGATCGCGAGACCAGCAAGACAGACATGATCTATGTCGCGTTTTTCATCCTTCTGGGCGGGCTCATCGGAATACCTGCATTGAAATACGGGGCAATTGAACTGGGGCTGGGCACCTCGGTCGGGGTGTTGTTGGGCGGTCTGGTGGCGGGGTGGCTGCGGTCGATGCACAGGACGTTCGGCTTTGTGCCCGAGGCGACACTATGGATTTTCGACTCACTGGGATTGTGCGTGTTCGTCGCCTGCGTGGGGATCACATCCGGGACCAGCTTCGTGGCCGGAGTGATGGATAGCGGACCGTCGCTGATCTTTGGATCGGTGGCGATTGTGCTATTGGCCCATGGCGCGGCGGTTGTCGTGGGCCGCAAGGTCTTTGACATCAACGAGGGCGTTCTGGCCGGAACCTGTTGTGGGGCAGGGACCTCGGCCCCAGGTCTGGCTGCCGTGCAGGAAGCAGCGCAGAGCCAGGTGCCGACGTTGGGCTATGGCCTTGGCTACGCCGTTGGCAATGTGCTGCTGGCCCTTTGGGGCTCGGTCATCGTGATCCTACTGATGTAGTTACGACACGAAGGCGACGACCAGCGGCCCCCAGAGCGTCAGGAAGATGTTCGCCACCGCATAGGTCATTGTGAACGCCGGTGTAGGGGTCGCGTTCCCGGCCTTTTCCAACAGCGTTGCAAAACCGGGGTTGCCCGATCTCGAACCTGTGACCACTGCGCAGGCTTCCACCGGGTTTTTGATGCGTAGCGCGAAATAGTTGATTGGAAACTGCACGATCATCGGCATCAGTGTTACGACGACCCCCAGCAAGAGCAGGGTAATGCCATATTGCTGGATTGCCTCTAGCGCTGGTTTGCCTGCGTTCAGGCCGACGACTCCGACGAACACGGCCAATCCAAAGCTTTGCAGGAAATTCGCAGCCCCACGATTGATGCCGCCGATCTTGGGTCGTCGGATGCGTAGGTATCCGATGATCAACCCGGTCACGAGGCATCCCAGACCCGAGCCTAGCGCAACCTTCGTGCCGGCAATTACAAAGCTGATCTCACCGATCAGATATCCAACGGCCACACCGATTCCCAATGCAATGAAATTCGTGACCGAGGCTGCGGGCGGCACATACCCGGCCATCTTTGAAACCCGGTTCAGATCATCCTTGTGGCCGACGATGCTCACCTCGTCACCTGCGTGGATTTCAGTGTTGTGCAGCACCGGCACGTCATGGCCCATGCGCGTGATTTTTGAGATATGAACTCCGCGCCGTTGATCTGCTGTCAGCGCGTCACGCAATTCAGCCAACGTCTTTCCGGTCAGCCTGCGGTTAGTGACAACGACATTGCGGCGTTCCTCCACTACCGTCAGTTCAGGCGGGTATTCTCCGACTTCGCCGCTGGCGGTCCCCTCGAACTGCGTCAGTGTGGCCACCAGACCCGAGACCACGATCACATCCCCTGCGCTGACAATCGTCTCCGGTGTCGGGTCAACCGGGGCGCCATCATGCAGCAACCTTTCGACGATTAAATCACCCTCATAACTGCCTTCGATGGCCTTCACAGATTGCCCTGCAACTGAGGCATCGGCATTCACCTGATAAGCGCGGGCGTCAAAGCGATTCATCGGAAGGAACTCGCCTTCCTCCAGCTTGCGACCGCCGCCGCTGAGTTTCTGGGCCAGCTTGATCGCCTCTTGCCGCAGGTCGACGCGCATAATGATTGGAATGACACTGACCGCCAGAATGGGGCCGATCGAGCCAAAGATATAGGTGACCGAATAACCAACAGCGATGTTGGTTTTCAGCTTTTCAGCCTCGTCCGCAGCCAGGCCCAACAGGTCGATTGCGTTGCCAGCGGTGCCAATGATCGCGGATTGCGTCAACCCGCCTGCCGCCAGCCCCGCAGCCAGCCCTTTGTCCAGCCCGGCAAGCCTGGCTACAACGATAACGAAGAACAAACCCCACAGGGTCATCATGAACGCGGCGAGAAGTTTGGTCAGAGCCGTTCGGTTCAGTGCCGCAAAGAATTGGGGTCCACCATTGTAGCCGACCATAAAAATGAACAGAGAGAAAAAGACATTCTGAACGTCCGTGCTAAGGGTGATGCCTCCGATCTGCCCCACGAATACGGCCGCCAGCAAGGTTCCGGCAATGCCGCCAAGTTCAAACTTGCCGACGCGAAATTTACCAACGCCGTACCCAAGACCCAAGCACAAAAAAAGTGCCATAATGGGAAAGGCGCGGAGCTGTTCAATGATCAATTCCATTACGAAATCTCCAGGGTTCCGGACTGGTTGTTTCGGCGTCTTAGTGTGCTGATTAAAAAGAAAATTTAGACTTCTGCAGACACATCCGAGACAGGTAAGCACCAAGAATGGATTCTGTCAAATTTGGTGGATTGGAATGCTTTCCTGCAACCGAATTTCAATAAACGTCAGAGCCCTTGTTGCATATTGGTCAATGTAAATCGTCACTATTGACAAATAACGCATTGGTGTTAATTGTCATCAGTGACAATAAAGGGGCGCAGATGCCAAGACCTTCGCTGAAAGACCAAAGATCGCAAGAAATTCTCGACGCCTACCTGACCTGTGTGGCGCGGTTTGGCCTTGATGGCGCAACGCAAGAGCGGATCGCGGAAGAGGCCAATGTCAAACGTCCTCTGCTGCGCCACTACCTTGGGAACAAGGATGAAATGATAACTGCTCTGGCGGACCATGTGATCGCGGGTTTCGCAGAGTCTTTGGAAGGGTTGCGTCAGGCTCTGCCCGATAATGCAATGCCCTCGGACCTTGTGGAATTGCTTTTCTCCGAGGACAGTGGAACTGATCCTAGGTTGATGTTGGCATATCAGGCGCTGGTGACGGCGGTTCCAGAACGGCCGGATCTTCGGCAAGGATTGATGGACAGTCTCAAAGAGTTTCTCGACGTTGTGGAGGCAATCCTCCGGCGTGCGGCCACTTCAGCGTCGGACGCGAACATTCGCGCCGCGACGCAAGGGATTTCCGCGATCTTTGTCAGCTTGGATGCATTGTCCCCGTTGGACCCACCCAACATTTGGCGCACGGAATTGAAACTGGCAGCGTCATTGTTGGCGTCTGTTCTGGAGGCAAAAGAATGAACCCGGCCAGAACCACGAACTACATCGCTCTGCCGATTCTGCTGATCGCAACCGTGCTTGGCCTCTACTGGGTCTGGGGGTTGCTTTTCGTCTGGTGGATCGTCCCTACGATTATAAGCGGACAGGCTTTTCTGGTGTTCGAGATCAACCGCGAGGAAGATCCGGCTCTTTACTGGGCCATTGTCGGTCTTTGGGCTGTGCTGGGCCTGATGATGATCGCCGCTAGACTGTTTCCCCAATATGCCCATTTTCTAGTCTGAGGCGCTTTGATGACGACGATGTACCACCAACTGCCTGTTGCGGCCTACACCTCGCAAGACTGGTTCGACCAAGAGCAGCAACTCATCTTTTCGCGCACGTGGCGTTTTGCTGGTTTGGTCGAGGATATTCCGGGGCCGGGGCACTACCTGTCCATTCAGGCGGGGCTGAACAACCTTTTTATTGTCATGGGACGAGACCATAGGCTGCGCGCGTTCCACAATATCTGCCGCCACCGTGGTACCCAGTTGATCCGTGCAGTCGGCAAAACGCAAAAGGCACTGACCTGCCCGTATCACGACTGGACGTACGATTTGGAAGGCAACCTGGTTTCGGTCCCTGACGAAGCGACCGAATATCCCAAGGGCGTCGATAAGTCCTGTCTTGGCCTCAAACCAGCCAGTGTGGATGTCTGGCGCGGCATGCTGTTCGTAAACCCCGACCCGGAGGCGCCGACCCTTGCTGAATGGTTTGGAGAAATTGACCCCTTGCTCGGCCCACACAAGCCCGAGGAACTGATCGAATACACCGAAGGCCGGAACAGCTATGAGATCAAAGCTAACTGGAAGATCATCGTTGAAAATTACATCGACGTTTATCACCTGAGACACCTGCATTCGAACACGCTGCACATGTATAACCATGCCTGCGCTGAATATGGTTGGAAGGGACCCCACTATCATTTCTGGGAGCCTCCGTCAGCGGACTACGCCAAGGATCACGAAGCTAAACTTCCGATGCCGCGCACAATCCCCGAACCTCATGTCGGCGCGTGGGTTCCTATGCTGTTTCCCGGCATTGGCATTGGGGCCAGCGAGGAAAGCTGGAACTTGTTCCTTGTAACCCCGTTGGCTCCTGATTTGACAAGGGTCGAGAACCGCACAAAACTTGCCAACGCGTCAGATTGGGCGTTTCAGAAACAACAGTGGAAAAGCTGGAGCTTCTGGAAGGATTTCGGCGGAGCGAAATATCAGGGTGGCGATGTCCTTCGTGACGACGATCCAATGGCCTCTGGTGATTTCACGACCGAAGATATCTATGCCTGCGAACAGCAACAGAAATCCCTCAAAAGTCCGTATTTTGAAATCGGCCCTGCCGGCATCGGCGAAAGCCCGGTTACCCAGCATCAAAAGGTGGTGCTGGATTTCCTGCAGAATGCCAAAGTTGGGGGAGAACAATCATGAAACCAGTGCAGGCCACGATTATCGGAGTCATTCTAGCATCAGTACTGGTGCTGACGGCGCATGCAGACGCGCCTGAAGTTGTCGCCGCGCGGATCGTGCAGGCCCAGGATGAACAAAGCCTATTGGCAACCCGGAGCGATTGGCATCCCGACGCTGAACATCAGATCATCATAAAATACGGGTTGGGCCAGAAAGACGATGTTTTCGCGTACCGCGTTTCAGATGATGCGAGTTTTAATGAGGCTGAACTTGAAGAAGCGTTGCAAGGCTACAAGGAAACAAGGCGATCCAAGCCCGAGATTTCTTCGCGAACAGAGCAGGGTGTTTCCCAAGTCACCGCCGTGACCCACGTCGACTATGACTGGCAGGGTTACACAGGCAAGATGCTGCAAACAGATGAGTTCATCTTTGAGCCATATCTGGGCACAATGGTCGTTCGCTCATTGACCACGATCTACGATTATCGCTGAAGCAACACGCAATGCAAAACGTCTTTCATGCCCTGACCGTGACCGAGATACGTCAAGAAATTGGCGGTGCAGCAACCAGTGTTAATTTCGATGTCCCGCGCGCTCTGACGGGTCAATTTAAATGGACCGCCGGTCAACACCTGACGATCCGATTTACGATCAGCGGAGAGGAATACAGGCGCAGCTATACGATTTCGAACCCTCCGGGTTCGGAACTGCGGATCACCGTCAAACGCGTTAAGGGTGGCGTCGCCTCCAACCACATAGGTGACACGCTCAGAGCAGGTGACAAAGTCGACGTGATGCCGCCGTACGGCCACTTCACGCTGCTGCCCGGAGGTTTGAAACGCCGCACGCATTATTTCTTTGGGGCAGGGAGCGGCATCACGCCTTTGTTCGCGATGATCAAGTCCATTCTGGAAGAGGAACCCCATTCCTCGGCGCATTTAATCTATGCCAACACCAACGCCGACAGCATCATTTTCCAGAAAGAGCTTGACCAGTTGCCAGACGATTACCCGCAGCGGACAACTGTTCGCCACATCCTGTCCAAACCCGCACTGCTGAGTTGGTTCACGCCGTGGCGCAGCGGACGCTTGGATGCCGATGCAATCAAAACAGCTATATCCGAGACCCCGCCAGTCGCGCAGGACACCCAATATTGGGTGTGTGGCCCCGGAAGTATGAACGCTGATGTTCGTGCAACATTGCTTGGGCTGGACGTGCCGGATGACCGCATACATTCGGAAAGCTTTGGTGGCGATACAGAAGGCGACCTGAGCGTGCAGGGAATTGCAGCGATTGCTAGAATTGTGCTGAACGGCACGGCCACTGACGTTCCCGTGGCTGCCGGTCAAACCATACTCGATGCCGCCAGAACCGCAGGATTGACCCCGCCGTTCAGTTGCCAATCCGGGGTCTGTGGGGCCTGTGTGGCTCGCCTAACAGGCGGAGCCGTCCACATGCGAAGTCGTATGGCGCTTGAAGATGATGATATTTCAAATGGGCTAATCCTGTGCTGTCAAAGTGTGGCGACTACAAATAGCCTGACCGTCAAGTTTAAGAACTGACTGCAATCAGCGACTGATTGCACATTTTGAATTGGGACGCTGCGCGCACAGCAGAAATTCATTAGAAAAAGCCCGGGGCAATGCTCAGGGTAGAACCGCCGTTTGAGTTCGACAGCGTCGGTTGGGCAAAGTCATTGGCTGGCCGTGTCAGGTCCCGCGTGCCGGTCCCAGGCATAAGTTCGAAGCCCAGGTCGAACTGATCCATTTTCGAGGCCAATTGTTCTAGATTTCGGTCGCCTCAAGGCACTTGCCGCTGTCGAACAGTTCCTGTCCCTCGACCAAGCTCGGCGCGGCGCTGCCCATCGTCTCAACAAACAACGGCGCACTGTCTTCCGGTGACGGAGGCGTTAGCGTGGTCGGGTTGACACCCAAATAGCCCAAATACCGTTTGATCACAGCGCGGCTGTCGTGTTCGACCGAACAGTGATAGCTGCGTGCTGCCCACCGTTGTTGTAGGCATTTCGGCACCTCGTACTCATTGTAAACCTGATGGATCGTCACGCACTTGTTGGCCAGATTCAGCAGGCCGTTGCTTAGGTTGGCTCAGGTGTCGCGCTCCGTCCCCATGACCTCTTGATTGCAGTCACTGCCGAAACGAGGCCAAGAGCGCGAGGCGAACGTGACCTTGGCCTCTTGTCCGAACTCATAAAGCGCATCATTGATGTGTTTCGACCAACTAAGCGCATCCCGCACCAGCGCATCGCGCAGATGTTGTGGATGGTGCCGGCGATTTTCAAGGGCTCCGTCAGGTTGGAAAGAGGGCGGCTGCCCTGAACCCAAATGACACGGTCATTTTGGCCCACTACGGAATGCGGCTTGCCTTCAGCGGTGAATGGGAGGTCGGTTTGGCCGTTGTAGTTAAAGCGACTACGTTGAATCCCATGCAGCCTCAAGAGCTTCCGTTTCCGGAGGTGGTCCAGGGCTTTGATCAGGGCGAGTTCAAGCAGGATCCGGCTCGGGTTGAACAAATCGACATGCCCGGGTTCTTTTGGACATACTTAAGGCGAACAGCGCCGAATGCTGAAATGGGGAATGACGCCGAAGCTTGTTCAGCTTTAGAAAACCTGCCGATTCTGCGGCCTAGTTTCGCCACCGGAGCCTCAGAACCTCATGCGAATTGGCAACTGGATTCGGAGTTTCAGCAAAAAACTGATGAGCAGTCTGCACAGGTGAGGCTTGCCCGTATTTTAATCGTGGTTGAGCAAAGCGCGCACTTTCCTACTTCACAATTGTGTTTTGGGCATCCATGCGATGATTTCACGGCTATTTGGGCAATTGTAACAGTTTTGGGAACCTTTTATGACAAATCTTAGAATTCGGCATCCGGCGCCGCCGTTGATGCGTGTACTAAATAAACTGGACGTAACAGATATGATTGACCTGAGTGGCCACACTCCTTTGCGCGACAGCAACAACTATAAGATTTTTCAACACCCTGAGATCGAGGGCGCGTTGCTGAAGGTTCGGGTGGATGAACCATCGCGTAAGCACTTTTGGCCACGCTACGCAGAGCGGCGCTATGGTAATCTGCGGCAGTGGAGCCGTGAGGCGAATGAATACCTGGCGGCCCTTCATCGCGGCTGCCCCGAAATCGAACGTCTGGCCCGGTTCATGGGGTATGCGCCGACTTCCGAGGGACCAGCTTTGGTTGTTGAAAAATTGACAGGGCCGAATGGCGAGCTTGCACCGACACTGAAGGCTGAGAGGGCTGGACTGGCTAAAGGTTCCGAGGCTCGAAAAAAACTGCGCGAGGAATTCCTGGAACTGCTGGACGATCTTGAACGTGGGCGGATTATTGTTGGCGACATGGGCCCAGAAAACATCGTTCGCGCGCAAGAGCGTGGCGGGAAGTTGGTCGTTATTGACGGTCTGGGTGAGAGGGTTTTGCTACCGTTGACCTTGTTCAGTGACTTGGCTTTCCGAAAATCAATTGAACGCCGCCGGCAACGTTCGTTCAAGTCATAAGAGCAGGTGTAGTTTTAGTGCGGTCGTTGCGTTTAAACCGCAACCCGCAAAGGAATGGCGGCTTTGACTTCTTTGCGGATTTCTTCAATTAATGCCATCGCTGCCTGGTTTTGGCGCTTCAGCGATGTGCGTGCAACATAGGCAATGTCGGGTGGGTCCGGGAATAGGCCGTCGATTACCTCAATATCCTGTGTGATGTGCAAACCGTTCAGCAGCGCAACGCCAAGTCCAGAGCGGACAGCAGATTGGATACCCGCAGCGCTGGGACATTCCAGAACGCTGTCAAAACGATACGGACCGTGCCCCATGCCCCATTGCCTATAAAAACACTGGCTGTCGAATGATAGAAAAGGCACGGGGGCCGTTACGTCCACGCGAAACTCAGCCGACTTGACCCAGTGTAGACTATCCTCGAACAAGATCAGATCGCTGGGCAACGCGTCCTTGCGAAAAATTTGCATGATCGCGACGTCCAACTCTCCCGCTTTTAGCCACGACTGAACATTCAAGCTTTGACTGGTACGTGTGCGAACCTGAACATCTGGGTATAAGCGTTGGAAACGCCCCAATATTCTTGCAATGCCACTGGTGGTGGTGTCCTCGGTCATGCCCAATCGAATGGCACCGGTCAGAGGCTTTTTGCCCAAAGACGCAAGTGCTTCATCATGCAGTTCCGTGATCCGTCGGGCATAGTCGCACAGTCTTTGACCTGCGTCGGTAAACAAGGGGCCACCTGCGCGACGGGTCAGCAGGTCGCAATCCAACGCATGCTCCAGTCGTCTAATCTTATGGCTCACGGCCGATTGCGACAGGGCCAGATGTTCCGCTGCACGCGTCACTCCACCATGTGTGGAAATGGCCAACAAGGCGCGCAAGGCGTCTATTTCCAAGCGTTCATTCATGCGCCCCTCCATGACAAAAGTAGATATAATAATGACAAACATTCATTTGTGTCACACTCTAGCGCTGGTTTAGTCAAAGGGAAAGAAAATTCCCAGGAGGCTAAAAATGTCATACCTCGTCACCGACCACGCACTGATCAACAACGCTCGCATTGCCCACGGAACCTTTGGCTCAGGGGACGCTGTTGTGCTGATTCACGGTACGCCGTCGTCGTCTTATATCTGGCGTGACGTGGTGCCTGGCTTAATCGGCGCTGGCTACAAGGTTCATGTATACGATCTGCTGGGCTTTGGCCTGTCCGAGCGGCCTTGGGCACCATCGGTTGATACTTCGGTCACCGGGCAGGTACCGATCCTTGAAGGGTTGTTGGATATGTGGGGGTTGGACGACCTGCATGTCATAGCCCACGACATTGGTGGCGCTGTGGCCTCGCGCTTTGCCGTCCAGTCGCCCGAGCGTGTCCGGTCGTTGACTTTGATCGATATCGTCAGTTTTGACAGCTGGCCGTCCAAGCGCACCAAAGAACAGATGCAAGCAGGTTTGCAGCAACTGGTGGATGCGTCAGACGCAGATCACAGGGCACATTTTCACGAGTGGCTGCTGTCCGCTGTGCATAACAAAGATCGCTTGGTTCAGGCGTCAATGGATACATATCTCGACCTCATAAGTGGTCCTATTGGACAAGGTAGCCTTTTCCAGCATCAGGTCCGGCATTATGGCGCCAAACACACGAACAACATCAACTACGAAAAACTCGGCGCATTGCCGGTGCAATTGATTTGGGGTGCAGATGACGCGTGGCAGGTCGTGGATTGGGCGCACAAGCTGCACAATACAATTCCGGGGTCCGAGCTGCACGTCTTGGAGAACTGCGGTCACTTTGCGATGGAAGATCAACCCGATCGGATCGCCTCCCTGCTGGTCGACTTTCTCAAGCGGAAGGGGTGAAACATGGCCAAAGTTGAAACTTCGCGTCGTGCTTTGACGACAGTTTATGAAATCACAGGATCAGTGCTTGCGATGGCGTACGCGTTGTTGATTGCCTCGAATATCGGGGCAGAGATGCTGGGTTTTGCACTATTGCTCCTTTCGTCAGGACTGTTCGCGGCTTGGGCCGTCATTGACCGCCGGTGGACCTTTCTCTTGTTGCAGGGATTTTATGCAACTTCGGCCATCATCGGGCTGATCAGATGGGCTTAAACTTCGGATGGCATTGATGCGGTTTGCCAAACACGATGCCCAATGCGCAGAGACGGTTATAAGGATTGTTTCTGCTATTGGCTTGGCGCTGCTCGGCGGGTTTTACTTTTTGTCGCCGGTCCGCGCCACTTTGATGACAAGGTAACCCAAATCCGGGGGACGCGAACCTTTCGGGCGGTATTCGCTCAATCTGGGTTGCTTCGATATCCTCGCGTATGTCATCGCCTTGTCTGCATCAGGCCTTGGGCCACCTATCGCTATGAAGTGTTTCAAAAAACCATTGTTTGAAAGCACTTACTTCGGGCGAACTGCGCGTCACAGCCAGATAATACCCCTCAGTCGCAGGAGTTGAGCTCTGGCAGGCACGTACGACCTGTCCGGTCCTCAGGGCGTGTTCGGCGATCAGGGAGTTGACCAAAGCAACGCCATTCCCGGTCGTGGCGAGTTGCAGCGCCAGCCCATAGGAATCTACGTAGAATAACGGTGTGTGAGTAGATTGGTTGGTTGCATCGGCCCACGATGCCCAATTGTCAGATGTGCCTACGGCTTCGATCAGCGGTAGATCGCTAATGTCACCGAAAAGATCGGGCGCCTTTACTGCAATCAATTCGTTCGGCAACAGTGCCGAAGCATCCCGGCCGACCTGTTTTGCTGACCCGAACCGGATTTCGATATCCGCGCGCGAGGCGGCGTATTCGTCAGGCCAGATCGTGCTGACGAAACGTATGGACGTGTCAGGGTTGTTGGCCCGGAACTGAGGAAGCGCCGGCGAAATCACCCATTCCAGAACACTGACCGAGGCCGCAACGGTGATGTGCCGCGCCCGTTCCTCCGCCAGATACGGAGAGGCTGCCGAATGCAGCATCTCAAGCGCGGCCTCGACTTGCGGCAGCAGTTTGCGTCCTTCGTCAGTCAGTGACAGACCCCGCGCGTGGCGGTGAAACAAAACCACGCCCAACCGTGTTTCCAGCGATCTGATCTGTTGACTGACTGCGGATTGGGTCAGACCAATTTCTTCTGCGGCAGCGGTGGAACTGAGCCGCCTGGCTGCAGCTTCGAATGATCTGAACCAAGTCAACGGGGGAAGCGTTTTCGCCATCGGTAACCTACATATTAGAGTCACTAATACCTAAGACCGAAGTTCTTTCGTTTGTCAAAAGGGACCTTGGCCAGAGATATTCGCCCAAGCAAAACAGGGGGCGCTCGTGGAGCCAAATATTCGGAAAATCGTGACTTTTGACGAGGAAATTCTGGTCGAAGGGTTTCGCAAGGCAGAACGTCCGTGGCGGACGTTTGCGGTGGCAGCCGTGGTTACAAACCCATGGGCGGGTCGGTACGTCGAAGACCTGCGGCCCGAAATTCTGAGCTTTGCCCCCATCCTCGGTGAAGTCCTGACCAGCCGAATGATAGCGTTGGCCGGTAGCGGTGAGGCCATCGAAGCCTATGGGAAAGCCGCCGTAGTGGGACTGGACGGAGAGGTCGAGCATGCCTCGGGCCTGATCCACACACTTCATTTTGGAAATCACTTCCGGCAGGCAGTCGGCGCAAAGTCTTACTTGTCTTTCACCAACACCCGTGGGCCAGCAAACGCGCCGATCATGGTGCCATTGATGGATAAGAACGACGCAGGCCGCAGGTCGCATTATCTGACACTACAGTTCGCCATTCCAGACGCACCGCGTGCCGACGAGGTCGTTGTGGTGTTGGGTGGTGCCACTTCGGGGCGGCCGCATCACCGGATCGGAGACCGCTATCAAGACTTGAAGGATTTGGGTCATGACGTGGACAACCCGGCCTCGGTCTAAGATTGGCGGTCTGACCGCGATTGATGCGGGCATGGGGCCTCTGGTCGTGCTGTTGCATGGCGTCGGTTTGCGGGCCGAGGCGTGGGGCGGGCAGATCGATGCGTTGGTTTCGGACGGGTTTCGGGTCGTGTGTCCAGACATGACGGGTCATGGCGAAGCCCCGTTTTCTGAACCGGATGGATTGGAAAGCTATGCCACGGCGGTCAATGCCGTGTTACAGGAACCGACTGTCCTAGTCGGGCATTCGATGGGCGCGTTGATCGCGTTGCATTTGGCGGCGTCGGATAACCCAAATATCAAAGGCGTTGCTGCTCTGAACGCGATATTCAAGCGCCCAGAGCCCGCCCGCCAAGCGGTTCTGGCCCGAGCGTACGGGTTGGATGAGACGCAGCCGAACGATCCCTCGGTGACGCTCGGGCGATGGTTTGCGGATCAAGCATCGGTCGAACGCGAAGCCTGCGCTCTCTGGCTGCAGCAGGTTGATCCACGCGCATACAAAGCCGCTTACACCGTCTTTGCCGAAAGTGACGGCCCGACCGAGGCGCAACTGGCCGCGATAAAATGCCCGACGTTGTTCTTGACTGGTGCGGATGAACCGAACTCGACCCCCGGGATGTCGCAGAAAATGGCTGAGTTAACGCCGATGGGACGAGCCGAGATTATCTCTGGCGCGGCGCATATGATGCCGATGACACATGCGTCTGAGGTCAACGCCGCCCTGTTGCAGTTTATGCTGGAGTGTACGTCATGACCCAACAAGACCCACGCGCATTGCGCGCCGCTTTTGGCAGCTTTATGACCGGAGTAACCGTTGTAACTGCTCGCGATGCGACCGGGGCGCCGGTGGGGTTTACGGCCAATTCCTTTTCTTCTGTTTCGCTTGACCCGCCATTGCTATTGGTGTGCCCAGGCAAGTTTCTGTCCAGCCATGAGGTCTTTGCCGATTGCAGCCACTTCGCCGTCAACATTCTGGCCGAAGGGCAGCAAGAGGTCTCGAACACTTTCGCGGGGTACAAGGGTGATCGGTTCGCTAAAATTGCGCATCGAAATGGTCTGCACGACCTTCCCCTTATCGAGGGCGCGCTGGCGCAGTTCTGCTGCGAAACGCATCAGGCCATTCCGGCAGGGGATCACACCATTCTGATAGGTTGCGTGCAAGAGTTCTCTCATACCGTAGGCGACGGGTTGGGCTATGTTGGCGGCTCGTATTTCAGCCTGGGGCTGGAGCGCGAGATGGACGCCAAGGTTCCGACGGTATGCGGTGCGATCATCACATCCGGCGACAAGGTTCTGCTTGAACGTGACGGTGAAACGTTTCATCCGATTCAGGTCTCGGGCGCAAAGCGTGGCGGCCAGCGGAACAGGTTGGTGCAGGGTCTGGCCGAACGAGGACTGCATGCAAGGGTCGAACAGGTTTACTCCTCGTTCAACGATGCCGAAACCAAGTTGCACTACACGTTTTTTCTGGCGTCTGCCGATCAGACCGCATCATCGGACAATGCCGAATGGGTGCCGGTCGCGGAATTGCCCGATCTGACTTACGTCTCGAAAGGCATTCACCACATGATGACCCGCTTTGCGCGCGAGTCCCAGACTGGCGATTTCGCCCTGTATCTGGGCGACTCCGAGCGCGGTGACATTCACAATTTCGCTAAAGGAGCCGATTGATGGAGTTTTCTCTGTTTGCCCATATGGAGCGTCTGACGCCCGATCAGCCCCACGACGTTCTGTACGACGAATTTGTCAGCTTGGTGAAAATGGCCGACGAAGGTGGCATGCGTGCGGTTTGGACGGGCGAACATCACGGGATGGAGTTCACCATCGCACCGAACCCGTTTTTATCTCTGGTCGATCTGGCGCATCACACCAAGAACGTGCGGCTGGGAACCGGGACGGTGATCGCGCCGTTCTGGCATCCGATTAAGCTGGCCGGTGAGGCCGCGGCGGCGGATCAAATCACCAAGGGGCGAATTGAGTTGGGAATTGCGCGGGGGGCATATTCATTTGAGTATGAGCGCCTGATGCCGGGAATGGATGCGTGGGAAGCGGGGCAGAGGATGCGTGAATCCACACCTCTGCTTACTATGATATGGCAGGGAGACTGCGCGCACGAAGGCGAGTTCTATTCATTTCCCGCCACGACCTCGGCCCCGAAACCGTTGCAGGAAGGTGGCCCGCCGATCTGGATCGCAGCGCGTGATCCGAACAGTCACGAATTCGGTGTCCATAACGGGTTTAACATACAGGTCACTCCGCTGTGGCAAGGCATGGAAGAAATCGAGACGCTGATGGGCCGCTTCAACGATGCCTGCGAAAGCCACTCTGGCCCGCGTCCCAAGATCATGTTGCTGCACCACACATATGTCGGCAAGGATGACGCGGACGTGGCGCAGGGTATCGAGGATTTGCGGCGCTACTACAATTATTTCGGAGCGTGGTTCCTGAACAAACGCCCAATTCAGCAGGGGTTGATAGAGCGCATTTCACAACAGGAAATGGACGCCAATCCAATGTACACCACCGAGAAACTTGGTCAGGACCTGACAGTAGGGACAACCCAGCAGGTGATCGACCGGATCAAACGATACGAGGATCTGGGCTATGATGAGTTTTCGTTCTGGGTCGATAGCGGCATGACCAACGATCGCAAACGCGCCTCTCTGGCGCGGTTCATCGACGACGTCATGCCAGCCTTTCAGTGAGGACCACCATGGGAAATCTTCCGCATTTTCAACTGTTCATTGATGGCGAATGGACCGAGGGCTCAGATACGCAGGTCATGACGTCCGAGAACCCGGCAACCGGACAGGGATGGGCGACATTCGCCTGCGCCTCGGCAACCGAAGTTGACCGCGCCGTTGCGGCGGCAAAACGTGTTCTGGATGATCCAGCATGGCGAGATATGACACAAACCGCGCGCGGTAAGCTGTTGTATCGGCTTGCTGATCTGGTTGCAGAACATGCCGCCAGACTGGGTAAGTTGGAGACAACGGACAGTGGTAAGCTGCTTGCAGAAACTTCGGCGCAGACCGGCTATGTCGCTGACTATTATCGCTATTTCGCGGGGTTGGCGGATAAGGTGGAGGGCACGGTTCTGCCCATCGACAAACCGGATATGCACGTCTTTACCGCGCGCGAACCGATCGGTGTTGTCGCTGCCATCGTGCCGTGGAATGCGCAGATGTTCCTGACAGCCACCAAGCTGGGCCCGGCCCTGGCAGCGGGGTGTTCGGTGGTGTTGAAAGCCTCGGAAATCGCGCCCGCGCCGATGCTAGAGTTCGCGCGCTTGATCGAAATGGCGGGTTTTCCGCCGGGGGTTGTCTCGGTCATCACCGGTGACGCTGAAAACTGTGCCATTCCGTTGACCCGCCACCCGGATGTGGATCGGATCGCCTTTACCGGAGGGCCGGAGACAGCGCGTCATGTGGTGCGTAATTCTGCCGAGAACTTCGCAGTTACTTCGTTGGAACTGGGGGGCAAGTCGCCGATCCTTGTGTTTCATGACGCCGATCTGGATGGCGCCGCGAACGGGCTGATCGCTGGGAACTTTGGGGCCTCGGGTCAAAGCTGTGTGGCTGGAACGCGTGGCTTAGTGCATCGGTCGATCTTTGAGCCTTTGATTGAGCGGATCGAACAGAAAGCCAGCGCAATCCGGCTGGGCGACCCGCTGCAATCCGACACGCATGTTGGCCCGCTATGCACAGCCGCTCAGGTTAGCAAGATCGAGGCGACCTTGGCCACGGCACAAGGGCAGGGAGCAGTTATCCGATTCGGCGGAGCGCCCGCGGATCGTCCGGGCAACTACATGACGCCAACTCTGGTTCAATGTACCTCACCCGAGACCGAAACGCTGAAGGTTGAGATGTTCGGACCCGTGATGTCTCTGCTGCCCTTCGACACCGAAGAAGAGGCCATCGCTTTGGCAAACAGCACGCCCTACGGGTTGGGCTCGGGCGTTTTCACGCAGAATTTGGCGCGGGCGCATCGTGTGTCGAAACGGATCAGGGCCGGGATTTGCTGGGTGAATACGTACCGCGCGATTTCTCCGATTGCACCCTTCGGTGGGTTCAATCAGTCGGGCTATGGGCGTGAGGCCGGGGTCGAGGCGATCCTGGACTATACCCGGACCAAGACCACGTGGATCAGCACCGCGCAAGAGCCGATGGCGAACCCGTTCATTATGCGCTAAGCCTGTGTAAAAGCAGGGGAGAGCGCTCATGATACTGGAACATCCGAACTTCGTTGCACCTTTGGATGCTGATGAGCGCAAAGCCATTCCTCCGGTCATTTGCTATCCGCCTGAGACGCTGAAACAGCCCGACCTGACGGCCTTGGCGAAGCTACGCAAGGGGGCCATTAAGACGGCTGAGGCGATAGCGGCCCCGCGGGATGCTGCATGTATCGACGTCCCCGCCGGCGCGTTTGTTCGGGTGCTGTCGGTCGATGGTCCGCAGGTCGGCGACCTGAACATGTGGAACAAGCACGACCTGACCGAACGGTTCTATTCCGGCAAAACCCGCGCTCTGCACGGAACCCACCTGTCAACTGGTGATCGGATGTGGTCGAGCTTTCCCAACATGCGTCCAATGGCGACCGTTGTTGACGATACGTTGGATTGGTACGGGTTCGACGATTTTGGCGGCTCGGTTCACGACGTGATCGGAACGCGCTGCGATCCCTATACTGGTCGGTTGCTGTCGGGCGATGACTATCACTATTGCTGCCATTCAAACCTGACCCGTGCGTTGGCCAGCCATTGTGACCTGCCTCTGCACGAAGCCGAGATGCTTGTACATGACGTGCTGAACGTGTTCATGTGTACTGGGTTTACCCGCGATACCGGGCAATATTTCATGAAAGCCAGCCCAGTGCGGCCCGGCGACTATCTGGAGTTTTACGCCGAGATTGATCTGATCGTTGGCCTGTCAGCTTGTCCCGGAGGGGATTGTTCGTCCGAGCATTCCTCTGACGTCGCCGCCTGCTATCCGTTGGTGATGGAAGTGTACGACCCTGGCGCGGATGCGCGGGCCGCGCATGTGCAGCCTGCGCGTTCTGCCTATGACCGCACTCACGGAACGGGCTAAGCAGTCATACGACGCCCCAGCCGTTCCAACATACGACAACAAAGATCAAGCTGTTCGATCTCAACATACTCGTCTGCCTTGTGCGCCTGTGTGATCGAGCCCGGCCCGCAGACAATCGCGTGTACGCCCAGCTGCTGAAACAACCCCGCCTCGGTCCCGAATGAGACGACACCGGTCCCGTTGGCCCCCGTCAGTTCGGCCACAAGCTCGCGCGCGGCGTTTTCTTCCATCGGCTCGAGCCCTTCAACCTCGGCTGTCACGTTCTGAGTGATGCTGGCTTCGCTATGAACGGCCTGCATCTGGGGCAGCAGAGTATGCGCGACATAATCTGTCATGGTTTCCCGTACCAAATCGGCGTCCGAGGACTGCACCGGGCGGACTTCCCAGCCCACCTCAGCCCGGCTGGCGATGACGTTATGGGCGACACCGCCAGAAATAAAGCCGACACTGATTGTCGACCAAGGCGGCTCAAACATGCTGCCCTTGGGCGCGCGTGCCTTGAGGATCTGACGCAGCTCCAGCAACTTGTTGACGTATCGCGCAGCATATTCAGCCGCGTTGACGCCGTCCTCGGGGGCCGAGCTGTGCCCTTCGAGCCCGACAAATTCGGTGGTGTATTCGAAACAGCCTTTGTGCCCTTCGATCACCCGCATCTCGGTGGGTTCACCGATGATGGCAATGTCGGGAACGATCCCGCGTTCGGACAGGTCTTTGACAAGGTTCTGTGCGCCGAAACAGCCGGTTTCCTCGTCATAGGTAAAGGCAAAATGCAGGGGCTGGGTCAGCTTGCTGGTGTCCAGCGTCTCGGCAAAGGCCAAAGACGCCGCAATGAAACCCTTCATGTCACAACTGCCGCGACCATAAAGCTTACCGTCGCGTTCGACCATTTGAAACGGATCGGAGGTCCAGTCCTGATCGGCCACGGGAACGACATCTGTATGGCCTGACAAAAGAATGCCGCCGGGCATATCCGGCCCCAATGTTGCAAAGACATTGGCTTTGGCCCCGGTTTCGTCCCGTGTCTCGATACACCGCGCGCCCAGTGCCTCAAGCCGTTCGGTCAGGTAGCGGATGATTTCAAGATTGCTGTCCGCAGTTATCGTTTCAAAGGCGATCAGGTCGGCAAGGATTTCGGTGGTTCTGAAAAGGGTCATGGTTTCACAAAAAGTTTTCGGGGCCGGTTGCAGAAACACTCGGCGGGTCCGGTTTCGGTGATCAGGATCGACTCGGTAATCTCAAGCCCCCAGTCATCCATCCAGAGGCCGGGCATGAAGTGGAAAGTCATTCCGGGTTCAAGAACGGTCTCATCCTCGGGGCGCAGCGATATGGTGCGTTCTCCCCAATCCGGCGGATAGCTGAGGCCCACCGGATAACCGCAGCGAGCACCCCGTTCGATCCCGGCGCGTTCTAGTGGGGCGGCCAGAGCCAGTGCAATGTCCCGTGCCTGATTACCCGCGCGGGCGGTGTCCAGACCGGCCTCAAGCCCTTCGACAAGCGCCTCTTCGGCCCGAAGCAGGTGATCGGGTGGCTGGCCCAGAAAGACAGACCGGCAAAACGGCGTGTGGTAGCGGCGGTAACAGCCGGACAGCTCAAAGAACGTGCACTCACCAGATTCGAATGGCGCGCCATCCCAAGTCAGATGAGGCGCGGAGGCTTCCGGGCCAGAAGGCAGAAGCGGAACGATGGCAGCGTAGTCGCCCCAGTCGTCGCCCACACCCGTCATCGCGTCATGATAGATTTGAGCGACCAGTTCGTTCTTGCGAAGGCCGGGTTCAACACGCTCTAGCACGCCGTCGATCACATGCTCGGAAATTCGGGCGGCTTTGCGCATCAGGGCGATTTCTTCGCCGGATTTAACTGTGCGTTGCCAGTTTACCAAAGCATTCGCGTCAACCAGTTCGGCCTCAGGCAATTCTTCCAACAAGGTTAGGTGCGCTTTGGCCGAGTAGTAGTAGTTGTCCAGTTCAACTCCGATCCGGCCAGTCACCAGCCCGCAGTCGCGTATCAGAGCAGCAAGGTCCTGCATTGGATGGCGGATGGTGGATTGCACATAGTGATCCGCATAGCCGTGGATTCGGTTATCTGACATCCAGACCGTGCGCCGTGCGCCGTTGGCGTCCTGATTGCGGCCCCACCAAATCGGATCTCGGTCATGCAGGACCAGCACGCCCTGATGGACATAGAACGACCAGCCCTCATACCCCGTCAGCCAAGCCATGTTGGAGGGGTCTTCCACAAACAGCGCATCCAATCCGGCGGCCGCCATTGCGGTGCGGGTTTTCGCCAGCCGGCGGTCGTATTCCGATTGGCTGAAGGCCGGGTTGGCGTGTGCCATAGACTGCTCCTGTGGTGACCGAGTTTTGTTGACAGAACTCGACGGATGGGATCACGTCAATGGGCAACACAGGAAAGACACTCACTTGAAACTCACATCAAACCCGTATCGTGGCGGCGCCAAGCTGATTGAGGCCGCACCATATCCGTCTACCGATGCAGGCCGTGTAGCCGACCTGTTGAACCAATGCCCGGCGGCGGCCGAGACGCCCTTGGTGCCGGTCGATGGTTTGGCCGACGTGGCGGCACTTTGGGTCAAGGATGAGCGTGGCCGAATGAACCTGGGGTCGTTCAAGGCGTTGGGTGCGGCCTATGTCATCGCGCGCCACGCGGCAGATGTGTCCGAGAAGCCGGATGGTGGTACTCTGTCTGGTCGGACGTATGTCACGGCCAGTGCGGGCAATCACGGAATGAGCGTCGCCGCTGGCGCTCGAATTTTCGGTGCGAACGCAGTCGTTTATATCGCCGACACCGTGCCTGAAAGTTTTGCTGACCGCCTGCGCGCACAGAATGCTCAGGTCGTGCGGCATGGCGCGGATTACGCCGCCAGTATGGATGGGGCCAGCAAGGCCGCGCAGGACAACGGTTGGATATTGCTGTCGGACAGTTCGTGGGACGGGTACTTTGAGCTGCCGCATACTTTGATGGAAGGGTATTTGCAGATGGCCGCAGAGGCCGCCCAGCAATGCCCGGAAGAACCGACCCATATCATGCTTCAGGCCGGTGTCGGCGGGCTGGCGGGCGCGGTCGCCGCATATGCGCGAACCGTATGGGGTGATAGACCGACGATCATCGTGGTTGAACCCGACGCCGCGCCAGCCTTGCAGGCGAGTATTGAGGCCGGGGCATGTGTTTTTGCCGACGGCCCAGACAGCGTCATGGGGCGGCTGGATTGCAAAGAGCCGTCGCTGATCGCCCTGAACGGACTTGCACGAGATGCGGACTATTTCCTGACCCTGACCGATCAGCAAGTGACGGAACATCTCTCGGCCATGGCCTCGGCAGGTATCGCCACAACTGCATCGGGTGGGGCAGGTGTTGCTGCTGTCATGAATGCGGATGCGCGCAAGGCTCTGGGCATTGGTCCTGATGCCCGGGTGTTGTGTTTCCTCTCTGAGGTTGCTGAATGAGAGGGTTCGACACGTCCGAGTTCCAGTCCCGAACCGACCGCGCGCAACGTCGCATGGCGCGGGCGGGTCTGTCGGCGCTGCTGCTGACCACCGAACCCGAGATTCGCTATTTTACCGGCTACCTGACCCGCTTTTGGGAAAGCCCGACGCGCCCTTGGTTTTTGATCCTTCCTGCGAGCGGGAAGCCGATCGCTGTCATTCCTTCGATCGGAGAAGCCTTGATGGCGCAAACCTGGGTCGAAGACATCCGCACCTGGAGCGCGCCGGACCTGACCGATGATGGCGTCAGTCTGTTGGCAGAAACCTTGTGCGAAATCTGTCCATCGGATGCAGTGATCGGTCTGCCGGATGGACACGAAACCCATGTCCGTATGCCTCTGGCCGATCTTCACCGGTTACAACAGGGGATTGGCCATCGTCGCTTTGGAAGTGACGACGGCATTCTGCGTAGGCTTAGGATGGTCAAATCCGAAGCGGAGATCGCAAAGATTGAAACCGCCTGTGCCATTGCTGGGCGGGCTTTTCAGCGCGTGCCTGAGATTGCAACAGAAGGCGTGGCGGTGGACGAAGTCTTTCGCCGCTTTCAGATGTTGTGTTTGGAAGAGGGCGCGGACTGGGTCCCATACCTTGCAGGCGGCGCAGAGCAGGGCGGTTATACCGACGTGATTTCCCCTGCGCGGGCGACTGCGTTGAAATCTGGGGACGTGCTGATGTTGGACACCGGTCTGGTATGGGACGGGTATTTCTGTGACTATGATCGCAATTGGTCAGTCGGACCCGCCAGCGCCGAGGTTCGCGATGCCTACGCCACGCTGATCGAGGCATCGGATGCCGCCTTTGACGTCGCGCGGGAAGGCAATACGGCAGCCGATCTGTATCACGTTATGAACAACATCCTGTCTAGCCAGAGCGAAGACACTGGTGCAGGCCGATTGGGGCATGGGTTGGGGATGTCGTTGACGGAATGGCCGTCGATGATCCCAGATGACCACACTGTTCTGGAACCCGGGATGGTCCTGACGTTAGAGCCCGGCATCTCGGTCGGAGGCAAAATTTTGGTCCACGAAGAAAACATCGTCATCACCGATGGCGAGCCGCGTTTTATCAGCCCCAGAACGAGAACGGAGTTGCCCCAGATATGAGCTATTTGCCGCACACGCTGGACGAGGATGATCCCAACGCAACGCCGATGGGGCTGATTGTACTGCAGACCGATGAAACCATTGAACCCGAGTTCAACGCCTATTTCGCCGACCGGTCCTGTCCGATCTATGTTTCGCGTATTCCAAGCGGAGCTGAGGTGACAACGGACACGCTGGCAGAAATGGAAAAAGCCCTGCCAGCGGCTGCGGCTTTGCTACCCAAAATTCGCCCCTACAAGGTCGTCGGATACGGGTGCACCTCGGCCAGTTCCATTATCGGCTCAGCCCGGGTTGAGAGGATGGTTCAAAAGACCTGCAAGGCCGCGGTGGTCACGAACCCACTGCGCGCTGCGTCGGCTTGTGCGGCGCATGTGGGCGTGTCGAAATTTGCGCTGCTCTCGCCATATGTCGAAGAAGTGAACGAGCCGTTACGTCGGGCATTTGCTGAAAACGGGGTTTCGATGGACGTTTTTGGCTCATTTGGAGAGGCCGAAGAATCGAAAGTTGTGCGCATCTCACGGCGATCGGTCGTTGACGCAGCGCTTAAACTTGGGGCTGATCCATTAGTTGAAGCTGTTTTTATAAGCTGCACGAATCTAAGGACTTTTGACGTGATACCCGAGGTGGAAAAACGTCTGAGCAAGCCTGTTTTATCAAGTAATCAAAGCCTTGCCTGGCATATGCGAAAGCTGAATTTTGCTTAGGTGCGGTTTGAGTTGTTCAAAAATTGTCATGTCACCGACACATTTTGGTTGCGCGTCCTGCCTCGCGTGTCCTTAAATGGCGCCGATAGGTCTTTGAGATCCGGATAAACCGGGCAAACAACAGGCCGCACAGGGAGCCAAGTCGGTATATGTCCAATGACGCAGCGTTCGTCGAATTTCAGCGTGTCCAAAAGTCTTATGATGGCGAAGTACTCGTTGTAAAAGATCTTAACCTCTCAATGCCCAAAGGTGAGTTTCTGACAATGCTGGGTCCGTCAGGGTCTGGTAAGACAACTTGCCTGATGATGTTGGCCGGGTTCGAAACCGCCACGCATGGCGAGATCATGTTGGACGGGCGTCCGATTAACAATATCCCGCCGCATAAACGCGGAATCGGGATGGTGTTCCAGAATTACGCGCTGTTTCCGCATATGACCGTTGCCGAAAATCTGTCCTTCCCCTTGGAAGTACGGAAGATGGGCAAGGATCAGCGCGAAGAAAAGGTAAAGCGCGCGCTGGACATGGTGCAGATGGGGGCTTTTGGCAGCCGCCGTCCGGCCCAATTGTCTGGTGGCCAGCAACAGCGGATCGCACTGGCGCGGGCGCTGGTGTTCGAACCCGAACTGGTTTTGATGGACGAACCGCTGGGCGCGCTGGACAAGCAATTGCGTGAACATATGCAATTCGAAATCACACGTCTGGCGCATGAGCTGGGGATCACCACCGTATATGTGACCCATGACCAAACCGAAGCTCTTACGATGTCTGACCGGGTTGCCGTTTTTGACGATGGGCGGATTCAGCAGCTGGCTCCACCGGATCTGTTGTACGAAGAACCCGAGAATAGCTTTGTCGCCCAATTTATCGGCGAAAACAATACGTTGGAAGGCGTTGTTAAGTCAATTGACGGCGACTCTTGTGTGGTGGCTCTGGACGATGGGTCCGAGATTGATGCCAAGCCGGTGAATGTTCACAATGCGGGTGATCGGACCAAAGTATCTATCCGTCCAGAGCGGGTCGAGTTCAACAAAGACCGACTACACGCCGATGCGCATACGCTTACTGCGACGGTTAAAGAATTCATCTATATGGGTGACGTGTTCCGGTTCCGCCTGTCGGTGGCGGGGAATGATGATTTCATCATCAAGACACGGAACGCACCGGATGCGGTGAAGCTGCATCCAGGTCAAGAAGTCGAGATCGGCTGGTTGGCCCAAGATTGCCGGGCGCTGGACGCCTGAGCCGAAACCTTCCCGCGCGGTCCGCCCGGGCACGCGGGACACTCAGAGGATCGGGTTGCCCCGTGATCCGGTCTTCAAAGCTACAATTACGGGTATAACAGGGAGTTAACTATGAAAGTGACTAAATCCACTCTGCTGGCCAGTGCAGTTGCTGCGGTTGCTGGCGGTGCAATGGCCGAAGAGATGACGATCGTCTCTTGGGGCGGCGCGTATTCTAAATCGCAGCTGAAGGCGTATCACGAGCCCTATTCCGAAAAGACAGGCGTCACCATCCTGAACGACGACAGCTCGAACGAAGCGGTGGCCAAGCTGCGCGCGATGAACGAAGCGGGCAACATCACATGGGATGTGGTTGACGTTGTGGCTTCGGACGCGATCCGTCTATGTGACGAAGGTCTGGCGCTGGAAATCGACTTTGACAGCCAACTGGCCGCGGCACCTGACGGGACTCCGGCGTCCGAGGACTTTGGCGACCTGCTGGTCAGCGACTGCTTTATTCCGCAGATCGTGTATTCGACCACCTTTGGCTATCGGACCGATCTGGTGGGTGACAACCCTCCGACCGAAATCTGTGCCGTGTTCGACCTCGAGACTTATCCGGGCAAGCGTTCGCTGGAAAAGCGTCCGATCAACAACATGGAATGGGCTCTGCTGTGTGACGGTGTAGCCAAGGACGACGTTTATGATGTTCTGGCAACCCCGGAAGGGCAAGATCAGGCGTTGGCCAAGCTGGACACCATCAAGGACAGCGTTGTCTGGTGGTCTGCGGGTGCCGACACGCCGCAGCTGTTGGCTGATGGCGAGGTCATCATGGGCTCGACCTATAACGGTCGCCTGTTCAGCGTGATCGAAGAGCAAAACCAGCCGGTCGCCATGCTGTGGGACGCGCAGGTGTTCGATCTGGACGGTTGGATCATCCCCGCCGGTCTGAGCGAAGAACGTCAGCAGCGCGCGTTGGACTATATCATGTTCGCAACAGACACGCAGCGTCTGGCGGATCAGGCCAAGTGGATTTCATACGGTCCTGCACGCGCGTCTTCGGCGCCGTTGGTCGGTCAACACGCGGAACTGGGTATCGACATGGCACCACACATGCCGACCGATCCAGAAAATGCCAAGAACACGTTCCTGTATAACTACGAGTTCTGGGCCGACTACCGCGACGACATCGACGCGAAATTCCAGGCGTGGCTGGCGCAATAAGCCCGCTTTGTAAGACACGGTCGGGGCCACCATTGGCCCCGACCCACAAAAGACCAAGGGACGCAGATGACTGACGCTACTCAATCCGGCCCGATGCTGGCCGCCGATGGCACGCCTCTGAAAAAATCGCTGGCGCGTTCGTTGCGACGTCGCAAACTTCGGGCCTTGGCCCTCGTTGCGCCCTTGTTGCTGTTTGTTCTGCTCTCGTTTGTGATCCCGATCGTTTCGATGCTGTTCCGGTCGGTGGAGAATGGCATCGTGGCCGAAACGCTGCCGCTGACAGTAGTCGAGCTAAGGAACTGGGATGCTGAAAGCGGTGAGCTACCCGACGAAGCCTTGTATGCGGCCTTTACGAAAGACATGGTCGCCGCAGTTGAGGCGAAAGAGCACACGAAACTGGGTACACGGCTGAACTATGAACAGACAGGCATGTCCTCGATGTTTCGGAAATCAGGTCGTAATATTAAGAAAATAGACCCCGAAGCTGATGCGCCGTTCAAGGAAAAGCTTATTGATATTCACGATGGCTGGGGCGACGTGGAAACGTGGCGCACGATCAAAACCCATGCTGTTCCAATCACAAACGGATATTTCCTCAACGCGATCGACATGCGTCGAACCCCTGAGGGGGCTCAGGCCCAACCAGAAGACAAGCAAATCCTGATCAAGCTGTTCGGACGCACTCTGTTCATGTCTTTGGTGATTACGGGCGCGTGCATCCTGCTGGCCTATCCGGTCTCGTACCTGTTGGCCACCTTGCCGATGCGGGTTTCAAACCTACTGATGATCCTTGTTCTGTTACCATTCTGGACATCGCTACTGGTGCGAACTTCGGCTTGGAAAGTGATGTTGCAACAGCAGGGTGTGATCAACGAAACGCTGGTCTGGCTTGGTCTCGTGGCGGATGACGCGCGGCTTGTAATTATCAACAACCAGTTCGGCACTATCATTGCGATGACGCATATCCTGCTGCCATTCATGATCCTGCCGATGTATTCCGTTATGCAGACGATCCCACCGTCCTACACCCGTGCGGCTAAATCCATGGGGGCCACCAACTGGACGACATTCTGGAGGATCTACTTCCCGCAATCCATTCCCGGTATCGGGGCGGGGTCGATCCTCGTGTTCATTCTGGCCATTGGCTACTACATCACGCCCGAGATCGTCGGCGGCACCAAAGGCGTCTTTATCTCGAACCGGATCGCGTACCACATCTCGTCCTCACTGAACTGGGGTCTGGCTGCGGCGCTGGGGACGATCCTGCTGGCGGTCGTTCTGTTGCTCTACTGGTGCTACGACAAGATCGTTGGCATCGATAACGTCAAGCTGGGTTAAAGATCATGGCAGCACTTACACCTATATCCCGCAAGCCGTTGTCGGTGGTTCTACCGACAGTAGCTGTCGCAGGAGGTTTCCTCGGCATGTTTGTTGGCGCCGGACAGGGCAGTGTTCTGCTTGGCATCCTAGTTGGTGCCGCATTGATGGCGGGCCTCGCATGGCTTTATATCACTGTGCTGGACAACGAGCGCGTCGCGCGCTGGATCACCATTCTGGGTCTTGCTTTGGTCGGTTATTTCTTTGCAGGTATGACCGGCCTGATTGTGGGTCTGTTGGCCGGATGGTTCTTCGCGTTCTTTATTTTCTGGCTTTACGAAGGGCGCTATCGCCGAAAGCTGTTGCCGTACCTGACAGGCCGTCAGGTTTTCGAACACTACCTGTTCCGGGTAATCTGCGGAGCGATCTTCGTTTTCCTGATCACGCCGATCCTTGTGGTTCTGCCGCTGTCGTTCAACGCACAGGACTTCTTTACCTTTACGCCCGAGATGCTGAGGCTGGACCCCGAAGGGTATTCGCTGAAACATTATCGCGATTTCTTCACCAATAATGAGTGGCAGCGCAGCTTCAAGAACTCGCTGATCATCGCGCCGATTGCGACGTTCATTTCGGTGTCGCTCGGTACATTGGCAGCTATTGGTCTAAGTCAATCGCACGTACCGGGGCGGCGCGCCATCATGGGGGTCTTGATTTCGCCGATGATCGTGCCGCTGATTATCTCAGCCACAGGTATGTTCTTTTTCTATAGCGATATCGGTCGGTTCCTTGAGGGAACGCTGGGAATGGATAAGAACTTTGTCGGCTATGTCAAAGTCATCTTGGCGCACGCAGTTCTGGGCATTCCGTTCGTAATCATCACCGTAACGGCAACTCTGGTTGGGTTTGACCAATCGCTGACCCGGGCCGCGGCGAATATGGGGGCAGGGCCGGTGCGGACCTTCTTCAAGATCCAAATGCCGTTGATCCTGCCGGGGGTGATTTCGGGCGGCCTGTTCGCCTTTATCACCTCATTTGACGAAGTGGTTGTGGTGCTGTTCGTCGGTTCGGCCAGCCAAAAGACGCTGCCATGGCAGATGTTCACCGGTCTACGTGAACAGATCAGCCCGACAATTTTGGCGGTTGCGACCATCCTTGTGGTGATTTCGATTGCGCTGCTGACCACAGTTGAATTGCTGCGGCGGCGGTCAGAGCGCCTGCGGGGGCTTAGCCCGGCTTGACGCGACTCGAAAGCTGATTTAGCGATTTCACCATGCACTCCGGTCACGATGGCGTCGTGACGCAACGCGGGGTGCATGGCTCTCGGTTCCCGAGGCCGCTCGTCCTGAACGCCGGGGCTTGTGGCCGGGCGATGCCTGTCCGGCATTGAGGAGAGACCCTATGAATGACCTGAACAATCGCCCCGAGTTCTTTACCTGCCACAATGGCGACAAAGCACCGTTGCCTTTCAGCAAGGCGGAATATGCGCGCCGTCTGGCCAGCTTGCGCGCGACGATGGCCGCACGAGATATCCCTGCGGTGCTGCTGACGTCGATGCAAAACATCGCGTATTATTCGGGCTTCCTGTATTGCTCATTTGGCCGGCCGTACGGCTGTGTCGTGACTCAGGAAAGTTGCACGACGGTTTCGGCAAATATCGATGCGGGCCAGCCGTGGCGACGCTCGGTCCAGGACAATGTCATCTACACCGATTGGAAGCGGAACAATTACTGGCGCGCTGTGGCTAATCTGATTGGTTCCGCTAAAAGGATCGGTATCGAAGGCGATCACATGACCCTGGCGATGCGCGACACCGCGCTGGACATGCTTGGCGGGCCGGAACTGGTGGACATTGCACCTGACACAATGGCCGCGCGGATGGTTAAATCCGCGGAAGAGATCGAATTAATCAAAGGCGGCGCACGCACTGCAGATGTCGGCGGCGCGGCCGTTCACGCCGCAATCCGCGAAGGCGCGACCGAGATCGAAATCGCCATGGCTGGTCGTGATGCGATGGAGGCTGAGATTGCCCGCGCTTACCCTGACGCCGAATATCGTGATACATGGGTTTGGTTCCAGTCCGGACTGAATACAGACGGGGCACATAACCCAGTTACCAAGCGGGCGTTGCAAAAAGGCGATATCCTGTCATTGAACACTTTTCCGATGATTTCAGGCTATTACACCGCGCTGGAACGCACTTTGTTCCTTGGCGAACCTGACGCGGAAAGCCTGCGTATTTGGAAAGCCAACGTAGCTGCGCATGAACTGGGGCTGAGCCTGATTAAACCCGGCGCGACATGCTCGGGCATCTGCGAAGAAATCAACCGCTTCTTCGCGGATGAAGGGCTGCTGCAGTACCGCTCATTCGGCTATGGGCATTCTTTCGGAATTCTCAGCCACTACTACGGCCGCGAGGCCGGGTTGGAGCTGCGTGAGGATATCGACACAGTACTGGAACCCGGCATGGTTGTCTCAATCGAGCCAATGCTGTGGATCCCGGAAGGTCAAAAAGGCGCCGGCGGCTATCGTGAGCATGACATTCTGGTTGTCCAGGAAGACGGCGCGGAAAACATCACCGGCTTCCCGTATGGCCCCGAACATAACACGATCAGCGCCTGATTTGATCGGCAGGAGGGGAAGCATTCCTTCCTGCCACACCTCAAAAGCCGATGGGGACTGCCGTCCCGTGCCCGGTGTTCTGCCGAACCACTTATAAGCGTTAACAAAACTGTCAGTATGATATAAACTTGCAGTGTTGTTCTTGGTTGATGCTTGGGTGTGTAGTGTGGGTCAAACAATCTATGAAAGATATGGTGGGTTTAAAACGATCAGTCGGATCGTGATGACTTTCTATGAAATGGCCTTGGATTCCGATCAGATTGGCGGTCACTTCGAAGATATCGACATGCCGCGTCTGATTGACCATCAGACAAAATTTGTTTCTTCGCTGGTTGGTGGGCCAGCGTCTTTTAGCGACGATAGAATAGAGGCCGTGCATCGGAACCTGAACATCTCTCACGCTGACTTCGATGAGATGGCCGAGCTGTTTGCTGAAGCGCTTTCAATGCACGGGATGCGAGATGATCACATAAAGATCGCCTTGCAAGCCATAGAATCAAAACGGGCCATTATCGTTGCGCGAGACGCGGCATGAGCATTTTGGCAATAAACGAACAATTGCTCCGCGCGATTGGTGTTGGCGTGGCAGTCGTGCGCGCATCGGATTTGACTTTTGTGTTCCACAACGGGCCATTTGCTGAATGGTTTGGCGCCCCGACCGAGGGGCAGACTTTACTGGATATTTTGCCCTCGCTTGATCCGCGCGAGTTGGACGACGTCAAGCAATCCGGGCTCCGCTACACCGTTGAACTGCAGATCAAGCCAAAACGTAGAACGCTGATATTTGCGACAGCTGTTTCACTGGCAAACGGTTTGTCCGAACAGGTTTTGGTTGTCGAATGCCAGAACATCACGCGCATTCGAGAGCTTGAGAGTATGATCGACAGCTACTCGACCATGGTCGAGCGCAACACGCGGGAATTGGAGCGCGAGAAGGAGCGGGTCGAGAGGCTGTTGCTGAACCTGATGCCCAAGGCTGTGTACGAAGAGTTCAAAACGTTCGGCGTTGTTACACCGCAACTGTATGATCAGGTTTCTGTTGTGATGTTGGATTTCGTGGGGTTCACGGATTTCGCTGCCAAAACCGACCCGACCGTCACGCTGAGCGAGTTGAACGACATATTCACCGCCTTTGACCGCATCGTTGAGCAATTCGGTTGCGAGCGGATCAAAACCATCGGCGACGCGTATTTGGCGGTTTCCGGGATGCCAGACCCGACACCGGATCATGCGACCGCCGTTGCCCATTGCGCCGTACGTTTTTTGCGATATCTGGAGCGACGCAATGAAAGCCACCCTCATAAGTGGCAGGCCCGGATCGGGCTGGGGACGGGGGCTGCGGTTGGGTCTGTGGTGGGCATTCAAAAGTACGTTTATGATGTTTTTGGTCCGGCTGTGAATATCGCGTCACGCCTGCAAGTGTTTGCCAATCCTATGAAAATCGTTGCCCCTGAAGAAATGAAATACGCTCTGATCGACGAATTTCAGGTCTCGGATCTGGGGAGTGTGGATATCAAAGGCATGGGTGCGATGGAGCTTATCAATGTCACGTCTGGGCTAAGTGCACCGCAGCCATTGTCCAGATTCTAAATCTCAATCATCCTGTGGAACCAATCCCAATCCGCGCAGATAGATACCAATCCCGGATTCAAGCAAATCCTCCGGCGGGAAAGGTGAGCTTGCACCGGTGTTTCGGGCGAACAGTTCAACGACACCGTGGCTCATGGCCCAGATATGTGCGCTGAACATAGACGCCGGAGGGCGCTTTTCAGGTGGGATATGTTGCGAAAGGTCGGCTGCGGCTTTCTCTAGCACACCCTTGGCACGGTTGGCAGCCAGCGCCAGTTTCGGGGTTCGATTGATGGAAATCCCACTTTCAAACATGGCGATGTAGTGACCCGGATGTTTGCGCGCAAAGGCCAGGTAGGCACGGCCCGTGGCCTCGAACGCAGCCAGGGCTGAGGGCTGCCCTTTGTCGTAAGCGTATTGCATCAGGTCCGCGAACATCTCAAACCCTTGGCGGGCGGCCTCGGCGATCAAATCCTCGCGCCCGTGGAAATGGCGATAGACCGCCGCAGGGGTGACACCAGCGGTCTTTGCAGCCTCGGACAAGGTAAAGCCGGTTGGCCCTTTTTCCTCGATCAGCGACAGGGCAGCCTCAATCAAAGCTTGTTTGAGGTTCCCGTGGTGATACCCGCGTTTTGTCATCCCTGTTTAAGCTGCCTTTGTTGTTTAAGTTATAGGAATGAATGACATAGGTCGCGCGGCTGTATTCGTCCACCGGAGATCACGCATCCCAGATTTCAGGCCCGCCGCAAATTCTAGGATCGTTGGGCCCGATGGCATCCTCATCCTTCTCGTCATAGTCCAAAGCGTGCAGCACGGTACGAATGGCCGCGAGACGCGCCCGTTTCTTGTCGTCTGACCGCACGATGGTCCAGGGGCAATGTTCGGAATGGGTGCGTGTCAGGGTCTCGGAAATCGACTCGCTGTATTCGTCCCATTTGTTCAGGCCGGCGACGTCGATCGGGCTGAGTTTCCATTGTTTGAGCGGATCAGTCTCTCGAGCCAGAAACCTATTCAGCTGTTCGGCCCGGCCAACGTTCAGCCAGAACTTGAACAGTTTGATCCCATCATTCACAAGACCGGTTTCCAACGGCAGAACCTGCCGGAAAAACCGCTCGCGTTGCTCAGCCGTACAGAACCCGAACACGTTTTCGACAACGCCTCGATTGTACCAGCTGCGGTCAAAAAACACGATTTCCCCAGCGGCGGGCAGGTGGGTGACGTAACGTTGGAAATACCACTGACTGCTTTCCGTATCCGACGGTTTGCTTAGGGCTACGTTACGCGCCCCGCGAGGATTTAGATTTTCCCGGAACCGCTTGATTGTACCGCCTTTTCCTGCTGCGTCGCGTCCCTCGAAAATCAAAGCGACGCGTTGGTCTGTTTCTTTGATCCACGACTGCATTTTGACCAATTCGATCTGCAGCTTTTCCATCTCTTTGTCGTAATCCTTACGCTTCATCCGTTCGTCGTAAGGGTAGGTCGGGTTCAGAATGTCGTCTTTTCCCGACTTTTCGATGGCCGATCGCACCTCTTTCGGGGCGTCTTTTTTGAAGTACTTTTCGATGGAACCTTTTTCGGAACGGGCCATGCGTTACCTCGCCATAAAATCCATAACTTACTATGGATTAGCCGAGGGCTTAACGCAAACCCGCACGTTGGGCTGCGCGGTCAATGGCTGCGGCGACCTCGGGGGCGGCGACCACCTGCGGCATATGCCCGATCCCAGGCAATTCAATCAGTTCCGCACCGGGGATTTCGTCGATAAGGCGATGCGAATGCCACTCAAGGCCAACGGTGTCATCAGCAGTGCCGTGGACGATCTCGGTTGGAACATCGATTTCGCTGTAGCGAGGCTGTAATTCGCGGACCTCTTCCAGCAGATTGGCGCGCTGTTTGGCGTTCGCATGCATCGAAGCGCGGCGCATGGTCAGGCCGGGGCCGAAATGGTCTGCATAGCCCTCGGGCGCTGTTTGAGGGGCGAACACCCGATCTAATGCTTTTCCCACGTACCATTCAGGGACAAAGGCAGTGACCAGCGGCAGCGCACCAGCATTCCCGGCCGAAGTGGCTGCCATTTTGTTGAACCCGTCCAGGGGCGTCTCCCATGGGATGGCGGCGGGTGCGATCAGGACAAGACCCGAGATGTTGTCTGGCCGCGTCACAGCCCACGCAAGCGAGACAGACCCGCCATAGCTTTGCCCGGCGACGATAGGCGTGTCAACCCCGAGTCGGGCTGCGGCCTTTTGCAAAATATCTGCTTGTTCTTCAATCGTTTCGCCATCAGGGTTGAAGCTGGCGCTATAGCCCAGACCCGGACGGTCGAACACGATCACACGGTAGTTTTCAGCCAGGATTGGCGCCAGAGCAAAGGTCATATCGCGCGTATTGCCGCTGGACCCGTGGATCAACACGACGTCCGGTCCTTCACCCACTACGACGGCATGAACGGGGACGCCGTCGACGTCGACGATCTGACCTTCGGGCGGAAAGGCGGCTTCGGCCCGGGCCTCGTTTCGCGCAGCGCGCCAGATGGCGACGGCCCACAGCACGACCAGAAGGGTCAGAGCGATGAGGCCGACGCGCATCATCTTCTCAGGCTCTCAGATCGGTTATGTCCACACCGATCCGGCTGATGTCATAAGGTGTGGTGCCGTAAATCTCGCTGATCCAGTTGCCGTAAAGCAGATGCGCATGGCTGCGCCACCGGTTTTGTGGTGTCTGGCTCGGGTCGTCGTCAGGATAATAGTTCATCGGCACGTTGATGGGCGTGCCATTGGCAACGTCGCGATCATACTCTTGCTTCAGAGTATCGCTGTCATATTCGAAATGGTTGAAGATATAGAGCGCACGATGCGCCGGGTCTTCAACCAGACAGGGTCCGACATCTTCGCTACCCAACAGAGTTTTCAACCCGTCAGCGCCGTCGATTTCACCTTGCTTCATTTCGGTCCAACGGCTGACAGGGATCACACAATCATCCGAGAAACCGCGCAGGAAGGGGGAAGCAGGTTCGAGGTTCGCATGACGGAAGCAACCAAATGCCTTGGCGTCCAGCATGTGTTTCTTGACGCCGTGGAAATGGTTGATCATCGCCATGCCGCCCCAACACACGCCAAAGGTGGAATGCACATTGGTTTGTGTCCATTCGAACACTTCACGCAGTTCTTCCCAATAAGTGACGTCGTCGAACTCTAAATGCTCGATCGGAGCACCGGTAATAATCAGGCCGTCGAATTTCTCGTCCCTGACTTCCTGAAAGGGGCGATAGAACTCGGCCATGTGCTCTGCGGCGGTATTCTTGGTGCGATGCTCTGTCATGCGGATCAAAGATAGGTCGATCTGCAGTGGCGTCGCCCCGATCAGACGGGCGAACTGGTTTTCCGTCTGAATCTTCTTGGGCATCAGATTCAGAAGGCCGATCCGCAGGGGGCGAATGTCCTGACGCATTGCCTGATCCTCGGCCATGACCGAGACGCCCTCTTTCGTGAGGACATCAAACGCGGGCAGGTCGGAGGGAATCTTGATCGGCATCAGGTACAAGCCTTTGGAGTTACAGTGTAGAGGCGGTAATTAAGCGCGGTTGGCGCGGGTCTCAAGGGTGCGTTCGATCAACTCGTCGAAATCGGCGGCGTCGCGGACCTTGTGCATATCACCGGCGGTGACTGCGACGCCCCAGTTATCCGCCATTGCCTGATAGCGCGGCTGACGATGCGCCAGTGCCTGGGCATAGGTCCAGCGGATAAATGCGTTGGGGTCTACATCTTCTGCGCGGCAGGCGTGCTGTTTCAGGTATTCATCCCAAACACGTGTCAGGAACTCTGGCTGGTAAGACATTGGCTTGGGCGCCTTGTCGAAACGTCGAACCAGTTCGGCTGTGTGGTCCTCATCCCCTTTGATCCAGATCATCAGCGTCTGACTGGACAGTTCTGACAGCACGTGATCGGTGGGATCGTTCGGGTCTACCCATTCGCAGATCGAGCCGCCTGTGTCGCAGATAAAGTGCGGGTATTGATACAGACGCTGCGCGCGATCGATAAAGTACTCGGTATCTAGCAGGGCATAAATTTCAGCTTGCCGGAACTGTTCTTGCCTGCGGCGGTATTCCGGCAGGTCCAGACCGCCCATTGCAGGGTTTCCTGGCTTGCCCAGATAAGCGGCAACGGGGGTCAGGTTTTCGAACGTAATATTCGAGCCGATGAAGATCGAGTCTGACAACAACAACTCGCGCAGGAAAGGGACTTTCATCGCCTCGGCCTTTGCGTTGTCTGCGATGTATTCGCCCATGTACCGGGTGCCAATGCGGTAATCGATCGAGTAATGGAACCAGTCGCCAGAATCCCGCAGGACATTCGAGACATAGGTCTTGCCCAGACCCGACATACCGAAAAACAGCACCTTTTTTCGCGCCGCGTCGCGCCAGTCTTTTGCCGAGCTGTAGATCATTACCGCTATCCCTTTTTCTGACCTAGCTAAAACGGGCAGCGGACGGCGTCAATCGCGTGGGCCCGAGCGGTTGAGGATCAGCAGCCCCAGCGCGAGGATTGCAAAGCCCAGAAAGGCCTGTGGTGGCAGAGCTTCGTCTCGTAGAACTGCGCCCAAAACGATGGCGACTGGAGGGATGACCAGCGTCACAAGCAGCAGGTTGCCAGCTCCGGCCATAGCAAGAACCCGGTAATACAGCAGGTAGGCACCGGCGGTTGCGATCAGAGCGTAGTAGCCAATCGCAAGCCATGTTGTCATCGGAAGGTCCAAGCGAGGCGCGCCATCAACCAAAAGTGTAAGGGGCAGAATCAACACGGTTGACGCAGTTAACATACCAGCCGCCGCAACGACGGGCGGAAGGTCCGACAATGTCACGCGTGCCCAGGCACCGGCCAGTGCATACGAAATTGTTCCTGCGATAATAGCCAGTTGCGCCGCGCTCTGAAGGTCGAAGCTGGCGAAGTTCCGAATGCCTATTGCAACCGCTACACCTAGAAACCCAAGACCAACTCCTATTGCTCGTGATCGGGTCAAACGTTCATCCTTGAACAATAGCGCAGCGGTTATGACACCGAAAATGGCCGTCGCCGCATTCAGGATCGAGGTCAGTCCGGTCTCGATGTATAGCTGTCCCCAGGCCATTAAAGAGAACGGTATCGCGTTGTTCAGCAGACCCATGACGGCAAATGAAAACCAGATACGGGGGCTGCGCGGTACGGGCAACTTTCGGACCCAAACGACCAACCACAGCACCAGCATGGCCCAAAATACCCGGTGGAGTACGGAAGTCATTACTGGAATCGTATCCAATGCTATCCGGATCGATACGAACGAAGCGCCCCAGATCAAGCCCAGCAGAAGAAGCTCGGCCCATGCGTTTGGGGAAAGATGTTTTTGTTTTGCCATGGTTCGTTCTTGCAGTTGGGCTTGCTTCATTCGACCCGGAACTTGCGCAAAGGGAAACCCCGCCCAAAAGGACGGGGTCTCAATTGCTTTCGGTGAGCTTTCGATACTTAGAAAAGAGTATCTTCCAGCGTTGTCAAAGCGTTGTGACGCGGCGCCATTGCTGCCCGTGCGACGCTGTTGAGCGGCGTAGCAGCGCTGCGATCGCCAAGTGGGAACGTCAGACCAAGGCGAATGGTATCTATGTCGCCGCTGACACTGGCGATATCGATGTCCGTTCTGGCCAGTTCCAAGGAAACCTGAGCGGGGATTTCACTGATTTCACGCAAGTTAAAATCGACTCCAATACCAAATGTGGTGAGATCCGTATCGATATCGCTGAATGATTGGTGCACAACGCCGGCATAGGTGCCCCAGCCACTAGCAAATTGGTAGTAGCCGCCCAGGCCAATGCTGTACAGATCAAGGTCAACGCCCCCGCCTGACACATCGCTGCGGACGTAATGACCGCCGAAAGACGCGTTATCTGATACCTGATACCGGAACAGAGCGCCGATGTCGGTCCAATCTGCGCCGCCTGGCAGATCGGGGGACGTTGTGGATTCACCGACCCATGCTTCGAAACCGAAACCTTCAACTACGTAGCCACCTGAAATACCATAGGATGTTACGTCGGTGGACAGGCTGAAGCCCAAGCCAGTGTCCAAATCAGCATCCGCATAGTCGAGATAACCGCCCAAGACTCCGCCGCTGTTGAATTGATAGTTCAACGTGGTTCCAAGATCCCACACGGATACGTCACCCGAGAAATCATCGGGATCAACAGAGTAGTACTTGGCGTCCAAGCCCCAATGCAGGCCGTTATCAAAGCTCAGCGTGCCGGTTGCGTCGCCCGTAAAAGTACTAAAGTCGCCACCGCCGTCTGACAGGGATGATTGTCCATAGCCCAATGTCGCTGCGCCACGAAATTCCTGGGCGTTGGCAATTCCCGCAGTCATGCAAAGGATCGCTGCGGTTGAAATTTTGCTCGTTTTCAACAATTTCATTCCTCGTCTTTTTGTTGTGCGCGTCCCGTACATGACCTGGTTCTGAGTCGACAGGTGGAATGTCACTGTGAGATGCGCTGGTCAGGAATTTCCCGCGGAGTGTGGCCCAAACGCAATGAGAACGAAATCGGTGGTAAACAACTAATTTGTAACAAAAAACCCCGCCGAAAGACGGGGTTCCTTGATTGAGTAATGCTTTGGTTAGCCCAGAGAGTAAGTGATCTGGAAACCAACGCTCCAGGCGCTGTTGCCGCTGAACTCTCCACCTGTGGTGGTGGTGGCATCGCCGATATCCGTGTACCTTACACCACCGGAAATCTGCGCTCGTTCAAGTGAATAGGTTCCACCAACCCCAAGGCTCCAAAAACCATCCGTCGGGCCAAGGTTTGTGACTTCTGAGCCGGTGGAAGTTTCATATCCAGCCGTCACGGCGCCCGAGAACTCTTCCGAGAACTGATAGCCAAGACCCAGAGAATAGGTGAAAGTATCATCTGCGTAGTCGACGAGGTTATCACCTACGATGTCGACATAGTTTGGCGGTGCAAACACAGTTTGCGGCCAATCCACCCACCGGATTGAACCAAACAACAATGTTTTGGGCGCTACACCAGTTTGGAAGTCCAAGTTGATGGATTGAGGTGATTCAATTTCAGTCTCGGTGTCAGCTGTGACCAGTACTGCACTCGGTGGGAATACAGGCGGTACGACATTGAAAGATTCAGTCTGGGAGATGTCGTGCGTGATCTTTGAGTTGTAAGTCAGAGACACCCGCGCGGCGATTTCTGGCTTCTCCCACGCGACGCCGACGACATATCCGAATGCGATATCAGAATCTGTGTCGACTTCGTATCCGAGAGCGGCGGGTACGGCTACGTTGGCCTTCAAGCGTTGCGCGCGCAGACCACCGATGGCGCTGAAGCCACTGTCGAACTTGTACCGAAAAAGTGCAGTGATCGCGTCAACATCTGCTTCGGCACGCAAGACATCTGTGCGCCCACCAAACGGCGTTGTCGGGTTGATAGACAACGGGTAGTTTGACGGATATTCGATATCCGCGCCGAATGGTTCATCATAGATCAACGCAAAATCCAGCTGGTCGGAAAAAGCGTGTTTATAGGCCAGGTGCGGGGTGAAGAAATCTTTGGCGACGTTGCCTGAGTCTACACCGTCCTGGCTGCCGCTTACGTCCGGCGACGTGTATCCCAAGCGGAATTGAACCACCGAACCTTCTTCGAACAGAATATTAACTCCCTGTCCGCTGCGATCCAGGCCGCCTGCATATGCACTGGTTGCCCCAACGCTCAAAACGCACGCCTGTAAAAGCGCTTTTTTCATTGTGTCCTCCCTAAAGGTGTCTTTCAGGCCAGATCCCGTTTTCGAGTGGTTAAGATCAACCTGCCTTGCGGTGCTCGATACTTTCTTAACCCGTGTTTAACCGTCAACCGGTGACGGTGCGTTACTACTGGCTAGAGTGACGGGAATCTGTTGCCAAACTGTTACGATTTTCGGCCTGAACGTTCAGAAAAATACCAGAGAAGATCACAACCGCGCCCAGAAGGGTCCAGTGATCCAGTGGCTCATGGTACAGAATCATTCCCACCACGGCGATTGTGGGCAGGCGGGCAAAGTCGAACGGAACGACCACTGTTGCCGGGGCAATCGCCAGCGCGTTGGTGATGCAATAGTGCGCCAATAGCCCTGCTAATCCCACAAGCAGCAAGAAGGGGGCGGATTTTAGTGTCGGCAGCGTAATTTGGCCGTCCGCCCCGGCGGCGATTAGGCCAAGGACCGCCTGCATAACAGTTAGCCAAAATAATATACACCCGATGCTGGCAAACTGAGTTAGTTTCTTGGTGGAAATCGTTGTTAGCGCGAAGAAAACAGCGGAAAGAGCGGCCGCTAACACGCCCGCATTCATGGGAACAGCTCCGGGCCGGGCAACGATTAGTATACCAGCGAATCCTATTAGTGCAGACAACACACGGACGGGCGTTAACCGTTCTCCCAACAGCAAGGGTGACAAAAGGATTACCCAAATTGGCTGCGTGAATTCCAGCGCGAAGACTTGTGCCAATGGTATGACCGAGACCGCATAAAACCACAGGTTCTGACCGGCGAAATGCATCAGGTTTCGAACGCCGTGCAAGCCTATCCGGTAGGTGGAAACCTGATGCCAGTTTCGCGTCAGCGTCAGAATCAGCGCTACGACGCAGATGCCTACGAGGCTGCGAAAAAACATGATTTCGAATGTGTCATGCGTAACGCTCAGCTCACGACCCGCTACAGCCATGGATGAAAAGGAGGCAATCGCCCCCGTCATCCAAAGTGCGGCCTTGCCGATCTGCGGTTTGCTGCTGTCCATGTTCTTGCCTGCGGGAATCGCGGATTTCTTGATGGAAACCTTTGGGTTTCTGGCAATAGTTAAACAAAAAAGCCGGGACTGTGCCCGGCTTTTTACGTTATTCCCACTCGATTGTTCCCGGAGGTTTCGAGGTAATGTCATAGGTGCATCGGTTGATGCCCTTAACCTCGTTGATAATGCGCGTTGCAGTTTCGCCAAGGAATTCGTGGCTGAACGGGTAATAATCAGCAGTCATTCCATCAACGGACGTCACGGCACGAAGGGCACAGGCATAATCATAGGTGCGCCCATCACCCATTACGCCCACGGTTCGAACCGGAAGAATCGCCACAAACGCCTGCCAGATGTCGTCATAGAGTCCGTGTTTGCGGATCTGGTCGATGTAAATCGCGTCCGCCTCGCGCAGAATCTCTAGCTTCTCGCGCGTGATCTCACCGGGGCAGCGGATCGCAAGGCCGGGACCGGGGAAGGGGTGACGGCCGATGAAGCTTTGCGGTAGCCCCAGCTCCCGGCCCAAGGCGCGGACCTCATCCTTGAACAACTCGCGCAGGGGTTCGACCAGTTTCAGGCCCATCTTTTCCGGCAGACCGCCCACATTGTGGTGCGACTTGATCGTTACTGACGGACCGCCCGAGAACGAAACCGATTCGATCACGTCAGGGTACAGCGTACCTTGGGCCAGGAACTCGGCACCTTCGATGGTGTCGGCGTGTTTCTGAAACACGTCGATGAACAACTTTCCGATGATCTTGCGCTTGGTCTCGGGGTCGGACTGGCCGTCCAGTTCACCCAGGAACAGGTCGCTTTCATCCGCGTGGATCAGTTGGATGTTGTAGTTGTCGCGGAACATGCCGACGACTTCTTGCGCTTCGTTCTTGCGCAGCAGTCCGTGGTCCACGAACACACAGGTCAGCTGATCGCCAATCGCCTCGTGGATCAGGATCGCCGCGACCGAGCTGTCGACGCCGCCGGACAGGCCGCAGATGACTTTCTTGTCACCGACCTGTTCACGGATCTTGCGGATCATCTCATCGCGATAGGCACCCATGGTCCAATCGCCGTTGAACCCGGCAAGTTTCACGAAGTTCTCGTATAGCTTCGCGCCCTTGGGAGTGTGGTGCACTTCGGGGTGGAACTGCACTGCATAGAAGTGACGGCTGGTGTTGGCTGTGATCGCATAGGGCGCGTTGGGCGAGGTGCCGAAAACCTCAAACCCCGGAGCGATTTCGCTAACGTGGTCGCCATGGCTCATCCAGACTTGTTCGTCACCTTCTTCGAACCAGCCGTCCAGAATGTCCAGCTGACCCTTCGGAGTCACAAAGGCGCGTCCGAACTCGGCGGTGCCGTGGCCGCTTTCGACCTTGCCGCCCAGTTGATGCATCATCACCTGTTGGCCGTAGCAGATACCAAGAATCGGCACGCCATAGTCGAAGATTTCCTGCGGGGCGCGGGGCGATCCCTCACGCGTGACGCTGTCCGGCCCGCCCGAGAAAATAACGGCCTTGGGTGCCATCTCGCGCACAAAGTCCATCGTGACGTTCTGGTAGGGGTGGATTTCGCAATAGACATTCAATTCGCGCAGGCGGCGTGCGATCAACTGCGTTACCTGGCTGCCGAAGTCTATGATAAGAAGGCGGTCGTGGGATGTCTGGCTCATGACTGGCTCTTAGGTCGCGCGGCAGTTATGTGCAAGCGTTATGAAGGCGTTTTGCGTCAGATGTAGAAGGAGTTCGGATCAATGACCGCTGTTCGTTTCGTGAATGCGACACAAGACGATGTCCAGGCGATCACCGATTGTATTGCTGCCGCCTATGCAAAGGCGCGCGAATCCATCGCCGATCTGCCGGACGTAACTGCAGGTGTAGATCATGAAATCGCCGATCATCAGGTGGTTCTGGCCTGGACCGAGGCCGGGTTGGGCGGTGTAATCATCTATTCTCAGTCAAACGATACGCTGAAAGTGATCAATCTGGCCGTGTCGCCGCAATCACAAGGGCAGGGGATTGCCGGGAAGTTGCTAAAAAATGCTGAAGACGCCGCCCGTCGGAACGGATGCACATACATGGTGTTGCGGACGCACTTGATGATGCGGGATACCCGTGCGATCTATGCTCATCTTGGCTGGCGCGAAACTGAAGTTGCTGGAAATTCAGTCACCATGATCAAAGACCTGTAGAACTGCATTCAGCCCATTGATTCAGACTTTGCGCTGCCACGGTGCGACGCGCGGCGCCCGTCCACCCGGTAGCTCCAGATCGCGATCACTGACCAGCACACAATGTAGAAAACACCGGTAACAATCAGCGCCTCACCGGGGATGGGGCCGACATCGGCCCGGTCGATAGCTTGAGCAAAACTCTCAACCGGTGACGGGTGGACCGAGAGTTTAACGCCGAAGGCCAAGCTCTGGATTAATAGAATCCACAAATAGTTTCTGCGGATTCTGCGCCCGATCGCGATCATCAGGCTGACGTGATAGCGTGGGTGCAGGTAATCTTCGGCCAATACCTTCTGCCAGTTCTCCTCCATATGAAGATCGCCGTCATATAGCAGGGGGGCATAAAAGTGTGTTTCCAACCATCTGGCTCGGGCGCGCCATACGTTGAAATATCGATAGCGGCGGGCTTCGAGCATCAGGAACAGGATGATCAGAATGCCAACAAGTACCAAAGGTAAAGGTGACGACTCGGGAGAGGAAAAGGATATAGAAAGCGCAACGCCCAACGTCACAACGGCCCAGTTTGTTGTCGTGTCCAACCGTGTACGCCAAATGGTGCTGCGGTAAACCTCACCTCGGTACAGATGTGCAACAGCACCAATTTCGGCGGCATCAAGGGTTTTGCGCTCAAACTCGGGCGGCGGCGTCGCCTGATTTTCGGTCGTCATCGTGTTATCATGCCCGGACAGGGCCGACCGGTCAAAGTCTTAGAGCTACCTTATACATGTCGCTTTTACCCCCAGAGCGCCGTAAACCATATGCAGATACCCTGGGCGCTCCTGTAACAAAATGATCAATCTAACCAACCACACGGGATTTTCTCATGGCAGAGGCAAACACCCGGCGCAGGGCAAGAGGTGGCGGTGGCGCTGCCCGCCGGGCCGAACGCACCGCAGTTCGCATTGAAACCGCGAAATACATCGAACGGAATATTCCGAATTTCGAGGTTCTCAACGAAGAAGCGCTGGAAATCATCGAAGCCAACGCGGAAACCATTCTGGCCGAGGTCGGCGTCAACTTTGTTGACAACCCGGGCGCATTGCAGCGGTGGAAAGACGCCGGTGCCGACGTCGACGGAGAACGCGTTCGCATTCCGCGCGGTCTGGCACGCGAGCTGATCAAAACTGCGCCCAGCCAGTTCACTCAGCACGCCCGCAACCCCGAGAAATCGGTTGTGATCGGCGGTCGCAATCTGGTTCTGGCCCCGGTCTATGGCCCTCCGTTCGTGCGCGATGCGCAGGGTGGACGTCGCTATGCGACCATGGACGATTTTAACAAGTTCGTGAAACTGGCCTATATGTCCAAGTGGTTGCACCACTCGGGCGGGACCGTGTGCGAACCGACCGACGTTCCGGTGAACAAGCGTCACCTGGACATGCTGATGGCGCACATGACCCTGTCGGACAAGCCGTTCATGGGCTCGGTCACCGATCCCAGCCGCGCGCAGGATTCGGTTGAGATGTGTGAGATTATGTTCGGCAAAGAGTTCGTTCAGGAAAACACTGTCATGACCTCGCTGACCAATATCAACTCGCCGATGACGTTCGACGACGTAATGATGGGATCACTTGAGGTTTACGCGCAAAACAACCAAGCCTGCATCATCTCGCCCTTTATCGTTGGCGGTGCGATGGCGCCGGTTTCGGTTGCGGGTACGCTGACACAGGTATTGGCCGAGGTTCTGACCGGTGTTGCATACAGTCAGATTGTTCGTCCCGGCGCCCCTGCGATCTTTGGTGCCTTCGTGTCGTCAATTGACATGAACTCCGGCGCGCCGACCTTTGGTACGCCAGAGGCGTCGCTGGTCACCTATGGCGCGGGTCAACTTGCACGGCGTCTGAACCTTCCATTCCGCTCGGCTGGTTCGTTCTGTGGCTCGAAACTGCCTGACGCACAGGCCGCGTACGAAACTGCGAATTCGCTGAACATGGGGCTGATGTCTGGCGTGAACTTCATGCTGCATTCCTGCGGTTGGCTGGAAGGTGGTCTGGTTGCTGACTTTGAAAAATTCGTCATGGATGCCGATCAGCTGGGCGTTCTGCACGGATTGGCCAAGGGCATTGCCGTTGACGACAATGCTCAGGCCATGGATGCGATCCGCGAGGTGGGTCCTGGCGGCCATTATCTGGGCTGCGCACATACACAGGCCAACTTCAAAGAAGCGTTCTGGAAAAGCGAAGTGCTGGACTATAAGCCCTACGAAACATGGGAAGACGAAGGCGGGCGTGACACGCGTCAGTTGGCTTCGGCGCGGGTCGAGCATCTGCTGGCCAACTACCAGCAACCGCAACTCGACCCTGCAATCCATGCCGCGCTCAATGAATATATTGAGAAAAAGAAGGCATCCATGCCGGATGCGTTCAGCTAATTACTGATATTGCGAGGCGCGGCTGGCCTGAAACAGTTGCGCTTCGCCCAAAAGCGCGATCAGCAGGTCCAGATGACGGACCAGAGAATAGGCTGCGTCTTCCTCGACACGCTGCTCGTTAACCTCTCTTTCCATTTCCAGAAGGCGCATCAGCGCCGCCCCCGTTCCGGGCAGTGATCCGTATCCGAGAATGCGTTGCAAATGCCGGTCCCGATCATAGTCCTGCGCGCCATGTTTTGCGGCACGTGCCAGCAGTCGAGGACGGCGTAGGGTGGTAATCATGGTCATCAGGTCCTGCATTCCGGGGATCCTTTGTGAGAGTGAATGTCCCCGAATGTGCTGCACAACCTAAGCGGGCGTTGCCTTGACTGGGTTCTCGCCGAACTCTGACTTCATGAGTGTTTATGTTTTTGAATCAAATCTGGTGCTTGTCCTCGCAGGTTAACGAACGAGTAACGAAAGCGACTCTAGTTAGAATTGGTTAACAAATTTACCGGGGGCGATTGGGAACAGATTGTTTTGTCTACGAGGTCAAGGAACTATGGAAAATAACATGGCTTTCACCATTCCGGCTTGGGTGCCTGAGGGGGCGCAAAGATACCTCGCCCACACAGAGACCGGCCAATCGATCCGTGATATCGCGCGATCCGCCGGGTGCCATGCTTCGACCATTCTCAGGCAAATCAGGCGGATCGAAACGCGTCGGGATGATCCGTTGGTGGATGCCGCGTTGCAATCCTTGGCCGAGACTCATTTTGCTGATCCCGCCAGTGCTGCCCACAACACATTTGCAGCCACGAAAGAAGAAGAAGCGGCTGCCAAGGATGAAGAGTTCAACCGGGAAGCCCTACGCATTCTGCGCCGATTGTGCGAAACAGGCGCAGTGCTGGCCGTCGCGGAAGAGATGGACAAGGCTGTGGTGGTGCGCGACTCGGGTGATGGTGGAACGACCAGAACCGCTGTGGTCGAGTGCAGTATTGCCCAAGCGCTGGCTCTGAAGGACTGGATTTCCTGCGACAATCCGGGGCGTATTTCGCGGTATCGTATTTCGTCGTCAGGCCGGTCGGCGCTTAGCCAATTGGTCGCTGATGCGGAAAACAAAGCGCGAGCTCGTAGTGAATTCGGGATGGCCGAAGCGCAGGCATCTTTTCAGGCGCAGTTGATGCCGGGAAAAGGTGGGGCCAACACGAATGATCGTCCAAAGCGTGTTCGCTACGGCGTAGCTGAAAGCCCTCTTATCGCGTTGGCGCGCAGGCGGGATCGGGACGGCAAGCCGTTTTTGGACGAAACGTTGGTGGCAGCGGGGGAACGACTGCGTGAGGATTTTGAGCTGGCGCAGATTGGCCCTCAAGTCGCGCAGAATTGGGATCATTTCCTGACAGCCGGGGGACGCGGCAGCTTCGGAAGCGAGGCGCATGGTGGCCGCGGTTCATCAGATGCGCGTGACCGCGTGGCGCAAGCGTTGTCGGATCTCGGGCCGGGGTTGAGCGATGTAGCGCTGCGATGTTGCTGCTATCTGGAAGGGTTGGAACTTGCCGAAAAGCGCATGGGGTGGTCGGCTCGTTCGGGCAAGATTGTCCTTCGGATCGCATTGCAGCGACTAAAACGGCATTATGAGAGCCAGTCGGAGAGAAACCGACTGATCGGGTGATATGTTTAGGTTGCGGAAGCCCTGCCAAGTGATAATCAGGGGTTATGAATTTCACCCTTAGACAACTTCAGTATTTCCGGGCTGTCGCGGAACAGCGCAATTTTGGCCGGGCTGCGCAGGTCTGCCATGTGTCTCAGCCCGCTTTGTCGGTTCAAATCAAGGCCCTCGAGGAAAACCTCGGCGGCCCGTTATTCGAACGTAAGGCCCGAGACATCTTGCTGACACCACTCGGGCGCGACGTACTGGATCATGCGCGCGAGGTTCTGGGTGCAGCAGACCGGCTGGATCAGTTCGCACGGGATCGTTCGGGCGGGCACAGGTCTTTGTCGATTGGGATAATCCCAACGATTGCGCCATATCTGCTGCCTGGCGTTCTGGCTGGATTGCGTACCTCGGACGTGTCACTTCGGGTGCAGGTGCGAGAAGCCAGAACAGAGCGTTTGCTGACAATGTTGCGTGCCGGTGAAATCGACGCTGGTGTCGTAGCCTTGCCAGCCGGAGGCAACGAACTGTTCGAAGTTCCTCTGTTTCAGGATCGGTTTCTTCTGGCTGGAAGCGCTGCCCGGTTGAAGGGGATGACGACCAACCCCGAAGTTCTGCGCCCACTGGATTTGCAGACCGCACAGTTGATGTTGCTGGATGACGGCCACTGCTTGACCGATCAGGCGCTTGAGGTCTGCGGTCAGGACAGAAGCAGCGGGTTGATCAATATGGGCGCGTCCTCATTGGCGACCCTATCGAGGCTGGTGGCCGAAGGGTTTGGTCTGACGCTTATGCCCGAATTGGCTGCTCGGGCTGAATCCGAGGCTGTACCGGGATTGCAGTTGATGCGCTTCAGTAAACCTCAACCGGCGCGTACAGTTGGCTTGGTACGGCGTGCGTCGACTGGGGGTGAGGACTGGTTTGACGGCCTGGCCGAGGTCATCCGGCAGGTTGGCGAGGGTATAGTTTCCGCAACCCGCGCTTAAAAAAGACCCGCCAGCGGCGGGCCCTTTGTGTTCGATTGAACGAAAGCTTAGGCCAGAGCCGGCTCTTTCGCTTCGTCCAGGTGTTTTTTCAGGTTCTCAGGAGAGGAAACACCATAAGGATCTTCAGGGCAGTTATCCATCAGGCCGGGCTCTTCAAACCATGCTTCGACCACGCCGTTGTCAACGATGGCCGCATAGCGCCATGAGCGCATGCCGAAACCCAGATTGTCCTTGTCGACCAGCATGCCCATCTTGCGGGTGAACTCGCCCGAACCGTCTGGAATAACCTTCACGTTTTCCAGACCCTGATCCTGCGCCCATTTGTTCATGACAAAGCTGTCATTGACCGACATGCAATAGATGTCGTCGATACCTTTATCCTTGAATTCGGCATAGCCGTTTTCAAAACCCGGCAACTGGTAGGTCGAGCAGGTGGGCGTGAACGCACCGGGCAGCGAGAACAGGATCACGCGTTTACCGGCAAAGTAATCTGCGGTGGTTTTATCTTCCCAGCGGAACGGGTTGGGGCCTTCGACGGCCTCATCACGGACACGGGTGTGAAAGGTTACGTCAGGCAGTTTGGTACCGGATTTCATATTCATGTTCCTGTGATTCATTTGTGAACTTCGCGTGATTTAAAACAGTTCTAAAAATGCTTCAATGTGATTTGTACTGCGATTGCAAAATAGGTTGTCAGACCTTTAAGTGAGCGCGGTTTAAGGGTTTTATCGCTATCAATCAGGGCTTTATTCTGCGTATGCATGGTGCGCTGTTATGGCAGGTATGCACGGGTGGTGTAGCTATGGGCGACTGTGTATATTATATGGAAGCATAATTGACCCAAAGTCAGGAAAGCGAACCGTGCGTGATCTAAAGATCCCCGAACAACGACATCCCGAAAAGGCGCATCGTCAGGACAATGCGCAGCCGAAAAAGCCGAAGTGGATTCGCGTAAAAGCGCCCGGCGGCAAAGGGTATGCCGAAACGCACAAAATCATGCGTGAAAACAATCTGGTCACTGTCTGTGAAGAAGCCGGGTGCCCAAATGTCGGCGAATGCTGGAGCCAGGGCCACGCCACCATGATGATCATGGGTGAGATTTGTACCCGCGGTTGTACCTTCTGCAACATCGCCACTGGCCGCCCGGATGAGTTGGACGCCTTCGAGCCCGGACGCGTCGCGCATGCAGTGCAGAAGCTGGGCCTGAACCATGTGGTCATCACCTCTGTCGACCGGGATGATCTGAAGGACGGCGGGGCAGAGCATTTTGCGCAGACCATTCGCGCGGTGCGTCACCGTTCGCCGAAAACAACGATCGAGATTCTGACGCCGGACTTCCTGAAATGCGACCCCTCGGTTCTGGAAACCGTGGTCGAGGCCAAACCGGACGTATTCAACCACAACCTCGAAACCGTTCCCGGCCTTTATCCCGAAGTGCGCCCCGGCGCGCGATATTTCCACTCGCTGCGGCTGCTGCAGCGGGTCAAGGAGTTGGACCCGTCCATCTTTACCAAATCCGGTATCATGGTCGGTCTGGGTGAGGACGAACAGCAGGTTCGGCAGGTCATGGACGACATGCGTGCCGCCGACATCGATTTCCTGACTATCGGTCAGTATCTGCAGCCTACGCCGAAACACCACGGCGTTGACCGCTTTGTCACGCCCGAGGAGTTCGCGTCTTACGAGAAAGCCGCCTATGGCAAGGGCTTCCTGATGGTCTCGGCTACGCCGCTGACCCGGTCGTCCTATCACGCAGGCGATGACTTTGCGCGCCTGCGCGATGCACGTCAGAAGAAGTTGGAACAAGGGTGACACCAGAGGTCATCGAACGGCTGATCCGTCTGCGCCACGAGCTGCATCAAACACCGGAACTCTCTGGTCAGGAGCAGGCGACGGCTGCTCGCGTTGCCGAAGAATTGCAAGCGCGCGGCGTCAGTCAGGTTCTGACAGGCATCGGAGGGCACGGCGTGGCAGGTATCTATGACAGCGGTGAGCCCGGAGCGACCGTTGCCATCCGATGTGAATTGGATGGATTGCCAATACAGGAAATCTCGGGCGCGGCATACAAGTCGCGGGCTCAGGGCAAAGGTCATCTGTGCGGCCACGACGGCCATATGACGATGGTTTTGGGCGTGGCTGATCATCTGAGCCAAAGCCGCCCGCAATCAGGTCGCGTAGCGCTGATTTTCCAACCCGCCGAGGAAACCGGGCGGGGTGCAATTGCCTATCGAGCAGACCCGAAGTTTTCTGAAATCGCACCGGACTATGTGTTCTCGCTGCACAATTTGCCGGGCTTGGCGTTGGGGGAAGTTGAACTGTGCGCTGGTCCCGCCAATTGTGCCTCGCGCGGCATGAAGGTTGCGCTGACGGGTAAGACTTCGCACGCATCGGCTCCGCAAGATGGCTTGTCGCCAGCAACGGCACTGGCGTCCTTGATGCCGAAATTGGCAGCGCTCGGAAAAGGTGGACCTTTGGACGCCCGTTTCGCACTGACCACCGTCACACATGCCAATTTAGGTGAGCCGACCTTTGGTGTGGCCCCCGGAAAGGCCGAGCTTTGGGTAACTTTGCGCACCGTCGCTGATGATCGCATGCTCAGCTTGGTGGATGAGGCCGAGGCTTTGGTAGCGCAGGTCGCCTCTGAACAGGGTTTGGATTTTGGAATAACCTATGACGATGTGTTTGAGGCCTGCGTAAATACACCCGAGGCCGTCGAAATCCTGAGCGAATCCTGTTTGAAAGCGGGTGTTGGCTGTAATGAGACGCTAACTCCGCAGAAGTTTTCAGAGGATTTCGGACAGTTTGGCAAAGATGCAAAAGCCGCGATGTTCTGGCTTGGGGCGGGGGTCGAACAGCCGCAACTACACAACCCCGACTACGATTTCCCAGACGCGCTGATCCCGGTCGGAACCGGGATATTTTTGGCTGCAATCGAGCAGGTGCTCGGGCCGCTTATTCCCCGGTAAAGCGGACTTTGCCAATAAAGGGCAGATTGCGGTTGCGTTGCGCGTAGTCAATGCCATAGCCCACGACGAACTCATCGGGGATCTCAAACCCGATCCAATCTGACCGGAAATCAACCTCACGTCGGCTTGGTTTGTCCAACAAGGCGATGGATTTCAAACGCGCAGGCTTACGGCTTAACAGCAACTTGGTCACATGGTTCAGCGTGTGCCCGGTGTCGACGATGTCTTCAACCACAAGAACATCACGCCCTTCAATTGCGCCGCGCAAGTCTTTGAGAATGCGCACTTCGCGGCTGCTTTCCATCGAATCGCCGTAAGAAGATGCCTCAAGAAAATCTACCTCGATCGGTAGGTCCAGTTCACGCACCAGATCAGCGATGAAAACAAAGCTGCCGCGCAGCAAGCCGACAACGATCAATTTATCAGTATTACCGAATTCGGTGGTGATCTCACGACACAGTTCCTCAATCCGGGCGGCGATGGCCTTGGCCGAGATCATCTCATCTATCACATAAGTGCGGTCAGTCATCACAGCCCCCTTGATCTTTGGCGCGCAACATACGAAATCACGCGCCATTGTCACCTGTTAATACCGGACGCCATGCCTACTCATTCGGAAACCCGTCACCTGCCGTATACAGCTCAGCAGATGTACGACTTGATTGCGGATGTGGCGAAATACCCTGAATTTCTGCCCTGGTGCGCCGCCGCCCGTATCCGCCGTACCTATGCCGCAGGCGAGGCGCAGGTGTTGGAGGCGGATCTTATCATCTCGTTCAAAGTGTTCCGCGAACGGTTCGGCAGCCGGGTGACGCTATTTCCTGAGAAGATGAAGATCGATACCGAATATCTGGACGGCCCGTTCAAATACATGAAATCCGATTGGCAGTTCGAAGACGCAGCCGAGGGTGGGTGTAACGTGTCCTTCCACGTGGATTTCGAGTTCAAGAACGCCATCCTGCAAGGCATTATTGGCGTCGTCTTTAACGAGGCCATGCATCGGATCGTGCAAGCTTTTGAAACCCGCGCGGCGGAATTATACGGCTAGGTCTTTACCCGCGAATGCCGGGCGTTAGACTGCGCCCATGAATGATTTCTCCAATTCTCTGGCTGGGTTCGCCGCAGGACCGATTGAGACGACTATGCAAACGCGAGTCGTTACCTCTCTGTCTGCTTTGGACTGGATCGCTGTTGGGCGTGCAGGCGTTGCTGAGCCGGTCTCAAAGGCCGTTCGTGATCTGGTATTAGGCGAAGAAGGTGCCGCGCAAGCTCATCTGTTCGGCGGTGGAGCGGCCCCATTGCGAGGGGCGGCTTTGGTCAACGGAACCGTGTCACATGCCCTGGATTATGACGACACGCATTTTGCCCATATCGGGCATCCTTCGGTGGCTGTGCTGCCAGCAGCAATGGCGCTGTGTGAGTGGGATGATCGCATTCTTGTCGATTTCCTTGAAGCCGCGCTGATCGGGATGGAGGTTTCGATCCGCGTCGGGCTTTGGCTGGGTCGCGACCACTATCAGGCGGGTTTCCATCAGACTGCGACGGCGGGCGCGTTTGGGGCCGCTGTCGCGGCAGGACGTGTACTTGGTTTCGACGCCGTTCAGATGAACAAAGTTCTGGGTCTGACAGCAACCCGCGCGGCGGGTCTCAAGGCGCAGTTTGGGACGATGGGCAAACCGTATAATGCGGGCCTGGCGGCGTCTGCGGGGGTTGAGGCTGCATTGCTGGTTGCCAAAGGATTTGAACCGAATAGCAGCGCGCTCGAAGGGCAATTCGGTTTCGGCGCGACACACAAAGGGGAAGCCGATGCTCAAACGGCATTGGCCGGATTGGGTGAAGAATGGCTGTTCGAAAGCGTCAGCCACAAATACCACGCCTGCTGCCACGGCCTGCATGCCGCGCTTGAGGCCGGGCGCGATCTGGATATTGCCGAACCCGAAGTGGCTGAGATCAAAGTGAAAACCCATCCACGCTGGATGAGCGTGTGCAACCAGATGTCTCCATCGACAGGGTTGGGTGCCAAGTTTTCATATCGCACTGTGATCGCCATGCAGGCGCTTGGGTACGATACGGCACTGCCCGACAGTTACACGGAAAAGGTCTGCGCTGATCCGCGCCTAAACTCGCTGCGTGACCGTGTCGCGGTTGAGGCAGATGAAACGTTGACCGAAACGCAGGCGCATCTGACCTTGTTGCGTCGGGACGGTGCACGGCTTGAGGCGACGCATGACTTGTCGGCACCCATGTCACTGGCAGACCGCGAGGACCGCGTGCGCGGGAAAGCCGCCAAGCTGATCGGAAGAGACGAGGCGGACGCGATCTGGTCGATGCTGCGCACCGGAGGCCGCGTCCGCGATCTAGCTGCAAAACTGGCGGGTTAAACCACGCGCCAGTGCAGTGGGAAGCCCGGCTCGAACACTGTCACCGGGCCGTCGCCTGTTTCGATTTTGCTGGGGTATTCGACAGGGTCGCCCTTGGTCAGGGTGATCGTGTCTTGGTTCACGGGCAGGCCATAGAACGCAGGCCCGTTCAGCGAAACGAAACCTTCCAGCTTGTCCATGGCACCTTCACGATCGAACATCTCGGCGACCAGAGACATGGTATTCGTCGCGGTGAAACAGCCAGCGCAACCACAGGCCATTTCCTTGTTGTCATCGGTATGCGGCGCACTGTCGGTGCCAAGGAAGTACCGTTTGTCGCCCGACGTGGCCGCTTTCAGCAGCTCCAGACGGTGTTCTTCGCGTTTGGCGACGGGCAGGCAGTAGTAATGCGGCTTGATCCCGCCGACCAGAATGTGGTTGCGGTTGATGATCAAGTGGTGAGCCGTGATGGTCGCACCCAGATCCGTTTCGTTGGACTTCACATACTCAACGCCATCTTTAGTGGTGATGTGCTCCATCACCACGCGTAGACCCGGGGTCGCCTTGCGGATCGGGTCCAGAACGCGGTCGATGAAAACGGCCTCTCGGTCAAAAATGTCGATCTCGGCATCGGTGACTTCGCCGTGGACGCACAGAGGCAGACCAATCTCGGCCATTTTCTCCAAAACGGGACGGACGTTGTCGAAATTCCGCACACCGGAATGCGAATTGGTCGTTGCACCTGCCGGGTACAGCTTGACCGCCTTGACCAGACCGCTTGCGTGGGCGGCTGCCATATCTTCGGGGTCAGTATCTTCGGTCAGGTACAGGGTCATCAGTGGCTCGAACGTCATATCTTCGGGCAAAGCGGCCATGATGCGGTCGCGATAGGCGGCGGCCTGATCGCCGCGAACGACGGGCGGCACGAGGTTCGGCATGATGATCGCGCGGCCAAAATGACGCGCGGTTTCAGGCAGTACGGCTTGCAACATAGCGCCATCGCGCAGGTGCAGGTGCCAGTCGTCGGGGCGGCGGATCGTGATGCTATCGGTCATGGGGCCTCCGCTAGCATACAGGCAGCGCGTGCGAAAGACCTTGTCAACATTCCTGATCGCCGTACGTCAATGGCAGGCGCAGTCTTGACGCGCGCGCGCCACCGTGACCTGTTGGTCCAAGGGAGAGATTTGTAAATGACACAGCCGGACACAATTGATGCCGTTCAGAAAATGCTGGGCGCACAGGGTTATGTCTGCGGGCGGGCATTGGCCACCGTGGTCTTCTTGTCACTAAAGCTTGGTCGTCCGTTGTTTCTGGAAGGCGAAGCTGGTGTTGGCAAAACGGAGATCGCCAAGGCTCTTGCCTCGGGGCTGAACCGGCGTCTGATCCGCTTACAATGCTATGAGGGGTTGGATGCGTCCTCGGCCGTGTACGAGTGGAACTTTCCGGCGCAGATGGTGGCGATCCGCACGGCAGAAGCGGCGGGCGGCGCGGATCGGGGCGCGTTGCAGAATGAACTGTTCTCGGATGAATACCTGATCGAACGCCCGCTGTTGCAAGCCATGCGCCCGGATGGAAACGGCGCGCCGGTCCTGCTGATCGACGAATTGGACCGCACCGATGAACCGTTCGAAGCCTTCTTGCTGGAAGCGCTCAGCGATTTTCAGGTCACGATCCCCGAATTGGGAACGGTGCAAGCCCCCGAACCGCCAATCGTCATGGTGACCTCGAACCGCACGCGCGAGGTGCATGACGCCTTAAAACGTCGTTGTCTGTATCACTGGGTGGATTACCCGGATTTCGACCGCGAGATCGAAATCCTTCACGCTCGCGCGCCCGAGGCCGCCGAGGCACTCAGCCGCGAGGTGGTGGCCTTTGTTCAAAGGCTGCGCACGGAAGACCTGTTCAAGAAACCGGGCGTGGCCGAAACGATAGACTGGGCCAAATGCCTGCTGGCACTGGACGTGATCAACCTCAGCCCCGAAGTGATCGGTGATACGCTGGGTGCGATCCTGAAATACCAGGACGACATTCAAAAGCTGCAAGGGTCCGAGGCAAAGCGGATACTGGATCAAGCCAAAGCTGACCTGGAACCTGCTTAATGGCCAAGCAACTGTCGCTGGACATTCCCAACGATCCAAAGCTGGCGCAAAACATCACTCATTTCGCCCGCGCGCTACGCAAGGCCGGGTTGCCCATCGGAACTGGGCGCGTCATTGATGCCATACGCGCCGTTCAGGCCGCAGGTTTCACCGAACGGCGGGATTTCTATTGGACCCTGCATGCCTGTTTCGTGAGCCGTCCCGAACATCGCACAGTGTTTGCGCAAGTGTTTCGCCTGTATTGGCGCGACCCGCGATACTTGGAACATATGATGTCCATGATGTTGCCCGCGATCCGGGGCGTGCAGGAAGAACGCAAGGCTGATGCAGCAGAAAAACGCGCGACCGAGGCTCTGCTGGACGGCGTTGAACGCGAACTGCCCAATGTGACCGAGCAGGAAGACGACACAGAGTTGGAGATTGATGCCTCACAAACGGCATCCTCGGAGGAAAGGTTGCGAAGCCTGGACTTCGAGCAGATGAGTACAGCCGAAATTGCGCAAGCCAAACGCATGCTTTCTCGGTTGGCGCTGCCGGTGAACCCGATCGAATCCCGGCGCGGCCAAGCCAGCCATTTGGGCAGCAGAATCGACCGCGCCCGGACTTTGCGCGCGGCGATGCGTCAGGGCGGAGAACTGCGCGATATTGCGCTCCTCAAGCCCAAACCGCGCTGGCCGAACCTTGTGGTGCTGTGCGACATCTCGGGGTCGATGAGCCAGTACAGCAGGATCATTCTGCATTTTCTGCACACAGTTTCGAATGCCAAAGGGGCCGGTTGGGCCAAGGTTCATGCGTTCACTTTTGGCACAAGGCTGACCAATATAACCCACCATCTGCAGCAACGTGATGTGGATGCGGCCCTAGCTGCTGCAGGGGCCGAGGCGCAGGATTGGGAGGGGGGAACTCGGATCGGCGAATGCCTGCACGCGTTCAATCGCGACTGGTCGCGGCGGGTCATGGGGCAGGGGGCGGTGGTACTGTTGATCTCGGACGGGCTGGACCGCGGTGACCCCGAGGCGTTGGGGAAAGAGATGGAGCGTTTGCACCTGTCCGCGCGCCGTCTGATCTGGCTCAATCCACTGCTGCGCTGGGATGGTTTCGCGCCCAAGGCACAGGGCGTGGCGGCGATGCTGCCGCATGTCGACAGCTTTCGCGCGGGTCATTCGATTGCGTCGCTGGAAGATCTGGCCGCCGTCATCTCGAAGCCCGACGACGTGGGTGAGAAAGCGCGGCTGATGACCGCGCTTTCGGGCTGAACCTCAGCTCAGCTGTTCTTCATTGCACTTGCGGGCCATTTCCATGGCCTTGTAGGTGCCGGTCAGATCGACGGTGAAGGCAAATTCTTTCTCGGGGAAAACTACCATCACCTTTTGTTTGGCAATATCGTCCGCGAACTGAGGGTCATCGGACAGAACGTATCCGCCTGAATACCCTTTCGTGATGTTGCCCTTCATGCCTGTGGCTTCACCAAGATAGACGTTGTCGCCCAACAGGATCGCCACGGCTTCCTTCTCGCCGCGTTTGATATCCGTCTTGGCCTTGGTGAAGACGCCCACATAGCCAACGCCCCGATCTTCGGTCAGGCCCATCTGAACCACGTTTTCGGCGTCATCTACTGCCTCGATCAGGCAGGACTTCTTGTCCTGGTCGATGAAGACTTTCCAGCCCTCAACCTCACCATAACGCAGGAAACTATCCGCGCTGACCGCTGTCGAGGCCAGCAGGCCCATTGCCGTTGCGAGTGTAAAAATGCGTTTCAAGTCTCTGTCTCCCTTGTGAAAAATAAATATGCGCATACTGGAATGCGGTATGAGCGCGTGTAGGCTAGAATCACGTATGCTGACAATCAATCCTTTGCGTAAACGGTGGCAATCCGGGCTAATTCGTGCCGAGAGCCTCTTTTCTTGAACTTGCTTATGTGGTTGTTGGCACCGGTTCCTTTTCATCCTGTCAAACCTGCTTATGTTGGTTCAGAACATGCCCGGAGGGTTCTATGGACAGATTCGACAACAGCCCCGAAACGGCTTTGCGGTGGTATCGCGAAGGCAGGCCGACAGCTTTGGCCACTGTTGTCGAAACATGGGGCAGCGCTCCGCGCCGCGTTGGTGCGCAGTTGGTCATTGGCGGGGATGGTCGGATCGAAGGATCAGTCTCGGGCGGGTGCGTTGAAGGCGCTGTCGTGGTTGAGGCGCTGGAGGCAATCGACGAAGGCGACGCGCGACTGTTGGAGTTCGGTGTCAGCGACGAAGATGCGTTTGCCGTGGGGCTGGCCTGTGGTGGCACTATTCGTGTCTTGGTCGAGCCGGTAGGCAACGTCCTGCCCGAACGAATGCTGCAGGAACTGGTCGATGCGCGCGCGCAGCGTGAACCCATAGCCTATGAGGTGAATATCGAAACCGGCCACAGAGCGCTGCGCCGCAATGCCTACCCGGACCGGCTGCGCATGGATCGTTCGGGGTTCGAGGAAGACGGGCAGACTTTCGTGGCAGTTCATAACCCACCGCTGCGGCTGATCATTGTCGGAGCAGTTCACATTGCGCAGGCGTTGGTGCCCATGGCAAGGATTGCGGGTTATGATCCAGCCATCGTTGACCCCCGCGATGCCTTTGCTTCGAGTGCACGTTTCCCCGGTGAAACCATCCTGACAGACTGGCCAGACGAAGCGGTCGCCAAGCTTGGTATGGACGCGCGCACGGCGGTCGTGTTGTTGACACATGACCCCAAGTTGGATGATCCGGCGTTACAATCCGCATTGCAGGCTGGAGTGTTTTATATCGGAGCTTTGGGCTCGACGCGCACCCACGCCAAACGTGTGGCACGGATGAAAGAGGCTGGTTTTACCGACGCTCAGATCGCGCGAATTCACGGCCCCATCGGACTGGATATCGGCGCTGCGGACCCTTCTGAAATAGCGGTGTCCATTCTGGCTCAGATGACCGCAGTGTTGCGAGGCAAATCGTGAAGTTTGGTCCTGTCCCCGTAGATCAGGCCGCTGGTGCCATTCTTGCCCATTCCGTGCAGGCCTGTGATGCCAAGCTACGCAAAGGTATTGTCCTGACAACTGAACATCAGGCGCAATTGACTTCGGCTGGGTACAATACTGTCACAGTCGCCCAGTTGGAGCCCGGAGATTGCCACGAAGACAAAGCGGCCGGGATGTTGGCCAACGCTCTGGTTCCAGACCCAGCAGCCGCAAACCTAAGAGTGACGCAGCCGTTTACCGGCCGCGTGAACCTGCTTGCCGATGGGCCGGGCGTAGCGGTTCTGGATGTAGCCGCGCTTGAGGCGTTCAATCAGGTTAACCCGATGATTACGGTCGCCACTGTGCCGCAACATCAGCAAATGGGCGCTGGCCAAATGGTCGGAACCATTAAGGTCATATCCTATGCCGTGCCCGGTGCTGACGTGATGGCAGCCTCTCGTCTGGCTCAAGGGGCAATTCGCCTGGCTACACCCGTCTATCAAAAGGCGGGTTTGGTGGTGACCGATATTCCCGGTGGGCCTCCGAATGAAAAAGGCATCGCTGCGATTGGCGGGCGCGTTGAAGCCTTGGGGATGGAGATGAACGACATACGCATTGTGCCCCATCAGGCCGATGCGCTTTCTGCGGCACTTGGCGAAATGCAGGGTGATGTGCTGATGATCTTGACCGGCTCGGCCACTTCGGACGTGGCAGACGTTGCACCCGAAGCGGTACGCGCTGCCGGTGGGCAGGTGGATCGGTTCGGCATGCCCGTCGATCCGGGCAACCTGTTGTTTCTTGGCTCGCTCGGGCAGCGCCCGGTGATCGGCTTGCCGGGATGCGCCCGATCTCCGGCGCTGAACGGGGCGGACTGGGTACTGTCCCGCGTCGCATGCGGCATCGAAACAACCGGCGCGGACATTGCCGGAATGGGTGTGGGTGGCCTGCTAAAAGAGATCCCGACGCGTCCGCAACCCCGTGCTTCGCGCCGATAATTTGCCTTTCGAAGTTGCCGCTATACCTTTGAAGACTGTCCAAATGCCTTCCTAGTTAGCGCGCTAAATATTTTTGTTCTCAAACAAAAAATCCCGTGTTTAACTCGGGCCAGGGAGAATTTCATTTTGGGAGGAGCCAATGACACAGGTCTCAATGACTGTGAACGGAAAGTCCGTGAGCGGTGATGTCGAGGGCCGGACATTGCTGTCCAGCTTTCTGCGCGACCATCTGCACCTGACCGGCACACATGTGGGATGCGACACCGCGCAGTGCGGCGCGTGTGTTGTGCATGTGAATGGAGAGGCGGTCAAATCCTGCAACATGCTCGCGCTTGAGGCCGATGGCGTCGATGTGGGCACCATCGAAGGTCAAGCCGCAGCAGATGGTTCGCTGAACACGATCCAGCAGGCGTTTCAGGACCACCACGGCCTGCAATGCGGCTTCTGCACACCGGGCATGGTGATGAGCGCAGCGGCGTTGCTCAAGGACAATCCGCGCCCGACCGAGGCCGAGATCCGTAAGTACCTCGAAGGTAATCTGTGCCGTTGTACCGGCTACCACAACATCGTCAAAGCGATCATGGCCGCATCCGGTCAGGACGTTAGCAGCATCGCTGCCGAGTAATGCCGCTGCGGGCGTGAGAGGAGGCGCCCGTGGAATGAAAGGGATGCACAAAAGCACCCGATAATGGGAGGAGAACAAGCAATGCCCAAAGACAGTGGCATCGGAGCCAGTTCAAAACGGCGCGAAGACGTGCGCTTTCTGACCGGAACTGGAAAATATACTGACGATATTGCTTTGCCAGGTACGACCTTTGCAGCTTTTGCGCGCTCGACGGTCGCTAATGGCGCAATAAACTCCGTAAACACGGCTGAGGCTGAGGCGATGCCCGGCGTTTTGGCAGTATTTACAGGAGAAGATTTCGCAGACGTAGGTGGAAATCCCGCTGGCTGGTACATCGAAAGCCGGGATGGAACCCCAATGAAAGAGCCCAAGCGTCCGGTGCTTGCGCACGGCAAAGTCCGCCATGTTGGTGATGCATATGCCGCGGTGGTCGCCGAAACCTATGAACAGGCGCGCGCGGCCGCCGAGGCGATTGATGCAGACATAACCGAACTGACGGCGATTACCTCGACCGCACAGGCACTGTCAGAAGGTGCGCCACTGGTTCACGATGAAATTGAAACCAACCTGTGTTTCGATTGGGGCTGGGTCGAAGACAATCGCGAATCCGTCGATGAAGCAATCAGAAATGCGCCTCATGTCACGACCCTGGAACTGGTCAACAACCGCCTGGTTCCCAACGCAATGGAGCCGCGTTCCTCGATTGGTGATTACAACCCGGGAACCGGTGACTATACGCTGTATTCAACCTCTCAAAACCCGCACCTTACTCAACTTCTGATCTGTGCTTTCGTTCTGGGAATTCCGGAAAACAAGCTGACTGTCATCGCACCAGATGTTGGCGGTGGTTTTGGCTCTAAGATCTATCACTATGGTGAAGAGGCGTTAGTACTTGCCGCAGCCAAAAAGCTGGGGCGGCCGGTTAAATGGACTGCAGAACGTTCGGAGTCTTTTTTGACCGATGCACATGGACGCGATCATGTAACCAAGATCGAGATCGCCTGCGAAACGGACGGAACGTTTGTGGCGTTCCGTACCGAAACGCAGGCCAATGTTGGTGCTTATTTGTCGAATTTTTCGACGGTGACGCCGACGTTTCTTCACGGCACCTTGATGGCGGGCAACTACGCCGTGCCCCATGTGTACGTGAATCTGAAAGCGGTCTTTACGAATTCGGCGCCAGTCGATGCCTATCGTGGCGCCGGTCGCCCCGAGGCGACCTATTCCATCGAACGTGCGATCGACAAGTGCGCGCGCGAGCTTGGGATGGATCCTTTCGAAATTCGCCGCAAGAACTTCATTAAACCCGAGCAATTCCCATACACGACGCCTGTCGGGTTGGAATACGATACCGGAAACTATGAGGCCTTGGTGGATAAGCTGGAGGAGATCGGCGATCTCGCCGGTTTCAAAGCACGGCGTGCGCAGAGTGAAGCCAATGGCAAGCTGCGTGGATTGGGTGTGAACTGCTATATCGAAGCCTGCGGCATCGCGCCTTCAAGTCTTGTTGGCGCACTCGGAGCCCGGGTCGGACTGTACGACGCTGCGACTGTTCGTGTGAACGCGACTGGGAACCTGTCTGTTATGGTTGGCGCGCACAGCCACGGGCAGGGCCATGAAACGGCGTTTGCGCAGGTCGTGGCGGATATGATCGGCATTGATGAGTCGATGGTCGAGATTGTGCATGGTGATACATCGAAGATACCATTCGGCATGGGTTCGTACGGTTCGCGCTCGCTTGCGGTATGTGGCTCGGCCATGGTGAAAGCGACCGAAAAAGTGATCGGTAAGGCCAAGAAAATCGCAGCCCATTTGCTGGAAGCTTCCGAGGCCGATATTGAACTGAAGGACGGCAAGTTCAGCGTCGCGGGCACGGACAAGTCAATGGCTTGGGGCGATGTGACCCTGACAGCATATGTTCCACACAACTATCCGTTGGATTTAGAGCCGGGGCTTGAGGAAACCGCATTCTACGATCCGGCGAATTTCACTTACCCTGCGGGTGCCTATGCCTGTGAGGTCGAAGTTGATCCCGAAACTGGTCAAGTCACCATTGAGAAGTTCACGGCTGCAGATGACTTTGGCAACATTATCAACCCGATGATCGTCGACGGTCAGGTTCATGGCGGAATTGGTCAGGGCATCGGTCAGGCGCTGTTGGAAAACTGCACCTATGACGAGAATGGTCAGCTGCTGAGTGCATCCTACATGGATTACGCCATGCCCAGGGCCGATGACGTGCCGTTTTATAGTGTTGACCACTCCAGCCAAACTCCCTGTACGCACAACCCTCTGGGTGTGAAGGGCTGTGGAGAGGCTGGGGCAATTGGGTCTCCTCCAGCGGTTGTAAATGCGGTTCTGGATGCGCTGAATTCAGGAGGCAAGTCGGTCGATCATATCGACATGCCCTTGAGCCCGGCGCGCGTTTGGGCGGCGATGAACAGTTGAGTGGAGAGGGCGGACCGGGGGCCAGCCCCGGACCCCCGGAGTATTTCCAAAAGGATGAAGAGCTGAGGAGTGCTCTTTGGAAAGGAAGACGAAATGTATAATTTCGAGTTTGAAAAGCCCTCGACCATTGCTGATGCGGTTGCCGCTTTGGAGGTTGAGGATGCTCAGGCCCTTGGGGGCGGGCAGACGTTGATCCCCACGTTGAAGCAGCGCTTGGCGGCACCTTCCAAGTTGGTTTCGCTGGGTGGTATTGCCGAGATTAAAGGCGTCTGCGTCAATGATGATGGCTCGGTGTCCATCGGTGGCGCAACGACCCACGCCACGGTGGCATCAGAAGCAGCGGGGAGCTATCCCGCATTGGCGGCTCTTGCGGGGCAGATCGGTGATCCGGCGGTGCGCAATCGTGGCACGCTAGGTGGCTCTGTCGCCAATAATGATCCTGCGGCCTGTTATCCGGCGGGTGTGTTGGGATCCGGTGCGACGATTATCACCAATACGCGCGAGATCGCGGCAGATGATTTTTTCGAAGGGATGTTCAGCACTGCGTTGGACGAAGGCGAAATCATCACTTCGGTTCGGTTCCCCGTGCCGCAGGCTGCGAGTTACCAGAAATTTCTGCAGCCCGCGTCTCGGTTCGCTTTGGTCGGGGTTTTTCTGGCGCGTTTTGCAGATGGTGTACGTGTTGCTGTCACCGGGGCCAGTGAAGACGGCGTCTTCCGCTGGACCGAGGCCGAGGAGGCGTTGAATAAAGAATTCCGCGCGGATGCGCTGATGGGTTTGCGTATAAACCCAGCCAACATGATTGCCGATCTGCACGGCAGCAAGGACTACCGGGCGCATCTTGTCGGGGTCATGACCAAGCGGGCGGTTGACGCCTGTGTTTAAACGATGATTTGCGAAGCCCTGACCTTGTGTCGGGGCTTTCAACTGCGGCGCAATCTTGGTGGTTTTGAGGGCTGCCAATAGGCCCCGGTATCTTCACGCGCTTTTTGGTATGCATCCGTTCGTTGGCGTGCCGCGTCGCCTCCGGCGTCGAATAAGTGGCCCAACAGGCATTCCAATACGGCCATTGCGCCGGTAAAGCAGGCAAACGGGTGCAGGGCGCGGGTACTGACCGTAAAGGCGACGTCGGGTTCGACCCCCGGCGCAATCACGTCGCTGTCGGAAATCAAGACGAGGCGCATTCCTCTTTGTTTCGCGAACCGCATCGACTGGATGGTATCAGCAGAGTAGGGATGAACTGTAATGGCCAGCAAGCAATCCTGATGGTCGGCATCCAGCAGATCGTCAGTGGCAGACCCCAAGTGACGCGGCACCAATTGCACGCCCGGATGGGCCATGCGACCAGCGTACGAGAAGTAGTAGGCCAGCGCATAACTGGCGCGTGTTGCGGTCACAAAACATCTTTTGGATGAGGTCATGTGCTCGACGGCCTTGCGTACATTTTCAGGCTTCATCAGGCGCAAGGACCGCGCGACAACGTTCTGTTCGTTCAGCGCCAGTTTGGCTTGCGTATTACTGAAGGCGTCTTCAGTTTGTAGAGAGGCCAACCAATCCTGCCCCAAATCATTTTCCCGATCTGTTACCAACGCGTTGCGGAAAGGAGCGCGGAATGCTTCAAAACTGTCAAAGCCCAGACGTTGCGCGAGGCGTACCAGTACATTTGAGCTGACGCCTATTTTGGCGGCGGTCGTTCGGATCGGGTCCAGACCGAAATCTCCTGGATGGTCGATAACGTACTTTGCCGCTGCCTGTAGGGCCGAAGGCATCTGGCCGATTTCCTGACGCAGACGCGTGATGAGTTGGTTTGGTGTGGTTTCCATTGCCGTAAAAAAACAAATGTTATGCGATAGGCAAGTAAAAAACGAAGGTGACTATATTAAATCTACTGGGTAACCCAGAGGGATATCCATGGCTCCAACACATTCAAAAATTGAACATGCACAGCGACCTTATATTCTGGTCGCTCCAAACGGCGCGCGAAGGGGAACCTCGGACCACCCTAGTTTACCCATATCCACGGTTCAGATCGTAGACACTACACGGGCCTGTTTCGACGCGGGAGCAAATGGGTTGCATTTGCATGTTCGGGACTCGGAAGGGCTACATTCATTGGATTCCGGTCTTTATCTTGAGACAATAACCGAGATTAGGCAGTCTGTGCCTGGAATGGAAATTCAAATTACGACTGAGGCTGCTGGGGTGTTTGACGTTTTCGCCCAGATAGCATGTCTGGAACAAGTGCGTCCGGGTTGGGCCTCAGTTTCCGTACGTGAGATCGCGCGTTCGCCCGAGTTGGCGGATCAGGTTTACGGGTTGTGTGCTGCTCAAGGAACTCGGGTGCAGCACATTTTATACGATGCCAAGGATTCCGCTCTGCTGGAGCAGTGGCAGCAAAGCGGGATTGTGCGAGGCGGGCAGACAGAGCGTATTTTTGTGCTGGGCCGGTATGCAACTGGCCAACAATCTGTGCCGCAGGATTTGGATCAGTTCCCACCGACTTCATCGCCTTGGATGGTCTGTGCTTTCGGAGCGCAGGAGCACGCCTGCCTGGAATATGCCGCGCGGCAGGGCGGAGACGTTCGCGTCGGGTTCGAAAACAGTCTGACTGATGAAAAAGAGAACCTCTGGAAAGATAATGCCGCGTCCGTGTCGGCGCTTGTTGCCATGTTGGAAAGGGCAGTCGAATGAGTCACGTTTTCCCACGCCACACGAAATCTGACCTACCAATCGCTGCGGGGGGCGACGGGTGTTATCTGATAGACGCTCAGGGGCGCCGATACCTGGATTGCGGTGATGCGGCGGTTTCGTGTTTGGGGCATACCAACCCAGCAGTGATCCGGGCGGTTCAGGAACAAGTTGAGAAGATCGCTTTTGCGCATACGGGCTTTATGACCTCGGAACCCGCCGAGGCACTGGCTGATCTGCTGGTTAAGCATGCGCCGGGTGAATTGGACCGCGTCTACTTTGTTTCCGGCGGGTCCGAGGCGACCGAGGCAGCGATCAAACTGGCGCGCCAGTATTTCCTTGAGATTGGTCAGCCAGACCGCAGGCACGTGATTGCACGAAGGCAGAGCTATCACGGCAACACACTGGGTGCATTGTCAGCTGGTGGGAATGCGTGGCGACGGGAACAGTTCGCGCCGATGTTGATCGACATGACGCACATCGCGCCTTGCTATGAATACGCAGAAAAGCCGGACGGTGAGAGCAGCTATGAGTACGGTCAGCTGGTGGCCAATGAGCTGGAGGCTGAAATTCTGACCCTCGGCCCCGAGACTGTGATGGCCTTCATCGCCGAGCCGGTTGTCGGTGCCACTTTGGGTGCGGTGCCCGCGGTTGAGGGGTATTTCAAACGTGTCCGAGAAATCTGTGATCGTTACGGCGTGCTGCTGATATTGGACGAAGTGATGTGTGGCATGGGCCGAACGGGGCATCTGTTTGCTTGCGACCATGACGGCGTCGCACCGGATATTCTGTGTATCGCGAAAGGGTTGGGGGCAGGCTATCAGCCAATCGGAGCGATGTTGTGTACAGGTCAGATATATGATGCGATCCGTGATGGGTCGGGTTTCTTCCAACACGGTCACACCTATGTCGGGCACCCGGTGGCGACGGCGGCAGCATTGGCCGTTGTCCGCGAGCTGGCTGAACGTGATTTGCCTGCGCGGGCAGCTGTCATGGGGGAAAAGCTTCAAACAGAACTTGAAGCTTCGCTAGGGCAGCATCCCAATGTCGGGGATATTCGGGGCCGTGGCCTGTTCCGGGGGATTGAGTTGGTCGCGGATCGGGACAGTAAAACGCCTTTCGACCCTGCGCTTGGTGTGGCTGGTAGGATCAAAAAGGCGGCCTTGGCCGAAGGGCTGATTTGCTACCCCATGTCCGGTACGCGCGATGGTCGGTTGGGCGATCACATCCTTTTGGCCCCGCCTTTTATAATCGAAGATGCTCAGATCGACGAGTTGGTCGGAAAATTGAGCAAGGCAATTTCGGCGGTGATCTAATCAAAATGAAAAGCCCCCTCGGCATGAGGGGGCTTTGCTCAATTCAGTTGGTCAGAACCTTATTTCTGCGGCAGAGGCCCGATCATCATGATCATCTGGCGGCCTTCCATCTTGGGCATGTTTTCAACCTTGCCTAGGTCTTTGATGTCTTCGGCCACACGTTCAAGAAGTTCACGGCCCAGATTCTGGTGCGCCATCTCGCGGCCCCGGAAACGCAGAGTGACTTTTACCTTGTCGCCCTTTTCCAAGAACTTGAAGACGTTCTTCATTTTGACGTCATAGTCATGCGTGTCGGTGTTGGGCCGGAATTTGACCTCTTTCACCTCGATGACTTTTTGTTTCTTGCGGGCTTCGCTCTCGCGTTTTTGCTGTTCGTATTTGAACTTGCCGAAGTCCATGATCTTGCAGACCGGAGGGTTCGCATTCGGCGAAATCTCAACCAGGTCAAGGCCGGCATCGGCCGCAAGTTGCATGGCTTTGGCGGGATGAACCACCCCGACGTTTTCACCATCAGCGCCAATCAGGCGAATTTCGGGGGCACGGATCTTTTCATTGACGCGCGGTCCGGTATCTCTTTGCGGCGGCGCGTTGTGGGGTCTGCGGGCTATGGGTTCATTCCTTTGATGATTGCAGAATTTCGAGCCCGAAATCTAGACCGCCCCGCGCCCTGATTCAAGCGCCATCCGCGTCGAAAGGGCTGAAATTCACAGGTTTTGCAGCGGGTTTAAGTGCGGGTCGCTATTAATCCAGCGACCCGCGCCGTTGGATCAGCCTACAAAGGCCTTTTCGATCACGAATTCCTTGGGTTCCGAGTTGGCACCTTCACGCAGGCCGAACTCTTCCAGGATTGCCTTGATGTCCAGGTTGAAAGCCAGCGAACCACAAACCATGGCGCGGTCGGTTTCGGGGTTGATGCCGCCTTCGATACCCAGATCGGCAAACACAGTGCCGTCTTTCAGCAGGTTGGTGATGCGACCCATCTTAGGGCTCTCTTCCCGCGTGGTGGTTGGGTAGTAGCGGATTTTGTCCGCAAAACCTTCGCCCATCAGTTCAGCCAGCATTTCATCCTGACGGATGTTTTCGATCAGTTGACGGCCGTACTCCAGTTCCGCCACTTCTCGGCAGGTATGAGTGATGATGACCTCATCATAGTCTTCATAGGTTTGGGGCTCGCGCAGCAGCGAGGCAAACGGCGCAAAGCCGGTGCCGGTGGCGAAGAACCAAAGGCGTTTGCCAGGCAACAAGGCGTCATGGACCAGCGTGCCAACAGGCTTGGGCCGCAGGATGATCTGATCACCCGCCTTGATGTGCTGAAGTTTCGAGGTCAGCGGACCGTCCTGCACCTTGATCGAGTAGAACTCCAGTTCCTCATCCCAAGAAGGCGAGGCGATCGAATAGGCGCGCAGCAGCGGCTTGCCGTTATCGCCCAGCAGGCCGATCATCACGAACTCGCCCGATCGGAACCGCAGCGAGGCAGGGCGCGATACCTTGAACGAGAAAAGGCTGTCGGTCCAATGCTTCACATCGGTCACGGTCTGGGCGTCCGGCAGGACAGGGGCCTTCACGGCGGTGGCTTCGGTCACGGGTTTCATCTCTGTCATGGTTTCACTGTCGGTCAGCGTGACCGGCATCTCCGTTTAAACATTGTTACAAGGCAAGAAAAGGGGACAGATTGCCCCCGTTTCTTCACAAGCTGGCGATGGCGGTCTTAGCCGCGCAGGCGGGCCTGGTAGTTGTTGTCTTTCCAGTTGGCGCGGGCAAGCCACTGATCTTCGGGCTGGCGGTCGGCCAAGGCGTCGTCAATCTCGACCTCGTCGAAACCAGAGCGGCGCGCCATGGCATATTGGTCAGCCAATATATGGCCCTTTGCGCGCAGGCGGCCGGTAAAGCCCTTCAGGCGCAGTACCCGGGCTATGGTAAAGCCGCGTCCATCCGCCGAGGACGGAAAGTCCACGCGCACCATCTGCGCACTGCCCAGACGGTCAATCAGCTCATCCGGGTCGGTGTCCGAGGCCACATCCAGCGCGACCACATCATTGGCCGCGTCTTCCAACGTGACAAAGCCGTCGGTCCAGTCATCGGGGGCGAACCCGGTATCCGATACGATTACGTTCATGTTTTCTCTCCGGCGCGCACCATCTTGCCATCGACAAAATGGATGCCGCATTCTTCCTTGTTCTGGTCGCGCCAGCGTCCGGCACGGGGGTCTTCGCCCTCTTTGACCGGCGAGGTGCAGGGCGCACAGCCGATCGAAGGGTATCCTTTGGCCACCAGCGGATGCCGGGGCAGGTTGTTTTCTTCCATATAGGCGCGCACGTCTTCGGGTGCCCAATGGGCCAGCGGGTTGACCTTGATGCGGCCCGTGCCGTCTTCGACCTCGAAGAACTCGAGCGCAGCCCGGCTGCCCGCCTGAAAGCGTTTGCGTCCGGTGATCCAGCCGTCATAGCCGGTCAACGCCCGCTGCAGCGGGAAGGTCTTGCGCAGGTTGCAGCACGCATCCGTATCCCGCAGGCGCAGCGCGCCATAAGGGTCATCACGCTGCACATCTTCATCCTCGGCGCGGATGATGTGGACATTCTTCAGGCCCAGACGTTCGCTGACCTCCTGCTGATACTCCAGCGTTTCGGTGAACAGCATCTGAGTGTCCACAAACAGCACCGGAGTCATCTTGTCGACCACCGCTGCCATATGCAGCAAGACCACAGACTCGGCCCCAAAGCTGGAGACCAGAGCAAGCTCGTCAATCTCTTCAATGGCGCCGTGCATCACGTCATGCGCCGAGTGATGGCGGAACTGGGCGTTCAGCGCGTTGACCGTTTCGGTCAGTTCAGCGCGGTCTTTACCCAGTTCCGTCTGGATCAGGTCAAGCGGCATTAGCCTGAGCCTCGGGGTAGAGGGCCGCCTTGAACGGCGCCATGCCTACCCGACGATAGGTCTGCAGGAACGTCTCCTCGCTGCTTTCGCGTTGTTCCAGATACGTGTCGACGATGCGTTCAACGGCAGGCACGATTTCGTCATAGGCAAAGCCCGGACCGGTGCGGTCGCCGATAGCCGCGGTTTCAGTGCCGTCGCCGCCCAGAGTGATCTGGTAGTTCTCAACGCCTGCACGATCCAAACCAAGGATGCCGATATGGCCCACGTGGTGGTGACCACAGGCGTTGATGCAGCCCGAGATCTTGATCTTCAGGTGACCGATGTCATGCTCCAGCTTTAGCTCGTCGAAACGGGTCGCGATTTCTTGCGCTACCGGGATCGAGCGAGCCGTCGCCAGTGCGCAGTAGTCCATGCCGGGGCAAGCGATGATGTCGCTGATCAGGCCGATATTGGCGGTGGCCAGTTCGTACTCTTTCAGCTTCGCGTGGATTGCAGGCAGGTCCGACTTGTGGACATGCGGCAGGATCACGTTCTGCTCGTGGCTGATGCGCAGCTCGTCATAGGTGAACTCTTCGGCCAGATCGGCCATGACGCGCATCTGTTCAGCGGTCGCATCACCCGGTGTTGCGCCGTGTTTCTTGATCGAGATCGTGACGATCGCGTGGTCCGCGTTCTTGTGCGGCGCGATGTTGGTATCGACCCACGAACGGAAGACCGGATCTTTGGTGTAGGCGCTTTCAAACGACGCAACGGAGCCTTCGCGGAAGGCAGGGGCGGCAAAGTGGCCCTTGATCTCTTCCAGCAGGTTCATGTCGGCGCCTTTGAACTGCGGGCGAACCTGCAGGAAACGCTCGTTGACCTTGGCGCGGATGGTGTCGATGCCGTTTTCATGAACGGTGATCTTGATGCGCGCTTTGTACTTGTTGTCGCGGCGACCGATCTGGTTCCACACGGAAACAGTGGCTTCGAGGTAAGCCAGCAGGTCGTCAAAGGCGACGAATTCGGACAGTTCTTTGCCGATCATCGGGGTACGGCCCAAACCGCCGCCCACGATGACGCGGGCACCCAGAACGCCGTCACGCTCGACCAGTTGCAGGCCGATGTCATGCGCCTTGATCACGGCGCGGTCGTTTTCCGAACCGGTGATGGCGATCTTGAACTTACGCGGCATGAACTGGAATTCCGGGTGGTCGGTTGACCACTGGCGCAGCAGTTCGGCATAGGGGCGCGGGTCGGCGATCTCGTCCGCGGCGGCACCGGCGAAATGGTCGGCGGTCACGTTGCGGATGGTGTTGCCGCTGGTCTGAATGGCGTGCATGCCAACCTCGGCCAGTGCGTCCAGCATATCCGGCACGTCTTTCAGTTTCGGCCAGTTGTACTGGATGTTCTGACGGGTGGTGAAGTGGCCGTAACCCTTGTCCCACTTTTCAGCCAGCAGGGCCAGTTGGCGCATCTGCGCGCTGGACAGCGTGCCATAGGGGATAGCAACCCGCAGCATGTAAGCGTGCAGCTGCAGATACAGGCCGTTCATCAGGCGGAAGGGTTTGAATTCGTCCTCGGTGAGCGAGCCGTCAATGCGGCGCTCGACTTGCGCGCGGAACTGTTTGTTGCGCTCTTCCAGGAATGCTGTGTCGAACTCGGAGTAGCGATACATGTCTAGCTGTCCTTAGTTGCAGCCCCGAAACCTGGGGGCCTTTATGGGGAGAGAGAGGGCCGAGGGTTAGGCCCGGGGCTGCGTTTCTGTTTCCTGCTTGCCATGGGCATAGTTCGAGGGTCCGGTGCGGCGGAACTCCTCACGGAAATGGGTGGGTTCGGGGCCGTTTGCACCTGCGACTGCATCAGCAAGGTAGGCTCCGACGATTTTGTTGGCCTGACGGGCGGCGTCCAGCAGACGGACCTGTGCGTGGGCCTCGTCTGTGATCAATTCGGCATCCGACAGTTCGCGCGACCAGCGGTCGTCTTCGGTCAGGTAAATAACGTCGCCTTCCAACAGGTCGTTGGCAGTGACCACTTTAGGGGTAAAAGCGCGAGCCATCAGGCGTGCTCCTTCTTGAATTCGGTCATGGCCTTGGCCGCTTGGCGCGGGGCGAGGCCGTAAAAGGTCAGGGTGGGGCCGTCCAAATCGGCGGCGTTCAGATCGTTGGGCAACTGGTCCAGATTGGTGGCCAGTATGCGTTGATCAGGGCGCGAGGCGTTTTCCACCAGAGTCACTGGTGTTTCGCGGTCAGCACCATGCATAATCAGGCGGCCCTGAATGAAGCGGGCAGATTTCTTGCCCATATAGATCGCCGCCACGGAACCTGGACGTGCCAGCGCGGTCCAATCGTGATCGGCAAAACCTTTCATGTCGTGACCGGTCAGGATACGTACCGATGAATTGCGACCCCGGCGCGTCAGGCTTTGACCAATCCCTGCAACGGCAGCAGACGCCGCAGTGATGCCGGGAACAATCTGCCACGTGATACCGGCAGCTTCGACGGCTTCAATCTCTTCGTCCAAGCGGCCAAAGACAGTGGGGTCACCTGATTTCAGGCGCACGACGTGGTTGCCTTTAAGGGCGTAGTCGACAAGCAGCGCGTCAATGTCTTCCTGTCTCCAAGAGGGGCCAAAGCCCGCCTTGCCAACATCGACCATCTCAGCAGACATGGCAGCCAGTTCAAGCACCTCGGCACTGATCAGGCGGTCGTGCAGCACTACGTCAGCACGCTCAAAGGCGTTCAGCGCCTTGAGCGTCAGCAATTCTGGATCGCCGGGACCAGCGCCGACAAAGTCGACGTGTCCAGTGCCATCATATGAATGCGTAAGCTGCATATTCGATTCCGCTTGGTTTGACTTGACCTGTAATATAGGAAATATTCCCGGTATTGCGCCATATGGGCGCTTAAATAAGAACAAACGTTCCGTCAATGTCCTGATCGGGGACGTGGGTTTCGAAACGAAGGAAAAATTGGAATGTCGGTGCGAATTGATGACACGGATCGGAAAATTCTGGCTGAGCTTCAGCGCGACGCCAGCCAATCGCTGGACGAAATAGCAGCCCGTGTCGGCAGTTCCAAGACCCCAGTTTGGAATCGTATCCGCAAGCTGAAAGGGGCAGGAGTAATCGGTCAACAGACCGTTCTTCTGGACGCCGAAGCGCTGGGATTCGAGGCCACGTTTTTCGTTCTGATCCGTACCTCAGAGCACGAAGCCGAATGGCAGCGTAAGTTCCTGAAGGCCTTGCGGGACCGGCCCGAAGTGCAAGAGGCGCACCGGCTGGCCGGTGACATCGATTATATCCTCAAAGTCCGGGTCAAGAACGCGCGGGCATATGACGAGTTCTACCAAACCCTGATTTCCGAAGTACGCGTTCACAACGTAACCGCACTGCTGTCGATGGAGGAAATCAAGGCTACCACGATGCTGCCGCTAAATGCGCTGATCGAGGGCTGAGAGTGTCTAGACCTGAACCATCAGCCGGGTTAGCCCGTGGAAATGGTAGGTGTTGGAATATTCCGGTTCGTCGCTAAGACGCAGGTTCGGGCAGCGTTCGAACAATGCTTTTAGCGCGATACGCATCTCTAACCGTGCCAGTGGTGCGCCGACACAGAAATGCAGCCCTCCACCGAAACTGGAGTTAGTGACGATCGGGCGAGTGGGATTAAAGCGGTCCGGGTCGCTCCAGACCGACGGGTCGCGGTTTGCAGCCCCCAGCAGAAGTGCAACTTCGTCGCCGCGCTTGAAAGTGTGGCCGTAAATGTCAACTTCCTCATAAGCATAGCGCGTGAACATATGCAGGGGCGCGTCGTAACGCAGGATTTCCTCAACCAGCCCGTCCAGTTCGCAACCTCTGGGATCAAGCCCTTGTTGAAGAACCGTTTTCACGCCGTTTCCCAATGAGTGGACCGTGGCTTCGTGCCCTGCATTCAGAACGAGAATACAGATTGCAATAAGCTCATCATGCGAAAGCTTCTCGCCGTCTTCTTCGGCGGCGATCAGACGGGTGATCAGATCGTCGCGCGGCTCTGACCGGCGTTCCTCGATGTACTCGCTGAGGAATGCGGTAAAGTCCCGACTTGCCGCCTCTGCTTCGTCTTCGGTCTTACGCGTGCGGCCAGCTTGATACATCGCGACCATTGCGTGCGACCAGCGCAACAAATCAGGTGAGACTTCTTCGGGCACGCCCAGAAGGCGGCAGATCGTGATGACCGGGATTTGCGTGCAGTAGGCGTCCAGCAGATCAAAGGGCGCGTCAGGAAAGCGGTCGATCAGCGAGTGGCTGAGGACATGAATCGACGGCTCGAGCGCGGTAATTGCCCGTGACGTGAACGCCCGCATGACAAGAGCCCGAAGGCGTGTATGACGAGGCGGTTCGACTTCCAGCAGCGAGTTTTCTTCGGTGACAAGCCACGCTGTCAGATGCGCAGGGCCAGAACGTTTCAACTCAGCGGGCGTTTCGCGACCAAAGCGACGGTCTTTTAGCAGTAACTGAACGGCCCTGTGCGAGACCGCAGCAACCATGTTGTAGTCGTCCCAAAAAACAAAGTCGCCCTCGGCGCGGGCCTTTTCATAAAACGGATAGGGGTTTTGTACGAAACCCGGCTCGACCGGGGATTGGGACAGCGTCTTCATGCGCGGCAGACTTGCCATGCGGCGCGTCGAATGCAAGACCCTATATTATGCAACGAGTTTGGGTAATCCTGGGATTTCTGTGTGCCGTCGGGCTGTTGTCTGCCGGGGTGTGGTCTTACGGCTATCGTCAGGCGCTGTCACAGCTGAGCGAAAAGGCCGAGGCCGACCTTGAACTGGCGGCTGACCGATTGAGCACGCAGATGCAGGTGTATCAAGAACTGGCTGTCCTCATGGCAAGCCATCCTGCCTTGGAAACACTGGAAACGCCCGAAAACCGCAGGGCAGCGCAAAAGATGTTGTTGGACGTTGCCGACAAAACGGCGGCGGTCAACATGATGTATCTGAATCCTAACGGTCAGGTCTTGGCCGCAGCCCAGCCGGTAGTTGAATCTCAGATGGCAACGCATCCGGCCTTCGAGCGCGCCATGCAGGGTGCTTTGGGCAATGCCCATGGTGTCGGGCCGGTCACGGGCCAGCGGACCTATACATACGCAGCCCCGTCCTTTGATCCTTCAGGGTATGTAGACGGGGCATTGATGGTTGTTGCGGACGTGCAGGACGTGGAACAAACATGGCGCGGCAGTACCGAAGCTGTGTTTTTCGTCGATTCCGAGGGCGTGGTCTTTATCTCGAACCGGTCCGACCTGTTGTTCTGGCGGCGCGACAACGGGCAGAACGGTTTGACACCGCCTGAAGGCCAAAAGGTTGACTTCGCCTCGTCGCTAGTGGGGCCACATGAGCTTTGGACGTTGAATTGGGGCCGCTACCTACCAAGCCGCGCACTGCATCTGATGTTGGAATTGCCCGTGATCGACATGACTGCCGAAGTGTTGGTTGACGTATCCCCCGCGCGCAGGTTGGCCGGGCTGCAAGCCGCAACCGTAGCGGCAATCTGTCTTGCCTTCGGCGCGCTGTTGTTCTTGGCAACCGAACGCAGGCGTGCATTGGCTGAAGCGAACGTCGTTCTGGAAAGCCGTGTTGCAAAACGCACACGTGATCTGACAGTCGCCAACACCGCGCTTCGGCGTGAGGTGCGCGAGCGGCTAGAGGCTGAGGCCGCGCTGAAACACGCACAAGAAGAGTTGATTCAGGCAGGCAAGCTCAGTGCTTTAGGGCAGATGTCGGCGGGTATTAGTCACGAACTGAACCAGCCTTTGATGGCGATCCAGCAATTTGCTGACAACGGGGCGGCGTTTTTGTCTCGGGGGCGAGAGGAAAAAGCATCTGAGAATCTGTCCCGCATCTCGGACATGGCCGCTCGGATGGCGCGGATCATCAAGAACCTGCGCGCCTTTGCTCGTAACGAAAACGAACCGATGGGCAAAGTCGACCTGGTTCAGGTCATTGATACCGCCGTTGAACTGACCGAGGCACGATTGAAGGCTGACAGGGTGGCGATGGATTGGCAGCGCCCTGATAAACCGGTGTTTGCATGGGGCGGAGAAGTGCGTTTGGTGCAGGTGTTTGTAAACCTGATCAACAACGCCGCAGACGCAATGAGCCAGCAGGAAGACCGGTTGATTCACATTGCAATCGAAGCTGGGGACAGGTTGGCAGTGACTGTGCGAGATATTGGCCCGGGCATCGAAAATACAGAGAAACTGTTTGAACCGTTTTATACGACCAAGGCAGTGGGATCGTCCGAGGGGATGGGGCTCGGCTTGTCGATCTCTTATGGATTGGTCCAGAGTTTCGGAGGAAATATCCGAGGTACCAACGCGAAAATAGGTGCCGTGTTTACTGTTGAGCTTGAATACTACCGGGAAGACAAAGTGGCATGACGCGCAAGGTTCTTTTGGTTGATGATGACGCCGCAGTTCGCGAGGCGCTTGCGCAGACGCTGGAACTTGCCGACTACAATCCGGTATCTGCGGGGTCGTTTGTGGCGGCCAAAGACCACATTCGCGCAGATTTTCCCGGAGTGATCGTGTCGGACATCCGTATGCCGGGCCGGGATGGATTTCACCTTTTGAACTACGCGCATGAGGTGGATCCGGATCTGCCGGTCATATTGTTAACCGGTGAAGGCGACATTCCAATGGCAGTGCGGGCGATGGGGCAGGGAGCCTTTGATTTCCTGGAAAAACCATGTGCGGCCGCTGATCTTCTCGAGGTTTTGGGCAGAGCCTTTTCGGCCCGTTCTCAGGTTCTGGAACAGCGTGCCTTGAAGCATGAGTTGGAGCGCGGAGACCCCGCTGCGCGTTTACTGTTCGGCCTGTCGCCCCAGGCTGAGGCCCTTAGAGAGCGCGTTCGTTCAGTTGCGCCGACCGGGGCGGAGGTTCTGGTGACGGGTCCCGCAGGCAGTGGGATTTCCAAAGTGGCCGAAGTTGTGCATCTGATGTCGCCCCATGCGCAGGGACCGTTTGTAAAAAGACCCGCGTCGGGTCTGACGCCCGACGCTCTGGTTCAGGTTTGCGAAGACGCCGCCGGAGGATCGTTGTTTCTTGATGAGATTTCGGCGATGCCCGAGGCCACGCAATACGCCGCGCTCGAATTGGTCGAGCAGGGGGTCGGTGCACGTATTCTTGCGGGTACCACTGCGGATCTGTCAGCCATGTCAGCCGAGGGCCGCTTTCACGCGGACCTGTTCTATCGTTTGGATGTGATGCGTGTGCGCATTCCGTCATTGGCTGAGCGTCCCGAAGATATTCCGGTCATCTTCCAGCACTACGTTTCGCAAGCGGCAGAACAAGCTGGTATTGCCGAACCCGAGATATCTTCGGAATATCTAGCGTCGCTGATGGCAAGTGACTGGCCGGGAAACGCGCGGTCGCTTATGTCAGCAGCGATGCGGTTTGTGTTGGGAATGCCGGAAGAGGTCGCGCAAGCCACCGATTTGGGATTGAGCGAACAGATGGCGCGTGTGGAACGGTCACTGCTAATCGCTGCGCTGGGTCGGCACAACGGCAAGGCTGCGGATGCCGCCAAGGCGCTCAAGCTGCCGCGCAAGACGTTCTACGACAAACTGGCTCGGTATCAGATTCGCCCCGAGGATTACCGTAGATAGTCGCGAGAACTCCCGCCGCCTTTCACCGCATTGCATGCAGTTAAAGTCGTTGGGCCGTGCAGCCTGCTGGCGCAGGCTGCGTATGGTGCGATGCTATACCGGGTTGATTCTACAGAGATGATTCGAGTGTGGTGCGAAAATCCGCACAAGTGGCGGAATGCTTGTGCGGATTTTCGCACAGTGGTCACTATGCCCTGATATGTGACTCTGAGAAACGTATTTTAATAGACTGTTTTAAATAGAAAAACGGCGAACCGTCGAGATATGCAACAAAACGTTGAGCCGTGGTCATCGATTCGCTTCACTGCCCGACATACGGCGTTGAACCTGCGCCGAAGTGAACATTGACGAAGTCTGGGAGGAGAAGACTTATGAAACTACTGACAACAGCTGCGACTGCTTTGGCGCTGACTGTAACTGCAACAGCGGGTATGGCGGCGTGTGACGATGGCGAGATTGTCGTGAAGTTCGCGCATGTGACCAACACTGATAAACACCCTAAAGGCATCGCAGCCTCGCTGCTGGAACAGCGCGTCAATGACGAAATGAACGGCGTGATGTGCATGGAGGTCTATCCGAACTCGACCCTCTATAACGACGACAAAGTACTTGAGGCGATGCTGCAGGGCGACGTGCAACTGGCCGCGCCTTCGCTGTCGAAATTCGAAAAGTTCACCAAGCAGTTCCGTCTGTTCGATCTGCCGTTCATGTTCAAGAACATCGACGCTGTGGATGCGTTCCAGGCTTCGGCTGACGGTCAGGCGATGAAGGACAGTATGCAGCGTCGCGGCCTGCAAGGGCTGGCCTTCTGGCACAACGGTATGAAGCAGATGTCGGCCAACAAGCCGCTTGAGAACCCGTCCGATGCTGAGGGCCTGAAGTTCCGCGTGCAGTCCTCGGACGTTCTGGTGGCGCAGATGGAGGCCATCGGCGGCAGCCCGCAGAAAATGGCCTTCTCGGAAGTTTACGGCGCGCTGCAGCAGGGCGTTGTGGACGGGCAAGAGAACACCTGGTCGAACATCTACGGCAAGAAGTTCTTTGAGGTGCAGGACGGCATCACCGAGACCAACCATGGCATCATCGACTATCTTGTTGTGACCTCGGTTGATTGGCTGGACAGCCTAGAGCCGGACGTCCGTGATCAGTTCATGACCATTCTGGACGAAGTAACCGCGACCCGGAACAAAGAAGCCTTTGCGGTGAACGAAGCGGCCAAAGCCTCAATCACTGATGCAGGCGGTATCATTCGTGAACTGAACCCCGAACAGCGTCAGGCTTGGGTCGACGCAATGAAGCCGGTTTGGGACAAGTTTGCCGGTGACGTAGGTCAGGACAAGATCGACGCCGCTCAGGCCATCAACGCCGGGTTCTAAATCCGGTCCAGGCCGCGCGTCAGGGACTGGGGAGTTATCGACGCGCAGGCCGGGCGGGCCCAATATAGAGGCCCGCCCGCTATTACTCTCATCTCAAAAAATGCGGGGACAGAAAGATGTCTGGTGCGAAATCCGGCCAAGGCGGGCTGGTCGACCATATCGAAGAAACACTGATCGCGTTGTTGTTGGGCCTTATGACGGTCGTAACCTTTGCCAACGTGATCGCGCGGTTCGTTTTTAATTCCAATATCCTGTGGGCGCTTGAGCTGACGGTGTTCACCTTTGGCTGGCTGGTTCTGCTGGGCGCATCCTACGCGGTGAAAAAGCACGCGCATCTGGGTGTGGACGCGATCCTGAACATGCTGGCCCCGGCGCCACGGCGAATTCTGGCGCTGATCGCGGTGGGGTGCTGTCTGGCGTTCTCGTTGCTGATGCTGAAGGGAGCCTATGACTACTGGGCGGTATTCGCCGACCTGCCGCCCACGTCGGGCCGCTGGTTCCCAACCGGGTTTAACTTCGATGCCCGCAGTCAGAGTTTCTATGAGGTCGACGACATCCCCATGATCGCTCCGCTGCGGTTTTTGGAGGACATGATCAACTACGGCGAGTACTACGAAAAGCTGCCCAAGGTTGTCCCATATTTCATCTTGCCATTGTCGATGTTGCTGTTGGTGATCCGGTTCGCTCAGGTCGCCGTTCAGATCTGGCGCGGTGAAACCGACCGTCTGGTCGCCAGCCACGAAGTCGAAGACGAGATCGAAGAAGTTCGCGCTCAGCAGGGGGAGCATGACTGATGGACGTAGTACTTCTTTTCTCGATGGTCATCGGCCTGCTGCTGATCGGGGTTCCGATTGCAGTTGCTCTGGGTCTCAGCTCGACTCTCTTCTTGCTGATATATTCCGACAGTTCACTGGCTTCGGTTGCGGGCACGCTGTTCGAAGCGTTTGAGGGGCACTTTACCCTGCTGGCGATCCCGTTCTTCATTCTGGCCTCGTCTTTCATGACGACGGGCGGCGTGGCGCGTCGGATCATCCGGTTTTCGATTGCCTGCGTCGGGCACTTGCCCGGTGGTCTGGCGATTGCGGGCGTGTTTGCCTGTATGCTTTTCGCCGCGCTTTCAGGGTCGTCTCCGGCGACTGTTGTGGCCATCGGTTCGATTGTCATCGCAGGGATGCGGCAGGTTGGATACTCCAAGGAATTCGCCGCCGGTGTGATCTGTAACGCGGGTACGTTGGGCATCTTGATCCCGCCGTCCATCGTGATGGTTGTTTACGCCGCTGCCGTTGAGGTTTCGGTCGGACGGATGTTCTTGGCGGGGGTCATTCCGGGCCTGATGGCTGGCCTGATGCTGATGATCACCATCTACGTCATGGCAAAGGTCAAGAACCTGCCCAAGGGCGAGTGGAAGGGCTGGGGCGAGGTCTTTACCTCGGCGCGAGAGGCCGGTTGGGGTCTGTTCCTGATTGTCATCATTCTGGGTGGTATCTATGGCGGGATCTTCACCCCGACCGAGGCCGCTGCGGTTGCCGCTGTTTACGCCTTCTTCATTGCAAGCTTTGTCTACAAGGACATGGGGCCGCTCAGCACCGAAGAAGGAGCGAAGAACCTGCCGCTGATGAAAAAGCCCTATGCTCTGGTAACAGCCTTGTTCCATCCCGACACCAAACATACTTTGTTCGAGGCCGGTAAGCTGACTGTCACGCTGCTGTTCGTGATCGCCAATGCGCTGATCCTGAAACACGTGCTAACCGATGAGCAAGTGCCGCAGCACATTGCGGAGGCTATGCTGTCCGCAGGTCTTGGCCCGGTCACCTTCCTGATCGTGGTGAACGTGATCCTGCTGATCGGCGGTCAGTTCATGGAGCCGTCGGGCCTGTTGGTGATCGTGGCACCGCTGGTGTTTCCGATTGCGATTGAGCTGGGCATCGACCCGATCCATCTGGGCATCATCATGGTGGTGAACATGGAGATCGGGATGATCACGCCTCCGGTCGGTCTGAACCTCTTCGTGACCTCGGGGGTGGCGGGTATGCCGATGATGAGCGTTGTGAAAGCGGCGCTGCCGTTCCTGGCCGTGCTGTTCGTCTTCCTGATCATGGTAACGTACATACCGTGGATCTCGACTTTCTTGCCCAACACCTTCATGGGGCCGGAAATCGTGACGAATTAGCGAAAACGGACATTTGTTCAGGCCGGGCAGCGCAATCTGCCCGGCCTTTTTCTTTTAGGACCACTTGAAGTTAAGCCTCGCATTCCCACATCAGATGTCTGAGGACGACCTCCCCATATCGGGTGATTATTCGGGACGACCCGAACATCAATGAGGTGTCCTTATGGCTTGGATTTATCTTCTATTTGCTGGTTTGCTTGAAATCGTATGGGCGGTTGCCATGAAGCAATCCGCTGGTTTCACACGTCTATGGCCGACTGCCATCATGGGGGTGTCGATGATAGGGTCGTTTGGCTTGTTGGCTATGGCAATGCGTACTTTGCCGTTGGGCACGGCCTATGTCATCTGGACCGGCATCGGTGCAGTTGGCGCGTTTTTGGTTGGCATCATGCTGTTGGGAGAAACCGTAAACGCCGCGCGCATCATCGCAGCGGTACTAATCGTGACCGGTCTGGTGACAATGAAACTGGCCTGAGTTTTTTCTCAGGCCCTTTGCAAGGCGTCGATGATCCCCGAGAAATCCTGCGCCTTCAGGCTGGCGCCGCCGACCAACGCACCATCGACGTTTGAGACACCAAAAATCTCTTCGGCATTGGATGGTTTGACCGAGCCCCCATAAAGCAGGCGCACAGATCGGCCGACGCCTTCACCGAACCGCCGTTCAAGCCGGTTTCGTATGAAATCATGAACCTCTCCGATTTCATTCAGGGTGGGCACTTTCCCGGTGCCAATGGCCCAAATGGGTTCGTAGGCTACGATCAGGTTCTCACCGGTTGATTGGTCCGGGATAGAACCTGACAACTGCCCCCCGATGATATCCAGCGTATTCGCAGCCTCGCGCTGCTCGAGGCTTTCACCGACGCAGATGATAGTCTTTAGCCCGGCATCCATTGCCGAACGCGCTTTGGCGCGCACATCTTCGTTTTGTTCACGGTGATCTTCGCGGCGTTCGGAATGGCCCAGAATCACTGCGTTCGCTCCGGCATCGATCAGCATTTCCGCGCTGATGTCGCCAGTATGCGCGCCCGAGGTTGCGGCGTGGCAGTTTTGACCGCCCACAGTGATGCCGGTGTCGCCCACAACTTCTGCCGCACGGTGCAGCAAGGTCGCCGGTGGACAAATCAGAACATCAATTGATGGAGTAGGATACGCGCGGGCCAAAGCTTCTAGCTCGCTTAACGCTGCCGTGGTTCCGTTCATCTTCCAATTGCCCGCCGCCAGCTTGCGCCGCATATTCCAAACTCCCTGATTGTTCCCATTTAAATAACCGGATAACACCGCCAGTTGAAACTAAAAATTGCGGTTGGCAAGCGGGTTCAAAAACTTGGACGCAGCCGGAAAACAGGAACGAAGGCATGATCGAAGACCTTGATCTTGAGAAATTGGACCAACGTAATCCTGCTGAGCTGGCCAAGCTTTCGCATGCGGTTGGTGACGTGGGGTTTCTGACCATTTCGAACACGGGCCTAAGCGGCGACCGCGTACGCGAAGTGATCGCGGCCTATCGTGAGTTCTTTCGTTTGCCCGAGGCGCAGAAAAAACAGGTTGATATGGCGCGGACCGGATCAAACCGCGGTTGGGGCGGGCCGCTGTCCGAGCAGGTCGACCTGAGCGCAAATCCTGATTTCAAAGAGGTGTTCGATTGCGGATATGAACTGCCTGCGGACAGCCCTTATGCCGAGGCTGGTTTGAGTGTCTATGCCCCGAACCTTTGGCCTCTGGCCCCATTGGCGTTTCAGGAAACCGTTCAAGCATATTACGAGGACGCCTGCGCGGTGGCCTTGCGGGTGCTGCGGGCCATTGCGGTTGCACTGGGGCAAAGGGCAGACAGCTTCGATGACGCATTCGATACACCGATGGCGCTTTTGCGTGGCAACTACTATCCGCAGCGCCCTGAATGGGCGGGAGATCGGGATTTCGGGATCGGCGCCCACACTGACTATGGCTGCCTGACCTTGCTGGCGACTGATGGGACCGCGGGGCTCGAGGTGCGGATGCCGGATGGCAGTTGGGAGCATGTCGCAGCCGAACCGGGAAAGTTCATCATCAACTTCGGTGAGATGCTAGAGTTCTGGACCGCCGGAAAGGTCAAAGCCACACAGCACCGCGTGGTTGGAGGTTCGCAAGAACGTCTGTCGGTGCCGCTTTTCTTTAACCCGTCCTACGACACCAACGTGGCACCGCCGAATTCAGGCCGCACTATCAGCGCGGGCGAACACCTGACGCGCCGTTTCAACGAAACATACCTACACTTGCAGGCGTCTTAGTTTTGAGGGGAAAGCCCTTCGTCGAACTTAATTGATTCACCGCAGCCACAGGCATCAACAACATTCGGGTTGCGGAACTTGAAGCCGGATTCCAGCAACGATACCTCATAATCGATCTCGGTTCCGAAAAGGAACATTTGGGCCATGGGGGCGATCATGATGCGAGCACCGTTCTGTTCGACAACTTCGTCGTTCGGATCTGCCTGCTCGACATAGTCCATGGTATACTCCATGCCAGCGCAGCCACCCTTTTTGATGCCAATCCGCAGGCCAGCGTGGCCGCCGGATTCCATCAGGCGGGCAATCTGTTCTATTGCCTTGGGCGTCATGGTCACGGCTTGTTTGCCGGGAATGCCGAACATTGTGATCTCCGTTTTCGCGCGTAAGCTCTAATTTAGTGCCGAGTGGGCGACGGCTCAAGACATAGCAGCCATACTTACCTAACATTTCACACTTTAGGTGAATATTCTTGCCTTTTAGCACAAGCTGACCTTAGCTGAGCACACGCAAATTCAGCCAAAAAAAATAGGGTGAGGTAGAATGAAGAAGCGGATTTTCACAAGCATAAACATATATTTGGTTGCGGTTTCTTCAGCGACTTGGGCGCTGGTAAGTCCAGCGTCTGCCGATGCTACGCTAAAAAGGCATCCAATAAATTGCGCCACTGCCGAGGGGGATCTGCGGGCAATCGCGGCGGAAAAGAAGCATGCTCAGGATCAGCAGGTGGAAAGCGTCGTAGCTTTGACGCCAGCCGGAGCGCTCTTGGGGCTGGTGACGGGTACAGAAAACAAGAACCTGTCCATGTTGTCAGGCGATTACGTAAAAGCCTTGGATGAGCGCGCGGCAGAAATTAAGTCAACCTGTGGTGTACAATAAGCGTTTAGGTCGCATGAAAAGACCGCTCTCGGGCAAGAGCGGTCTATTATTCGGGTCGTCAGGCTGGATTTTTGGGGGACACAAAAAATATCCAGCCCGTGCTGAGCCTATCAGGATGCAAGCGCGAGCACGCCGGGACTATTCTCGGTCTTGGTAACGGTTTTTCTAAGTCTGTGTGACAGAAAAATAAATCTTTTGCGACAGAGGCTTAGTTTGCGTCCTTACATAAAGCCCAGTTCAAGGCGCGCTTCGTCGGACATCATTTCCATGCCCCAGGGTGGCTCCCAGGTCAGTTCTACGTCTACTTCCTTAACACCGGCAACCGGCTCAATCGCCTCAACAATCCAACCGGGCATTTCACCTGCGACGGGGCATCCCGGAGCAGTCAGCGTCATGATGACTTTGACCGCGTTTTCGGTTGTGATGTCGATCGTGTAGACCAGACCCAGATCGTAGATATTCACAGGAATTTCGGGATCAAACACCGTGCGGCAAGCCTCCACTACGGCGTCATAAAGGGGGTGCTCAATGCTCGAAGGCGCAATCAGCGGCGAGCCTTCAAACTGTTCACTCGGATGAGTCATTCGTGCCTCGGGTTTGTTACCTGAGCATTTATATAGGGAACACCGACGGCAGCGTCCAGAGGCGCAGTGACGCCCCGACAGGGGCGCCGTTATCATTCAGTCGTTAATGTCGTGCCGAAATTTTTTGACCTGACCATGAGGCAGGGCAAAGACACGCCGCAGCAATAGCCATGCAACCAAAGACAGCACTGCGAAGATCAGCAACAGGATCGGTAGCGATGGCGTGAGCGCCGGGATGATCAACAACAGCCCCGTGACGGCGGCCCCGATTGCAAAGCCCAAAAATATAAATCCGGGCAAGACGATTTCGAGGATTCCCAGGGCGAGGGCTCCGGCAAGCCATAACCACCAGGTTAGCCAGAAGGGATCGGCCATTACTTGCCTCCTTTCAGCATGTTAAAGGCGTTACCAAAAGCTTCGAGTGCGTTGGCAGGCACCACGATGGTTTGCGATCCATTGCCGTTACCCAGTGCATTCAGCGCCTCGACCTGTTTGAGGGCAACCTGATACTGCGCCGCTTCGATACCGTTATCCTGAATGGCCTTTGCGACCACACCGGTTGCGTAGGCTTCGGCTTCGGCCTGAATTCGGCGGGCCTTGGCGGTTTGCTCGGCCGCGTACAGTTCCGCATCGGCGTTCAGTTCGACTGCACGTTTCTGCCCCTCGGCCTCGGTCACTTGCGCGCGGCGAGCGCGTTCGGCGTTCAGCTGTTGCAGCATCGCGTCACGGGTGGCTTGGTCGAGGTTCACGTCCAGAATCTCAGCACGGGTTACTTCAATACCCCAGTCATCCACGGCAGTTTCGACGCTTTCCTGAATGCGGGTGATCAGCTGTGCCCGGTTTGATTGTACCTCATCCAGATCCATTTTACCGATTTCGGCACGCACGATACCGGCCACAGTTGTAGCAATGGCGCCGTCTACATCGCGGATCCGGTACACGGTCTTTTCAGGTTCCAGAATACGGTAAAACACTGACGTGTCGATCTGCACCAATACGTTGTCCTTGGTGATCGCGTCCTGAGTTGCATTCGGTAATTGACGCTCGAGAATGGATATCTTGTGACGCGCAACATCCAGAAATGGAACGATAAAGTTAATGCCGGGGCCAAGCACCGAGTGCAGGCGTCCGAACCGTTCGACCACGTATTTTTCGGATTGGGGCACGATTTTGATGCCCTTGAAGGTGACTGTGATGATCAAAATCGCCGCCAATACGTAGATTATATTCGACGTCAGCAATCCAATAATCTGGTCTTCGTTCATATCTGTCCTCGTTTATTGTGTACTATTGTATACATGTGGGAGTTGAATTTGCTAATTTCAACTCTGGTATGAAGGGGTTGGACGTGGAAGCAAATCATAGAAACATGGGATTAGGGGCGGAAAATACGGAATGTGACCGCTTTGCATCCCGCTATGTTTGCGATATCGGGGCGGGATGAAACTTATCATCGACACTGATCCGGGCATCGACGATGCGATGGCGATTGCCTATGCGGTCGCCGCGCCTGAGATTGAACTCATTGGCTTGACCGCTGTATTCGGCAACACGCATGTGCACCAGTCCAGTCGAAATGCCCGGTATTTGCTCCATAAACTAGGCGTGGATTTGCCAGTGGCCGAAGGTGCTGCGTTTCCAATTGGGCAAGATATGCACGCGCCGTCCGAGCATGTGCACGGCCCCGAGGGGTTTGGCGATATCACCGATATTCCCGAGGTCGGGGTAAATCACCCGATGTCGGCTGCTGAGTTTCTGGTCGACATGGCGCGCCAGCATAAAGGAGAGCTGGTCGTCTGCGCGGTTGGTCCTTTGACAAACATTGCCCTGGCAATGCAACTGGACCCCGCATTTGCGACCAATATCCAACGTCTGGTAATAATGGGGGGCGCGGTCTACTGCCCGGGTAATGTCACGCCACATGCTGAGGCCAACATTTATCACGACGCCAAAGCCGCTGACGTGGTTTTCGCGACACCGCCTGAGACCGTTCTTGTTGGTTTGGATGTGACGCTAAAAACCCTTTACGAGACAGCAGATTTTGAAGATTTAGCGACCCGGTCGTCAGAGATCGGTGGATTTCTGCGGGATATCTCTCGGTTCTACCTGAAGTTTTATAAAGAGGTCGGCGGGCTTGAGGGCTGTGGCCTGCACGATTCAACAGCGGTGATTGCCTGCACACATGAGAACATGTTTGAAACAGTTGAAACCGGTTTGAAGGTTGCAACTGATGGACACGAAATCGGTGCGACGCGACCCGAACGTTCGCGACCTCCAGTCCGTGTTTGCCGAGATTTGGACGGGGCAGGGGTAGTGCACTTGTTTACCGAGCGCGTCGCAACGCTACCCTGACGGGTTGCATTGGTCCGGCAGATCGGGCACATCCCACCCGGTTCAGCGACCCTGAGGCACCCCCATGACCGAGCGTTTTTCCTTTGACCTGAAAGCCACTGATGGCAAGGCCCGCACTGGTGTGATCCACACACCGCGCGGCGGAGTGCGGACCCCGGCATTCATGCCCGTGGGTACGGCGGCAACGGTCAAGGCAATGATGCCCGAAAGCGTGCGCGCGACCGGCGCGGACATACTGCTGGGCAACACCTATCATCTGATGCTGCGCCCTACGGCTGAACGCATTGATCGGTTGGGTGGATTGCATAAATTTATGAATTGGGAACGCCCCATTCTGACGGACTCGGGCGGGTTTCAGGTCATGTCTCTGGCCGGGTTACGCAAGCTGACCGAAAAGGGCGTGACGTTCAAATCCCACGTGGATGGCTCCAAGCACGAACTGACGCCCGAACGGTCGATGGAGATTCAGCGCCTGCTTGGGTCAGACATCGTCATGTGCTTTGATGAATGCCCAGCGTTGCCTGCAGACCGTGATCGCATCGCCGAGTCGATGCGCCTTTCAATGCGGTGGGCGGATCGCTCGCGTGAAGCGTTTGGGGATCGTCCGGGCCATGCTCTGTTCGGCATCATGCAAGGCGGGCTGGAACAGGACTTGCGCGAAGAAAGCGCATTCGCTCTGAAAGAGATCGGATTTGAAGGATACGCGGTCGGCGGGCTGGCCGTGGGTGAGGGGCAAGAGGCAATGTTTGGTTGCCTCGATTACGCGCCTGATTTCCTGCCGACAGACAAACCGCGCTATTTGATGGGGGTTGGCAAACCCGATGACATCGTCGGCGCTGTTGCGCGTGGCATTGACATGATGGACTGCGTTCTGCCGTCTCGTTCGGGTCGGACTGGGCAGGTCTTCACCCGGCATGGTGTCGTGAATATCAAAAACGCCCGCCACGCCGACGATCCACGCCCGCTGGACGAGAACTGCTCGTGCCCAGCGTGTTCAAATTATTCGCGCGCCTATCTGCATCACGTTTTCCGTTCCAACGAAATGATTTCGGGCATGCTGCTGACCTGGCACAACCTGCACTATTTCCAAGAGATTATGCAGGGCATGCGCGATGCAATTGCCTCCGGGACGTTTGAGGCATGGCAGGTCCAGTTCCACGCGCAACGGGCGCAGGGCGATATCGAGCCGCTTTGATCACCTTGCGATAGCGCCAATCTGCAAAAATGGTGGATATGTAGGCGCGATACCTTGCAGTCCGATAAACCTCGGGTCATTCTGAGTCTCGATATACGGCGGTAAGGTTGAAAAAGGGCGATGAGGCCCCACCTTTATCGTCCAAGACAGGAGACGGCCGAGCGTTGCCTTATTCAGGGACCGGAGCCGTCTTGCCAATGATAAGGATTGAGCATGCAAGAGCCCCTTAATTCCTCATACCCCGTCCTTCCGCTGCGCGATATCGTGGTATTTCCGCATATGATCGTGCCGCTGTTCGTGGGTCGGGAGAAATCGGTCCGCGCGCTGGAAGAGGTGATGCAGGACGACAAGCAGATCCTTCTGTCCAGCCAGATTGATCCGGGTGATGATGACCCGGCCGAAGATGGTATTTATCGTTCGGGCGTTCTGGCCAATGTTTTGCAACTGCTGAAGCTACCCGATGGCACCGTCAAGGTGCTGGTCGAAGGTCAGGCACGCGTACAGATCACAGAATTCCTTGAAAACGAAGAATTTTTCGAGGCCCGCGCCGAGTATCTGACCGAAATTCCGGGTGATGTGACCACGACCGAAGCGTTGCTGCGCACTGTCGCGGATGAGTTCGAGCGTTACGCCAAAGTGCGCAAGAACATCCCCGAAGAAGCGCTGACCGCTGTGGGTGAGACCGCCGAACCCGCAAAGTTGGCTGACCTTGTGTCGGGTCACTTGGGCATCGAAGTCGAGCAAAAGCAGGAACTGCTGGAAACCCTCAGCGTCAGCGAGCGGCTTGAGAAAGTCTATGGCCTGATGCAGGGCGAGATGTCGGTTCTGCAGGTCGAGAAAAAGATCAAGACCCGCGTCAAATCTCAGATGGAGAAGACGCAGCGCGAATACTATCTGAATGAGCAGATGAAGGCCATTCAGAAAGAACTTGGCGATGGCGAGGACGGCAGCAACGAAGTCGCCGAGCTGGAAGCCAAGATCAACGAGACAAAGCTGTCGAAAGAGGCGCGCGAAAAGGCCGAAGGCGAGCTGAAAAAGCTCAAGAACATGTCGCCCATGTCCGCCGAAGCCACCGTTGTGCGCAATTATCTGGACTGGATCCTGTCGCTGCCGTGGGGCACCAAATCCCGCGTTAAAAAGGACTTGGGTCGGGCGCAAGACATTCTGGACGCGGATCACTACGGGCTGGAGAAGGTCAAAGAACGGATCGTAGAGTATCTGGCAGTCCAGCAGCGTTCGAAAAAGCTGAAAGGCCCGATCCTGTGCCTTGTTGGCCCTCCGGGTGTGGGTAAAACCTCGCTGGGTAAATCGGTTGCCAAAGCCACGGGGCGCGAGTTCATTCGCATCTCGTTGGGAGGTGTGCGCGACGAATCCGAGATTCGCGGCCACCGCCGGACGTATATCGGCTCGATGCCCGGTAAGATTATTCAGGCTCTGAAAAAGGCCAAGACCACAAACCCGCTTATCCTGCTCGACGAGATCGACAAGATGGGTCAGGATTTCCGTGGTGATCCGGCTTCTGCGATGCTGGAAGTGTTGGACCCGGAACAGAACAGCACGTTCATGGATCATTACCTTGAGGTCGAATACGACCTTTCGAACGTGATGTTCCTGACCACGTCGAACAGCTACAACATGCCTGGGCCTTTGCTGGACCGGATGGAGATCATTCCCCTGGCCGGTTACACCGAAGAGGAAAAAAGTGAGATCGCCAAGCAGCACCTGATCAGCAAGCAGGTCAAAAACCATGGCCTGAAGGCCAAGGAGTTTGAACTGACTGATGAGGCCCTGCAGAAAATGATCCGCACATACACTCGCGAGGCGGGTGTGCGGAACCTTGAGCGTGAGATCGCCAAAGTTGCGCGAAAATCGCTGACCAAGATCATCAAGAAAGAGGCTGAATCCGTCACGGTGACGCCTGACAATCTGGATGAATTCCTGGGCGTTCCAAAGTTCCGCTATGGTCTCGCCGAACAGGACGATCAGGTCGGTGTAGTTACCGGGTTGGCTTGGACCTCGGTCGGAGGTGATCTGCTGCATATCGAGGCGCTGAAACTGCCCGGAAAAGGTCGGATGAAAACCACGGGTAAGTTGGGCGATGTGATGAAGGAATCCATTGATGCGGCTTCGTCATATGTTCGGTCTATTTCGCCTCAGATCGGGGTGAAGCCACCAAAGTTCGATACACTGGATATCCACGTCCACGTGCCGGATGGCGCAACACCCAAGGACGGTCCGAGTGCCGGTTTGGCGATGGTGACATCGATCGTGTCGGTGCTGACCGGTATTCCGGTACGCAAGGATATCGCGATGACTGGTGAGGTTTCGCTGCGCGGCAACGCGATGCCGATTGGTGGTTTGAAAGAGAAACTGCTGGCGGCCCTGCGTGGTGGCATCAAGACCGTTCTGATCCCGGAAGAGAACGAAAAGGATCTGGCCGAGATTCCGGACAATGTGAAGGAAGGGCTGGAGATCATTCCGGTCACGCATGTCTCGGAAGTACTGAAACACGCACTGGTCAGCGAGCCTGAACCGATTGAATGGGATGAGGCGGCGGAAGAGGCTGCAGCAGCGGCGGCAAAAGCGACCGAAAGTGCAGGGCCATCCGCGACAGCGCACTAAGACCAAAGGCGGGGGTAACCCCGCCTTTTTACAACCCGATGACGGGTTTCTTTGGGTCCAAAATCTCCTCTTCGGCTATGTATTTCTCGAACTTCTGCTGGGGCAGGGCCGAACGCACTGCAAGGCCAAAAATCACTGTTGAAAACAGCACGCATAGCACGATGTCCCACCCGAACGGGATTTGATTTAACGCACCTTCTCCGAACTGTCCGAGATAGGAAATCAGCCCGATGCCGATGAGGTAAGGGACCAGCCATATCGCTTCGGTTACGTCCATCTCGTCCAGCCGCCTCCGGAATCGCACGAGAAGAAGGAGGAAACCGATGGCCAGCGCGATGCCGAGGCGCCAGACCGTGTCCCAACCGCTCCAGTATACGACCAGCGTTGCGATGGCGAAGGCCGAGACGGCAACCACTTTCACGGCGGGAATTCTGATGGATCTGGGATGATCCGGCATCAAATGTCGCAGGCACACCACGGCGATGGGGCCGACGGCAAACGACAGCACGATAGCGGCGCCGTTAAGCGCAATGACTGTAGTGAACGGAACCGTCAGCAGGAACAGCGTGCCGATCAGGAAATTCAGGGCCAGAGCCCAAAGCGGAACCCCGAACGACGACAGAATCATCAAGCGTGATGGCAAAAACCCGTTTTTTGCCAATGCCATTGCGATTCGTGCGTTTGATCCAGTCGAGACAAGGCCATTGCCGAACGGCCCAATGACCGATCCGATGTTAAGAACACTTAGAAACCAGACAAACCCGACCGAAATGATGACGCCATCCAACGGGCCTTGACCGCCGAAACTCAAACTGGCCCAGCCGTTGGCAAGCATTTTTTTGTCCAACGCACCGATAAAGGCGATTTGCAGGCCGACATAGATCAAAGCACAAAGCACGATGGACAGAACCAACGCGGCGGGGATGGCGAACTTGGGGTTTCGGACTTCTCCGGCCATGTCGACTACGTGACGGAAGCCGATGAAGGAAAAGATGACGCCTCCGGTCGAAACTGCGGCCATGATGCCTTGCAGTCCATAAGGTGCGAAACCATCAGGTCGGGTGAAATTTTGAGTATCGAACCGATTGGCAATTAGCAATCCGGCCAACACGATTGGTATCGCGATCTTCGCCCAGGTCAGCGTTGCGTTCACCTGGGTGAAGAACTTGACGCCCAATGCATTGACCGCAACGAACAGCAGCATGAAGAACAGGGCAACCGTGATGCCGGCGCCCGTCAGGTCTCCGGTGTCGGCAGTGTGCAGCCATGGGGCGTAGGGAGCCAGATATTTCAGCATTGCCTCGACCTCGATCGGGGCGGTGGTGTTATAGCCAATCCAGGCCGTCCAACCCATTGCCATCGAGACGATATTGCCGTGGGAAAACTGCGGCACCCGCGCAATGCCGCCTGGAATCGGCAGCATGGCGGAAATTTCTGCAAAGGTGATCGCCAGAATGAACATAGCTGCCGCACCAATGATCCATGAGAAGACAGCGGCGGGCCCCGCATGTTGCACTGCAAGAAGCGGGCCGAATAACCAGCCGGAGCCAATGATGCCGCCGACCGAGATGAAGGTCAGCCCGACCAGACCGATATCCCGCTTCAATCTGGTCACGTGCTCACCCCACCCCAAAGCGCCGCATGATCTTGCGGCCATTCAACGCAGGATACGCAGTTCGGGCGAAACCTGGCAAGTGCCCGTCACAGCGAAGAAATTTGGAAGGTGCTTACGAAAAGAAAGGTGGTGGGTGATAAGAGATTTGAACTCCTGACATCTTCGATGTGAACGAAGCGCTCTACCACTGAGCTAATCACCCATGAGGCTGCGTGCTATACCAACTGGGTACGCGCTGCAAGAGCCAGATGCCGCGCACTTTGCCCGTATTGATGAAAGAAGGCACGTTGTGACCCAGTCTATTGGCCCGCATTTTCAGTTGGTTTTCTTGGACGCGCCGCTGGTCTCCAAGTTGGCCTTCAGAACAAAGATGGTGCAGCGTGGGTTACGTAGCCACGGCCTTGTTCGCACAGGCGGTCAGGAAAGTTTCAGGATTTTCAAAAAACTTCAAAACGCCGCTTGACGCTGCCCGACCATAGCCATAATACACCCCAACGTTCAGCAACGAACGGGCAGCGGGCGGTTGTAGCTCAGTTGGTTAGAGTACCGGCCTGTCACGCCGGGGGTCGCGGGTTCGAGCCCCGTCAACCGCGCCATCGCTGCCAGCCTTTGATCCGGGCATATGGATCAGACATAGACCCTAATGCGCGGTTGTAGCTCAGTTGGTTAGAGTACCGGCCTGTCACGCCGGGGGTCGCGGGTTCGAGCCCCGTCAACCGCGCCATTTCTCTTAGATACGATGAAATATCACCCCCTTGTAGGGGAGACACATCGGATTGAGGGTTCTGTGTCAGGAGATGTCGGCAATAATCCGGTAGTTCACACTTTGTTCTAACTTTTCTGTTGGAGACTCGGTGCCGCTCGCCTATTTCTAGGACACTTGTGTGTTGGGGGCCGAAAATGGCTGAGCTGAAGAATATCGAGGTGCGCGGCGCGCGCGAGCATAACCTCAAAAGCATCGACGTAGATATCCCGCGGGATCAGTTGGTGGTGATCACCGGCTTGTCCGGCTCGGGCAAGTCGTCTTTGGCGTTTGATACGATCTACGCCGAAGGTCAGCGCCGCTATGTTGAAAGCTTGTCGGCCTACGCCCGCCAGTTCCTTGATATGATGGAAAAGCCGGACGTGGATCACATCAGTGGCCTGTCTCCGGCGATTTCGATCGAACAGAAAACCACGTCGAAGAATCCACGTTCAACTGTCGGAACGGTTACCGAGATTTACGACTATCTGCGTCTTTTGTTTGCCCGCGCCGGCACGCCAATCAGCCCCGCCACTGGCCTGCCGATTGAGGCACAACAGGTGCAGGACATGGTCGACCGGATCATGACGATGGAAGAGGGGACACGGGGCTATCTTCTGGCACCCATCGTGCGGGATCGGAAGGGCGAGTACAAAAAAGAGTTCCTAGAGTTGCGCAAGCAGGGTTTCCAGCGTGTGAAAGTGGATGGCGAGTTCTATGAACTGGACGAACCGCCCACGCTAGACAAAAAGTTCCGTCACGATATCGACGTTGTTGTAGACCGCCTCGTCGTTCGCGAAGGGATGGAGACGCGGCTGGCCGACAGTCTGCGTACCGCGCTGGATCTTGCAGACGGGATCGCGATTCTGGAAACAGCGCCGCGTGAAGGTGACCCGGAACGCATCACCTTCAGTGAGAATTTTGCCTGCCCGGTCAGTGGCTTCACTATTCCCGAGATCGAACCCCGACTGTTTTCCTTCAACGCGCCGTTCGGGGCCTGCCCGGATTGTGACGGTCTGGGGGTCGAGCTGTTCTTTGACGAACGGTTGGTGGTGCCGGACCAGACCCTGAAGCTTTATGACGGTGCTTTAGCGCCTTGGCGCAAAGGCAAGTCGCCGTATTTCTTGCAAACGATTGAAGCCATTGCGCGGCATTATGAGTTTGACAAGAACACGCCCTGGAAAGTTTTGCCGGCGAAGGTGCAGCAGGTGTTCCTGCGCGGATCAGGCGATGAGGAAATTCAGTTCCGCTATGACGAAGGTGGGCGGGTCTATCAGGTTACCCGCAGCTTTGAGGGCGTGATTCCGAATATGGAGCGTCGCTATCGCGAAACCGACAGCGCGTGGATTCGAGAGGAATTCGAACGCTATCAGAACAATCGACCCTGTGGCTCGTGCGAAGGGTATCGCCTGCGCCCCGAGGCTCTGGCGGTCAAGATCGCAGGTCTTCATGTGGGGCAGGTGGTTCAGATGTCGATCAAAGAGGCTCTGGCCTGGGTCGAAGACGCGCCGAACCATCTAAGCGTTCAGAAGAACGAGATTGCGCGGGCGATTCTAAAAGAGATTCGTGAGCGGCTGGGTTTCCTGAATAACGTGGGTTTGGAATACCTTACCTTATCACGTTCAAGTGGCACTCTTTCCGGTGGCGAGAGCCAGCGCATTCGCTTGGCCAGCCAGATCGGTTCGGGCCTGACAGGCGTGCTGTACGTACTAGACGAGCCTTCTATCGGTCTGCATCAACGCGACAACGACCGCTTGTTGGGAACGCTCAAGAACCTGCGCGATCAGGGCAACACGGTCATCGTCGTTGAACATGACGAAGAAGCCATCCGTGAAGCTGACTATGTGTTCGATATCGGGCCTGGAGCCGGTGTCCACGGCGGGCAGGTGGTAAGCCAGGGTACGCCAGACCAGATTGCAGCCGATGCGGCATCTATGACGGGTCAGTACCTCGCCGGAACCCGGGAAATTTCGGTGCCAACCGAACGACGCAAGGGGAACAAGAAGAAGGTTTCAGTCGTTAAGGCGACAGGAAACAACCTTAAAAGTGTCACGGCTGATTTCCCGCTGGGCAAGTTTGTCTGCGTGACCGGTGTATCTGGTGGCGGTAAATCGACGCTGACGATTGAGACGTTGTTCAAAACGGCCTCGATGCGATTGAACGGGGCGCGACAGACACCCGCGCCGTGTGAAACGATCAAAGGGCTGGAGCATCTGGACAAGGTCATCGACATTGACCAACGGCCCATCGGTCGAACTCCACGTTCGAATCCAGCGACTTACACCGGGGCCTTCACCCCGATCCGCGACTGGTTTGCCGGCCTGCCAGAAGCCAAGGCGCGTGGCTACAAACCGGGGCGCTTTAGCTTTAACGTTAAAGGCGGTCGGTGCGAAGCCTGTCAGGGGGACGGTGTCATCAAGATCGAGATGCACTTCCTGCCGGACGTCTACGTGACCTGCGAGACCTGTAAAGGCGCGCGTTACAATCGAGAAACGCTTGAGATCAAGTTCAAGGGCAAGTCCATCGCCGATGTCCTTGATATGACAGTGGAAGACGCGCAGGAGTTCTTTAAGGCGGTGCCGTCAATCCGGGATAAAATGGATGCATTGGCTCGCGTCGGTCTTGGCTATATCAAGGTCGGTCAACAGGCGACGACCCTTTCGGGTGGTGAAGCCCAGCGGGTCAAACTGTCTAAAGAGTTGTCCAAACGCTCAACCGGGCGGACGCTGTATATTCTGGACGAGCCGACTACTGGTTTGCATTTCGAAGATGTTCGTAAGCTGTTGGAAGTGCTGCATGAACTGGTTGATCAGGGCAATACGGTTGTGGTGATTGAGCATAATCTGGATGTCGTCAAAACCGCAGATCACATCATTGATATCGGCCCCGAAGGCGGCGATGGCGGGGGTGAGATTGTGGCGACGGGTACGCCCGAGGATGTGGCCTCGGTCGAGCGCAGCCATACTGGTCGCTATCTGAAGCAGATGTTAGATGGTACGCGGGTCGCCGCGGAATAGGGGGCCGGCCCTTAGTATAGGATGTCAGCCACCGCACCAATCAGGTTAAGTACTTTCCGGGTGTCGGGGTCGACACGGTAAACGTAGTCACCGGCCCGGATGTACGAATATTTCCGGTTCAAACCATAGCGATATGGGTCATTGATCCAGCGGTAGTCATCATAGATGAAATCACCGTTTCGGTAGAGTTTCTTTGCCTGACCGGGTGGAACACAGGGCACAGACTTTTTAGCCAGACCTGGCGGGCAGTGCCCACCTTTGTTTTTGGCCATGGTTGCAACGGGTGTTAAAGCCAATGCAATAAAAGTGGCCGTCGTCACCAAAAATTTGGTCATTCTACAGTCCTTCGCGGTGTGGCCCTAGCGACCTTGACACACCCCATAGATGGCGAATCGCGCAGCGGCTGTCAAACCGCTGTGCGGGATATCGCTTAGGCACTCAGCCTCGGCTGCGTCTTTCGAATCGGGGCAACATTGCCGAGAAATCTTTGCCCAACCCGCCTTCGGATTCGACGAATTGTTCATAAATCGCCGTTGCAGCCTGACCCATTGGCGTGTCAGCATCCGAGCTTTCAGCGGCCTGCTGACTAAGGCGAAGATCCTTCAGCATCAATTCGGCGGCGAAACCGGGCTGGTAGTCGTTATCTGCCGGGCTTGCCGGGCCAACGCCAGGGGCAGGGCAATAGGCATTCATTGTCCAGCTATAGCCCGAAGAGGTGCTGACCACATCGAACATCTTTTGCCTGTCCAGACCCAGTTTGTCAGCCAGCGCAAACGCCTCGCAGGTGGCGATCATGGTCACGCCAAGGATCATGTTGTTGCAAATCTTTGCGGCCTGACCGGAACCCGACTCACCGCAATGCACGGCCTTTTGTCCCATGATGTCGAATAGGGGCGCAGCCTTGGCGAAAGCAGCATCACTGCCGCCAGCCATGAAGGTCAATGTTCCCGCCGCAGCGCCGCCGATACCGCCCGAAACCGGCGCGTCCACGGTGAGGATACCGGCTTCTTTAGCCTGATCCGCCACGGCGCGTGCGCTATCGACGTCCACGGTGGAACAATCAATCCAAACAGCACCGGTTTTCATCGCGGGAATGATCTCATCCGCGACCGAGCGCAGAATCTGTCCGTTCGGCAGCATCGTGATGACGATTTCGGCATTTGCGGCAGCTTCCGCACCAGTGTCGGCCAAGGAAACGCCCGCCACGTCGACATCCGCCATGTCAAAGCCTGTCACATCGTGCCCGGCTTTGGCCAAGTTGGCAGCCATCGGATTGCCCATGTTTCCAAGGCCGATAAACCCGATTTTCATCCCTTATGTCTCCTCAAATGTCAGCGTGTCTTTCCCCAGAGGCTGCAGCATCTTTGACACCGCTGCTGTAGGTACTGTTTGATCTGCAAACTGCCAGCGCGGATCGCGGTCTTTGTCGATGATTTGGGCACGAATGCCTTCAAGAAAATCCCCGTGCTCCATTGCGCGGAAAGTATACCGGTATTCCAGTTCCAATGCTTTGCGCAGTGTAATGCTGGGGCCGCGCAGACGGTGCAGCATTTCAACCGTGCACGCCATCGACAGTGGTGAATTTCGATCCATCAGCTTGCGCGCGTCGGTTGCCAGCGCGTGATCCGATTGAGTTAGTGCGTTCAGGATATCGCCTAAGCTTTCTCCGGCGAAATGGGCGTCAATTTCAGGCTGCCGTTGCGCAAGTTCGCTTTCAGGTGGCGTCATTGCATGGGTTTTCAACAGTTCAGCGTCGCCCGAGGCCTCGAGCATTTCAATCAGATCGGGCCATTGTTCTATGGGAACGAAGTGGTCGGCAAACCCAGCGAAAATTGCGTCCCCAGGTCCAATACGATGCCCAGTCGCCCCTAAATATTCTCCCAGTCGTCCAGGAGCCATCGCCAACATCAGTGTACTGCCGACATCTGGAACCAATCCGATCGAGCATTCCGGCAGCGCGATTTGGGAGCTTTCACAGACGATGCGGTGACTGCCATGGCAGCCGATCCCGACGCCGCCGCCCATGGTGAAACCTTGCAAAAAACTGACGACCGGTTTCGGGTATTCAAAGATCAACGCGTTCAGACGGTATTCGTCTCGCCAAAAGGTGCGCCCGTATTCGAAATCACCTTTCATTCCCGTGGCATACAGGTCGGCGATGTCTCCGCCTGCGCAAAAGGCCTTGTCGCCTTCGGCGTCCAGAATCACCAGATCAACGGCGTCATCTTCACGCCAGTTGCGCAGGGCGGTGTCGATAGCCATGCACATGTCGTAGGTCATTGCGTTCAGCGCACTGGGACGGGTCAGGGTGATGCGCCCAGCGCGGCCTGTGATGCGTATTTCGATGTCTGGCATTGGCTCCTCAGCGTTCGGCGAGCATTTGTCGGGCCACGATGACCCGCATGATTTCGTTCGTGCCTTCCAGAATCTGGTGTACGCGCAAATCGCGGACCAGCTTTTCGATGCCGTAATCGGCAAGATACCCATAACCGCCGTGCAACTGCAGGCATTGATCGACGATTTTCGATCCGGTTTCGGTCACGAATTTCTTGGCCATGGCGCAAAACTTGGTGGCGTCGGGCGCGCCCTGATCCAGTTTCCAGGCGGCTTGGTGCAAGAATATGCGGGCGGCTTGTATTTCAATCTCCATATCCGCGAGCCGAAACTGCAGCGCCTGAAACTGGTCGATTGACTGGCCGAAAGCCTTGCGTTCGGACATGTATTGCAGGGTCGCGTTCAGGCCAGCCTGAGCCGCCCCAAGCGAGCAGGAAGCAATGTTCAATCGCCCGCCGTCCAGACCCATCATCGCGTATTTGAAACCGTCGCCCTCTGTTCCTACAAGGTTGCCTGCCGAGATTTTGCAGTCATCGAACTGCACCTGTGCTGTCGGCTGGCTTTTCCAACCCATCTTCTGCTCTAGCGCGCCAAAGCTGAGGCCCGGCGTTCCGTCTTCGACATAAACGGTCGAGATTCCCTTTGGCCCATCCTGACCGGTGCGCACCATGCAAACATATGCGTCAGAATACCCTCCACCAGAGATGAAGGCCTTGGTGCCGTTCAGCGTGTATCCTTCATTGGTACGATCGGCCCGTGTTTTCAAAGCCGCCGCATCCGAACCTGATCCCGGCTCGGTCAGGCAATAGCTGAGGACTGTGTTCAAACTCAGCACATTGGGCATAATGCGGGATTTGAGGTCGTCGCTTGCTAAACTGTCCAACATCTTGGCGCACATGTTGTGGATCGACAGAAAGGCTGCGACCGAAGGGCAGGCCATTGAAAGCGCCTCGAATACCAATGTGGCGTCCAGACGGCTTAAACCCGAACCGCCACTGTCTTCCGAGACATACAAACCGCCAAACCCCAATTCACCAATCAGCGGCCAAAGTTCCTTGGGGATGGTACCGTCATTCTCCCATTGGCGGGCGTTTGGGGCGATGTGATCCTGCCCAAACTGATAGGCCATGTCGAAGATTGCGGTTTGCTCTTCTGTCAGTGCAAAATCCAAGGCTTGCCTCCCACGCTGCCGAATGAATTGAACGATTGTTTATTTCGCGATTCTTACAGAAATTTTGCACGGGCAGCAATCATTGGTAGAGGGCTTCAAAGATCTTGGTGATACTCTTCGATCAGGTGCTGAACCACCGCCTTGCCCGGGTCGTCGCCGCGAGCCGTGGCTTCCGCGTAAACGCGGCGCTGACGGGTAGCAGAGGTGCCATTTTGCGCAATCTGCTGCAAACGGGCCAGTTCGGTCATTGTGCCTAAAGTTTCGGCATCCTCGGCCAACATGCCCATCAGTTCACCCATCAGTTCGGGCATGGGTTTGATAGATCGGTCGCCGAAATCAATCAGCCCTTCGCCAACGCCATATCGTTGCGCTCGCCAGCGGTTTTCGCCGATCAGGAACTGGTCGTAATGCCGCCAACGTAGGTTTCGATCTTTCAAACGGCACAACATACGCGTCAGCGCCTGAACCAAAGCTGCCAGAGACAACGTATGTTCTAGCCGCGGTTGCACATCCATGATGCGCGTTTCCAGTGTTGGGAAACGATGCGAAGGGCGCAGGTCCCACCAGATTTTCGTCGTGTCTTCGATTACGCCGAGCTCGACCAGAATACCGGTCGTGCGTTCGTAATCTGACCAGCTGGCAAGAACCGGAGGCAATCCCGTACGTGGCAGGTTGTCAAAGACTGTCAGGCGATAGGACGACAGGCCGGTGTCTTCTCCGTTCCAATACGGCGAAGAGGTCGACAACGCCAACAAGTGGGGCAGGAAATAAGAAAGCTGAGGCATCAGATCAGCGCGCAGGGCAGGGTCTTCAACCCCGACATGGACGTGCATTCCACAGATCAGCATGCGCCGCGCAACACCGCCGAGTGCATGTTGCAGCGCGTCGTAGCGATCTTTGCGTGTGTGATGTTGTTTCTTCCAGTCGGCGAACGGGTGGCAGGAAACGGCAATCGGGGCAAGATTATACTCGGCAGCGCGTTCTGCTACGCAGGATCGTAAACGTTTTAGATCCTCTCGGGCGGACTTGACGGTCGTATGGGGGCGGGTGCCGACCTCAATCTGGCATTGCAAAAACTCAGGGCTGACCTGACCTTCAAAATCGGATTGGCAGGCCTCCATCAACGCGGCGGGTGCTTCGGCGAGTTCAAGGCTGTCGCGATCGACCAGCAAATACTCTTCTTCGATGCCCAGCGTAAATTCCTGCTGCATGGCGGCCCTCGTACAACTATTCCGACCAGTGAATACGGAAATTGCCGTTTTGCCAAGCGTTTGACGCTGGTTCGCTTGCAGAGGTCCGGCAAGCAACGGTAAGGAACACGCAAGATGAAAGTGGAGCCGCCCGTGAAACCCAGAAAATTCCCCAAGATCAACGAAGCCCTTGATGAGTTGGGGGTAAAGCTGATCGACAAGGCCCCAGAACTGGACGAACGCGCCCGGCTAGAGGCGTTTGAACGGGCAGGTGGGCTGACCCGACCCGCCTATACCTTGTCGCCGGGGATGGAGGGTTTCGATATCACCCAACTGGTTGCCGAATACCAACAACACGCCGAGGCGTTGGACGCTCTGAAAAACCCAGCGCAGAATCAGACGGGATACCGCATCGGCAACGGCTACTATGACAGCCCCGACGCCGACGCTCTGTACCTGATGATCCGTCGATTTGCGCCCAAACGAGTGATCGAGGTCGGCTGCGGCAACTCAACCCGTGTCACTCGGCAGGCGATCATTGACGGTGGCTTGGATACTCAGATCACCGCGATTGATCCGTACCCGCGCGCCGACATCGCGCATGTTGTGGACCGGTTCGAACAAAAACGGCTGGAGGAGGTCGACCCGGCGCTGTTCGATCAACTCGAAGCGGGTGATGTCCTGTTTATTGATTCCAGTCATGTCGTTCGTATGAGCAACGATGTAGCGCATCTGTTCTGCCGCATCATTCCGACGTTGAAACCAGGCGTCGTGATCCACGTCCACGATGTTTTTCTGCCCTACGAATACCCCAAGCGGTTCTTCTATGACTGCCCGGGATGGGGAGAGCAGTACGTTCTACATGCATTGCTGCAATCCGGTTCATATTCAATGCTTTGGCCGGGTTACTATCTGCAACAGAACCGCCCCGATGCGGTTGAGGCGCTGCCCTTTCTAAAGGATGGTCGCGCGCAGAGTATCTGGGTTCAGGTCAAAGAAACTTGACGCCTGAGTGATCCGTTGCGGCAAAGTGCCCGTACTCCTTTCCGAAACAAGCTGGAGAGGAGACAACAGCCATGTTCCGTCGCACAATCATGAGCGCTGCCGCAGCACTCGCGCTTGCATTGCCTATAAAAGCCCAGGCTGCCGATATCGTAGACACTGCCGTTTCGGCCGGGTCCTTTAACACCCTAGTCGCTGCTGTTCAGGCTGCAGGTCTCGTAGATACGTTGAAAGGCGATGGCCCGTTCACGGTTTTTGCCCCGACGGATGAGGCATTCGCCGCGCTGCCAGAAGGAACGGTGGAAACACTGCTGTTGCCCGAAAACAAGGACCAACTGGTCGAGATTTTGACCTATCACGTGGTTCCGGCCAAGGTCATGTCTGGTGATATTGCCGGTAAGCGCGCAAAAGTTCTGACCGTTCAAGGTGATCGCCTCAGCGTCAATGCAAGAAACGGCGTTAAGGTAAACGGCGCCGAGGTGGTTCAGGCTGACATTGAGACCAGCAACGGCGTAATCCATGTCGTCGATGCGGTGATCTTGCCTGAATAACAGACTACGCCCAAAAGAAAGCCCCGGTCCTTTGGGCCGGGGCTTTTGTTGTCAGACTAATCTGACTTGAGTTCCGATTTGGACCAGAGGATACAGCTCCTCAACATGCTGGTTATAAAGGCCAATGCAGCCAGACGAGCTTTGCCGCCCAATCTTGCGCGTATCGTGGGTGCCGTGCACCAGATATGCAGGCCAATCCAAGTACATAGCACGCGTGCCAAGCGGATTGCCCGGATCGCCGCCTTTCATGCGGATGGGCAAGGATGGGTCACGTTCGCGCATGGATGCGGTTGGCGTCCAGCTTGGAAATTCTGTTTTACGAACGACTTTCGTGTAACCACGCTTTGTCAGTTCTTCGCTCATTGGAACGGAACTCGGGTACAGTTTGTAAGTTCCGTCCGGGCCCCAATAGTGAACGGCCCGGCTTGTGATATCGGCCAAAAGGCAACCCACGCCCAGCTCGTCGAAATGGTCCTGCCAGTTCTGTTGCGAGAACGAGGACACATTGCGGCGCACCGGCAGTTGAGTACTGATCGCATCTTCATCCGTTGGGAAGGCGTCCGTGCTTTGAGCGCGCACTATTGCGGGCGTTGCGACAAGAGATGCGACACCCAGCAAAGCAGAGCGACGAGTCATGCGGGGATTGGACAAGTTGGCCTCCGATTCAAGAACTGCTCGAGCAATAGTTTGCTAGTAAATTATGGGTCATCACCCTGTAATTCTAGGGCTCTCGACTTGAATTTATCGTGAAACCGCGCGTTTTGGCGGCGCTTTGCCGAAAAAACCCGGCCTGAGAAGGCCGGGTTGATGCCGTTGAGCCTGTTTGGATCAGTCCATGGCTTTGAAGTTGAACTCGCCACCTTCTTTGATGCCCGAAGGCCAGCGGGCCGTCACCGTCTTGGTGCGGGTATAGAACTTGAAACTGTCCGGGCCGTGCTGGTTCAGGTCACCGAACATGGATTTCTTCCAGCCGCCAAAGGTGTGATAGGCCAGCGGCACCGGGATCGGAACGTTAATGCCAACCATGCCGATATTCACGCGGCTGGCAAAGTCGCGGGCGGTGTCACCATCGCGGGTAAAGATCGCGGTGCCGTTGCCGTATTCGTGGTCCATCGCCAGCTTCAACGCTTCCTCATAAGATCCGGCGCGGACGGTCGACAGAACAGGACCGAAGATCTCTTGCTTGTAGATGTCCATCTCGGGCGTCACGTGGTCAAACAGGTGTGGGCCAACAAAGAAACCGTCTTCGTACCCTTGCAGGCTAAAGTCGCGGTTGTCGACGACCAGCTTCGCGCCTTGTTCGACGCCCGAATTGATCAGGCCGAGGATACGCTGCTTGGCCGCTCCGGTCACAACCGGGCCCATATCCACGTCGTCGCCAGCGGTGTAGGGGCCAACCTTCAGCTTTTCCACGCGCGGGATCAGTTTTTCGATCAGCGCGTCGGCGGTTTCTTCGCCAACAGGTACGGCGACTGAAATCGCCATGCAGCGCTCGCCTGCTGCACCAAATCCGGCGCCGACCAGCGCGTCGGCCGCTTGGTCCAAGTCAGCATCGGGCATAACGATCATGTGGTTCTTGGCACCACCGAAACACTGCGCGCGTTTGCCGTTCGCGGTTGCGCGGGAATAGATGTAATGGGCGATTGGGGTCGAGCCCACAAAGCTGACGCCCTGAATGATTTCACTGTCCAGCAGGGTGTCCACCGCCTCTTTGTCGCCATTGACGACCTGGAACACACCTTTGGGCAGACCCGCCTCGACAAACAGTTCCGCCAGCATCAGAGGAACCGAGGGATCACGCTCGGAGGGTTTCAGAACGACCGCATTGCCACAGGCCAGCGCCGGGCCAACATGCCATAGCGGCATCATGGCCGGGAAGTTGAACGGCATGATTGCTGCCACAACACCCAACGGCTGGCGCATTGAATACATGTCGATGCCGGGGCCTGCGCTATCGGTGAACTCGCCTTTCAGCATCTGCGGCGCGCCGATGCAGTATTCGATTACTTCCAGACCACGCTGTAGATCACCCTTGGCGTCCGGGATGGTTTTGCCGTGCTCTCGGCTCAGCGCTTCGGCCAGTTTGTCCATGTCGCGGTTCATCAGGTGAACCATGGCCATCATGACACGGGCACGCTTTTGCGGGTTGGTTGCGCCCCATGCCGGTTGAGCAATCGCGGCCTGTTCGATCGCCGCGGTCGTTTCAGCGGCGCTTGCCATCGGGCACTTGTACTGAACTTCGCCCGTTGCCGGGTTGAAGACATCGTCGAAACGGCCGGATGTGCCGGCAACTTGCTCGCCGTTGAGGAAATGGGTCAGGTCTTGCATCGAAAACTCCTCCGATAATTTGCGCGCAGGATAGGCTTGCAAAAATCCCGCGAACAGAGGCAATGTTTCAAAAGAGCTTTGCAAAAATGCAAAAGGTAAGAGATGAACCCGAATTGGGATGATATGCGAGTTTTTCTAGCCGTCGCGCGCGAGGAAAGCCTGTCTTCCGCCGGACGTATTCTGAAGATGGACCCGGCTACAGTTGGGCGGCGCATTGCCCGACTGGAAACGAACCTGAATGCGCTGCTCTTCACGAAATCATATCAGGGATATGTCCTGACAACTGCGGGCGAGCGTCTTTTGGATCATGGCTTGCAAGCCGAAGAAGCAATGCGTGCGGCCGCCGGGGCAGTTGCGGGGTCCACCAAGTCGTTAAGCGGCCAGATACGAATAGGTGCGCCCGACGGCAGCGCCAACTATCTGCTGCCGCAGGTTTGCGCAAAGATCAGCGATGCAAATCCTGATTTGGATATCCAAATTTTGGCCCTGCCAAGAATCATCAACCTCTCTCGTCGAGAGGCGGATATGGCCGTAACGGTTAGCGCACCGACCGCAGGCAAGCTGTTGGTGAAGAAAGTCAGCGATTACAAACTGCATATGGTTGCTGCACGGGAATATCTTGACCGTCATGCGCCGATCCGGTCGGTCGCAGATTTGAAGGGCCATCGTTTGATTGGTTACATCCCGGATATGATCTTTGATCAAGAGCTGGATTATCTCAACGATATCGGCATTGACCGTGTCGCGCTTGCATCGAATTCGGTCTCGGTTCAGTTGCGGCAAGTATCACTTGGCACAGGGGTTTGCGTGGCACATGACTTTACATTGCCGTTCCACCCGAACCTTCGGAAAATCCTGACGGATCAAATGAGTTTAACGCGAAGCTTCTATCTGGTTCGACATCAGGGGGACCAGCGTAATGAACGACTGAACCGTTTTGCCGAAGCTCTGACAAAAGGCCTCCGTGACGAAGTTGCGCGGTTAGAAGCCGACGCCAACGCTTGACAGGTCGATCCAATCGCGCAACGCTTTGGATAAGTTCATAATTCCGGAGGTGTTCTTCATGCTCGTTCAGGCCATTCTGAAATCCAAGGCGACAGAAGGCGTGGTGACGGTCGAACCTTCAGCGACGGTCTCAGAGGCGTCAAAAATCCTGGCAGAAAAACGGATCGGTACCGTTATCGTTTCAGAGGATGGTGGCACAACGGCAGCTGGCATCTTGTCGGAACGGGATATTGTTCGCGAACTCGCCGCCAGCGGCAGTGGTTGTTTAAACCAACCGGTGTCCGAATATATGACACGAGACCTTGTAACGGCGACGCGTCAGGAAACTGTCAAAGACATCATGACCCGTATGACCGAAGGTCGTTTTCGCCACATGCCGGTTGTTGAGGAAGGTAAACTGGTTGGTATTGTGACCATTGGCGACGTGGTCAAGGCGCAGCTAACTGAGTTGGCCATGGAAAAAGATGCTCTTGAAGGCATGATAATGGGTCACTGAAAGGGCCTGTGACCAAGCAACCCATTGCGCCGACGCTAATCCTGTGTTTGCTGGCGCAGAAAATTCAGAACGCAGGAGAGCGTGATGCGGGTTGGTCTTTACCCCGGAACCTTTGACCCGATTACTCTGGGCCATATAGATATCATTCGCCGCGCTTCGGCCTTGGTAGACAAGCTGGTGATAGGTGTCGCCATCAATCGCGACAAGGGGCCATTGTTTTCATTGGAGGAGCGTGTCGCCATGATCGAGGCCGAATGCGCGCATCTTACAGAACAAACCGGCACAGAAATCGTTGCCCATCCCTTTGAAAACCTGTTGATCGACTGCGCCCGTGATGTGGGCGCACAGATTATCGTACGCGGGCTGCGCGCTGTCGCGGATTTTGAGTATGAGTTCCAGATGGTGGGTATGAACCGCGCATTGGATGACTCGATTGAAACCGTGTTTCTGATGGCCGAGGCGCGACACCAGGCCATCGCCTCGAAACTGGTGAAAGAGATCGCCCGGTTGAACGGGGACGTGTCTAAATTCGTCACACCCCGCGTTCATACGGCGCTGCGAGAGCGCTTAGGCTAGTGCACCCATCGCGGCGGCTGTATCCAGCATCCGGTTCGAGAAGCCCCATTCATTGTCATACCAGGCCAGAACGCGCACCATTGTGCCGTCGGTGACTTTGGTTTCCGCCAGCGATACGGTCGAGCTGTGGGCATCGTGATTGAAATCAATGGAAACCAGTGGGCGGCTTTCTGCAGCCAGAACGCCAGGGATTTTGGCGGCTGCTTCAACGAACAGCGCGTTGACCTCTTCCTCAGTGGTTGGGCGCGAAACTTCGGCCACCAGATCAACGACCGAAACATTCGGGGTGGGCACGCGGATCGCTTGACCGGTCAATTTACCCGCAAGCTTGGGCAGAACTAGTCCAACGGCTGCAGCGGCGCCGGTTGTGGTTGGGATCATCGACAGGGCACCTGCACGGGATAGGTAGGGGTCTTTTCCTGCAGTGTCGTGAACGGGCTGGCTGGCAGTATAGGCGTGCACAGTGGTCATGTTGCCGTGCACGATACCCAATCCAGCGTCCAAAGCGGCGGCAGCCGGTGACAGGCAGTTGGTTGTGCACGAGGCATTTGATACAATCGTATCGTCGGCGGTCAATTCATGATCGTTCACGCCAAACACGATGGTTTTTACAACTCCGTCGCCGCGTGCGGGCGCTGAAATCAGTACTTTCTTTGAGCCATTCTTCAGGTGGCGCTCGGCTGCCTCGCGGGTGCGGAAGACACCAGTACATTCCAGAACGACGTCCACGTCCGACCAATTCAGCGCCTCAGGATCACGCTCGCTTGTCAGACGGACCGGGCCAGCACCAACGTCCAGACCTTCGTCCGTTAGGGTAACCTTGTGAGGATAGCGGCCGTGCACACTGTCGAATTCGAACAGATGTGCGTTCATTTCAGGTTTGGCGAGGTCATTGATTGCCACGATCTCTACATCAGTGCGACCAGTTTCCATTACCGCGCGGAGAACTCCGCGCCCGATACGTCCAAATCCGTTGATTGCCAGCTTGAGTGTCATGTTCCGCTCCGTCCGAGTATCGGCTTGAATTGAGTTAGCGCTAACAACGCTGGATCGACGGAAATGTCAAGCAAAACCTCTGTCAGCGCCAGAAGGCGAGCCAGTCAAGAAAGGCGTAGAGCTTTTTTCCAAGAAAGACCAAATGCTCGGGGCCGAAGAGAGCGTAGTCAATAATAAGGCCGCCCAGAATAAGAAGGCCGAGCCAGATCGCAATTTGGTTGGTCATAGAGGCCCCGAACGAAAACGCCCGCCCAGATAACCTGAGCGGGCGAAAAGGATCAAGAAACCAAATCAGTCTTAGTTAAGGCGACCCATAGCAACTGCGACGTCGGCCATGCGAACCGAAAAACCCCATTCGTTGTCATACCATGCCAGAACGCGAACCAACCGACCATCAACCACGCGGGTCTGTTCGGGCGCGAAGATCGAGCTTTCTTCGGTGTGGTTGAAATCGGTCGAGACCAGCGGTGCGGGTTCATAACCAAGGACGCGCTGCATCGGGCCTTGCGCGGCTTCACGCACGATCTCGTTGACTTCTTCAACGGTCACTTCGCGTGTGGCGCGGAAGGTCAGATCAACGGCGGAAACGTTCGGAGTAGGAACGCGGATTGCGGATCCATCCAGGCGACCCTTCAGATTCGGAAGCACTTCGCCAAGGGCAGCCGCAGCACCAGTGCTTGTCGGGATCATCGACATGGCGGCGGCGCGAGCGCGGTAGAGGTCGCTGTGGCGGCGGTCGAGGGTAGGCTGGTCACCGGTATAGGCGTGGATCGTGGTCATGATGCCGTTTTCGATGCCGATGCCTTCGTCCAATACCTTGGCAAGCGGAGCAAGGCAGTTGGTGGTGCAGGACCCGTTCGAGACCATATTGTCGTTTGCGGTCAGAGTGTTGTGGTTCACTCCGAACACGATGGTTTTGTCGACATTTTTGCCCGGTGCGGACAGCAGCACCTTGCCTGCGCCGCGTTCCAGATGGGTTTTTGCCTTGGTGCCGTCGTTGAACTTACCGGTGCATTCCAGAACGACGTCACAGCCTTCCCAGTCCAGCTCGTTCATGTCGTAGGTCGAGTACATTTCCATCGGACCGCGACCCAGATCCATCGTGTTGCCATTGATTGCAATATCACGGGGAAAACGACCGTGGATGCTGTCGTATTTCAGAAGATGCGCCGAGGTTTCCAACGGGCCGGTTGCGTTGACCTTGATCACTTCGATGTCGTTACGGCCTGACGCGGCGATGTGCGACAGGGTGCAGCGGCCGATGCGGCCAAAACCATTGATACCGACCTTGATGGTCATGTGACGTCTCCAAAATGCGCTTGCGTTTCAGGCCATATAACGGCGAAACCGGAATCTCAAAAGGGCAAAAGCGGCATATTTTTAAGGTGTTAGCGCAAACCTGTGCCGATTGCGCTAACGCTTGCGCTAGCTGAAAGATCGGGTAGGGTCCTGTTGCGGCAGGTGACAGGAAAGGAAGCGCAATGAGCGGTCTGTTGGCCCTTTTGGATGACGTGGCGGGCATCGCCAAGGTGGCTGCGGCCTCGGTGGATGACGTGGTTGCCGCTGCGGGCAAGGCCGGGGCCAAAACGGCTGGCGTGATCATCGACGATGCCGCTGTCACTCCGAAATATGTGCAGGGCTTCGCTCCCGCTCGGGAATTGCCAATTATTTGGCGGATCGCGCGGGGATCGGTGTTCAACAAGCTCGTGCTATTGCTGCCGGTGGCTTTGTTGCTGGCCAATTTTGCACCTTGGCTGATCACGCCATTGCTGATGATCGGCGGGTCGTATTTGTGTTTTGAGGGGGCAGAGAAGATTTTCCACGTCTTGTTCCCGCATGGCAGCCAAGCCATCGACGAAGACATGAACGTGCGCGATCCGGGTCATCTGGAGGAGCAAAAGGTCAGGGGGGCTATCAAGACGGATTTCATCCTGTCGGCTGAGATCATGACCATCGCTCTGGCGGCTATTGAAGCGCCGAATCTATGGATGCAAGCGGCGACTTTGGCGGTTGTGGGGCTTGGGGTGACAGTGGCCGTCTATGGCTCGGTCGCGCTGATCGTGAAAATGGATGATGTGGGACTGTATCTGGCGCAGAACGCGCCGACGCCCGTCGGGCGCGCGTTAGGTCGCGGTTTGGTCAAGGCGATGCCTACAGTGATGAAGACATTGTCCATCGTTGGCACCGCTGCAATGCTCTGGGTCGGTGGATCGATTGTCATTCACGGGATGGAGGTTCTGGGTTTTGGCTGGCTGGGCCATCACATTCATGACTGGGCCTATGCCATTGGTCACTCTGTATCCGAGCAGTGGGTTGGTGCAGTTGAGTGGATATCCAAGGCCACTATGGATGGTATTTTCGGCCTTGCCTGGGGATTTGTTCTGATCCCGGTTGCGACGCGTCTGGTTTCTCCGCTTTTGGCCAGTTTCCAGTCACGAAAAACATAACGAAAAACCTGATTAACCTTACGCGCCATACCCGTCGGTGTGTTGAATGCGTTTGAGTGATATGGTTCGGGCGCACGCGATAGTCTTGCGTGCGTTGAAGAGTCCATTTTCAGACGCAAATCAAATACTTTCAGGAGGAGTTTATGGCACTTTTTTTGCTAATGGCTCGGTTTACACCGCAAGCCCTGGCGGCGGTCGTCGAAGGGGAACTCAACCGAGAGGAAATGGCGCGAAAGGCTGTTGAAGCCGCGGGAGGTAAACTTGTCGGGTTTTACGGTCTTGTAGGGCAGGAATATCACATCGCTTTTGTTTGTGATTTTCCTAAGATGAGCGATTTTCTTGCAATCGAAATGTCTGCTAACGTGCTGGGGTCCAACGAGAAACTAAAATCCATTCCGCTTTACGGCTGGAGCGAGTACAAAGACGCGCTTGAGACCTACAAGGCGGTCAAGGAAGTTTACACGCCTCCTGGACACTCATAAAAAAACGCCGACTTTTTGGGTCGGCGTTTTCCTGTTGTAAGGGTGATTGGTTAGGCCAAAAGTTCCTTGACCTTTGCGACGGTGGCCTCGGCGGTGATGCCGAAATGTTTGTATAGCTCACCCGCTGGGGCAGACGCGCCAAAGCTCGACATGCCGATAAAACCTGCCTTGGCTTCGCGGCCACGCTCGCCCAGCAACCAGCGGTCCCAGCCACCGGCGCGGACGGCTGCCTCGATGCCGACGCGGACGGCACCAGCGGGAAGAACGCGCTTGCGGTAAGCTTCGTCTTGCTCAGCGAACAGTTCCATGCAGGGCATGGAGACGACACGCGTGCCAATGCCTTCAGCCTCAAGCAAAGCCTTGGCCTCAATCGCCAGCGAAACCTCGGAGCCGGTCGCGATCAGGATGGCCTGACGTTTACCTTCCGCTTCCGCCAGAACGTAGGCGCCTTGTGCAACCAGGTTCTTTGATTTGTGCTCTGCACGTACGGTCGGCACGCCCTGACGGGTCAGCGACAGAACCGAAGGGCTATCCTTGAAGGTCAGCGCCAGTTCCCAGGCTTCGGCAGTCTCAACCGTATCCGCGGGGCGGAACACATAGGTGTTCGGCGTTGCGCGCGAGATTGCCAGATGCTCGACCGGTTGGTGGGTCGGGCCATCTTCTCCCAGACCAATCGAATCGTGAGTCATCACGAAAACCGACGGGATTTTCATCAGGGCTGCCAGACGCATAGAGGGGCGGGCATAGTCGGTGAAGGCCATGAAAGTGCCGCCGTAGGGGCGGATGCCACCATGCAGCGCCATACCATTCATCGCAGCGGCCATACCATGTTCGCGGATACCGTAGTGGATGTAGCGGCCCTTACGGTTTTCCGGCAGGAACACGCCCATATCCGCAGATTTCGTGTTGTTCGAACCGGTCAGGTCAGCCGAGCCGCCCACAGTCTCGGTCATGATCGGGTTCACGACGTTCAGAACCTTTTCAGACGATGCTCGGGTCGCCAGTTTTGGCTGATCCTCGGACATCTGTTTTTTGAAAGCGCGGATCGCTCCAGCCAGCTTCTTAGGCGCTTCAAACGCATAGGCGCGGTTGAACTCGGCCTGCTTGCGCTCGGAGATTTGCGCGAAACGCTCTTCCCATGCGGCGCGCTCAGCTGCTCCACGGGCACCGATGGCTTCCCAGGCGGATTTCACGTTTGCGGGGACTTCGAACGCGGCATGGGGCCAACCGTAACCGTCTTTTGCCGCCTTCAACTGTTCCTGATCCGTTAACGCACCGTGACCTTTCGAGGTATCCTGCGCAGCGTGTCCAAGAGCGATGTGGCTTTCGCAAGCGATCATCGTCGGCTTGTTCGACTTCTTCGCCTGAATGATCGCCGCGTCGATGGCTTGCGGATCATGGCCGTCGATCTCAATCACATGCCAGCCCGAGGCCGCGAAACGGCGTACCTGATCGGTGCGGTCGGCCATGTCAACGGTGCCGTCGATGGTGATGTTGTTGTTATCCCAGAAAACGATCAGCTTGCTTAGCTCATGACGGCCAGCCAGCGTGATCGCCTCTTGGCTGACGCCCTCCATCAAGCAGCCGTCTCCCGCGATGACATAGGTATAGTGATCGACGATCTTCTTGCCGTAATGCGCGCGTTGGATTTCTTCGGCCATGGCAAAGCCCACGGCGTTTGAAATACCCTGACCCAGCGGGCCAGTGGTGGTCTCGATCCCGTCAACCAGAAAGTTCTCAGGGTGACCTGCGGTTTTGGCGCCCAACTGGCGGAAATTCTTGATCTCATCCAGCGTGACGTCGCCATGACCAGTGAGATACAGCAGCGAATAGATCAACATCGAACCGTGACCTGCCGACAGGATAAACCGGTCACGATCCGGCCAGCTCGGGGCCGAGGCGTCGAATTTCAGGTGCTTTTCGAACAGCACGGTCGCGACGTCGGCCATGCCCATCGGCATACCGGAATGGCCGGAATTGGCGGCGGCGACGGCGTCAAGGGTCAGGGTGCGGATGGCCGCAGCTTTGTCCCAGTGTTCGGGGTTTGCATTGCGCAGCGCAGTCAGGTCCACGGGCGTTGTTCCTTTGGATTACAGGCAGATGGGCGCTCAATACCATCCACCCCCCAAAGTGCAAGCGGAACTGGTTGTTTCGGTGGGGTTTCGGTGCACATGTGGTTCAAGAATGCGGCCCAAGTATTTGAAAGCAAACAGTGGGTATTTTCGACCCCATTGGGTTAGACTAGGGCAATACGCGGGTTATGTTGATTCGGACATGACCGCGAAATGAACGAACCTTGAAAATGAGGTGGCAGGGGCATGAGCCAGATCGAAGAATTACAGCGCCGTATCGTTGCCGCGATGGATCGGATAGGACACGGCGTCGATGCGCTGCGCGAAGCCACACCGGTCGGCGGCGTAGGGGACGACGCCTTGCGCGCGGCATTGGATGATGAGCGGATCGCCAACGCGCAATTGGAAGAACGCCTAAAAACCCTAAAGGAACGACACGACCAGGAAGTCAGCGCAATGCGCGCGGACATGGAAAGTCTGCGCACAACGCCAGTAGAAGACCCTGAAAATGGCATGTTGCGAAAGCAGCTGGCAGAGGCAAGCGCAAAGCTGGCCGCGGTCGAGGCCGCGCGTTCTGAATTGGCAGCAGCCAAAGAGGCGCTTGAGAACCAGGATGAGCTTGAGACGCTGAAAGCCGAGAATGCACAGCTAAAAGCTGCGGCAAGCGCAGCGCAAGAAATTAAAGCCGAAAACGCGCGTTTGCGGTCAGAGCTGGCGGATAGTGAGCGCGTAGCGGAGTTGAGCGCTGAGTTGGATATGTTGCGCGCTGAGCGTTCCAGCCATGGGGCCGCTATGTCTCGGTTGGATGACGATCTTCAGCGGATGCGAAAGGCCAACGAACAGTTGCGCCATTCGGTGGATGAACTGCGGGCCGCCGCGGCCGAGGGTATTTCTGATGCCGATCTGCTCAATCGGGCCACTGTGGCCGAGCTGGAAGCGACACGCGCCGCGCAGGCCACCGATGCAGCCGAGGCGCATGCAGTTCTGGCCCGATTGGAGCCTTTGCTGTCCAAAGCGAAACTGGCGGAAGGAGAGGTTGAATAATGCCCGAAGTGACCATTCAAATCGGCGGGCGCGGCTTTGACGTCTCGTGCCAAGAGGGCGAAGAGGCTTTTCTGCACTCGGCAGCCAAGATGCTGGACGACGAGGCTCAGGTTCTGTCCGATCAGATTGGCCGGATGCCCGAGTCGAGAATGCTGCTTATGGCTGGGCTAATGTTGGCCGACAAAGCAGCCGGAACCGAGGACAGGATCAAGGCGCTGGAAGCGAAACTGGCCGAGATGGAATCGGAACTGCATACGTTAAGAAACATGCCGCGACCCGAGCCAGAGCGGATTGAGGTCGCCGTCGTGCCGCCGTCTGTAACCGATACTCTGGCAGAGCTGGCTGCACGGGCCGAGGCTTTGGCATCTGTGATTGAAGAAAGATCTACATGATGAAAGCAGCAAAAACGTTTGCCTGTGCCGCAACCGTGGCTTTACTGGGCAATGCGGCTTTTGCCGAGATAGATATACTGCCGGTCACTTTTACCTGCCAGAATGGGGTTCCACTACAAGTTGCGTATTTCAACGCGCCCGACGGCTCAAGCGCAGCAGCGATGATGGTGGACAACCAGCTTGTCACTCTTCGACAGGTCGAGAGCGGGTCTGGTATTCGCTATGAATCCAGCGGTGGGGCGGGAACCTACGTTCTGCGCTCCAAAGGGTGGGAAGCGACAGTTAGCTTTCTGGCGACAGGTGCGGATGCCGCCAGTGAGCAAGTCGTTTTGGAAAACTGCGTCAGCGGTTGATCAGCCGGCGTTCGCTTCGCGAATTTTATCAGCGGCTTCTTTGTTGTAGCCGACGCCGTTGTCGTCAAACAGTGTGTCCAACTCGCCCGACAGGGTCATTTCTGTGATGATGTCGCAACCGCCGACGAACTCGCCTTTGACGTAAAGCTGCGGAACGGTCGGCCAATCGGAATAATCCTTGATGCCCTGACGTACCTCTTCGTCGGCCAGAACGTTCACATCGGTGTAGTCCACACCCATGTAGTTCAGCACGCCAGCAACGCGGGACGAGAACCCGCATTGCGGCATCTCTTTGGTGCCTTTCATATACAGCACCACGTCATTTGCTTTTACGGTTTCGTCGATTTGGGTTTTAACGTCGGTCATCTTGCTTGTCCTCTTCACCCGCATCTCGGGCTGTCGTTTCAGTTTGAGCGGGGTCCGGTCCCCATCCTTCTTTCTCTAGCCGCCGATGTTCGGCCTGCGCCAGGGCCAGTGGGTCCAGCCCGTATCTTTCTATGCCGCCAACCTTGCTGATTTTGTCCGGGTCAGGACGCATCTCGACGAGTTTGCGCTTTTTGTTGCGCTTCAAATAGGCTTCGATCAGCGCAGCGGCAACTATCAATGTTGCGATTACGCCTATCCAGAACATCCAGCCATTCATTTTTTCGGAGCCATTGCTTTGGCGTACTCCTGAGGGTCTCTCGTGACCCGGGAAACTGTTACATGACCGCCACCGCCACCCAACACAGTTCCATGGTCTATGAGTTGGTCACCCTGACCGGGTTCCGCGCCCCTAATTTTTTCAGAACGCTCATTTTTTATCGTAGATCTGACAATAATGACGCTGCCGACGACGGCGATCAGTCCGCAAATGCCATATATCCAGATAGCAACGTTCATTCAGGCACTTTTGTTGTCAACGCCAGCGCGTGCAGCTCTCCGTCCGGGCCGTCCATCTTGCCTTTCAGCGCCGCATAGACCGCGCGTTGTTGCTGTACCCGGTTTTTTCCGCGAAAGCTTTCGTCCACGACCATGGCGGACATATGCACGCCGTCATGCCCGCCGACCTGAATTTCCGCGTCTGGAAAGGCTTCGCGCAGCAGGTGTTCGATTTCGTGGGCGTTCATCGGCATGTAGGTAACTCCATAAGGTCTTTCCCAAGATGTAGAGCGCCGGGGCGAGGCGTGCAAGGGCATGATGGGGGGCTGGAAACGACAAAACCTGCACCGGGCCGGCGCAGGTTTCGCGATTCATTTTTGATCCGAGATCAGGCCACAGCCGCTGCAAAGCTGGCTCGGAACGTGTCTGTTAGTTCGGCCAGTGGCGCTTCGGAGCTGCCGATCTTCACCGCGTCACCTGTGAAGCGACCAACCGACACAAGCGGAACCCCGGCCTGACCGGCCGCGATCATCAGCGCTTCGGCTTGATCGAAGTTGCACGCGACCAGATAACGGGCCTGATCTTCGCCAAACAGGAATTCTGTCGACGCTTCGTCAAGATGGACGCCCACGCCAGCGACCTCCGCCAGTTCGAACGCGGCCAGCGCAAGGCCACCATCGCCCAAATCGGTACAGGCTTTAATCATCTCGCGATTGGCACGGATGAACTCGCCGTTGCGTTTCTCTGCTTCCAGATCGACCTGCGGCGCGTCGCCGTCTTCGCGGTTGAACACTTCGGCCAGCAGGGCAGATTGGCCCAGATGGCCGTTGGTTTCGCCGATGACTAGCGCGACATGACCGTCGCGGACCTCGTTGCCGATAATCTCATCGGTGTGCGCCAGCAGGCCCACCGCGCCGATGGTCGGGGTTGGCAGGATCGCCTGACCGTCTGTCTCATTGTAAAGCGAAACGTTGCCCGACACGATTGGCATGTCCAGAGCGGCGACAGCCTGACCGATGCCCTGAATCGCGCCGACGAACTGTCCCATGATCTCGGGTTTTTCGGGGTTCCCGAAGTTCAGGTTGTCAGTGGTGGCCAACGGTTTGGCACCCACTGCGGTCAGGTTGCGGTAAGCCTCGGCCACGGCTTGTTTGCCGCCTTCAATGGGATTGGCGCGGACATAGCGCGGGGTCACGTCTGATGTGAAGGCCAGCGCCTTGTCGGTGCCGTGTACGCGAACCATGCCTGCGCCCAGACCCGGCGTACGGGCGCTGTCTGCCATGACCATTGTGTCATATTGCTCGTAAACCCACTGCTTGCCCGCGTAGTTGGGGGAAGAGAGCAGGGCGCGCAGACCGTCAATTGGGTCAATCTGAGGCACTTCGGCCAGTTCTTCAACATCTGGCGTCGCAACCCAGGGGCGGTCGTATTCCGGCGCAGTCGAGGAGAGTTTCGACAGAACCAGATCGGCTTTGACCTCACCATTGTGCACAATCAGGAAACGGTCCTCGGCAATTGTCTCACCAACGATGGCAAAATCCAGATCCCATTTTTCGAAAACAGCGCGGGCTTCGGCTTCAAGCTTGGGCTTGAGAACCATCAGCATGCGTTCCTGAGACTCGGACAGCATCATCTCGTACGCGGTCATGTTCTCTTCGCGCTGCGGCACGTTTTCCAGATCAAGGCGCACGCCCAGACCGCCCTTGTCCCCCATCTCAACGGCGGAACAGGTCAGGCCAGCAGCGCCCATATCCTGGATCGAGATCACGGCGCCGGTCTGCATCAGTTCGAGCGTTGCTTCCATTAGACGCTTTTCGGTGAAGGGGTCACCGACCTGAACGGTTGGGCGCTTTTCTTCGATGGTGTCGTCGAACTCGGCCGAGGCCATAGTCGCACCGCCGACGCCATCACGGCCAGTTTTGGCCCCCAGATATACGACAGGCATGCCAACGCCTGAGGCTGCCGAATAGAAAATCTTGTCACTGTCGGCCAGACCAGCGGCAAATGCGTTCACAAGGCAGTTGCCATTGTAGGCGGGGTGAAAGCGTACCTCTCCGCCGACGCACGGCACTCCGAAGCAGTTGCCATAGCCACCGATGCCTTCGACCACACCGTTGACCAGTTGACGGGTCTTGTGGTGGCCAGGTTCACCAAAGGACAGCGCATTCATAGATGCAATCGGACGCGCGCCCATAGTGAAGACGTCGCGCAGGATGCCACCGACGCCTGTAGCTGCCCCTTGATAGGGTTCGATGTAAGACGGGTGGTTGTGGCTTTCCATTTTGAATACGACGGCCTGACCGTCGCCGATGTCGACCACCCCAGCGTTTTCACCCGGTCCGCAGATCACCTGAGGGCCCGAGGTGGGCAGGGTGCGCAGCCATTTCTTGGAAGATTTGTAGGAACAGTGCTCGTTCCACATAGCCGAGAAAATACCAAGCTCGGTGAAGGTCGGCTCGCGCCCGATGATCTCAAGTATCATGTCGTATTCGTCGGGCTTGAGCCCGTGTGCAGCGATCAGATCGGGGGTGATTGCGGGCTCTTGCATCTTCTGTCCTGTGTCCAAGTGGGCCGAGATTGGGCGCCTTTTAGGGCAAGGGCGCGTCGGTGGAAAGAGTTAAGACTGGCACTAATGGTTTTCCTGTGGTCGTCCAGTCAAAAAAGCCGCCCGACAGGAATGGCGGGCGGCTTTTATAGTGCTGGGCGTTGTTTCTTATTTTGGAGCGCCAGTTCCAGAGCCGGGCTTTTGCTCTTGCTGCTCGGCTTGCTGGTTGGCGATTTCGCCAGCCGCCGCACCGATCGCGGCTTTTTGCTCTTCATTCAAATGTTCCACCTCGTCCAGACCGGGGATCGCAACGCGCACCTCACGGCGGGCAAAGTCGATGCCGTTCTCTTTGAACGCGGCTTTGACCCGGTTGAAGATCTCCTTGCGAAGGGTGAACTGCTTGCCGGGTTTGGCCATGAACTTGCCTCGGATGATCATGCCGACATCGTCAAAGTCGAAGACGCCCTGAGATTTAAACGGTTGCAGGAAACCATCCTTGTGGACTTCGTCCTCCATCATTTCGGCACCGATCTTTTTAAAGATCTTCTTCACCTTGTTCGGATCGGTGTCGAATGGCACGGTGAATTTCAGTTTCATGATGACCCAGTCACGGCTGTAGTTGGTCAACTTCTGAATCTCGCCGTAAGGGATCGTATGAACCGGCCCGCGATGGTGGCGTAGCTGCATGGAGCGGATCGAGATTTTTTCGACTGTACCAGTGGTGCCGCCGACATCGACATATTCGCCAACACGGAAAGCGTCATCAACTAGGAAGAAGATGCCGCCGACGATATCGGCCACCAGTTTCTGAGCGCCAAAGCCGATGGCCAGACCCAGAACACCGGCACCGGCCAGCAGTGGCGTGATGTTGATGCCTAGCGCGCCTAGAGCCAGCAACACAAATATCACCGAAATCGCCACCTGAGCAGTGACACGCAGCAGCGGTAGGACCGTTGCCAGACGCGATCCACCTGATCCGCCTCCTTCTCCGGCCTCTTCGTCGGGGCTTTGTTCGGCTGCGGTTTGCTCTTTTGCCAGACGCCGATTGATCCATAGCGAAACAAGTTCGTTCAGGATGTAACCTACCGCAATGATGATGAAGAACTGAACCAGCTTGCTGCCAGATTCATCTCCGCCACCTGCGATTTCCTGCAGGTCCAAATCCCAGGCTCGGGCGATCATCAGGATCACCAGAATGCCAGCCAAAACCCTGCCTATGCGGATATAGCTGCGTTTGGTCGACTTATAGGCCCGCTCGGCCACAGGGCCTTCGCCCTGCATCGGTGGCTGCAGGTGACGCACCAGGCCACGGATCAGCGTGTCAAGCGCCGGGGCAATCAGCAACCAGAACATGGTGGCGAAATGCGCCCCCTGAACCAAAAGAGCGAGAGACGACGGATTGCGCTGCGCCACCAAAAACTCGACCAACAGCCAGATTGCTGCAGACACTCCGATGGCGAAGTAGGGATAGTAATGCGCAACTTCTTCGTCGAACTTGGTGTGATCAGGGTCCGTTCCCAGCATCATTTGAGACAGCCCTTCGCGTGCCTTCCAAGCAATTACGCCGATATAAATATGAATCGCTGCGTTCAGCCAGAACCCGATGCGCGTCTCATCTCCGGTGACGCCGTTAAGCCCGTTGAAGCGGAGCAGGAACAATGTGAACCCGATCAGGATTAGCAGTCCGATCAAATTGCGATTCAGGTATTTCGCCCAGTGATCCGTGATATTAACCAAGCGGTAGTGCGGCTTGTTCGGCGCGAGGACAAAGCGCGAAACCGCAGCGCCCAGACGTGGCACCCAGATCAGATAAAATACGAAAGGCGCTGCATATGTAATTTGTTCGGGCGTCAACAATGCGCGTCCGACGGCGCGAATTACCACGTAAAAGACCACGAGACCGGCAATTTCGTGGCAGAAGCGAACGAACAGATATCTAGCGGCGCCCCAGAGGTCATTCTCATCCGCATGATCTGCTTTGCTGTGCCATTTACGTGTCAGCAGGCCAAACAGCTTTTCGGCAATGAATCCGACAACCAATACACTGAAAATAAGACCCATCAGCAACAGCGCACCGTTCGAGGTGAATTTGTCCGTGAAGTTACTGACAGCCTTGGCCTGTGCGCTGAAGATATTCGGAATGGTCGTGATGACATGGGTCCATGATGCGACCATTTCGGCCCAAATCTCGTTGATTTCGGTAATTGGGTCTTCCCTGTCCTCTGCTTCCGCAGCGCGTTGTTCGGCGACCGCGTCCAAACGCTCCAACAAAATAGCGCGGACTTGATCGTCAGACATACGGGCGACCAGGTCGTCCACCTGTTCAGGCGTGAGATCATCGGGAATCGTGATTGTGGTTGTTGGACTTCCGCCGCCGTTGTCCTGCGCCCAAAGCGGCCCTGAAAGGCAAATAACCGAAAGTATCGCCAGAAAAAGGCGAATGGAGTGAAACATCGAATCTGTCCTCGAACACAAGTCTTGATGATTTTTTTGTGATCATAAGTCTAAGTGTCGGAGATTCACAGATGTTTTGCCGTTCTGGGGGCGCAGACATTGTTTGAAAGCAAAAAAAAGGCCGAGCACTAAGCTCGGCCGTAGTCCAACAGGGAGGTATGAAGATGATGAGCGTTTCAGCATCACCGCCTTCGAGTGCTCATTTAGGGATCACTTTGTGAACGATCAAGGATTATCAGGCTGACCACAGGTCATGTCCGCTATGCTGATTGTGCATAGCTAGAGTTTTCCCATCAGCTTCAATTGCTTGCGCTGTTCGACAATCTCATCCTGAACGAAATCGCGGAAGGCCGCGACGCGTTTTGAGTGGCGCAATTCCTCAGGGTAGGCGAGGTATACGGGAACATCCGCGCTTTCGATGTCAGACAGGATAGGAACAACGTTGGGAAGCCCCTGGGTCACATAGTCCGGCAGGACACCAATACCCAGATTGTGCAACACGCCCTGGAGCACGCCAAAGTAGTTGTTCACAGTCAGCAGGGAACCGGGATTGTAAGTCATTAAGTGGCGCACCATCGCGGCGCTTGCGCCGACTTGCGGTGCTGCAGGTGTCTGGCAGATCAGCCGGTGATCTTTGATTTCATCCAGAGACGTCAGCATTCCGCCGTGAGTCTCAAGATATTCCTCGGTCGCATATAGCTGCATCTGAACAGTCATCAGGCGCTTACGGACTAGATCGGCCTGGCTGGGCTCTTTCATCCGAATGGCGACATCGGCTTCACGCATTGGCAGGTCGAGAACGCGTTCTTCCAGCATCAGGTCAATGTTCAGATCAGGATATTGCGCGTACAGTTTGGGCAGGCGTGGAGCCAGCCACAAGGTGCCAAAGCCGAAGGTGGTGGTGACGCGCAGAACGCCAAATACTTCTTCCTCGCTGTCGCGGATGCGCGCCGCGGCGGCGTCCAGGCGTTTTGACATCGCAGATGTCGCGTCAAACAGCAGTTCTCCTTGCTCGGTCAGTATCAACCCACGCGCGTGGCGGTGAAACAGTGTCGAATCGAGCGATTCTTCCAACGCCCTGATCTGGCGACTAACGGCCGATTGCGACAGATTCAGCTTGTCACCTGCATGAGTCAGGCTGCCTGCATCCGCAACTGCGTGAAATATCCTAAGCTTGTCCCAATCCATCGCCGCAACTTTCGTTATCCTTCGGAACGCCTATATGAAATAGATAACAACTTCTACATTCAAAGGCTGAAAACCTTGGGATTCAGAGGATAAATACTATGCAGGTCAGAATTTATGACCTAAAATGAGGGAAAATGTTGCACACTGATCTGACGAGGGGAGGCGTCTGATGAGTCAGCCACAAATATCGCTGAATGACCGCTTTGATTTAGAGAAAAACCCCATTCTTCTGAATGGCACGCAAGCGCTTGTGCGACTGATGTTGATGCAGAAAGCGCGTGACACTCAGGCGGGGTTGAATACGGCTGGTTTGGTAACCGGTTATCGCGGCTCTCCGCTGGGGGCAGTAGACCTGCAGATGACGCGGGCGCAGAAGCAACTGGCCGAGAGCGACGTCACCTTTCAATACGGGCTTAACGAGGATCTGGCTGCCACCGCGCTATGGGGCAGTCAGCAGGCCGGCCTGCGCGGTGACGGCAAGTTCGATGGAGTATTTGGCCTTTGGTACGGCAAGGGTCCGGGGGTCGACCGGTCTGGTGACGTTATGCGCCACGCCAATATGGCGGGCACTGCCCAGCATGGCGGTGTGTTGATGGCGATGGGCGATGACCACACGGGCGAAAGTTCGACTGTGCTGCATCAGTCCGAGTGGTCTTTGGTAGATATGTATATGCCGGTCGTTAGCCCGGCAGGCGTGCAGGAAATTCTGGATTACGGCATCTACGGATTTGCGCTGAGCCGCTTCTCGGGTTTGTGGGTCGGCCTTAAGACAATGAAAGACACGATCGAGGTCACGTCGGTTGTCGATGGCCGTTTTGACCGCATGAAACTGGCCGTGCCTCAATTCGACATGCCCGAGGGCGGGTTAAACATCCGTCTGGGCGACACACCGCACCTGCAAGAGGGGCGGATCATCGACTATAAACGCTTCGCTGCCGAGACGTTCTCGCATGCCAACAAGATGGATCGCAGGGTTTGGGGTAAACCCGGTGCCAAGATCGGGTTTGTCGCTGCGGGTAAAAACTGGCTGGACCTGGCCCATGCGATGTCGCTGCTGAACATCGACGCGGAAGAGGCCGAGCGGCTGGGGATTACAACCTACAAAATTGGCCAGACCTTCCCGTTGGATATGACCGGATTCCACGATTGGGCTGAAGGGCTGGATCTGATTGTTATCGTTGAGGAAAAACGAAAACTGATCGAAGTTCAGGTCAAAGAGGCCATCTTTGACGACCGCCGAGGGCGTCGCGTTTACGGTTGGTACAAGGGCGGAGCAGGAACGCTGCATCGCGAGGAATTGTTCCCCACACGTGGTGCGCTGGACCCGAATATGATCGCCGAAAAGCTGGGCGAGATCCTGATCGAAGAGGGGCGCGAAACCGAAGGCATTCGTGCCGGTCTGACTAAACTTTCCGAGGCGCGCCGGGCTGACAATGCTGAAGAAATTGCGACGCGCCTGCCGTATTTCTGTTCGGGCTGCCCACATAACAGCTCTACTCGGTTGCCGGAAGGCAGCCGCGCCTACGCGGGGATCGGCTGTCACTACATGGTTCAATGGATGGATCGAGAGACCACCGGGTTCACCCAAATGGGCGGTGAGGGCGCGAACTGGGTTGGCGAAGCGCCGTTTTCGAACACCAAACACGTGTTTCAGAACCTCGGCGACGGGACGTATAATCACTCGGGCGTGCAGGCGATCCGCGCGGCACTATCGGCGGGTACGAATATCACCTTTAAAATCCTGTTTAACGATGCAGTCGCCATGACTGGCGGGCAGGAGAACGAAGGCGGCCTGACGGCGGAACGGATCGTGGCCGAGGTCAAGGCCATGGGCGTTCAGCATGTCGCCGTGGTTTACGATGAAAAGGAAGACGTCAACTTCAAGGCTCTGCCCTCGGGAGTTGAGACCTATGAACGCGCCCAGTTGATGCGTGTTCAGGAACAATTCCGCGAAATCGAGGGTGTGTCGGTCATCGTCTATATTCAGACCTGCGCCGCTGAAAAGCGCCGTCGGCGCAAGCGCGGCCATTTTCCCGATCCAGACAAACGCGTGTTTATCAACACTGATATCTGCGAAGGCTGCGGTGATTGCGGCGTGCAGTCGAACTGCGTATCGATCGTGCCGAAGGAAACCGAATTCGGTAGGAAACGCGCAATTGACCAATCCAGCTGTAACAAGGATTTCTCTTGCCTCAGTGGGTTTTGTCCGTCGTTCCTAACCCTGGAAGGCGCAATCATTCGGAAAGAAGCAACGACAGAGATTGATCTGCCGGATTTGCCAGAGCCGGTTCTGCCTGAAATCAAAGGGACGCATAACGTCGTGATCACCGGAGTTGGCGGTACCGGTGTTGTGACGTTGGGGGCCATTTTGGCTCAGGCCGCTCAAATTGACGGAAAGGGCGCTGGAATGATGGAGATGGCCGGGTTGGCCCAAAAGGGCGGCGCGGTTCATATCAATTGCCGATTGGCCAACAAGCCCGAAGACATCAGTGCAATTCGGGTCGCGACGGGCGAGGCGCACGCATTGATTGGCGGTGATTTGGTCGTCTCGGCAGGGGCCAAAACGCTTGGCCTTACACGCGCAGGCCAAACAGGCGCGGTGGTCAACAGCCATGAAACAGTAACAGGTGATTTCACGCGGGACACCGAGTTTCGTATTCCCGGTGACCGGCTTGAGCTAGCTTTGCAAGCTCGGCTGAAAGAGGGTGTCACGTTATTCGATGCAACCGATCTGGCTCGTGCCGTGATGGGAGACTCGATCTATTCCAACATGATGATTTTTGGCGCCGCCTGGCAAAGAGGCTTGTTGCCGATCAGTCACAGCGCAGTGTTGCAGGCGATTGAACTGAATGGAACTGCTGTCGAGCGCAACAAGCGCGCCTTTGACATCGGTCGTTGGGCTGTTCTGCATCCGGAAGAAGTCGCGCGGATACTAGAGCCTAACGTGGCTGATATGCCGAAGTCCCTGGAACAAGTTATTGAACATCGTGCGCAGCACTTGATCGCTTACCAAGGAAGCCGTTTGGCCAATCGCTATCGCAAAATGATCGACGTGTTCGAAGACAAAGATATCCGAATGGCAGTAGCAAAAGGGTATCACAAGCTGTTGTCCTATAAGGATGAATATGAGGTTGCGCGCCTGATGCTGGACAGCCGCGAAAAGGCCGCTGACGAGTTTGACGGTGATTTCAAAATGACCTTCTATCTGGCTCCACCGATTTTGGGCGGCACCGGATCGGACGGTCGTCCTAGTAAAAGAGCGTTCGGAGAGTGGGTTTTGAAGCCGATGAAGTTTCTCGCGCGGTTGAAATCTCTGCGTGGAACGCCGCTGGACATCTTCGGCTATAGCGCGGAACGGCGCATGGAGCGCGCCCTGATCAAGCAATATGAACGCGATATCAAAGATGTAGCGCCGCTTGTTTCAGCGCAAAACCGTGATGCAGTAATTGCTCTGCTACAATTGCCGTTGGATATTCGCGGGTTTGGACCAGTACTTCGCGCCAACGAAGCCAAAGCTGCCAAACGGCGTGAGGAATTGCTGGGTATTATTCGTGACGGAGGGCCAGAGCTGCGCGCCGCCGCTGAATAAATCGTCACGGGAATGTCACGAAAGCTAGGCAAAATTGTTGCTTACACTTATTTAGCAGGCAGCAAACCTCGGAGAGTCGTATGCCCTCGCGCCGCCATGTCGCTCGTGACATTTCCTATGCCCATTCCGCCGAAACCAAAGGCGGGAAGATGGTGATCAAACTGATGGAAAATACGACGGGCCGCTTGCGCCTTATCAAGCGCGCGGACGGGTACGAGCATGAGGTCGCCAACGGGCGCGACTTTTGGTCGGTCATGGTAGATCGCTATGGGTTGAGCTTGGATGTCGTCGGCGGGTCGCTGTCGAATATTCCAAAGGACGGTCCGCTGATTCTGATCGCCAATCATCCTTACGGAATCCTGGATGGGTTGATGATGGGGCACATGTTGTCCGCTACGCGCGGTGATTTCCGTATTCTGGCACACCGCGTGTTCCGTAAGGCCGAGGATATCAACCGCATCATCCTGCCGATCTCGTTCGATGAGACGAAAGAGGCGATGAAACTGAACCTCGAAACCCGCAAGACTGCGCTGAACTATCTGGGCGAGGGCGGTGCGATCGGCATTTTCCCCGGTGGAACCGTTAGTACTGGGGTCAAGCCATTCTCGCATCCTATGGATCCGGGCTGGCGCGGGTTCACGGCTCGGATGGTGGCAAAATCCAACGCGACCGTAGTACCGGTTTTCTTTGACGGCCACACCTCACGCCTGTTCCAGATTGCCAGCCATTTGCATAACACCCTGCGCATGGGCTTACTGATCAAAGAGTTCAAAAAGCGTGTTGATACTCCGGTCAAAGTGGTGATCGGAGACCCCATTGGCCGCGATGTTCTGGACCCATTGGCCAAGGATACGCGCAAGATGATGGATTTCTTGCGCAAAGCCACGTATGAGCTGTCTCCGACGCCGTTGAAGTCTTATGACTACGGCTATGAATTCGAGGAACGGCATCGCGCCTAAAGGGGCAAATGGCAGTAGGCATTTTTGATTCTGGTTTGGGCGGTTTGACCGTTCTGGACGCCGCGCAGAAACGTCTGCCGGACGTGGACTTCCTGTATTACGCGGACAGTGCACACGCACCCTATGGCGTACGTGATGCCGAAAACATCTACGATCTGACACGCAGTGCTGTGCACGCCTTGTGGAACCGCGGTTGTGATCTGGTGATTCTGGCCTGCAACACCGCAAGCGCTGCAGCGCTGCGCCGGATGCAGGAAGAGGGCGTACCCGAAGGCAAGCGCGTTTTGGGCGTTTTCGTACCTTTGATTGAGGCCCTGACCGAGCGGCAGTGGGGCGACAACAGCCCCCCGCGTGAGGTTGCCGTTAAACACGTGGCCTTGTTCGCCACGCCCGCCACCGTGTCCAGCCGCGCCTTTCAGCGAGAGTTGGCGTTTCGTGCGATTGGCGTCGATGTTGAAGCGCAGGCTTGCGGTGGTGTGGTCGATGCCATCGAAGACGGCGACATGATCTTGGCCGAGGCGCTGGTGCGCAGCCATGTAGACGCATTGAAGCGAAAAATGCCCGAGCCGCAGGCTGCGATCTTGGGCTGCACGCATTACCCGTTGATGGCAGAAACCTTTCAGGCCGCATTGGGTGAAGACGTCCAAGTCTTCAGCCAGGGGGCTTTGGTGGCTGAAAGTCTGGCGGATTACCTGCAGCGCCATCCGAACATGCAAGGCGCGGGCGAAGGTGGATTCCTGACCACTGGCAAGCCGAACTTTGTCAGCGACCGGGCGACGCAGTTCCTCCGACGACAAATCACGTTCGAGGCCGCCTGACTTAGGTCAAGGACGCCGCTGCACACTCTACCTTATTCGAAGACCGTCACGTCGGCGGTCGTGTTATGTGACACCAAGTATGAAGAGGTCTGACCATGACCCATAAAATCGCAATTCTGGGCGCTTCCGGCTATACCGGCGCCGAACTGGTGCGGCTGATCGCCGAGCACCCGAATATGGACATCACCGCTTTGGCCGCTGAGCGGAAGGCAGGGATGTCGATGGCGCAGGTCTTTCCGCATCTGCGTCACATGAACCTGCCGAACCTGTGTAAGATTTCCGAGATCGACTTTTCGCAAATTGATCTGTGTTTCTGTGCCTTGCCGCATAAAACCAGTCAGGAAGTCATTCGCGACCTGCCGAAGAACTTGAAGATCATTGACCTGTCTGCGGATTTCCGGCTTCGGGACCCGGACGAATACGAGAAATGGTACGGCAACGCGCACAGCGCTTTGGAACAGCAGGAAGAAGCCGTCTATGGTTTGACCGAGTTTTATCGGGACGACATCCGTGACGCTCGGCTGGTGGCTGGCACAGGCTGTAATGCGGCAACGGGTCAGTACGTTTTGCGGCCTTTGATCACGGTAGGTGTGATTGATCTGGACGATATTGTTCTCGATCTGAAATGCGCTGTGTCTGGTGCGGGGCGTTCGCTGAAAGAAAATTTACTCCACGCAGAACTTAGCGAGGGGTACAACGCCTACGCGGTGGGTGGAACCCATCGGCATTTGGGTGAGTTCGATCAGGAGTTTTCGGCGCTGGCAGGGCGGACGGTACACGTGCAGTTCACTCCGCATCTGATCCCTGCCAACAGGGGTATCCTGGCGACAACATACGTCAAAGGCGATCCGGTAAGCGTGTATGAGACACTCGCCAAAGCCTATGAAACCGAACCATTTATCCAGATGTTGCCTTTTGGAGAGACTCCTTCGACACATCACGTGCGCGGCTCGAACTTCTGCCATATCGGCGTGGTTGCCGATCGGATCGAACGGCGTGCCATCGTGATCGGAGCTTTGGATAACCTGACAAAAGGTAGCAGTGGCCAAGCCTTGCAGAACGCCAACCTGATGTTAGGTGAGGATGAAACCGCGGGCCTGATGATGGCCCCGTTGTTCCCGTGAGGATGAAATGAAAACGCTCAAGAAACGTCGTCGTGTACAAGTTATTCTATTGGCTGTTGTGGCCCTTGGGCTCGCGACGGCGTTGATTGGGACCGCAATGAAGGACGGTATCAACTTTTTCCGTTCGCCCAGCCAAGTGATCGCGGAACCGCCCAAACCGACCGAAGTATTCCGTATCGGCGGCCTAGTCGAAGAGGGTTCGATCATCCGCGGGCAGGGTGAAACCGTGCGTTTCGTTGTCACCGATGGAGGCGAAAGTGTACCGGTTGCGTTTACCGGTGTTCTGCCAGATTTGTTCGCGGAAAATCAGGGGATGGTCGGCACGGGTTCGTACGTGAATGGCGTGTTCGAAGCCACTGAAATTCTTGCGAAACATGATGAGACCTATATGCCGAAAGAGGTCGTGGATGCCTTGAAAGAACAGGGCGTCTACAAAGAAGCTGAGGAAAGCTGAGAGCTGCTTCGCAGCGTGCCTGCGGCGTAAGTATTTGTAAAAAGATGTAGCGGGGCGTTGCGCGCAGCAGGCGGGCAGCGCCCTGTTTCGTTGGGGGCAATTAACCGAATTGGGAAACCGTGTGTCGAACCAACGACGGAGGTTGCGATGCAGACGGTGGAACAAATCGCGACGGAGATCGTGGCGCGAGAGGGCGGATATGTAGACGATCCAGATGATCCGGGCGGAGCGACAAAATACGGCGTGACCATCCACACGATGCGCCGTCTTGGGTTGGACCTTTCGGGGGATGGGGTGGTGAATGGCGTCGATGTGCGCTTGCTCAGTAAAGCTCGGGCTGTTGAGATCTTTGTTCAGCACTATTTTGAACGGCCCCGTCTAAACTTGCTGCCACGGATGCTACAGCCCTCGGTGTTTGACATGTATGTGAACGCGGGCGGTCAGGCGGTGAAAATTCTGCAACGTCTGCTGCGTGACATGGGGTTTGAAATCTCGGTGGACGGGGTGATCGGACCCAACACGGCGCAGGCCAGCCACAGTGCTGCGGATCCCGAACCAATTGCACTGAGGGACGCCTACGGCGTGGCGCGGCGCAATTACTATTTTCGGCTTGCCGATCACCGACCGGCATCACGTAAATACGCCCGCACTCGGGCTGGCGGCAAAGGTGGCTGGATCCGTCGAGCCGAGGAGTTTGTCTCTCCAACCTATCATCTGAGCGACGCAGAGTTTCAAAGGAGGGTTGCAGGATGGGCTTGATCTCGAACGTGTTAACATTTCTCTTTGGTGGAAATCGTAATATCGTCCGCGAAACCACTGAAATATTTCGGGAAAATGCCGAGAATGGCGCTGCTCGCAGTTTGGAATTGCAACAGCAGGCGATGGTGCAATTCGGTGAGGAGTTTAACGCACCGCAAAAGGGTGCGTTTGATCGGTTCATGGACGGCTTAAATCGACTGCCTCGCCCGGCCATGGCACTTGGCACCCTGGGACTGTTTGTGGCGGCGATGGTTGATCCGGTCTGGTTTTCGGCGCGGATGCAGGAGATTGCGCTGGTCCCTGAACCTCTTTGGTGGCTTCTTGGGGTAATCGTATCGTTTTACTTCGGAGCACGCCATCAGGCCAAGGTGCAGGATTTTCAGCGAGAGATCACAGCCACGATGCGGCGTACACCAGAAGTGGTAGAGAATTTGCGGTCATTAAAAGCATTGCGCGCCGATAGTATCGGCGCTGCGAATCCGGGAACGGATGCGGCGCTGGAGGTAAAAGCGGCCCGCTCGGACGCAAACCCAGCTCTTGAGGATTGGCGGCGACAGCGTATGGGATGACCCGCGACACTATGCTCGCCCCAGAGGGGCGAAAGTGATTGGAGCTTGCCTCGGAACAGGAATATACCCGGGGCCATGATTACAGAACTTGGCCACTTTGCCCTGATCCTCGCTTTTCTGGTTGCCATCGCGCAGACCGTGGTTCCGCTGGTCGGTGCCGCGAAACGATGGCCCAGCTGGATGGGCTTTGCCGAACCAGCCGCGATCATTCAGTTTTCGCTGGTTGCGTTTTCTTTCGGGGCGCTGGTTTGGGCATTTGTGACTTCGGATTTCTCGCTGAGGATCGTGGTAGAAAACAGCCATTCGGCCAAGCCGATGCTTTACAAGATCAGCGGAACATGGGGGAACCACGAAGGGTCCATGTTACTGTGGGTGCTGATTGTGGCGCTGTTCGGGGCCATGGCTGCGTTCTTTGGGGGTGGCTTGCCGCCAACACTGAAAGCACGGGTATTGGCAGTTCAGGCCGCAATTGGTGTGGCGTTTTTTGCCTTTATTTTGTTCACCTCAAATCCTTTCGACCGGCTCATCATAGCTCCGTTCGATGGGCGGGACCTGAACCCCTTGCTGCAGGACCCCGGATTGGCCTTTCATCCACCGTTCCTTTATCTGGGTTATGTCGGTCTTAGCATGGCATTCAGCTTTGCCGTCGCCGCCTTGATCGAAGGTCGGGTGGACGCCGCATGGGGCCGGTGGGTGCGTCCGTGGACGTTAGCTGCGTGGGTGTTTCTGACTATAGGTATCGCGCTGGGGTCTTGGTGGGCCTACTACGAGTTGGGTTGGGGCGGTTTCTGGTTCTGGGACCCGGTTGAGAACGCCTCATTCATGCCCTGGCTCTTGGCTGCTGCGCTGCTGCACTCGGCCATTGTGGTCGAGAAACGCGAAGCGCTGAAAAGCTGGACCATCCTTCTGGCAATCATTGCGTTCGGTTTCTCTCTGATCGGTACGTTTATCGTGCGTTCGGGTCTGCTGACCTCGGTTCACGCCTTTGCCAATGACCCCGAGCGGGGCGTATTCATCCTGCTTATTCTGGTGTTCTTCATGGGCGGCGCGCTGACATTGTTTGCAGCTCGTGCGCAGGCGATGGAGGCCAAGGGCGTTTTTGGCATGGTTAGTCGCGAAAGCGGGTTGATTCTGAACAATATCCTGCTGGCCGTTAGTTGTTTTGTGGTGTTCGTCGGAACGATGTGGCCGATGGTGGCCGAGATGGCGTTTGACCGTAAACTTTCGGTCGGGGCGCCGTTCTTCAATGCTGCATTCACCCCGTTTATGGTCGCGTTGGGCATTGCCTTGCCCGTTGGTGCCATGTTGCCGTGGAAACGCGGCAAGCTGGGAAAAACCGCGTATTCCCTACGCTACGCCTTTATTCTGGCAGTCGCGCTGGCCCTGCTGGTTTGGGCGATGCAAACAGGACGCAGTGCGCTGGGGCCGGTTGGCCTGTTCCTTGGCGCGTGGGTCACCTTTGGCGCTGCCGTTGATTTATGGAGCCGAACCGGTCGCAAAGGAAATCTGAAACGTCTGTTCCGGCTGCCAGGCGCGGATTGGGGCAAGGCCGTGGCTCATACTGGGCTGGGTGTGACCATGTTCGCGATCGCCGGTCTGACCGCATGGGAGGTTGAGGACATTCGCGTCGCGCAGCCTGGTCAGCCGTTCGAGGTGGGGCAATTCACGCTGACGCTGGAAGACGTTCGGAACGTAGAGGGGCCGAACTATTTCTCGACGACGGCGGATGTGCTGGTCGAAAAGGATGGGCGGCGCATTGGTACTCTGCATCCCGAAAAGCGGAACTATCCGGTAGCTCGGATGCCCACGACCGAGGCGGCGATCGACTATCGGTTTCTGCGTGATCTGTATGTTGTAATCGGTGATCAGCAAGCGGATGGCGGTTGGGTTATGCGGACCTATATCAAGCCATTTGCCAACTGGATCTGGGCCGGATGTATCCTGATGTCTCTGGGCGGATTGCTGAGCTTGTCGGACCGCCGGTTCCGTGTTGCGGCCGGGGCGCGTAAGGCACCAGCAGGCGGAGTTCCAGCAGAATGAGGCGTCTGATCCTGATCCTGACGTTGATAGCGTCGCCACTGTTTGCGGTTCAGCCCGACGAGGTTTTGGACGACCCGGCCTTGGAGCAACGTGCCCGCGATCTCAGCACTGGATTGCGTTGTCTGGTCTGCCGCAATGAAAGCATCGACGAGAGCAACGCAGAGCTCGCGCGCGACCTGCGCCTGCTGTTGCGTGAGCGTCTTGTTGCTGGGGACACGGATGAAGAGGCGATTGCCTTCATCGTAGACCGCTATGGCGAATATGTTCTGTTGAAACCGACCACCTCGGGCTCGAACCTGATGCTGTGGCTTGCGGGTCCGATCATGTTGTTGATTGCCGCAGCCGTTGGATTCAGTTTTCTGCGCAAGCGTTCTCAGGTTCAGGCAGAGGGAGAGAAGGACTCCCTCAGCGAGGCCGAAAAGGAACGCCTGCGCCAAATTCTGGAAGACTGACCCAGGGTTCCGCTTTTCCTTCACCCGCATTTCAGTCAGGGTTCTGAAAAGCGCAGAGTTGGCGAGGGTTTCATGGAATACGAAACGATCCTGTTGGACATAACGGACGATTTGGCGGTTGTTACCCTGAACCGGCCCGACAAGATGAACGCGATGACGGTGCAGATGCGCGCCGAGATCACGCATGCCATGAAACACGCCGCGCGCCACGCCCGAGCGATTGTTCTGACCGGGGCGGGCGATGCTTTCTGCTCGGGTCAGGATTTGGGCGATGCGTCCAGCACCGGTAAAGTCGATCTGGAGCGCACACTGCGTGATGAATACGAGCCGATGCTTGAAACCATCTACGATTGTCCGGTGCCTACGATTGCAGCCGTAAACGGGGCGGCAGCCGGGGCGGGGGCGAACCTTGCGCTCTGCGCGGATGTCGTGATTGCAACCGAGAGCGCGTATTTTTTGCAGGCCTTTGCCCGGATCGGGCTGTTACCCGATGCGGGTGGGACGTGGTTCATGCCACGGCAGATGGGATTCGCCAAAGCCATGGGAGCGGCCTTGTTCGCCGACAAGATCAGCGCGCGGCAGGCAGACGAATGGGGGATGATCTGGGAAGCCGTGCCAGATGATCAGTTCGACACCCAGTGGCGCAAACGTGCAGCCTACCTGGCCAATGGTCCGACCGCAGGGTTCGGCGCGATAAAGCAGGCAATCCGAGGCACTTACGAAAAGACGTTGCCGCAGCAATTGGCGCTGGAAGCGCACCTACAGGGCGAATGCGGGCGCAGTCGCGACTTTGCCGAAGGCGTCGTGGCCTTCATGGAAAAACGCCCCCCGAAATTCGAGGGGCGCTGATAAACTTAGGCGCGGCGACGGCGACGTGTTCGCCGTTCGGGTGCCGCAGCATCGTCTTCAGTGCCGTCCGAGGCCGATGAGAATGGCCCAAGCGCATCGGTGATCTGATCCAACGTCGGGCGCGAGCCCTGTGGCACAGTGTCCAACGCCTTGCGCATTTCCCGCAAGTGGGCTGGCATGGTGCCGCAGCAGCCGCCGATGATGGTCGCACCTGCATCGCGCGCCATAGCGGCGTATTGTCCCATCAGTTCAGGCGTCCCGTCATAGTGAATATGTCCATCTACGTATTTCGGAATACCGGCATTCCCTTTTGAGATAACGGGACGTTCGGTTCCTTGTGCGGCAAAGCCCAGTATAGTGCGCAGAATGTCGGACGCCCCGGTGCCGCAGTTCGCGCCGAAAGCAACTGGTGGGTTGGGCAGGGTTTCCACCAACTGGGCCAGATCGGCCGAGGTGACGCCCATCATGGTACGTCCAGCAGTGTCAAAGCTCATGGTGCCACACCAGGGCATGTCGGCCAAAGCAAACGCTTCGGCCGCAGCGCGGAATTCTTCCGGGGCGCTGATGGTTTCCAGCCACAAAACATCGGCACCGCCTGCCTTAAGCGCATCAGCCTGTTCGTGGAACATTTCAACCGCAGCTGCGTGAGACAACGCGCCGACCGGCTCCATGATCTCACCTGTCGGGCCGACTGACCCTGCCACGACAACTATGCGTCCGGCTTTGTCTGCGACTTCGCGCCCAAGTTCTGCACCGATACGGTTCAGTTCTGCAACACGGTTTTGGGCGTCATGCAGCTTTAGCCGTGCAGAGGTGCCGCCAAAGGTGTTCGTCAGGAACAGGTCGCTGCCTGCATCGACCGAGCCTTGATACAGCGCACGTATCTTGTCTGGCGCATCCACGTTCCAAAGCTCGGGCGCATCACCCGACTGTAGGCCCATATTGAAAAGGTTTGTGCCCGTTGCCCCGTCGGCCAAGATGGCGTCCGTGGTTTCAAGAAGCTGGCTCAGTGCGTTTGTCATTGGGGTATTCCGGAAAAAGGCCCAACGGGCCTGACAATATCAGAGACGCCCCGTGTCTCACGACCGGGGCGTCAAATCAAATTCATAAATCTCATGAAGATCATGAGGCGGGCGCCAAGCCCTTAGTCAGTCTCGCTGAGTACCTGTTCTTTGGCCACAGGCAGAAGCTCGGCCATTTTGGCGCGGATCTCGTCATCAGATGAGAGCGATCCCAGATCGCCCGAAACCTTGCGCACGACGTCCTCGTGTCCGGCCTCTTCAAAATCTGCGATGACGACGGTTTTGGCGTATTCTTCTGCGTCTGCGCCCGACTTGCCAAGCTTTTCTGCCGCCCAAAGGCCCAGCAGCTTGTTGCAGCGTGCCTGTGCCTTGAATTGCATTTCTTCATCATGCGCAAACTTGGCTTCAAAAGCGTTTTCGCGTTCGTCAAACGTGGTCATAGGTTGGGGACCTCATATCTGGATTCTTGTTCAACAGATAAAAAAACAACACCAGAATGTATAGCGAAAACAGTCGTTGCGCGACCAAATGTACTGTGCAACCAAATGTTGCACGCGCTGCTTTTTGTGCACCGTTTAAGTATAGTATTTATGGAGAATATGATGGCTCTTTTTTCACGTCTGCGCGGAAACTCCTCACAAGATACGACCGTTGCTCGGGCTGTATTGGCTCCTGCGGTTTTGACGATGGCCGCAGATGGACGAATTGACGAAGCGGAAATTTTGCAGCTGAACAATATGTTGGCTTTCAGTCCCATATTTCTTCCGCTGGGCGGCAAGGCGACAGCCGATCTAATAAAAGCGGTGCTTGAAGACCTCAAAAAGAATGGCGCTGACAAAGTGATCACCGAAAGCGCCCAAGCAATGTCTCCGGGATTGCGAGAAACCTCGTTCTGCTTTGCAATGCGTGTGGCAATGGCTGACGGCGTATTGGAAGAAGCGGAAAAGAATGTGCTGGTCGGAATGGCTGATCGTCTTGAGCTGGGGCGAGAGTCGTTCGACAAAATCGTGGAAGTCGTCACGATGATGCAACGTTCGGCAGCTGCGTAAATGAACGATCAAGAAGACGAAAGAGATAGCGGAAGCTTCAGCGCCTATATCCTGTTGTCCGAGGCTATCCAGTTTAACTCGACAGAGATTGAACAAGCGTTGCTTGAGGATTATCCGGCGCTGGACCTGCAGACCGAGACGGCCATCAGCTTGGCTCAGGACTGTGATACGGATCAGTTCATTACTACGCCCATCCTCTTTGGCGCCAAAGGCCGCGATAGCGCGATCGCAACGCTGATACGGCTGCCCGGCTATGGGACATGGGATCCAGACAAGCTCACGCCTTCGCAGCAGTTGCAATATCCTGAAATCAAACAGGCTCTGGCGCGGAATGCGTCCTATATCTGTGTGACAGCGGGCAAAAACGATGAAGAGGGGACCAGCGAATTTCGCGCGGCACGACTGTGCTCTTGCTTAGCTGCAGTGTTTGCGAAATTGCCGGTTGCGTTGGCCGTGTATTGGGAAACGGCAGACCATTTCCTTAGCCCTGCGGATGTGGTGGAGATGGCAGATAAGGCAATGTCGGACGAGTTTCCGATTGATAAATGGGTCGGGGTGAATCTGAATCGTCTGAAAGATGGCGACAAAGAGTACTCCTCGGGTGTCACGCGCGGTTTGAAACAGTTCAAAGGGTGTGAAATCAGCATTGCCGCCGCTCCGCTGGATTTGGCGACAACGGCGACTACGTTGAGTACTGCGGCCGCTATGCTCACTTCTTACGGTCACGATTTCCGCGATGGTGACACAGTGGGCCATGAAGGTCAGTCACCCGAACGGTCCATGCGTATTCGCTTTGCGCCCATTGGAACGAACGGATCAACTTGCGATGCCTGGGTTCTTGTTCATCCCGACAGCCCTTTTGACCACGAAGATGCTTTGGGTGAAGTTCAAAGCGTTCCGCCGCCGGGGCAGGGGGTTCAGGTCAGGTCGAGGATGGGCTTTTTCAAACGGTTGATCCGGGGTGGGCGCGATGCCTGACAACTTGCGGGTTGCGGCGCTGTGCACTATGAGAACGCCAACGTGAGGGGACTCATTCCCTCTGATCAGAGTGGAAAGGTCGCTTATGGCGCGTCGCAAGAAAATCTACGAAGGCAAGGCCAAGATTCTGTATGAAGGCCCCGAGCCGGGCACGATCGTGCAGTATTTCAAGGATGACGCCACTGCGTTCAACGCCGAGAAAAAGGACGTAATCGACGGCAAGGGTGTTCTGAACAACCGTCTGAGCGAGTTCTTCATGAACGGTCTGACGCAGATCGGCGTCCCGACCCACTTTATTCGTCGTCTGAACATGCGCGAACAACTGGTCCGCAGCTGTGAAATCGTACCGTTGGAAGTGATCGTGCGTAATTATGCCGCCGGTTCGATGTCGAAACGCCTTGGTATTGCCGAGGGTACGCAGCTGCCGCGCCCGATCGTTGAGTATTGTTATAAGGACGACGCGCTGGGTGATCCACTGGTGACCGAGGAGCACATTGCCGCTTTTGGGTGGGCCAGCCAGCAGGACATGGATGATATCCTCAGCCTGGCTCTGCGCGTAAATGATTTCATGAGCGGCGTGATGCTGGCCGTGGGCATCCGTCTTGTGGACTTCAAGATTGAAATTGGTCGCGTATATGACGGCGACTACCAACGTCTGATCATTGCCGACGAGATCAGCCCAGACAGCTGCCGCCTATGGGATATCGAAACTGGTCAGAAGTTGGACAAGGACGTATTCCGCCGCGATCTGGGTAGCCTGACGGATGCATATTCCGAGGTTGCCCGGCGCTTGGGTGTTCTGCCTAAGAGTAATGTCAGCAAGCCGACGTTGATCAACTGATCCACCGGACGGTTTCAAGGCTTCCGCAAAAGCGCCGCGTCGAAAGATGGGGCGCTTTTTTTTTAATCAGTGGCGTGCCGGGTAGATTTTTGAGGGCCGAGCTCTCAGGTATTGGGTTGCTTCAAACAACGTTGTTACCCAAACTATCTGTGTCACCTCGCATTCCTAATATGTTGAGAAGAAATTTAACGATGCATTCGTATTTGATGGGCGCTGTACCAGTTGCAACTGTGACAGTTGTGGCTGGGACTTGTGCTTTTAGAGAAAACTGAGGTTCGACAAGGGTTGTCCAAAGACAACAACCACGTTATCCCCCGCGCAACGGAACGGGCCGGGAACCGAGCCCCTCAGCTGGAGTTGCAGGAATGAAAGCACGGGTGCATGTGATGCTGAAGAACGGGGTCCTCGACCCGCAGGGTGAGGCCGTGCGGCACGCATTGGGCGCCATGGGCTTTGACCAGGTCGAAGGCGTGCGCCAAGGCAAGGTGATCGACCTTGAACTGGCCGAAGGCGCGACCGAGGCAGACATCACCGAGATGTGCGAAAAGCTGTTGGCCAATACGGTCATCGAACGCTACGAAATCGAACTGGTCTGACCCTTATTCCCGGAGGCCCCGCCATGCGCGCAGCTGTCATCGTATTCCCAGGGTCCAATTGTGACCGGGATCTTGCCGTCGCCTTCGAACAGGCCGGTTTCAAGGTCGACATGGTCTGGCACAAGGATGCCGCGCTGCCCGAGGGTATCGACATTGTAGGTGTGCCCGGTGGGTTCTCGTATGGTGATTACCTACGTTGCGGTGCGATTGCCGCTCAGTCTCCGATCTGCAAAGCGGTTGTCGACCATACCAATCGCGGCGGTTACGCCGTTGGCATTTGTAATGGTTTCCAGATTCTGACCGAAACGAGCATCCTACCGGGCGCTCTGCTGCGCAACGCCGGTTTGAAATATATCTGCAAGACCGTCGGGCTGAAGGTGGAAACCAGCGACAGCGCATTTACTGAGGGCTATAACGCTGGTGATGTGATCGGTATTCCGATTGCGCACCACGACGGGAACTATTTTGCTGATGACAAAACGTTGTCCGCGCTTCACGATCAAGACCGGATCGCATTCACCTACACTGAAAATCCGAACGGCTCGGTTGGCGACATCGCCGGTATCCTGTCAGAAAACCGTAGGGTCCTTGGAATGATGCCGCACCCCGAGCGGGCGGCAGATGAAGGTCACGGTGGAACTGACGGAACGGCATTGTTCCGCGCATTGTCCGGTGTTCTCGCACCAGCGTGACTTGAGGTTGAACCAATCCCCGCGTAATTTCCGGGGATGAGTTCCGATGTTAATTCTGGCTGGTCCGTACTGACAAAACCATTCCGTGGCGCCCCCCTTGGGTGGCGCTTGCGTCTGGCCGTAATGGCTTTGCTGTTGGCCGCCGTAGCTACGGTCTGGGTCACGAACAGGCTACTGACGGACCGCTTTACTGAATCCACAAGAAACCGGGCCGAGTTGCGCCTGGCTTTATATTCCGGAAACCTGCTGAGCGAATTGCGCAGAAATGCAATTGTGCCGCAGCTTCTGTCGCGTGATCCCACGCTAATATCGGCGCTTCAGTCCAGCGATTATTCGCTGTCGACGCAGCGACTTATTTCCTTCGTCGAAGAGATTGGCGCTGCCTCCCTAATGCTATTGGACGGGGACGGACGAACGGTTGCATCCACTGACCGCAACCGATTGGGTGAAGCGCATCGAAGCTCACCATACTTCATTGATGCAGTTCGTTCGAACGCCACTATTTTTACGGTGATACCGAAGGAATCCGGTGGCTATAGCTTTGTCTACTCGCGTCGCATGGAGGCCAATGCAGAGATCCTTGGCGTGATTTTGGTTGAAGTCGACCTGCACAAGTTCGAATTGGCCTGGTCGGGTATTTCGGATGCTGTGATGGTGTCCGACAGTACCGGTACCATCATTTTGTCCACAGAACCGCAGTGGCGAGGGCTTGAGGAAAACGAGGCGATGCTGCGTCAGCCGCCCGAGGGTGCTATCCAGCGCGCGATCCGGGCCACGACCGATTGGACCGCTCTACCACCCGACGCCTACCTGCAGGGTGAGGCTGTGATGCGGTTGGATACACGTATTCCGTTCCGTGGCTGGAAGATGACGTCATTCACCACCTATGCCTCGATCCGAGAAAAGGTGAACAGCGTTCTCGCGCTTGAGATCATGGGGTTTGCGATTCTGTTGGCGCTGGCGTTTTACGCACTCAGCCGTCGCGCCACGCTGCGGATGACGTTGTTTCAACGTGAATCGGCAGAGCTTCGCGCATTGAACACAAGGCTCCAGCGGGAAATTGCTGAGCGAGAACGGGTTGAAAAGACACTGGAAGTTGCCGAGCAGACGCTGGCGCAAAGTTCGAAACTGGCGGCGCTGGGAGAGATGTCAGCCGCCGTCAGCCACGAATTGAATCAGCCGTTGGCTGCTATGAAAACGTATCTGGCGGGCGCACGTTTGCTACTGCGCAGAAACCGTCCCGAAGAGGCGCTGGCCAGCTTTGGCCGCATTGACGGTCTGATCGAACGGATGGGCGCGATCACCCGGCAGCTCAAATCCTATGCGCGCAAGGGCGCAGATGCGTTTTCCCCAGTAAATCTTGGGGAAGCACTGGCATCGTCCCTGTCTATGATGGAGCCACAACTGCGTCAGCGGCATGTTAAGATTACCCAGATTTTGCCCGAAGAACCTGTTATAGTGATGGGAGACCGAATGCGGATCGAACAGGTGATGGTGAACCTATTGCGGAATGCACTGGACGCCACCAAATCTGTAGCTGAGCCGGATGTCGAAATCATTCTGGCGGCAGGCGACACAGCGGTACTGACCGTGCGCGACAATGGTCACGGTATCGAGGATATCGAGAACTTGTTTGAGCCCTTCTATACCACCAAGCAACCCGGAGACGGGGTCGGTTTGGGGCTTGCTATCTCTTCGGGTATCGTAAACGACCATGGGGGACGGCTTACCGCGCGCAACAGCCAACAAGGTGGCGCGGTGTTCGAGATGCAATTGCCCATTTTGGGAAGCGACGGCCTCGAGGCCGCGGAATAACGAGGAATGACTATGGCACAGGCCATGAAAATTGCCATCGTGGATGACGAACAGGACATGCGCCAATCGATCAGCCAATGGCTGGCGCTGTCAGGATATGACACCGAAACTTTCGCGAGTGCTGAGGACGCGCTGAAAGTGTTGGGGCCGGATTATCCGGGCATTGTGATCTCGGATATCAAGATGCCGGGCATGGACGGCATTCAACTGCTGAAAAAGTTGATGGGGGCCGACAGCACTCTGCCGGTGATCATGATCACAGGTCACGGCGATGTTCCTATGGCGGTTGAGGCGATGCGCGTCGGGGCTTTTGATTTCCTAGAGAAGCCTTTTAATCCTGACCGTATGTCAGAGTTGGCAAAACGGGCCAGCAATGCTCGGCGTTTGACATTGGACAACCGGGCGCTGCGGCGTGAGTTGTCCGGTGGCGCTCAGATCATGAACAAACTGATTGGGGCCAGCCCGGTAATGGAACGTCTACGCGAGGACATTCTGGACCTGGGGCAGGCGGACGGTCATGTGTTGATCGACGGCGAGACCGGCACGGGCAAGACACTGGTGGCGCATGCTCTGCACGCCGTTGGAAGCCGGGCGGGCAAGAAATTTGTTTTGGTATCCTGCGCGGCTTTGGAAGAGGAGGCGCTTTCGAAACGATTGTTCGGCCCTATGCTGCCCGAAGATGCGCAACTGCCCGCCATTGAGGAGGCGCGAGGCGGGACGCTGGTGCTGGAAGATGTCGAGGCGCTTAGCGATACATTGCAAGCGCGGTTGCTGAGCGTCATGAACGATCAGGGTACTCCGGCCGAAACGCGGATCGTTGCAATTTCGAATTTGCAGGAAGCCGGTAAGACCAGCGAAGACGTGCTGCGCCCGGACCTTTTTTACCGTCTTGCGGCCCTGCGCATAACTATGCCGCCGTTGCGCCAGCGCGGAGAAGATATTCTGACGTTGTTCACCCGTCTCAGTGAACAGTTTGCAGAGGAGTATGGCTGTGACGCCCCGCAGGTTAGTGCTCAGGAAGCCGCGCAGTTGTTGCAGGCGCCGTGGCCGGGCAATGTGCGTCAACTGATCAACATCGCTGAGCGTGCGGTGCTTCAGTCGCGTCGTGGGTCCGGGACGATTGCGTCGCTTCTGATGTCAGATCATGAGGAAATGCAGCCCGTCATGACAACCGAGGGCAAACCGCTCAAGGAATATGTCGAAGCGTTTGAACGGATGCTGATCGACAACACGATGCGGCGTCACAAGGGCTCAATTGCGTCAGTTATGGAAGAATTGTGCCTGCCGCGACGCACGCTGAACGAAAAAATGGCCAAATATAGCTTGCAGCGTTCGGACTATTTGTAAGTAAGGGAGAGGGGGCCAGCCCCCTCTCTTGGCCTTTTGGGCCAATTCACTCCCCCGAGGTATTTTTAGCCAGATGAAGAGATCCCTGTGGCCGTGACGGGGCTACGATGCAGTTTGCCCATTGTCTTTTCCACAGGACTGCCTTTATGGTGACCACACGGGCCGGGCCATTTTGCGTCCATAAGCCCCGAACCTTTGAGTTTCGCTGCTCTGCTGCGGATGGTGATGATCCCCACGTGGTACGGCAGACCGATTATGCCCCTTTCGGGGCAGTTGAACGCCTGAGCCCGCCAAGGTGGGCGAAAGGAATAAATGGGCAGGTAGTGGCACTACGCACCTGTCGGAGAAGAACCGCGATGACGCGCGCGCAACGACTGAGTATACGGGCAGGGGGCCAATGCGCCAGACCCTGCCGCGCGCCGTCCGATATCGCCCTGACAAGACACCACCCCAAAAGCGCCTGTCCCCCCGGACGGGTAAGGACAACGCGTTTGGCGCGGTGCACCAAGGACACATGGCTAAGAAAATGCTTATCGATGCCACCCACGCGGAGGAAACCCGTGTCGTGGTGGTCGACGGAAACAAGGTCGAGGAGTTCGATTTTGAGTCCGAAAACAAACGTCAGCTTGCTGGCAACATCTATCTTGCAAAAGTAACACGGGTTGAGCCGTCTCTTCAGGCGGCTTTCGTTGATTATGGCGGGAACCGGCATGGGTTCTTGGCATTTTCGGAAATCCACCCGGACTACTACCAGATTCCGGTCGCCGACCGCGAAGCGCTGATGGAAGAAGAACGCGCTTATGCCGAGGCGATGAAAGCCCGGGATGAGGCGGAAGAGGCTAAGCCGAAAAAGCGACGCTCGCGGTCTCGGACCAAGGCAGCGGATGTGAAATCAGACGATGTGGTTGAATCCATTGAGGTCTCGACTGAGCCGACCGGAATGGAAACGATTGATCTGGATGAGGGTGAAGAAGGGGCCGATCTTTCGGTTCCAGAAGGCACCTCTCCGATGGATCATGTCGCAGAAACACCAGTTGAAGAGCCAACCGACGACGGTGAAACTTCGGAGGATGCTGAAGCGCCTACCGATAGCGTCGAAGAAACAGCGATAGTTGAAGAGAACGTCGTAGAATCTGCAGATGTGGAAGAAGCCGAGAAGCAGGCTTCTGCGGATGTTGAAGAGGCGGAAGGTGACGCGGTCGAGGGTGAGGCCGCCGCTGAAGACGCTGCTGATGATGCGGAGGACGCGTCGGCGGAAGAGGCAACTGCGGACGATGAGTCTGACAATGGTTCTGACGACAATGACGATGTGGAAGAAGGCGCCCGCTCGGACGCCACAGCCAAGGATGACAGCATCGAGTCGGTTGCAGATGAGGATGACAGCGAGGACATCCGCCCTCTGCGTAAGCCGCGTCCACGTCGTTACAAAATTCAGGAAGTCATCAAGGTGCGCCAGGTTTTGCTGGTGCAGGTGGTAAAGGAAGAACGTGGCAACAAGGGTGCTGCCCTGACCACGTATCTGTCGCTGGCAGGCCGCTATTGCGTGTTAATGCCCAACACCGCGCGCGGCGGCGGGATCAGCCGCAAGATTACCAATGCGCCTGACCGTAAGAAACTTAAGGAAATCGCGGCTGAGATTGATGTGCCGACAGGTGCGGGTTTGATCATCCGGACCGCTGGTGCAAAGCGCACAAAGTCAGAGATCAAGCGTGACTATGAATATCTTCAGCGCATGTGGGAACAAATCCGCGAGCTGACGCTTAAATCCATTGCGCCCGCGAAAATCTATGAAGAAGGCGACCTCATCAAACGCTCGATCCGCGATCTGTATAACCGCGATATCGACGAAGTTCTGGTTGAGGGCGAAGGCGGGTACCGTATCGCCAAGGACTTCATGAAAATGATCATGCCGTCCCATGCGAAGAACGTAAGACGGTATGAGGACGCGTTGCCTCTGTTTGCGCGTTATCAGGTCGAAAGCTACCTGACGGGCATGTTTAACCCGACGGTGCAGCTGAAATCCGGCGGGTATATCGTTATCGGAGTAACCGAAGCGCTGGTGGCGATCGACGTGAACTCGGGTCGGGCGACCAAGGAAGGCTCGATCGAGGAGACTGCGCTCAAGACCAACCTTGAGGCAGCTGAAGAGGTGGCGCGCCAGTTGCGACTGCGCGACCTTGCGGGCCTGATCGTCATCGACTTTATCGACATGGACGAGCGCAAGAATAACTCGGCCGTCGAAAAGCGTCTGAAAGACAAGCTGAAGACAGATCGTGCACGCATTCAGGTCGGCCGGATTTCCGGTTTTGGTCTGATGGAGATGAGCCGCCAGCGTCTGCGCCCCGGTATGCTGGAAGCAACCACGCAGCCATGCCCGTCCTGTCACGGAACAGGTCTGATCCGCTCGGATGACAACATGGCGCTGACCATTCTGCGTCAGATTGAAGAGGAAGGCACCCGCCGCCGCTCGCGCGAGGTTTTGGTGCGCTGTCCGGTCAGCATTGCCAACTTCTTGATGAACCAGAAGCGCGAACATATCGCGCAAATCGAAGCGCGCTATGGCCTGTCGGTTCGGATCGAAGGCGACGTGCATTTGGTTAGCCCGGATTTCTCGATGGAGAAGTTCAAGACTGCCAGCCGCATAGTTCCCGAGGCGACTGCTCCGGTGGTGTCTGTCGATGCAACGCTGATGGATCTGGTGGACGCGGACGAAGAAGAAACGGTCGAAGAAGAAGAGACAGTACAGGCCGAAGAAGAGACCAAGCCCAAGCGCAAACGCCGTCGTCGTCGTCGGAAAAAGAACAACGGTGGTGGGGACACGCCTGAGGCCGGATCCGAAGAAGGTGAGGCCGCTGCTGAGGAAACGGCCGAAACAACGTCTGCACCTGACGGAGATGGTGCTGTCGAGGAAGAAAAAGCAGAAAAACCTAAACGTCGCCGCGCGCCCCGTCGTAAGAAGAAGGACGCAGAACCTGTTGAAACCGCAGAGGAAACCGCTTCTGAGGTCGATCCTGCTGAGCAGGTTGAAGAACCTGTAGCGGCTGAAGAGGTGACAACCGAGGCAGCACCGGAACCGGTTGAGGACCCAGCTGAGCCAGTCGCAACGGCTGAGCCGGTTGCTGAAGAAGCCACTACGGCTGATGTTGAAGAGGTGACTGCGCCTGCAGTTGAAGAAGTTGCAGCGTCTTCTGAGACAGCCCTGGAAGAGGTTGCGGTAGCGACCGAGACAATTGTCGAAGAGGTTGTTGAGGCGATCGCCCCGGCAGATTCCGATGAGGCGCAGGAAGAACAGGTCGCCGAAACGCCGGAACCCGTGCTGGAGGTTGTCGCGGAAGAGCCTGAGAAACCCAGCGAACCCCCAAAGCCCAAACGACGCGGGTGGTGGTCCTTGGGGCAGTAATCAAAAAAGGGCGGGTTTTAGACCCGCCTTTTTTCTCGAGAATCTAGTTACTCGGCCTCACCCTGCTTTTTGAATGAGATAAACTTGGTGGCCGTCTGAGTCTTCTTGGGACAACAACTGGTGCCCGCTTTCAGAACAAAAATGTGGGACGTCGATAACAGCTGCGGGGTCATCCGCCAATACACGCAGAATGGCGCCTGCCGGCATGGATTTAAGACGTTTTCTAGCTTTTAGGACAGGCAACGGGCACAACAAGCCCAATGCGTCGAGCGTTTCGGTGGGATTTGACATAAAGCCCAAATATTTCCACTTTCAGCCTCTGTCCAGCATCCAAGCACGGGGATGTGACCGATTGGCCCCGTGACGTTGTCGATGTGATACCATATGTGCTGATCTATGTTCGGAATCGATATCATCGACGCGGGCCTGCTGCCTGCCATGCTCATCGCAATGTTAGGCGGGCTGATAAGCTTCCTGTCGCCCTGCGTTTTACCCATCGTTCCGCCTTATCTGGCGTATATGAGCGGTGTGACTATCAATGAGATGCAGGACGAGGCGCACGCACGGCGCAAGGCAACTCTGTCAGCGCTGTTCTTTGTGTTGGGCTTATCGACGGTATTCCTTTTACTGGGGTTCACGGCGTCAGCCTTTGGTGTGTTCGTGCTCCAAAATCAGGTGCTTTTCGCCAAACTCTCAGGTGCGGTGGTGATTGTCTTTGGTTTGCATTTCCTAAACGTCATCCGCATTCCTTTCCTGGACCGCGAGGCGCGGATTGAGACCGGCGATTCAGGTGGTTCAGTCTTTGGCGCCTATATTCTGGGGCTGGCATTTGCCTTCGGATGGACACCTTGCATCGGCCCACAGCTGGGCGCGATTCTGTCTCTGGCTGCATCCGAGGCATCGGTTGCAAGGGGTACTTTGTTGTTGGGTGTATACGCGGCAGGATTGGGGATTCCATTCCTTCTGGCAGCGATGTTCCTGAACCGCTCAATGTCAATGATGAACCGGATTAAGCCCTACATGGGAACGATCGAAAAAATCATGGGTGGTTTACTGCTTTTTGTCGGCATCATGTTGATTACTGGTCTGTTCACCGAGTTCAGCTGGTGGCTACTGGAGACATTTCCGGCGCTGGCCAATTTTGGGTAATTGGTTGATCTGACTTACCTTAGCAATAAGGCCGCGCTAACCTGCGCCGAAGAAGGTAAGGCCATGAGCAGTCACACAAAACAGCCGCTAGTGCGCAGACGCCGCGTGTTCTACATACCCGGATACGATCCAATTCATCCACGCCGCTATCGTGAGCTCTATCGCAAGGAGAGCCGGTCGCAGGCGGACATCTCTGGTTATGAGATCGTGGTATCCCCCAAATCCGGAGAAGGGCTGTACGGCTGGCATGTCCGTTCGTATCAGGACGGAGCAGAAGTTGCGGTTGATTGCGACGTTTTAGTTTGGTCGGATATCGTACGGGACAGCATGTCGAACTCGATCCCTGCTACTTATCTGCAACTATTGCGAACGGCTTGGGTTTACATCGGGTCTGGAGCACTTTGGCGACTAATGAGGTTGCGCAAGGGACCGGTTATCGCGGCTTTGTATCCTGTTGCAATGCTGATTGGACAATTGGCGATAGCGCTCGTTGTCGTCTGGGGTTTAACGACGCTACTTTGGAACTTTGTCGGTTGGCTGGCAGTGGTTCTTGCGAGTTTCGCCGCATATGCATTGATGCAGTGGTTCCGCAAGATCGACAACCGGCTTTTTGCTTACTACTTGATGCATGACTATGCCTATTCGGCAACGCAGAAGGGAGCAACGCCCGCACAATTGGAAAAGCGCCTGTCTGAATTCACAGCGCATATCCGGCAGGCTCTGGAAAGCGATGTGGACGAAGTTCTGGTCGTTGGTCATTCCTCTGGCGCCCATCTTGGAGTGATTTCGTTGGCAAACTTGCTCCGTACCCACGGGGCAACCGAAGAAGGCCCAAAACTGTCCTTTCTGACTTTGGGGCAAGTGGTTCCAATGGTGTCCTTTCTGCCCGATGCCCTAGATTTGCGTTCCGATCTCCAGTTTTTGTCGGCTCAAGAGAACTTCACCTGGGTCGATGTATCTGCGCCTGGCGATGGCTGTGCTTTTGCCCTGTGTGACCCTGTTGCTGTTACAGGAGTTGTGACGGATCAAACGCGGTGGCCGCTGATTTTGTCGGCTGCTTTTTCTCAGACCCTGTCTGCTGAGCGCTGGAAAGAGCTGCGCTGGCGTTTTTTCCAGCTCCATTTTCAGTATCTCTGTGCATTCGATCGCCCGGGCGATTACGACTATTTCCGCATAACCGCTGGGCCAATGACCTTAGGACAGAGGTTTGCCGGGCGGAAACCATCAAAATCTCGCATTGACGACCCGGTGTCGAAATTCAGGTCGGTGCGCCCATGAAGCCGCCCAAACCAACATCTCGCCCGGATCAGGTCTCGCTGTGGCGTTACCTGAAACTGTTCCGACAGGATGTGTTGTCAGCGCAGCCGCAACGCCTTTATCGCGCTTGGATGGCCGAATTTCGCACCCCATTCTTCCGATCCTATATGATCAACCAGCCCGAGCTGGTAGACACGGTTCTAAAGCGACGCCCCGATGATTTCCCGAAATCAGGCCGCATCAGCGAAGGGTTGCGCCCACTTTTGGGTGACTCGGTCTTTTTGACCAACGGAGAGGATTGGAAGCGTCAGCGCCGCATCATTGACCCGGCATTCGAAGGCGGGCGGCTCAAAGATACGTTTCCGGCCATGCTGGAAGCGGCCCAAGCCTGCGTAGCGCGACTGAAAGGGCAGGTGGGTCAGGTCATCGAGTGCGAAGAATTCACAAGCCATGCCGCGGCGGATGTTATCTTTCGAACGCTTTTCTCGGTTCCGATCGAGCATGAAGTGGCCGCCCAGGTATTTGATAAGTTCCGGGCTTATCAGCGGCAACAACCCTTATTGAACCTGGCTGCATTCATACCCTTGCCTCGCTGGATACCGCGTCTACATGCGCGCAATACACGACGGAACGCGCGGGATATAAGGTCCTTGATCAGGCGTTTGACAGCGGAACGGGCTGAATTAATCGCCGCAGGCAAGGCACCAGATGATCTTGCCACCAAAATCATGACGATGCCGGACCCGCAAACCGGGCGCTGCTTAGAAACGCAAGAGATGGTGGATCAGGTCGCCATTTTTTTCCTCGCCGGGCATGAGACCAGTGCATCCGCACTGGCTTGGACGCTGTATTTGATGGCGCTCTATCCTGAATGGCAGGAAAAGCTGAGTGTCGAGGCAAAGGCCTTGGACGATCCAAGCTTTGGTGCGATGTCCAAACTAATACTCAGCCGAGATGTGTTCCGTGAAGCCCTGCGCCTTTACCCTCCGGTACCGATGATGGTGCGGGAAGCGACCTGTCCTGAACGCTTCCGGGATAGAGACGTCCGCAAAGGGTCGCAAATTGTCATCAGTCCTTGGCATCTGCACCGGCACGAACGGCTGTGGGAGCGCCCCGATGAATTTGATCCCGCCAGATGGGAAACCGAGAACGGAAAAACCTGTCAGCGAAATGCTTACATCCCGTTTTCCACCGGTCCGCGTGTGTGCACAGGGGCAGCGTTCGCCATGGTCGAAGGGCCTTTGTTGCTGTCTACGATTGTGCGGCACTTCCGGTTCGAGTTGGTCGAGGGGCGCACACCCGTTCCAGTCGCGCATCTGACGGTGCGATCGAAAGATGGAATTTGGTTGCGCGTGGTTGAGCGCTAACAAACTACCATCGTCCGCCGCCTTGTTGTATGCGAATTAAAAACGCGGAATCATTGTTAAACGGGAAAGTCTTATGTCCAAAGCAGAACAGCGCGAACAGATGTCCAACGGCGCGGGTTTCATTGCAGCCCTGGATCAAAGTGGCGGGTCGACCCCCAAGGCGCTGGCTCTCTATGGAGTTGACGCCTCAGACTACAACTCGGACGAAGAAATGTTCGGGGAAATCCAAAAGATGCGCGCGCGGATCATTCTGGCTGACGACTTCACCAAAGACAAAGTGATCGGGGCCATCCTGTTCGAACGCACTTTGGGCGAAGAAATCGAAGGTCGTAAGGTTGCAGACTTCCTGTGGTCGCAAAAAGGAATCGTGCCGTTCCTAAAGATAGACAAAGGTCTGGAAGATCAGGCCAATGGCGTTCAAATGATGAAACCGATCCCCGGTCTGGCAGAAACTCTGGCCAAGGCCGACGGCGTTTTCGGCACCAAAGAGCGCTCGGTGATTCATGAAGCTAATGCCGAAGGCATAGCGGCCGTGGTGGCACAGCAGTTCGACGTGGCCCGCGAAGTTGTTGCAGCCGGTATGGTTCCGATTGTCGAGCCGGAAGTAAACATCAACTCTGCCACCAAGGCCGAGGCCGAGGATATCCTGAAAGCCGAAATCCTGAAGAACCTTGACCAGCTGGACGAGGGGCAGGACATCATGCTGAAGTTAACACTCCCCAACAAGGCCAACCTGTTTGACGAAGTCGCGGATCATCCGCGCGTTCTGCGTGTTGTTGCGCTATCGGGCGGTTATTCCACCGAGCAGGCCTGCGATCTTCTGAACCAGAACGGCAAGATGATTGCGTCCTTCTCGCGTGCGCTGACCGAGGGACTGTCCAAGCAACAGTCTGACGCTGAGTTCAATGCTGCGCTTGGTGGCAATATCGATCAAATCTTCCGCGCTTCGGTCTAAAATGCGCTACTTTGGCTTGATGAAATCGCGGCGCAACTGCGCCGCTTTTTCACGTTTGCTACAGCCAATGGCATGATCGTTTACCAAACCCATGGCCTGCATAAACGCAAATACCGTGGTTGGCCCGACGAACTTCCAGCCGCGTTTCTTAAGATTCTTCGACATGGCGATGGACTCGTTCGAGGTTGAAGCGGTTTGCGGTTCGGGCGGGCTGTCTGCCTCGTATCGCCAGACATAGGCAGCCAGAGAGCCTTCGGCGACCACAAGCTCTTGCGCGCGGCGGGCGTTATTGATGACGGCTTCGATCTTTCCGCGATGACGTATGATACCCGCGTCTTGTAGCAGACGTTCAACATCTGCGTCATCAAACTCAGCTACAGCGTTGAAATCGAATTGTTTAAACGCTTTTCGAAAATTATCGCGTTTAGCCAAAATGGTTCGCCAGCTTAGGCCGGATTGAAAACTTTCCAAACACAGCTTTTCGAATAAGCGTTGATCATCCGCCACTGGGTAGCCCCATTCATGGTCGTGATAGTCAAAGAACTCGGGCGCGGATTGGCACCACGCACAACGGGGTTGGCCGTCGGGGCCGGTAACGGTTCGGCTCATGGTGTACTCTTTTTGTTCTCAACCAACCTTGGCGCATTGATGCCGAGAACGCAAGAGACTCGTGTCAGCTGCGGTACCAGTTCAAAATGTAAACACGAATGGCAGATGCTAGACCAATTTCGGGGTCGCGCGACACGTCAATTTCGGCGGCGAGAGCATTGATTGGAAGCTCTTTTTCCTTGGCAATCTCTCGAAAAGCTTGCCAAAATTCGTCTTCCAAAGAAACCGAAGTTCGGTGCCCTTTAAGGGTCAGTGAGCGTTTTATCGGGCGACCGCTCATTCGTCCAACTCACGATCGTCAAGATCGCGACGCTGTTTGTCCTGTTCGAACTTGGTTTCGATTTTTTCGACCTTGGTGCGTCCAAACTTAACAGCGTTCTGGTCAGCGCGGGCCTTTTTCTCAGCCCGCGCTTTTTGCTTTCTGTACCGGTTCAGATTGACCGGCTTTCCCATCAGCCTTTAGGGCCGATCATATGTTCGGGACGAACGACCGCGTCAAAGGTTTCTTCATCCACAAAACCCAGCGCGATGGCTTCTTCCTTCAGGGTGGTACCGTTCTTGTGCGCCGTCTTAGCGACTGTTGTGGCGTTGTCATAACCGATGGTTGGGGCCAGAGCTGTCACCAGCATCAGCGATTCCTTCATCAGCTTGTCGATGCGCGGCTCGTTAGCTTTGATGCCCAGCAGCATCCGCTCGGTAAAGCTGTCGGTGGCGTCACCCAGCAGTTGGATGGACTGCAGCAGGTTGTAGGACATCATCGGGTTGTAGACGTTCAGCTGGAAATGGCCCTGCGAGCCGGCAAACTTCATTGCAGCATCGTTGCCCATCACATGCGCGGCCACCTGCGTCAGTGCTTCAGCCTGCGTCGGGTTCACTTTGCCCGGCATGATCGACGAGCCGGGCTCATTCTCGGGCAGGATCAACTCACCCAATCCTGAACGCGGTCCCGAGCCCAGCAGGCGAATATCGTTGGCAATCTTGTAGCAGGAACCCGCGATAGTCGCCAACGCGCCCGACAGGAACACCATCGCATCATGGGCGGCCAGCGCCTCGAACTTGTTGGGTGCGGTTACGAAGGGCAGGCCGGTGATGTCGGCCATGTTCTTGGCAACAGCTTCATCCCAGCCGTTATGGGTGTTCAGACCGGTGCCAACAGCGGTACCGCCCTGCGCCAGCTCGTAGATGCCGGGCATGCAGGCTTCGACCCGTGCGATACCCTGACGGATCTGGTGTGCATAACCGCCGAATTCCTGCTCCAGCGTTAGCGGAGTGGCATCCTGCGTATGCGTGCGGCCGATCTTGATGATACCCGCAAACTCTCTCGCCTTTGCTTCCAGCGCCGAGGCGAATTTCTCGAGACTAGGCATCAGGACGTCCCTTACGCTCATCGCCGTGGCGATATGCATGGCCGTTGGGAACGTGTCGTTCGAAGACTGACCCATATTGCAGTGATCGTTCGGGTGAACCGGATTTTTCGAACCGATCACACCGCCCAGAATCTCAATCGCGCGGTTGGCTATAACCTCGTTCGAGTTCATGTTCGATTGTGTCCCGGATCCGGTCTGCCAAACGACCAGAGGGAAGTTATCGTCAAATTTGCCTTCGATCACTTCGCCCGCAGCCTGAATGACTGCGTCCGCGATTTTCGCATCAAGCTTTCCGATCGCTTTATTTTCAATGGCGCAGGCTTTTTTGATCACACCCAGCGCACGCACGATGGCCACCGGCTGCTTTTCCCAACCGATTGGAAAGTTCATGATCGAACGCTGCGTTTGTGCCCCCCAATACTTATCGGCGGGTACTTCCAGCGGGCCAAAGCTGTCGTATTCGGTGCGGGTCTGAGACATCTGTCACTCCGTCGTGTATACAGTTGCATGCCGTTTACCCGCAACAAAGTTTGGGTGCAATCGGCCAGTTGCGCGCAACATAAACTTAACGCTGCCAGAGGTATAGGTAGAAGGGTTAACGAAATTTATTGTAAAACACATTGTACGTGCCTACCGCTGAGCTAAAATAGACTGATCATTACGTCGGAGGCTCAGGTGGGCAAAATGTTTCGGACTTATCACCTGAAAACTATAGTTTTTTCTATTGGGGTGCTGTTTTGGGCCGTAGCGGCCTGCCTGCCGGTCAGTGCTGCAAACATAGAGCCCTTCGTTGGTAACTATGTCGGATCGGCAAATGTTGTTGACGATGACGGAACGGAAACGCCACGAGACATGAGTGTCTCCATTGAAAAGCTCAAGGATGGTTTCAACGTCAGCTGGACGACAACAACCTACAAAGCTGATGGCCGTGTCAAAGCCCAAAAGTTTTCAATAGATTTCAAAGAATCCAACAGGTCTGACGTCTTTTCCGCCGCCATGAGACGGAATGTTTTCGGGCATGAAGTCCCGCTTGACCCGATGCAGGGAGAACCCTTTGTCTGGGGCCGGATAGAAGGTGAAACATTGACCGTATTTTCGTTGTTTATTGGCGAGACTGGGGATTACGAATTGCAACAGTATGACCGAACCCTCGCTGAAGGCGGTCTGGATCTGTCATTTTCACGGTTTCGGAACGGCGTAAAATCCCGCTCGGTCGAGACATTCCTTCAGAAAGAATGACACCCGCAGTTTCGAAAGACGTTACTTTCGGAAACTGTCCAGCGAGACGACATCAGCATCATGCTGATCTTCTTCTTCGACCTCGATTGATTCTTCCGAGATGGGCTCGAACTCGTCCTCATCATCCGGGCTCTCAAAGCGAAGACCGAACTCGACCGATGGGTCGACGAAGGTTTTGATCGCAGAGTAGGGTATGTACAGCGGTTCAGGCGCATCACCAAAGTTCAATGTAATCGCAAAACCGTCGTCGCCAACCTCAAGGTTTTCGAACCAGTGCTGCATGACAATCGTCATCTCTTCGGGATAACGATCACGCAACCAATCGGCCAGCTCGACCCCATCCTGCCGGGTATCGAAGGTGATAAAGAAATGATGTGCGCCAGGTAGGCCGTTATTGGAAACGCTGGTCAGAACGGTCTTGATAAGACCGCGCATTGCGGTGTGCATCAGGTTCCCATAATCGATGTCTTGCGACATATGTCATCCTCAAAAGTGGTTCCTCACAGCATAAGGGATTTCGACGGAAACGAAAGACCGGGTGTGTGAGGATTGTTTAAAGAAAATGTAATCCGGTTCCAACTGCAGCCACCATGACCAGCGTAGTGGCCATCCCTAATTTAAACTTAAAAATCAATAGCCCTGCCAGAAGTGTCAGTCCCAGTGAGGCTGGATTCAGGCTGGTTGGAACGGGCCAGGGTATAGTCACCGGTCCCCAAGATTTTTCGGGGATTTCTTGAAAAAGAACGTTCAGACTGAACCAAACGGAAAGGTTGAGAATCACACCAACCACGGCGGCGGTTATCCCGTGTAGTGCCGCTGACAATTTTGGGCGGGCAGCCAGCTGATCCAGATAGGGGGCGGCAAGGAAAATCCACAGAAAACAGGGGACAAATGTAGCCCACAAGGCAACCACCCCCGCCGCGATGGCCAACGAAGCGCCGCCGCTGATCTGGCCTGTCAGCATAGCGACAAACTGGGTCACCAGTATTAGTGGTCCCGGTGTTGTTTCCGCCAGTCCCAGCGCGTCGATCATCTGGTCCGTGCTGACCCAATGATACCTGTCGACGACAGTCTGCGTCATGTAGGCCAGCACTGCATAGGCTCCACCAAAAGTAACCACGGCTAAACGGGCAAAGAACCAACCTAGATCGCTTAGCAGTTTTTGGCCCGCCAAGGTCAGCAGCAGTAGCGGCCCCAGCCACAAAGTAAGCCACAAAACGGCGGTACGTAGTGTTCCAGTGACTTTGGAGGTGGTCTGGATCCCCGCAGGCGCGGCCTCTCCTTGAAAGCTTACATAACCCCAAATGGCGGCAGCCAGAATGATCAAAGGAAATGGAAGGTTAAACGCGAAGATCGCCACGAAACCCAGCCCGGCAATGGCCCGGTGGTTAACGTCTGTAAGTGCCTTGCGTGCCAGGTTTCGAAGGGCTTGCAGGACAATGACAATCACTGTGGCTTTTACGCCCAGAAACCCGGCTTGCACAATCGGAAGATTGCCATATGCCGCGTAGAGGCCCACCAATACCGCGATGACACAGGCTCCGGGCAATACAAACAGAGCGCCAGCGATCAAGCCACCTTTAACACCTTGCAACCGCCAACCAGCGTAAGTCGCCAATTGCATCGCTTCAGGGCCGGGCAGAAGCATACACAGTGACAGGGCTCTTAGGTAGGTTTGTTCATCCAGCCACGGGCGCCTCTCGACAAGCTCTTGATGCATCAGCGATATCTGAGCGGCTGGCCCTCCAAATGACAGAAGGCCGATGCGGCCGAACACGCGAACAAGCTCCGAAGTCGTAGGTGTCATGTCTTTCGATCCGCTGGCCAGTCATGCTGTTCGTCAAAGCCATCGCGGGCCCACCGATACAGCGCATCATACAAGTGCAATCCCGCTTCAAGGTTCTGGTGGTCGTCGCGATACTGTCGCGACAGGCCAACTGAGACTGCCAGCAACCCAGCGGCTTCGGGGGCAAGATCATGGCGGTTGGTGTCAGCAGCCCGAACAACCAAGGCAAGGCGGTCGAGTGCAGGCGTGTGCAGCTGAAATTCGTCCAGCATCGTGTCAAAGGTACAGCGGTCATGCCGATGAGACCAAAACGTATCCTCTATGTCGAAAGGAACACCATCAAAGGCATCGGCAGTGGCCTTAACCTCGGACGGGGCAACGAATAAGAACTGCGCGTCCGGGTCCACGAACCGCTTGATCAACCAAGGGCATGCAATCCGATCAATCTTGGGGCGCTGGCGAGTGACCCAAACGGATGGACCACCTTTGCGCTTTGGTATGGCAGAGTCAGGAACCCGGGGTGCGCCGGACGTGTCCCGCCATCCGAACATGCCGCCCTCCAGAAATTCTGCTGCACACCCTTTGCTGCGCAGCCACGAGACAACACCCTGGCTGAGTTTCTTACCTTTTTGGCAGATGATGATCGCTGCGCTGTCACCGATCCGATTGGCGATGCCATCGATATCTTGTGCGGAGTGGCGGACGGAACCCGGTATCAAGAAGGGGTCGGCGTCAAAATCCTCATCCAGACAAATGTCAATCAAAACCGGAGCTTGCGGTGTTCCGATCAGACGCATCAGTTGTTTCGGATTGATTGAATTGGGCGCAGGCATAGCATGTCTCCTGATCTGAGCGGATACATGCGAAACTTGGGCTGACGCCTCACGGGGCGTTCGCAATCTTACCCCATGATCTTTGCTTACGTCCAAGCGCGCAAAGGGTCAAGATTGCGTTGATCGTGTCACGCCCAATCCAACCGCTGACCAGTCATGCAAACGGGCAAGGTATCTTGCGGAAACTGACCGAGCTGCTCGAACAATGAAACGAAATCGAACTGGTTATACGCCTCGACCATGCGGCCATCCTTTACTCGCGCAAACACGCTGCCAGTGGCCTGTAGAGGTGCCCCATTGTCCGCCCGCGTGGTGCTGACATGCAAGATTGCGGATACCCAATCCCCGTCCTCGATGATCTTGGGAAGTTCAACCTTTATATCCCCAAGGACGTGACGGAAAGCCATGACGAGGTCTCGGAAATCATCTGCACCGACTTGCATTTCGGGGATCAAACCCTCAGCCATTGTTTCCGGTGAAAAATACTGATCAATCGCGTCTAGGTTTCCGTTTTCCCAAACTTCGGAATACCATTCCTTGACGACGTCTGCATGTGACATCCCGACTCTCCTTTTTCTGCCAGGGTCAGCATGAGACGAAAGGGTGAAAAAACTCTGAACGTGAACAAGGTCACGGTTAAACCACAGACATGAAGGGGAAATGCAGGTTTCTGTTGCCAGGTACCTGCGAACCCCGCCTTACGCGGCTAGGCGCAAGGGCTTAGATTTCGGTCTTGTTACTGCTTACGCAGCAACTGCAACCGGAGCACGATTGTCGTTTGCAATTGTACTAGTTTCGCCGATAACGGTGGCAGACAGCCGAGACAAAGCTAACCCCTTTAGACGTTCGTCGATCCTGTTTCGGCCCCAAAATCCCCAAACGAAGGATGGTTGGTGGAGCCGCCGGGTACCGCCCCCGGGTCCGATCCGCTTATTACGAGCGCGTTTATGTCCATAGTCCCGAAGGACATTACCTATATAGGTGAGCCAAGGCTGGGATGCAAACCGGGAATTTAAGCTTGTGGCATAATAGAAAACAACAAGTTACGCAGTCTTGTTGATGTTCGCCAAGATTAACCAAAGCGCCAAAGCCAACTCGATTCCTCCGAATGTCACCGCTTTGACGATCGGAGGGTTGTCCAGAATGACCGAAACGAACCGACCGAGGGCTGCACCGGCGTAGACCACTCCTAACATGGCATAGGCCATAGGATTGTTCAGCCAAAGTACCACGGCTCCGGTTACCACGAACAGACCGCCAACCGAGGCGCGCATTTCGCTTAACCCCATGTTGCTTTCGGTCGGCGCGAGGTCCAATGAAGCAGCGGTAAAAGCCGGAGCCAGAAACCCGAACAGGCCAAACCCTATGGTCAGTACGGCTGCTATTACGTTCAGCGCAGTGGTCATTTTTCCCTCGTCACGCGGGTTTACGGTGCTGTTGCGCCACGTCTTGCGCCAGCTTACGCGTGTAGTCCTCAAGCTCAACCAGAGTTTTGTCTACCTTCTCCGCGTCCCGCGCCTCTAACGCGTCGGCGATCTGGTTGTGAAGGGCTATGATCTCTTCGCGGGACCGCGCGGTGAACGTGATCATGTTCATCAGTGGCTGCATCGCCTCGACTGCGCCGGCTAGTTGATACGACAAAACCGGATTTCCCGCGCCGTCGACCAGAGCCCGGTGAAAGGCAACATCCGACGCGCAGAAAGCCTCATCAGTAAGACCGGGTTGCGCCTGACGAAAGATTTCAGCGCGCATCGTTGCAAGTTGATCGGCTGTCCGACGCTGCGCTGATAGTGGCGCACAGGCGCGTTCCAGTGCAAATCGGGCCTCGCACGCGGTATCAAAACTGACCGCATTCATTGACAACAGCAGCGTCGAGGTCGTGACCTGTTGCGCATAAGCGTCCTCAAAACTGATGCGGTTGACGAAGGCGCCGCCACTGGCGCCACGCTGCGTGCGGATAAGCGATTGTGCGGCAAGACGCTTCAAAGCCTCACGCACAGTGGGACGGGAGACCTGAAACTGGTCGGACAGTTCGGCCTCGGACGGCAAACGCTCGTCCACAATCAATTCGCCTGAGATAATGGCGTTGCGAATGGCCTGCGCGATCTGTGCGGACAAGTCGGTAGGTTTCTTGGGGTCGATTTTCATATTTCGGAGTCGCCTGAAAAAATCATTTGTCTGACATTTAAAAGTCTGACATTTGAAAAGCAAGGACTGAGTCGGGAGGGACACGTGAGTCGCGCAGTTCTACGAAGCGGATTGTGGTTAGGGTTTTATATCCTGATCCTGTGGGCGTGGTGGATGATGTTCACCATGAGCCGCGAAATGGATCTGGACTGGATCGGTCGTCCGGGGCCGATGGGTCAGGCGATGGCGGCCATGGACCCCCGCATGGACATGTATATGCCGATGGCCGAGTTCGCGCCGCTGTTCTGGATGTGGGCGATCATGATGGCGGCCATGATGTTGCCGACGCTGGTGCCGACCCTGCGCAGTTATGAGGATCTGATCCGCAGCGCCAATGGCACCCGATCGGGATGGGTTGGCGTTCTGACCGGCTACTTCATCGTATGGGTTGGTTTTGCCGCACTGATTACGGGCGTTCAGTTGGTCCTGCTGTTCGGCGGCGTCGTCGACATGTTGGGCATCGCCAAGTCCGGCTGGTTCGCAGGCGGTCTGATGATCGCAGTCGGCGCGTTTCAGTTCACCCGCGCGAAAGAGGTTTGCCACGGTGTTTGCCACGCACCAATGACCTATTTCCTAGGCCATTGGAAAACGGGCTTCATTGGCGGTCTGCGTATGGGCCTCGGGCTTGGAGCGTTCTGCGTCGGTTGCTGCTGGGGCTTCATGGCACTGGGGTTTGTTGGTGGAGTCATGAGCCTGCTTTGGATGGGCCTCGCGACGCTTTTTATGGTTCTCGAAAAGCTGCCTCAGATCGGTCATGCGGTGACACGACCGATGGGGTTTGCACTTATCGCAGGGGGAATCTTCCTGCTCATCTATCCCTTTACTTTCGGAGGATAAGTATATGGCTAAAAATAGAAAACCCGAGGCTGACAAGCTGCCGATCAGCCAACGCATCGACAGCCGTATGCCCAACCCAAAACGGCGAGAGATGAGCCCGACAGATTGGGCGATAAAGGGCGAGTTGATCCTGAACTGTTCATGCGACGTGTTTTGCCCCTGCGTGGTCTCGCTGGGCGCGCATCCTCCGACCGAGGGGCATTGCCACGCCTGGATGGGAGTCATCATTGACGAAGGCCACTATGAGGGCGAGGACCTTTCAGGTCTGAACGTCGGCCTTTTGGTGGATATTCCGGGTCGCATGGGCGAAGGCCAGTGGAAGGTTGCGGCTTATATGGACGAACGCGCCAGCGGCAAAGCGTATAACGGATTGCTGCAAATCTTCAGTGGTCAGGCAGGCGGAACCACCGGTCTTTTTACCATGCTGGTTAGCGAAATCATCGGAGCCGAACGTGCTCCGGTCCAGATTGAGCGTGACGGGAATAAGCGCCGTATTGTGATTGGCCGAAAGATACAGGGTGAGGTTGAGATGCTGGCGGGAAAAGACCCCGAGCATCCTGTCATGGTATCAAACTCGAAATACTGGATGGGGCCGGACATTATCGTAGCGCGAGGGACCAAGTCCAAAGTGCGAGATTACGGTCGTGTTTGGGACTTTGGTGGCAAATCGGCCGAGATTTGTCCGATCGACTGGCATGGGCCTAAGTGATTGTACAGAAGCTGCCGGTGCGGGAACCAATTTCGGATGGTGGCCCAAACCGAAGCAACTGGACCTGCCAGCGATCCAGTCTTGATTCTTAAGGAGGCTTGAATGCCGCAAATTTCACTGTCTCGTAGATTGCGCCGCACCCCATTCTCGGAAGGGGTCGAAGCTGCGGGAGTCAAAGGATATACGGTTTATAACCGTATGTTGTTGCCAACCGTTTTCGAAAGCGTCGAGGCGGACTACCGGCATCTCAAGACCCACGTGCAAGTTTGGGACGTGTCATGTGAGAGGCAAGTTGAATTGCGCGGGCCTGACGCCGCCAAACTGATGCAGATGCTGACACCGCGCGATCTGCGCGGGATGCTGGCCGGGCAATGTTTTTATGTGCCCATCGTCGACGAAACCGGGGGGATGTTGAACGACCCAGTAGCCGTAAAACTATCCGATGATCGGTGGTGGATTTCCATTGCCGACAGTGACTTGTTGCTTTGGGTTAAGGGCATTGCCAGCGGATACAGGTTGGATGTTCTGGTGGATGAGCCGGATGTTTCGCCTTTGGCTGTACAAGGCCCCAAGGCGGATGACCTAATGGCGCGTGTGTTCGGTGACCGGGTGCGGGACATCCGGTTCTTCAAGTTCGATATGTTCGAGTTTGAAGGCCGTGACCTTGCGGTGGCGCGGTCAGGGTATTCCAAGCAGGGCGGTTTCGAGATTTATGTTGAAGGCTCTGAAATCGGTATGCCACTTTGGAGCGCTCTATTTGCTGCGGGTGAGGATCTGCAGGTGCGTGCTGGGTGCCCCAATCTGATCGAACGCATCGAAGGTGGATTGTTGTCGTACGGCAATGACATGACTGACGACAACACGCCGCATGAATGTGGCTTGGGCAAGTTTTGTAACACGCATACCGCCATCGGGTGTATTGGCAGAGACGCGTTGCTGCGCGTGGCCAAAGAAGGGCCGGTCCAGCAAATGCGCCCGATCGCAATCGATGGCAACCCTGTTCCGCCGTGCGACCGGCCATGGCCAGTGATCGCTGATGGTAAGCGGGTAGGGCAGGTGACATCTGCCGCGTGGTCCCCGGATTTCAAAACGAATGTGTCTATCGGCATGATACGATTAAGCCATTGGGATGCCGGGACCGTTCTGGAGGTTGAAACGCCAGATGGAATGCGGCGCGCGACAGTACAGGAAAGGTTCTGGATTTAAGGGTGGATGGGGGCTGTGCCCCCGTCGCTGTGCGACTCCCCCAAGATATTTTTGGCCAGGTGAAGATCGGGGCCTGGAGATAGAAAACGAAAGGAAATCAGATGTTCAACGCCTTGGTCATGGAAAAGGATGATGAAAGCGGGCTGGCGGCCCCTTCGTTCAAGCAACTGACGGTGGATGATCTACCGAATGGCGAAGTGACCGTGGCGGTCGAGTATTCCACGGTGAACTATAAGGACGGCCTATGCCTGTCTGCTAAAGGTGGTGGATTGGTGCGCAATTACCCGCATGTGCCGGGAATTGACTATGCAGGAACAGTCGAGGCGTCGTCTGATGATCGCTATAAGCCCGGAGACAATGTGGTTCTGACCGGTTGGCGTGTTGGCGAAGCGCACTGGGGTGGATATTCGCAGAAGGCGAACGCGTTGGCCGATTGGCTGGTGCCTTTGCCGAACGGCCTGGATGCGCGTCAGGCTATGGCAGTGGGAACGGCTGGATTTACGGCCATGCTGGCGGTCATGGCGCTGGAAGATCACGGAATGACGACCGACCACGGGCCGGTGCTTGTGACGGGTGCTGCGGGTGGTGTGGGTTCAGTGGCTACCGCAATTCTCGCCAATCTGGGCTATGAAGTTGCGGCCGTGACTGGGCGCCCTGAGGCTGGTGAGTATCTGAAGTCGCTGGGAGCCACCACGATCGTTCCGCGGGAGGAGTTGAACGAAACGACCAAGCGCCCACTAGAAAGCGAAACCTGGGCGGGATGTGTCGACGCCGTCGGAGGAGAGATGTTGGCGCGTGTTTTGGGGCAGATGAAGTATGGCGCGTCGGTCGCCGCTGTCGGTCTTGCGGGCGGCGCGGGTTTGCCTGCGACAGTCATTCCATTCCTGCTGCGCGGGGTGAACCTGCTGGGCATCGACAGTGTCATGCAGCCTTATGCCAACCGGGTGCGGGCCTGGCAGCGCATTGCCACTGATTTGCCGATGGATAAGTTGGAAGCAATGATCCAGCCGGCGACCCTGGCTGATCTGCCACAATTGGGCGCGGATATCCTGAGTGGGAAAGTCAAAGGACGCGTTGTCGTCGATGTAAACGCTTGATCACAAAGAGATAGAACAGACCAGCTGGTTCTGACGGTGGCCGGTCTGTTCTTTTCGCAATCTTCGCGAAAATGCCGCAAACACCTCTGGCCATTGGCGCATTTCCACATCATCATTGCTATACATCCCATTTGCGATGGCTTATGAGCCTTGCAAACAGCACCTGAAGACGGGGAGTGAGCAGCATGTCTGACGATTTTGTACTGGATACCGATGATCTGAAACGGCGCATGGAAGGCGCCATGTCCAACCTCAGAACCGAATTCGCCTCGCTTCGGACCGGGCGGGCCTCGGCCTCTATGCTAGAGCCGGTGATGGTTGATGCCTATGGCTCGATGACGCCGATCAATCAGGTGGGTACGGTCAACGTGCCCGAACCACGCATGGTCACGGTAAATGTCTGGGACAAAGGTTTGGTCGGCAAGGTCGAAAAGGCCATCCGCGAAAGTGGGCTGGGGATTAACCCGCAACTGAACGGCACCATCATCATGCTGCCAATCCCCGAACTGAACGAAGAGCGTCGCCGAGAGCTGGGCAAAGTTGCAGGGCAGTACGCGGAACACGCCCGTGTTTCGATCCGGAATGTGCGTCGTGACGGGATGGATCAGATCAAGAAGGCCAAGGCGGATGGTATGTCCGAGGACGATCAGAAGTTCTGGGAAACCGAAGTTCAGGACCTGACCGACGAGATGATCAAATCCGTAGACGCTGCGCTTGAGACCAAGCAGGCCGAGATCATGCAGGTCTGAGACCGGATCATGCTAAACGACCCGCATAATGCGCCCGTGCGAGGGCCGCGCCATGTCGCAATAATTATGGACGGAAACGGTCGCTGGGCGCAGGCGCGCGGCCGGCCGAGATTGTTCGGACATCATGCCGGTGCGCGGCGGGTACGCGAAGTGGTTGAGGCCTGCCCGGAGCTTGGGGTCAAATACCTCACGGTATTTGCCTTCTCGACCGAGAACTGGAAGCGCACCCAAGTCGAGGTGGCGGGGCTTATGAGCCTGTTCCGCCGCTACATCACCAAAGAAACCAGAAACCTGAAAGAAAGCGGAGTGCGGGTGCGCTTTATCGGTGATCGGGTGCGCCTGGATTCTAAGCTGACAGCTCTTATGGATTCCCTGGAAGAGGAAACCAAGGACAATGATCGGGTTCACCTGACGATTGCATTGAACTATGGCGGCCGGGACGAGGTAGCCCGGGCGACCAAACGTCTTGCACGAGATGTGGCCGAGGGGCGTTTGCGCGCCGAAGACGTGGATGAAGAAACCCTACCTAAGTATCTGGATACGCACGTTTTACCCGATCCGGATTTGGTTATCCGCACCAGTGGTGAGGCGCGAATCTCGAATTTTCTTCTTTGGCAGTCTGCCTATGCTGAATACGAATTTATCGACACGCTATGGCCGGACTTTACAGCAGCCGAACTAGAAAGACTGTGTCGCAGCTATGGGTCTCGCGATCGTCGTTTCGGAGCTGTTCCGGCATGAGCGACGGCAGGTGGTCTGACCTGACGGCTCGGGTTCTGTCGGCGGCAGTACTGGTCATAATCGGCTCGGTTGAGGTCTGGTTGGGCGGACTATGGTTCGAAAGCTTCATTGCAATTGCCTGTGGTTTGATGACCTGGGAATTGGTGCGGATGATTGCGCCAGAGAGGGCTGGTGTGGCGGTGCAACTGGGTATTTTGACTGCCGTTGCGGTGGTTCTCAGTTATCATCTACCTGCACTTTTTAAGCTGCCGGTCCTGCTGGCTCCGGCTTTGGTTGGGGCAGGGCAGGTTGGTAGATCCAGAACAACTTATGCGCTATTTGCTATCTGGATTGCCGCTGCCGGATTGGGATTCATCTCAATCCGCGAGAATATGGGATTCGGCTGGATGGTGTGGCTGATCTCGGTCGTGGTTGCCACGGATGTGGCCGGGTATTTTGTTGGAAAAACCTTTGGCGGCCCTAAGTTCTGGCCCAAGGTGAGCCCCAAGAAAACATGGTCCGGAACTGCAGGTGGTTGGGCTGCGGCCGCAATCGTAGGGGTTGTTTTCGCCGTTCATGCAGGCTTTGGCGTGATGTTCGTCGTGATCTCGGTCATGGCGTCGATGGCCAGTCAGGCCGGAGACATCGTCGAAAGCGCGACCAAGCGAAAGTTCGGGGTCAAGGATAGCTCGAACCTCATCCCGGGACACGGTGGGTTTCTGGACCGGTTTGATGGAATGATGGGGGCGGCCCTGTTCGTTCTGATCGCGGGGCTGATCTATGCCCCCGGAGGCATGTAATGCGCAAAGTGTCAGTGTTTGGTGCAACCGGTTCCATCGGGCAGAACACTATTGATCTGATTGATCGAAACCAAACGGCATACGACGTCGTGGTACTCACCGGTGGTGCGAACATCAAAAAATTGGCCGAAGATGCACGCCGGCTGAATGCTGATATTGCTGTAACTGCGCATGAGGATCGCCTCGATGATCTGCGCGCCGCGCTGGCTGGCAGTGGCGTTGAGGCTGCCGCCGGTCAAACTGCGCTGACTGAAGCCGCTGCACGACCTGCAGACTGGGTTATGTCCGCCATTGTCGGTGCTGCCGGATTACTGCCCGGACTAGAGGCATTGAAGCAAGGCGCGACACTGGCGTTGGCCAATAAAGAAACGCTCGTGTGTGCTGGCCAATTGGTGCGGGAAACGGCGAAGGCCAACAATGCCCGTCTTCTGCCGGTGGACAGCGAGCATTCCGCCGTGTTTCAGGCGCTGGTAGGTGAGGATATGGATGCCGTTGAGCGGATCATCATCACCGCTAGCGGTGGTGCATTCCGCGACTGGCCGTTGCGCGATTTAGCCAATGCCACGGTCGAACAGGCCTCCAGCCATCCGAACTGGAATATGGGACAGCGGATCACTATCGACAGCGCATCTATGTTCAACAAGGCGCTGGAGCTTATTGAAACCAAAGAATACTTTGGTGTCTCGCCGGATCAGATCGAAGTCATCGTGCACCCAGAATCCGTTGTGCATTCTATGGTGGGGTTCAAGGATGGTGCGGTCATGGCCCATATGGGTGCACCCGACATGCGGCACGCTATCGGGTACGCTTTGCACTGGCCGGACCGGCGGGAATTGCCAATTGAACGCCTGAACCTCGCGAACTTGGGTCAACTGCGCTTTTACGAGCCAGACGAAGCTCGCTATCCGGCGTTGCGGCTGGCGCGAAATGTGATGGAGAGGGGCGGTCTGTCTGGTGCCGTGTTCAATGCCGCCAAAGAGCGTGCACTTGATCTGTTTATCGCGCGTCGAGTTGGTTTTCTCGAGATGGCTAAAATCGTCGAAAACGTTTTGGACAGATTCGAGGCTTCAGACGGCCTTCTTGATGCCTCGTTTAACCTTGATAACGTGCTGCAAACGGACCATCTGGCACGTAAGTGGGCCGAAGAGGCCATGATGAAGACAGCAGGATAAACCCTTGGACGTACTCTCTCTGATCCCTCAATTCGGTAATCTGTTGTACACGATCGTTGCTTTTGTGGTCGCGCTGTCTGTCATCGTGGCGGTGCATGAGTACGGCCACTACATCGTCGGTCGCTGGTCTGGTATCCACGCCGAAGTGTTTTCTATTGGATTTGGTCCGGTACTCTGGAGCCGAATGGATAATCGGGGCACAAAGTGGCAGGTTGCTGCTTTACCCTTCGGCGGATATGTCAAGTTTCTTGGCGATGCCAATGCCGCATCTGGCAAAGACGAAGATGCGATGCACGAAATCACCGAACAAAGCCCGGAAGACTTGCGCCGCACCATGCACGGGGCGCCGCTATGGGCGAGGTCCGCCACGGTTGCTGCCGGTCCGATTTTCAATTTTGTGATGTCTATTCTGGTTTTTGGCCTGATTTTTATGTCTCAGGGCGTCACGCGAGAGCCTTTGACAGTAGGCGAGATTTATGGCCTTCCCGGAACGGTTCAAGGGCTGAGAGATGGCGACGAGATTGTTGCAATTGCCGGCCTGGAAGTTCCCGATTTTGATCAACAGGGCGCATGGACAGGCTTCACCGACGCTCTTCCGGTTGAACCGGAACTAGATTACACGGTCATCCGGGATGGGCAACAGATGGACGTGACCGGCCCGTGGCTATTTCCAGCGCTGATCCAGCAGGTCGTACCACGCAGCGCAGCCATGGATATCGATCTTCAGGCCGGTGACGTGATTACAGCGGTCAACGGAGAACCAATATTTGCCTTTGAGCAGCTCAAAGAGCATGTAGAAAGTTCAGACGGCAAAGTTCTTTTGCTGGACGTATGGCGTGACGGGGCCGAGTTGGAATTTGCCTTGGCTCCTCGCCGCACGGATGAGCCCCAGCCGGAAGGTGGGTTCGTAACTCACTGGCGCATAGGGATAGTTGGCGGAATGGCTCTTGAACCGGCAACCGAGCCAGCGGGTGTAATGGCGTCTTTGTCAGGGGGCGTTCAACAGACACTCCGAATTATTGACGGTTCGCTTTCGGGAATCTGGCATATGGTTACCGGTGCGATCAGCACCTGCAATATATCCGGGCCAATTGGTATTGCCGAAACCTCTGGTGCCATGGCCAGCCAAGGAGCACAGAGCTTCATCTTCTTTATCGCGGTGTTGTCGACTGCGGTTGGTCTATTGAACCTGTTTCCAATTCCGGCGCTGGACGGTGGGCATCTGGTTTTCTACGCCTATGAAGCGGTTGCTGGCAAACCTCCGAGTGATGGGGTTCTGCGGGTTCTGATGGGCATAGGCGTATCCTTGATTCTTGGCCTCATGATCTTCTCAGTCACTAACGATCTGTTCTGCTGATTGTGACTTTTGAGGCATGAAATCGCCCCATTTGCGCCGCAATTCACGCGTACAATATGTTTTGAATTTAGTCCGCATCAGAGGCTGAGATGACAAAAGTTCTGCGTCGTTCTGTAAAGGGTTTTAGTTGCCTGTTCATTCTGAACTGGGACACGCTACTGTTCTTCGGCGCTACGGGTGTGGCTATGGCCGGATGGTTCTATCTGATCACTATGTGATTCTTCATCAGACTTAGCCAAGTGGTAAAGCAGCGGCCCTTGTGGCCGCTTTACGTTTTGGTCTTTTGACAAGCCCAGATATTCTCGCTACTCAGCTTTAAAGTCCAAAAATATTGGGTAGTGAAAATAATGAATCAGAGGCGAGGCGCGGGTACATCCTGCGGGGGGCAAGGGCCAGCAGACAAGATTTTGTGGCGGTCACTAACGTTCATTTTCTTTTTGACGCTGGTTGGTTTTGGCCCTGTGCCGCAAGCAGCATGGGCTCAGAATTTCGTCGTCAATTCCTTCGATGTGGAGGGGAATCGCCGCGTCGAAACCTCCACCATCATCGCCCGCACGGGTATTGAACCGGGGCAGTCCGTCAGTGGTGGAGAGTTGAACGATGCCTACCAGCGTTTGCTTGACAGTGGTGTTTTTGAAACAGTCGAACTGACGCCTCGTGGCAGCACATTGATCATCAAGGTCGAAGAATATCCGACCATTAACCGGATCAGCATCGAGGGAAATCGCCGCGTAAAAGATGACGTTTTGCTTGAAGCTATTTCGTCCGAACCACGGCGCGTGTTTACACCGCAAGTTGCTGAGGCCGATGCTGACTTGATTGCCGAGATTTACTCGGCTCAGGGCCGCGTTGCTTCGACAGTCATCCCACGAATTATACGGCGCAGCGACAATCGGGTGGATTTGGTATTCGAAGTCGCCGAGGGTACCACGATCGAGGTTGAGCGTGTCAGTTTCGTAGGAAACCGCGCCTTTTCTGATCGCCGCCTGCGCCGGGTTCTCGAAACCAAACAGGCTAATTTCTTACGAACATTTCTTAGTGGCGACACGTTCATCGCTGACCGGATCGAGTTCGACAAGCAGGTTATTCGGGATTTTTATCTGTCCAGGGGATATGTGGATTTTCGCGTTAACAGTGCGAACGTGGAGTTCACTCGTGAACGCGATGCCTTTTTCCTTGTGATGAATATCACTGAAGGGCAAAAATTCTCGTTCGGACAAATCAGCACTGTCAGTGAAATTCCGGGCGTCGATCCTGCTCCTTATCAGGATGCGCTGAAAATTAGGCCGGGCGTGACTTATTCACCGACGCTGATCGAAAACTCGATTGCCCGGTTGGAACGCCTTGGGATCAAACAGGGCGTCGATTTCCTGCGGGTCGAACCCCGGGTCACTAGAAACCCGCGCGATTTGACGCTGGACATCCAGTTTGTACTTACAAAAGGTCCACGGATTTTCGTCGAGCGGATCGACATCGAAGGCAACACAACGACGCTGGACCGCGTTATCCGTCGTCAATTTGACACTGTAGAGGGCGACCCATTCAACCCGCGTGAAATTCGTCAAGCGGCGGAACGTATTCGCGCTTTGGGCTTCTTTGCCGTCGCTGACGTTGAGCCGCGTGAAGGTTCTACGCCCAGCCAGGTGATTGTTGACGTTGATGTCGAAGAGCAACCAACTGGCTCCCTCAGCCTGGGCGGTAGTTACTCGGTCTCCGATGGTTTTGGTATCGCGATTGGTTTGAGAGAAACGAACTTCTTGGGGCGTGGGCAGACAGTTGGGCTCAACCTGTCGACTGCACAGGATGCCGAACAATACTCGTTGAGTTTTTCGGAACCATATTTGCTGGGCCGTCGACTGCGTTTTGACGTTGGGCTTGGCCTGTCGACAACCAACTCAAGCTTTGCCAGCTACGACACCGAGACGTTGTTCTTTCGCCCTCAGCTGAGCTACGCAATTGGTGAATTGTCATCACTACGCTTGCGCTACATCTGGGAAGACAGCGAGATGACGCAACAGGGTGATGAGGTCAACGGAGCTGTCATTACTTCGGACATCGATCAGGGCTCTCGCACAACCAGCGCGCTTGGTGTGTCGTATGTCTATGACAGCCGCCTCGGTGGCCTGAATCCAAATGCAGGGGTGCTTTTTGAGGTTGGTGTCGACGCTGCCGGATTGGGCGGTGACAACGAGTATTTCAAAACGACGGCTCGCACTATCGCGCAGACCCGTGTCTGGAACGAAGAAGTCGTTCTTCGCGCCACCGTGGAAGTGGGCGCGCTTCATTGGACGGGCAATGATTTCAGTCGTACCATTGACCGATTTGTTTTGGGGCCGAACATTTTCCGCGGTTTCGAACCAGCCGGTATCGGTCCACGCGACCTGTCCAACGGTCAGGACGACGCGATCGGCGGCAACTACTATTGGGTTACGCGCCTCGAATCGGACTTCCCATTAGGATTGCCGGAAGAATTCGGTCTGCGTGGCGGCGTGTTCTATGATTTCGGAAACTTGTACAATCTGAATGACGTGAACACGGCTGGGGGTGACATCGTCGGCGAAGACGGATCGATCCGCCATGTGATTGGGGTTTCAGTTTTGTGGACGACGCCTTTTGGCCCGTTGCGTTTCAACTTCTCTCAAGCGTTGAAGAAAGAAGACTTTGACAAAGAGCAGAACTTTGACCTGACTATTCAGGCCCAGTTCTGAACTTGAATGAACATGAACGTTTATAAGAAGCTGCAGGGCCTTCTTGGGGCCCTGTGTCTTTTTCTTTCCCTTTCCGTTGCGGACCCTGGCATTGGTCAACAATTGGGTGTCCCACAGAGTAGCGTTTTGACGTTGTCCAGTGATCGCTTGTTCGCTGAATCTGCATTTGGAAAACGCGTTCTGCGCGAGATTGAAGCGGAAAGCGTTTTGCTTGGCGACGAAAACGAACGGATCGTTAGCAGCCTCAGCCAGGAAGAAAAGGAACTTACTGAAAAACGCGGGACCATGACGGTAGAAGAGTTCCGCCCACTGGCCGAAGCATTCGATTCTAAGGTTCAATCACATCGGGAAGGGCAACGCGCCAAATTGGATGCACTTGCCCGCCGGAGCGAGGAGGCTCGGCAAAAATTCTTTGAGCTGGTGCAGCCGGTTTTGATCGACCTGTTACGCGAAACCGGTGCTTCTATTGTCATTGAGCGGTCGAATGTCTTTCTAAGTGCCGATCGTACCGATATCACCGACGCAGCAATTGCGCGGATTGATGCCGCGATCGGTGACGGCAGCGCCGTAGAAAATGGATCCAGCGAATAGGTTTGCTTGCCCTTGGGGCGTGGTATTGCTAACCACGCGCAAACAGAAATCCAGAACGGGACAACGACATCATGAGCACGGAAACCAAGAGCGCAGATATCCAGCTGATCCAACGGATTTTGCCGCATCGCTATCCGTTTCTGTTGGTTGACAAAGTGGTTGACATCTCAGGTTACCAGTCGGCCGTTGGGGTCAAAAACGTCACCATGAACGAACCGCATTTTCAGGGCCATTTTCCCGGCACTCCGATCATGCCAGGGGTGACCATCGTCGAAGCGATGGCGCAAACTGCGGGTGTGATGTTGGGCGTCGGCATGGATGTGATCGACAGCGAGCTGCTGATTTATTTCATGAACATCGACAAGTGCAAATTCCGCCGCAAGGTGGTTCCGGGCGACGTTCTGGAGATGCATGTCGAGACTGTGCGTGGGAAAAAAGGCGGCAAAATCTTTAAGTTCAGTGGCCGTGCGACGGTCGACGGAGAAGTTGCGGCTGAGGCTGAATTCTCAGCCTATGTCGACTGGGACATGGAAAAAACAACATGAGCGGCATCCACCCAAGCGCAATTATCGAAGACGGTGCGCAAATCGGTGAGGGCTGCATTATTGGGCCGTTCTGTTATGTCGGCGCACAAGTCAAGCTTGGTGAGCGGGTCGAATTGAAGTCGCACGTAGTCGTTACTGGTGACACCTCGATCGGTGATGAAACTGTAGTCTTCAATTTCTCAGTTATCGGTGAAATTCCACAGGATCTGAAATTTGGGGGCGAAAATACACGGCTTCAGATTGGCAAACGCAACCGCATCCGTGAACATGTGACCGTGAATACCGGCACTGAGGGCGGCGGCGGCGTTACTCGGATAGGTGACGACTGCCTGTTGATGGCTGGCGTGCATGTGGCGCATGACGTTCAGATCGGGAACCGGGTGATCATGGTGAACCACGCCGGCGCGGCGGGCCATTGCGTTATCGAAGACGATGTCATCGTTGGCGGAATTTCAGGTCTGCATCAATGGGTCCGTGTCGGTCGCGGAGCAATCATCGGCGCGCTGACCATGGTGCCCAATGACGTAATTCCCTATGGTCTGGTTCAAGCGCCTCGCGGAGAGTTGGACGGCCTGAACCTGGTCGGCTTGAAGCGCAAAGGTGTATCCCGCGAGGATATCTCGGCCCTACGCGTCGCGTTCCGTGAGCTGTCCGAAGGTGAGGGCACATTCATGGAGCGGGCCCACCGCGTTGGCGCCGACAATCAGAGCGAATACGTGCAGCGGATCGTCGATTTCGTGACCGGTCAAACAGATCGCTCGTTCCTGACGCCGAGGAAATAAGCGGATGCTTGCGCTGATTGCCGGAACGGGCGCTTTGCCGGGTGAAGTGGTTGACCGTTTGAGCGACCGCCCACTGGTCTGTGCGATGGAGGGGTTCACCCCCGATACGTTAACCGCTGATATCGTTTTCCCTCTGGAGCAACTGGGCAGTTTCATCGCTGAACTTAAGGCAAAGGGCGTGGCCGAGATTTGTATGGCAGGCGCGGTTCGACGTCCGGCCATTGATCCGTCGCGGATCGACGCCGCGACTATGCCTCTGGTTCCCATTTTGCAGCAGGCACTCATGTCAGGTGATGACGGCGCTTTGAGGGCGGTGATCGCGATATTCGAGGATGCCGGGTTGACTGTTCGCGCTGCTCACGAAATTGCGCCGGATCTTCTGCCGCCGCTGGGTTGTTTGACCGAAGCACAGCCCTCCGATGCTGATTTGGCCGATATGGACCGGGCCGCAGGAGTTCTTCGGGCTATGGGTGCGGCGGATATCGGGCAGGCTTGTGCGGTCTCCAAAGGTCAGGTGTTGGCCGTGGAAAGTATCTTTGGCACGGACTGGATGCTGCAATCGCTTACCCAACGCCCCGACGCGGGAGGAGGCGTTCTTTTCAAAGCCCCTAAACCCGATCAGGACCGCCGGGCTGATCTGCCAACCATTGGGCCGGGCACTGTCTCCAGTGCGGTAGCCGCCGGTCTGGCGGGCGTCGCCATCGAAAAGGGTGGGGTTATCGTATTGCAGCAGGACCGGGTTATCGACGAATGCAACCGCCTGGGTCTGTTCCTTTTCGTGCGAGAGCGGGCCAGCTAATGCGCGTTTTCGTGGTCGCCGGTGAACCTTCGGGCGACCGTTTAGGCGGAGCCCTGATGGAAGGGCTCCGCAGTCTCGTGCCAGATGTTCAATTCGATGGCGTCGGCGGACCGTTGATGCAGGCGCAGGGCCTGAAAAGCCGCTTTCCAATGGCTGAGCTTTCTGTGATGGGGCTGGTCGAGGTTCTTCCCAAGTTCTTTCATCTCAAAAGACGGATTGCTGAGACTGCTCAGGCTGTTCTGGATTCGCAGCCGGACGTGCTGATCACCATCGACAGCCCTGACTTTTCGCTTCGTGTTGCAAAGCTTGTCAAAGCCAAAAGCGACATCAGAACCGTGCACTACGTGGCCCCCAGCGTGTGGGCGTGGCGACCGGGGCGGGCCGATAAGATGGCCAAGGTAATCGACCATGCTTTGGCTCTACTTCCGTTCGAGCCCCCCTACATGGAACGGGCTGGAATGGAATGCGATTTTGTCGGGCACCCTGTCGCCACTGAGCCGGTGGCCTCGGACGAAGATATCCAACAGTTTCGCGAAAGTTACGATCTTGGGAATGCGCCGATCATTCTGGCTCTGCCGGGGTCACGAGGCGGAGAGATTGAGCGTTTGGCCCCGGTCTTTGGCGACGCATTGCGTATTTACCTGAAAGATCAGCCAGACGCCCGAGTAGTTGTGCCAGCAGTAGCGCATATGGTCGAAACAGTGACTGGGCATGTACAAAACTGGCCGGGAAAGCCGGTGGTTGTTGATCCGCGGGAAATGGCATCGGAGCAAGCTGTTCGACAAAAAAGGGCTGCGTTTGCCGCGGCTGATTTGGCGCTGGCGGCGTCGGGGACAGTGTCACTGGAGTTGGCCGCGCAATCTACGCCGATGGTGATTGCGTACAACCTCAATTGGCTGACGACGCAAATAGCCAAGCGAATGGTGAAACTGGATACAGTGACGCTTGTCAATCTGGTGTCCGAAACCCGGATTGTGCCCGAGTGCCTTCTGGACGACTGTCAGCCCGATAAAATTGCTGCTGCTCTCAATCAGGTTGCGGCATCCCCGGATGCGCAGCGCGACGCTATGGCAACAACCATGGAGCGCTTGGGACGTGGCGGAGAGGCACCAGGTTTGCGGGCGGCCAAAGCTGTCCTGACAAGGATGAATGCGTAATGCTGGATTTCGTGCTTTTTGGCCTGTCGGCTTTTATGGCGCAGGTTTTGACCAATCTCGACAATCTGGCGGCATTGCTGGCGTTGACGCTCGTATCCGGCGCAAAAAGGGCGATCTTTGGTTTTTTATTGGCGCAGGTCATTGTGATTAGCGCCGCTTTATTACTTGCTTTGGGCGTTGAAGATGTCGTTCCGCACTGGGCTGGTTATCTGGGCCTGATTCCGCTGAGCCTTGGTATTTTGGCTTTGATACGGCGCAAGCGTGGAACCGACACCGAAGCAAACCCAAACTTGGAAACCGGGGCTTCGGTTATCATGGTCACTTTGCTGTTCATCAGCCTGTCCATGGATACGTTCGCGGTGCTTGCGCCACTGCTGGCGGACTCGGCCCCGAGTTTCCGAACCGCGGGCGTGATTGGCGCAACTCTTGCGGCGCTCGGTCTGGCGACAGTAGCGATGTTCGGGTCAAAAGCCCCTTTCATGAGCGGCGCTTTGGCCCAGCGGCTGGAACGCCTTGTGCCTTATGTGATGATCTGCGCCGGGCTGTATATCCTCAGCAACTCTTGGACTGACGCGATTTAGTAACCGCGCCAGATCCAGCCACCGCCAAAGATACGGCTGCCTTCCGAGGCATAGAATACGCAGGCTTGACCCGGTGATACGCCTTCTTCGGGCGTTAGCAACTCGACTTCTGCCGTGGTGTCTGACAGCGGCCGAATAATCGCTTCACGCGGTGGGCGGGTCGAGCGGACCTTAACCGAAACATGCCATTCCTTTTGCGAAGTAAACGGCTCATCGCCCAGCCAGTTGATCTCACGCACTGGAATAGTGCGGGTCGCCAGCATTTCCTTTGGTCCAACGACGACCTGTTTCTTGTCGACGTCCAGTTTGACGACGTAAAGAGGCTCACTAAGGCCACCAATGCCCAGACCACGGCGCTGCCCGATCGTGTAGTGGATGACGCCTTCGTGTTGCGCCAACACACGGCCATCCGCATGCACGATCTCACCAGGCTCCGCCGCACCGGGGCGCAGCTTTTCAATGACGCTGGCATAGTTGCCGTTTGGAACAAAGCAGATGTCTTGACTATCGGGCTTGTCAGCCACGGCCAGACCGTACTGCGCCGCCATCTCACGGGTCGCGTCTTTCGACGGCAGGTGGCCTAGCGGAAAACGCAGAAAGTCCAGTTGTTCGGGTGTGGTCGAGAACAGAAAGTAGGATTGATCCCGGTTCGCGTCCTCGGCACTGTGCAGCTCTGGTCCGTTTGCGCCCATCTTGCGCTGGATGTAGTGGCCGGTGGCCATACAGTCAGCCTCGAGATCCTTGGCGGTTTCCAGCAAGTCCTTGAACTTCACCCGCTCGTTGCAGCGGATACAAGGGACCGGCGTCGCGCCTGCAAGATAGCTGTCGGCGAACTCGTCGATGACGGCATCCTTGAAGATGTTTTCATAGTCCAGAACGTAATGTGGGAACCCGCGCTCCTCGGCTACGCGCCGCGCGTCGTGAATGTCGATGCCTGCACAGCACGCACCTTTCTTGGCGAGTGCAGCACCATGGTCATATAGCTGCAGCGTAACCCCAACAACGTCATACCCTTCATCGGCCAAATGGGCAGCCACGACAGAGCTGTCCACGCCACCGGACATGGCAACAACCACCCGTGTTTCCGACGGGGGTTTGGCAAAGCCAAGCGAGTTCAGCGGTGTCTCGGTGTCGAGTGCCATGACGATTCCAGTGCGGGTTAAGAAAGACCGGCAGAATATAGGAAAATTCTACACACTCTCAAGGGGCGGTTTCACTCTGCATTAAGTAGGCTGGTGCAAGCTTTGTCGCAGCACGAAGAGGGTACAGATATGTTTTTGCACAAAGTTGAGGGGCCAAGGTCCGTAACCCTGCCAGATGGAACGGTTTTATCGCGCGCTGATCTGCCACCACAGGACACGACGCGCTGGGTCGCCTCGCGGAAAATACTTGTGGTTCGGGGCGTGCTGTATGGGCTGCTAACCCTTTCGGAAGCAAAGAAACGCTATGGGTTGAGTGATGAGGAGTTCAACTCGTGGGTTTCGGCGGTTGCCGAACACGGGACGGAAGCTCTTAAAGCCACCGCGTTAAAAAAATATCGACAACCTAAAGATGAAAGTGAAAAAATGATTCAACGGTAACGTCAGATTAACCATTTTTGATCAGGCTCAATTTGAAATTGGTAAATTGACCCGAATTGGAGCAGTAAATGCGTATACTTCTTGTCGAGGATGATCCGACCACGTCCAAAAGCATCGAACTGATGCTGACGCACGCCAATCTGAACGTCTATGCGACGGATCTCGGCGAGGAAGGCATCGATCTTGCGAAACTCTATGATTACGACCTGATCCTGCTGGATCTGAACCTGCCGGACATGAATGGGCACGAAGTTCTGCGCCAGTTGCGCATTGCACGGGTCGAAACACCGATCCTGATTCTGTCGGGCGCGGATGACACTGAAAGCAAGATCAAAGGTTTCGGTTTTGGTGCCGACGACTACATGACCAAACCATTCCACCGTGAGGAATTGGTGGCACGAATTCACGCGATTATCCGCCGATCAAAAGGGCATTCTCAGTCTATCATCCAGACAGGACAGGTGGCCGTAAACCTGGACGCCAAAACGGTTGAGGTGGAAGGTCAGACGGTTCACCTGACTGGCAAGGAATATCAGATGCTAGAGCTTCTGAGCTTACGTAAAGGTACGACGCTGACCAAAGAGATGTTCTTAAACCACCTCTATGGCGGCATGGATGAGCCGGAACTGAAAATCATTGACGTCTTCATTTGCAAGCTCCGTAAAAAGCTTAGCAACGCAACGGGCGGAGACAACTATATCGAAACCGTCTGGGGCAGGGGGTATGTGCTGCGTGATCCGCAAAGCAACACTGTCAACGAAACTCGGATGGCCGTCGGCGCTTGATCTGAATGCGGTCGCCTGCGGTCCGGGGCGACCATTCCAACTCGGGAAACAGCACATCTGGACCTAGCCATGGCCTCGCCCTATCACTGAGGTCCAAGAATACGTGACAGGGCGAGGCCATGAGCAAATTGATTCCGGTATTTGAATTGACCGAAGACGCCGCGCGTGCGGAACTTGCGCGCCTTGCCGAACTGCTTGGCCGTGCAAACACCCTCTATCATGCACAAGACGCCCCGGAAATTTCGGACGCTGAATACGATACTCTAAAGCAGCGGAACACTGAAATTGAGGCACGTTTTCCAAGTTTAAAGCGAGACGACAGCCCCTCGAACCAAATTGGTGCACGCCCGGCTGAGGGGTTTTCGAAAGTCACGCACGCGGTTCGCATGATGTCGCTAGGCAATGCGTTTGACGACGAAGACGTTGATGATTTTGATCGGTCAATCAGGAAGTATCTTGGACTGGATGCGTCCCAGCCGCTGCACTATACGGCCGAGCCCAAGATCGACGGTCTGTCTCTTTCCTTGCGATATGAAAAAGGAAGGCTGGTTCAGGCCGCCACGCGAGGTGATGGCGAAGTTGGTGAAAACGTCACCGCCAATGCCCGTACTATTTCCGATATTCCTCAAACCTTAAAAGATGCCCCTGACGTTCTGGAAGTGCGTGGCGAAGTCTACATGTCGCATGCGGACTTTGATCAGTTGAATGAGCGTCAAGAAAAAGCAGGCGAAAAAGCATTCGCAAATCCCCGGAATGCCGCCGCTGGGTCGCTGCGCCAATTGGACTCGACCGTAACGCGTGCGCGGCCGCTTCGGTTCTTTGCTTATGCTTGGGGTGAGTTGTCTGAACCTCTGGCCGAAACTCAGAAGGGTGCAATTGATCGGTTGCATAAACTTGGGTTTGCGACCAATCCATTGACGAAGCGTTGCGAGACCACAAATCAGATGTTGGATCACTATCGCGATATTGAGGCGCAGCGGTCCACCCTCGGCTACGACATTGACGGGGTGGTTTACAAAGTGGACGATCTGTCGCTGCAAGCGCGATTGGGGTTTCGGTCCACGACTCCTCGCTGGGCGATCGCACATAAATTCCCGGCAGAGCTTGCTTGGACTAGATTGGAAGCAATCGACATTCAGGTCGGTCGCACGGGCGCGCTTAGTCCTGTTGCCCGGCTGCATCCTGTGACTGTTGGGGGAGTAGTCGTCTCAAACGCCACCCTTCACAACGAAGACTATATCGCTGGCCGTGATGCCAAAGGCGGCACGATCCGTGATGGAAAAGACATTCGGGTAGGCGATTGGGTGCAAGTATATCGCGCGGGAGATGTGATCCCCAAGATTGCGGATGTCGATATTTCGAAACGTCCCGAAGGGGCTTCACCGTTTGAGTTCCCTAAAACTTGCCCCGAATGCAACAGCGATGCGGTACGCGAAGAGGGGGACGCCGTGCGGCGCTGCACCGGTGGGGTTATCTGCCCGGCCCAAGCGGTAGAAAAGCTGAAGCATTTCGTCTCACGCAAGGCGTTCGACATCGAAGGGTTGGGCGCAAAGCAGATCGAAATGTTCTACGATGATCCTGACCTGCCAGTCAGAACGCCAGTTGATATTTTCACGTTGCAAGAACGTGACAGGGCGAACCTGAATAAACTTGCCAATCGCAAAGGTTGGGGCGCGCAGAGTGCAGGTAATCTGTGGGTCGCGATTGACGAAAAGCGAACTATCCAATTTGGTCGACTGCTGTTTGCACTGGGTATCCGGCATATGGGCGAGGCGGCCTCGAACCTGATTGCCAATCACTACGGGACTTGGATTGATTTCGAACGCGCTGTCACGTCCGCGTCGGAGTTCCAAGGGCCAGAATGGGAAGATTTGTTAAGCGTTGATGGTGTCGGCGAGGTCATGGCGCGCGCGCTCGTCTCGGCCTTCGCGCAGGAGGCTGAACGCGCCAGTATTGATGCTTTGGTTGCACAGCTAGAGGTGCAAGAAGCAAAACGGCCGGACACTGCGGGCAGCCCAGTCGCAGGGAAAACGGTCGTTTTCACAGGCACGCTTGAGAAAATGACACGCGCCGAGGCAAAGGCCAGGGCCGAAGCATTGGGGGCGAAGGTCTCGGGTTCGGTCAGTAAGAAAACAGATTTGCTGGTCGCGGGACCGGGCGCAGGCTCAAAGGCCAAGAAGGCGGCTGAATTGGGCATCGAAACGCTGGATGAGGATGGCTGGCTGCAGCTGATCAGAACCGTATGAGCGGACGTCCCGAAAGCCTGTTCCCGCTGTTTTCGCGTTTGGAAACGTTGGACGGCGTTGGGCCAAAAACAGCGCAAGCGTTGACGAATGCGGGCACCGAGTCGCCGCGCGATGTGTTGTTTAGCCTGCCTTATGCCGTCATTGACCGCCGCCGCCGCGACACCATTATGGGCGTTGACCTGCCGACTACTCTGACGGTCGAGGTAACTGTCGGCACCCACCGGCCCGCGCGAAACAAGGGCGGTGCTTATCGGGTGCATGTCGAGGATAGCCAGGCGGATTTCCAACTGGTCTTTTTTCACGCCCGCGGAGATTATCTGAAACGGGTTTTGCCAGAGGGCGCGCGCCGTGTGATCTCGGGCAAGTTGGAGCTGTTCGACGGCATGGCGCAGATGGTCCATCCAGATCACATGCTGCCGGTGAAAGAGGCAGGCGAAATTCCCGATTTTGAGCCGGTCTATCATCTGACCCAAGGGATTACCCAAAAAACGGCCTATAAGGCAGCGCGAAGTGCATTGGCGCGCGCACCAGCGCTTGCAGAGTGGATTGATCCGGCTTTGGCTGCAAAACATGCTTGGCCGGATTGGGCAACGGCCATTTCTGCCGCTCATAACCCGCAGGGGGCAGATGACGTTGCCGCGCATGCGCCCGCGCGCGAGCGTTTAGCCTACGATGAACTCCTCGCACACCAGATGACCTTGGCTTTGGCACGACAGCGAGAGCGTAAAGCCAGGGGGGTGATCAGTGTCGGTACCGGGGCATTGCAAGCAAAGGTTCTTGCAAATCTGCCGTATCAGCCCACGGGTGCGCAGATGCGGGCCATTGACGATATCGCAAAGGATATGGCCTCGGACGCGCGCATGAACCGGTTGTTGCAAGGTGATGTGGGGGCTGGAAAAACACTCGTAGCCTTCATGGGCTTGCTGGTTGCAGTTGAGGCCGGTGGGCAGGGTGTCATGATGGCGCCAACCGAAATTCTAGCTCGGCAGCACCTTGAGGGGCTGCGCCCCTTGGCCGAAGACGCTGGGGTCGTTCTGGAAATTCTAACTGGGCGTGACAAGGGCGCAGAACGACGCGCAAAATTAGCGGCGTTAAAGAACGGCGACATTCACATTTTGGTTGGTACTCACGCCGTGTTTCAAAGCGATGTGGAGTTCAAAGCCTTGCGGCTGGCAATTGTCGATGAGCAGCATCGCTTTGGTGTACGCCAACGGATGGAACTGTCCGAAAAAGGGCAGGGCGCGGATGTTCTTGTGATGACGGCCACGCCGATCCCGCGCAGTCTGGCTCTTGCGCAATACGGTGACATGGACGTGTCTGTGCTGGACGAAAAACCACCGGGGCGGAAACCGATCAAGACCGCTGTCATCAGCACAGAACGGATGGATGAGGTCGTCTCGCATCTACGCCGGGCCATTGATGAAGGGCGTCAGTGTTATTGGGTCTGCCCTTTGGTCGATGAATCCGAGGTTTCAGATCTGACGGCCGCCGAGGAACGGTTCAAACGGTTGCGCGCCATTTTGGGCGAGGGGACGGTTGGGCTGGTTCATGGGCAGATGCCCTCTGCTGACAAAGACGCCGCAATGAAAGCGTTCCAGGACGGTAAAACAAAGGTGCTGGTGGCTACGACCGTCATTGAAGTTGGCGTTAACGTGCCCAACGCCTCGATCATGGTCATCGAGAGGGCCGAGATTTTCGGCTTGGCGCAACTGCACCAATTGCGGGGGCGCGTTGGGCGGGGTGAGGCGGATTCGACCTGTTTGCTGATGTATCAACCTCCGCTTAGCGAGGGCGGACGCAAACGTTTGGAAGTTCTGCGTGAGACTGAGGACGGGTTTCGCATTTCGGAAACCGACCTGCAAATGCGCGGTGCGGGCGATCTGATTGGAACAGCACAGTCTGGCCTTCCGAAGTTCAGGATCGCAGACCTTGAGCGGCAGGCGGGATTGATGGCGACCGCGCAGACAGACGCGCGCGCGTTGCTGTCAGCCGACCCGAAACTGCAGTCTGACCGGGGTCAGGCCGCGCGTGTTCTGCTATGGCTTATGAAGCAGGATCAGGCGATCCGTTTGATTTCAGTGGGTTAGACGTTTAGTCCCCATAAGTTCACAATTGTTCCCAAAAAGTTCTTTACCGACTCGGTAAAATATGAGAACAAAAGGTCAACAAAGGATTAAATCTCGACCGGAGGTGAGACCATGCTGACCCAGATCAAGACTGCCCTAAGCCGCTCGCACGCAACGATTTTGCAGGATGCTGCGGGGGCCGTATCTTTGGTGGTCATGCTGATGGTGGCCCTTCACCTGCCGGGTGCATTCTAAGCCTTTCTGCCTGCGATCTTGTGCCGACCATACCGCGCTGTCATCCCCATTTCAGTCAAGGGTGACCTGCCTGTCCCAATTCCCTTGAGAGGCCCGCCTCGGCCTCATGCGGCTAACCGGACCCCACACGAGACACGCACAGCCTGCCGCCGCCCTTTCCGCCCGGAAGGTGCGGCGGTTTTTTTACAGCTCGCCAGTTTTGATGATTTCCAACATCGCCGACAGCACGGAATTTACCGCAACTGACGCGAGGATCATGCCCATCACACGGCTGATGATGGCGGCACCCGAATAACGGATCAGCCGGATAATCGGATCTGCAAGCAGCATCAGGACAAATGAAATTAGGATAACGGACAGCATAACCAAGGCTGTAATGCCTTGATCTGCAGCGCTGTACCGGTTGTTGTCAGTCAGAATGACGATGGCCAACATGGCCCCGGGCGAGGCCAAAGACGGAACAGCCAATGGGAAAATCGCTGGGTTAGGGCGGTTGGCAGGTCTTTCCAGCTCTTCTTCTGCTTCGTGCTGTTCGACGACTTGTTTACTTTCGCCAAAGATCATGGTCAGGGCAAAAAGAAACAGGATGATACCGCCCGCAACCTGAAACGAGTTCAACCCGATATCCAGTGCCTCGATCAAAAGCTGCCCGAAAACGAGGAAGAACAACAAAACTCCGGCGCTGACCAGGGCAGCGAGGAGGGCGGTTTTTCGACGAGCTGCTGCCGAGAGGGTCGCCGTTACGGCGATAAAAACAGGGATAGTGCCAATTGGGTCGATGACGACCCAAAGAGTGACAAAGTGTTCCAGCAATTTTTCCAACCTAATCCCCCGACATCCTGCAGCGTGATTAAACTGGATTGCCCGAAAAATACAATCTTAGGCGCAGTTGGCCTGTTCTGCTTGTTCCATGGCTTCAGCCGCAGCCTCCAACGCCAGCAGGATCGAAGCGTGGCGGTTTTTGTAGTCCCGTGCAGGGATCAGCACTTCAAGCCCGTCGAACGGCGCATCAGGCGCAGGACCGTCTTTCTTAAGCATCGCCGACAACTGATCCCGCGCGGTTTCGACTTGCGCGCGCGTCGCACCGATGATGGCGCTGCCAACGACCGAAGCCGAGGCCTGACCCAAAGCGCACGCTTTCACGTCCTGACCATAGCCCGAAACCTTGCCGTCCTGCATCTGAACATCCACGGTCACAGTCGAACCGCACAAGGGCGAGCGCTTTTTCACTGTGGCATCGGGATTCTCAAGCGGGTCCAGATGCGGAATATCTGCCGCAAGCGCCAGAATGCGGCCGGAATAGAGCTTTATCAGGTCGTTCTCGCCGGACATGGCTTTCCCTCGTTGTCTGTTCCCCATACATAGTGAGCATCCACCGGGATGCAAAAGGTTTTTCTCATGTCCGCAACCGTCGCGTTTGATCCATCATCATTGAAGTTTAACGAGGCGGGGCTGATCCCCGCCATCGCCCAGGAAGAAAGTTCGGGCGAAGTATTGATGATGGCCTGGATGAACATCCAAGCCATTGAGAAGACGCTGGAAACCCGGCGCGTGACCTATTGGTCGCGGTCCCGCCAGTCGTTCTGGATCAAGGGCGAGACCTCGGGCCACGTGCAGGAGTTGGTGGATTTCAGGTTCGACTGTGATCGCGATTGTTTGCTTGTTCTCGTGCGTCAGACCGGTGCTGCCTGTCACACGAACCGCCGAACATGTTTCTATACTGCCGTGCGGGATGGAGACGAAGTCGAACTGATGTCACCCATCGAATGACAGGATCACAGCCCGACCATCGCCCGAATGTCGTCGGGTGACGCGCCATCGGCCCGGTATTTTGAGATCGCCCGCGCGTCGTCTCGTTTGGCCAGACGTTTGCCTGCGTCGTCGCGGATCAATGGGTGGTGGTAGTATTGTGGCGTCGGCAATCCCAGCAGTGATTGCAGAACTACGTGAATACGGGTCGCGTCGAACAGGTCTTGACCACGCACGACATGGGTGATGCCTTGCGCCGCGTCATCCAGAACCACGGACAGATGATAGGACGTGCCCATGTCGCGCCGCGATAAGACGACATCCCCGATGGTTTGGGTTAATTCGCCCAAGGTGAATGTAACAAGGCCCGTTTCACCGCCGGGTCCAGCGCAAAGCTCCTTAAAAGAGCCAACTTGCGCCTCGGGCCGGTCTGTGCCTGACAACTCTCTGCCAGCAGTCGCCATGTCCAACCTCAGCGGAATGTCAGTGGGGCGGTCGGCGGGATGTCGATATTTTCCTCGGCAGGTGCCGGGGTAAATTATCCCATCCGGTCCAAGCAACGACGCCCCTTCTTGCGGTGCATTTGCGGCAGCAGCGATGTCCTTGCGGTTGCACGTGCAGGGGTAAAGCAGACCACGCGTCCATAGCTCATCCAGAACTTTGTCGTAGGTTTCCAGCCGCTCGGATTGTCGCATCACTGGTTCGGGCCAGCTCAACCCGAGCCAACTCAGATCGTCATAGATTTGTTCTTCCCAGTGGGATCTTGACCGCGACCGGTCGATGTCCTCGATCCTCAGCAGGAACTGACCTCTTTGCGCAACAGCAAGGTCATGGGCAAGGATCGCAGAATACGCATGCCCCAGATGCAGCGGCCCCGTGGGTGATGGCGCGAATCGAGTGGTGAATGTCACGCTTTTTCAACTATATAGACGTCAGACTTCAGGTCCATGCCAGGTAGGTGAGGACCGTATTCCCGGAATAGCAACCGCGCAGCCCCCATGTCCAGCCAATCATTCAGACGGGAGGTATAGGAAACGTCCTTAAGCGTATGATCATTGAATGAAAAACCCAATAACCCACCTTTCGGCAAAGCGTGCATCAGCATATCGAACACTTGCGGAGGAGCCGCGCCGGTCCCGATAACGCCGATGGCAGTGATCGCTTTGTATGCACCTTTTTTCAACGGGTCAGGGTCGGTGATCTCGAAAGTCGACAGACTGCGGTAAACCCCTTTGGCCTTGGCGCCTTCCAGCATCCTGGCGGTCGGGTCGACTCCGTCAATAACCTCAAACCCTGCCGCGCGCAGAGCCACGCCGGACAGGCCGGTGCCGCAACCGTAATCGAGGATCGGGGTCTGAGGCTCGGGCAGTTTTGACCACAATGCTTCGGCAATGCGACCGGGGGTTGCATATCCATGCGCGCCAACTTCAGCATCATAGGATGAAGCCCATTTTTGATAATGCGCGTGGGTGGCTTGCGGCGTGTCCAAATCGTAGGCGTCTTTGAGGAATTTGTCGCTCATAAACTGATGTTACGCTGCATCCCCCCGATGCGTCCAGTCAGCACTGTGCCAACCAGTTGGTCCATTCGGCTTTGGCCCGGTCTGTGTAGGCTTTGTAGCGGTCCTTGCGACCCCGGCGCCCGCCTTTCAAACCATCAACGGGGCGGAATAGCCCAAAATTGACGTTCATGGGTTGGAAGGTCTTGGCCTCGGCTCCTCCGGTGATGTGGTGAATCAGGGCACCCATCGCACTGTCCTGCGGCACCTCGGGCAGAGTACGACCCAGAATCTCTGCTGCTGCCAGACGGCCAGCCAGCAGCCCCATTGCCGCGCTTTCGACATACCCCTCGACCCCGGTGATCTGACCGGCAAAGCGGATGTTCGGCTTGGATTTCAGGCGCATCTGCGCGTCCAACAAAGTCGGCGAATTGATGAAGGTGTTGCGGTGAATGCCCCCCAGACGCGCGAAACTGGCATTCTCCAACCCGGGGATCATGTGAAACACCTCGGTCTGCGCGCCGTATTTCATCTTGGTCTGGAAACCCACAATATTGAACAGCGTGCCAAGGGCGTTGTCGCGGCGCAATTGCACCACCGCGTGAGGTTTAACGTCAGGCTGGTGCGGATTGGTCAGGCCAACCGGCTTCATCGGGCCGTGGCGCAGGGTTTCGCGTCCACGCTCCGACATCACCTCGATCGGTAGGCACCCATCGAAATAGCCTGCGGTTTCGCCCTCATGAAATTCAGTCTTGTCGGCGGCCAGAAGGGCGTCGATGAATGCCTCATACTGATCGCGGTCCATCGGGCAGTTCAGATAGGCGGTACGCTCTTCTTCGGTCTCGCCTTTGTCATAACGCGATTGCATCCACGCTTTGCTCATGTCGATGCTGTCCGCATAGACGATTGGAGCGATGGCATCGAAGAACGCCAGAGATTCAGCGCCGGTTTGTGCGCTGATAGCATCGCCAAGCGTGGCCGATGTCAGTGGCCCCGTAGCAAAGATCCAATTGCCGTCATCGGGAAGGGTGGTAATTTCTTCGCCTGTAACCTCGACGCGCGGATGTGCGCGCAGCTTGGCGGTAACGGCTTCCGCAAAAGGATCGCGGTCGACGGCCAGCGCTCCACCAGCAGGAAGGCGGTGCGCGTCAGCGGTGGTCATGATCAGACCGTTCGCTGCACGCATTTCCCAATGCAGCAGGCCAACCGCATTCTGCTCGTCATCATCCGAACGGAATGAGTTCGAACAAACCATCTCGGCCAAGTTGCCGGTCTGATGCGCAAAGGTGCCCACATTGGGCCGCATTTCGTGGATTACCACATCCACACCCATTTCCGCCGCCTGCCAGGCAGCCTCGGACCCGGCCATGCCGCCGCCCACGATATGCAGTTTTTGTGTCATGCGCTGCCACATAGGGCACGGCATCGCACAACGCAACACAGGGGCGATTGTTTGTAGAATTAAGGGGATTTTGGGGTCGCCGGTGCGGGAATGTCGACGCCGGTGAGAGAAACCAGCTTGGAGGGACCTTCCGCCCTCGGCGACCCAAAAGTGTCTCCAGAGCCTAAGCTCTGTCTCAGCTTTGCCACAGTGTTGCCGTTTTGAAAAGTGCTAAATTGAGAACAATCATTAAAACTGTTGACAATAATCGCATTATTGGTGCCAGTTCGGCGGTCGCTTTTCGATAAATGCCGAAATTCCTTCCTCGGTATCACGATGCAGCATATTCTGTGCCATTACCTCACCGGTGTAGTCGTAGGCCTGCTCAATCGGCATTTCCAATTGCTTGTAAAACGCCTGTTTGCCGATTTTGACCGCCGATCCAAGCTTGGCCGCCAGCTGCTCTGCGAGTGCCGCTGTTTCATGCTCCAACAGCATTTCCGGAACCACCCGATTGACTAATCCAAGCTCAACAGCGGTTTCGGCTGAGATGAATTCACCGGTTGTCAACATTTCAAACGCGCGTTTACGGGGGATGTTCCGGCTGAGCGCAACCATAGGGGTCGAGCAAAACAGGCCGATATTGACGCCGTTTACGCCAAATCGGGTTCCTTCAGCGGCGATCGCCAGATCGCATGTGGCAACCAGCTGGCAGCCTGCCGCCGTGGCAATGCCATGAACCTGCGCAATCACCGGCTGGGGCAGAGACTGGATCGACAACATCATTTGCGCGCATCTGGAAAACAGGTCTTGGAAATACGATTTCCCTCCATCCTCTGACTTACGCCCCGCCGTCATCTGCTTGAGGTCATGACCCGCGCAAAAAGCCTTGCCTTCACCGCGCAAAACCACTGCCCGAATTGAACTATCATTGCGCAAGGCGTCGAACTCGGCCTGAAGGGCTGCAAGCATCTCATCGCTCAGGGCATTCAGGCGATCAGGCGAGTTCATCTTCAAGGTCGCTACCGCGCCTGTGTCGTTACGTTCCAGAATTGCCATCTTGCCCTCCGATCCGATGTCGGGCCAACTCTAGGTCGGCAAATCGAAGAGGGGAAGCATGTCATTAGCCATGAGCAAAGAAGATTTGGCAGATTACATGAAGCAGATATTTCCGCAGGTACATAGGGACTTTGTTGTTGAGGAACTGACCGAGAACTCGATCGTCATGCGGTTGGTAGTCGAAGATCGGCATTTGCGCCCAGGTGGAACTGTTTCAGGGCCGTCCATGTTTGGGTTGGCTGATGTGTGTGTTTACGCGCTGGTATTGGCGCGAAAGGGTCGCCAATCGCTTGCTGTTACGACCAATAGTTCTCTGGACTTCCTAAGAAAACCGGAAGGCGGTAGAGACATGATCGCGCATTGCCGTTTGCTGAAACTTGGCCGCACACTTGCTGTTGGGGATGTGTTGATGTTTTCCGAAGGGTCCGACAAACCCGCCGCCCGCGCCACAATGACATATTCAATTCCACCCGAAGGGTCAGCAGCGGCTGCATTTGGGTAAAAAAGGCCGGGCGTTGCCCGGCCAGGAAGAGGTCCCGTCAAGGGACTGGGGAAATTTTAGTCCTGCCAGAAGTAGCGGGTGTATTCATGGCGGGCCTGAAGTCTGGTTAAACCGACGTCTTTCAAAAGCCTGTCATCCAGATTGGACAAGTTCACTCGGCTGCGACGTTGACGTTCCCACTTTGTCACGATCGCCGCAAACCGCACGGCCAGCGCGGCGATCAACGGCAGCCGGGGGCTGTCGTTCAGCAGCAAGAGGGCGGGGTTGTGCATTGCGCGTGTCATCGTGGTATCCTTTCAAAATTGTATTGACACAAAGCTAATATGTTCAGTACAGACATTTGATACATTCTAGATTGTGTCAAAAGCAAAGGAAGAATTGTAATGGATACAATTTGGCCGGAGGCGCTGCCAAAATCCAAGGGACCCAAGTACACTCTGGTTGCTGAAACGATCCGAAAAGCCATTGATAACAAAATGCTGGAGGTCGGCACAAAGCTGCCTCCGGTTCGGGAACTGGCGTATCGATTACAAATCACACCGGGAACGGTCGCGCGCGCCTATACGATTCTAACAGATGAAGGGTTGCTACAAGCCGAGGTCGGGCGTGGTACATTCGTAGCGCCGCCAAAATCGCCGATATTGGACGATGTCTGGGCACGCCAACTTCATCTGCGTGACGATAAGTACAACGCCAATGTCAGTTTGTTCAGCCCTCGACTGGCAGATGTGGGGCAGGTGGCCCTGATCCGAGAGTGTCTGAAAAAGGTGTCTCAGTCCGATCCGGGGTTGTTTCTAAACTACCCAACCCGCGATGCGTATCAACCGATGCGTCAGGCCGTAGTGGATTGGCTTTCAGACTTGCCGCTGGGGGCGCTTACTCACGATGATATCGTACTGACACATGGGGGCCAGAATGGGTTGTGTCTTGTGTTTCAAACAATCCTGCGCGGTGCCAAACCCGTGGTTCTGGTCGAAGACCTGTCTTATGCCGGCTTTCGGAGGGCGGGCGAATTGATGCGCGCCGACGTTGTTGGTGTGAAAATGGACAAATGGGGCGTCGATCCGATCGCAATGGAGCAAGTATTGCGACAGACATCCGCGCAAGCGGTCTGCGTTTCGCCCGAAGTCCAGAACCCGACCGGGGCACATACACCGCTTGAGCGGCGCAAAGAGATCGTGGAAGTGGCCCGTCGTTTTGATTTGCAGATAGTCGAAGATGACTGTTACCGCATGGGCGACGCGCGTGAGCCAAGCTATCGCGCCCTCGCGCCCGAGCGGGGTTGGCATGTTTCTTCCATCTCCAAAACTTTGACACCCGCTTTGCGCGTCGGTTTCGCCATCGCGCCAAGGGAAAGAAGCGTTGATTTACGTCGGTCTGCCGAATACGGCTATTTCGGGCTGGCTCAGCCCTTGGCAGAGTTGACCCGGCTGCTGCTGTCCGATCCCAGAACGCAGCAAATTGCGAAGGACGTCCGTTTGAAGATGGGCGAATACGTTCGGGTGGCCGTTAACGCCTTGGGCGGGTTTGACCTCAACTGGGCGCCAGACGTCCCGTTTGTTTGGCTACATCTTCCTTCAGGGTGGCGCGCGGCTGCATTCAGTCGCGCAGCAGAACGAGAGGGAATACAATTGCGTTCAGCCGATGAGTTTGCCCTGCGCGATGGCCGCGCACCAAACGCGGTGCGTATTGCAATGAACGGTCATGTGTCGCTTGAGCGGTTCGAGGATGCGATGCAGCGCCTGCGCCGCCTGCTGGACAACCCGCCGGAACAGATCAGCGTTTGAGCAATCAGCTTAGGGGTTTCGGATCGCCGAAGAAACCAGCCAGCTGCAAGATACGGCCTTCGGTGTCGAAGCGTGCAAAATCGTGACCAGTAACCATGATGGATCCGTCTTTGCCGACCATATGCCATGTGAAATGCACCACATCATGATGCAGGGTCGGCTCGCTGATCAGCTCCACTCGCCCACTGGTGTTTTTCAGGATTTCTCCGATGTGAGTGGATAGGTGGGCGCGACCATGGACGTCAGCAGTCGGATCCGTATAGCGCCCATTCTCGGCAAAGCAGCGTGTCAGCAGAGCAAGCCGCTTCTGCGCATCGGTTTCCTGCCATGCGGCTCCGTATTCGGTGATGGTTTGATGCGGATCAAGCATGTTTAAACCCTCTGGTCAGTTGAGCAGATGTTAAAAGTGTAGCAGGGGCTCGGCACTGGGGCTGAGATTTTGACAGATTTAATGGGGTACAATAATACCTATTTTCCAAACCCTTGAAAACATTGTAATTAAAAGCGTTTAGTCTTGTTGACCTGCACTGCGTACACCTCTAAATACGCTCCATCGAATTCGGGCCACTCTGTCTTGGGGCGGTCTTTCACATCAAACAGGACTATCCTGCCATGAAAACCTTTTCTGCAACACCTGCAGACATCGACAAGAAATGGATCCTGATCGACGCCGAGGGCGTTGTTCTGGGCCGTCTTGCCTCGATCGTCGCCATGCGTCTGCGTGGCAAGCACAAAGCGTCGTTCACCCCGAACATGGACATGGGCGACAACGTCATCGTGATCAACGCTGACAAAATCCAGATGACCGGCAAGAAGCGCGAAGAAAACTTCTACTGGCACACTGGCCACCCGGGCGGCATCAAGTCCCGCACCAAGCAGCAGATCCTGGAAGGTGCACACCCCGAGCGCGTCGTGACCCAAGCGGTCAAGCGCATGCTGCCGGGCAACCGTCTGTCGCGTCAGCAAATGACCAACCTGCGCGTTTACGCCGGTGCCGAGCACCCGCACGAAGCCCAGGCCCCCGAAGTTCTGGACGTTAAGTCCATGAACAAGAAAAATACCCGGAGCTAATGACCGATGGCTGATCAGATCAATACTCTCGAAGAGCTGAGCGCCGTCGCAGGCGTTGAAACCGTGGCCGAAGAAGTCATCGTGCGTGAACCCGTACGTGACGAGCTGGGCCGCTCCTATGCCACCGGCAAGCGTAAAGACGCTGTTGCCCGCGTGTGGATCAAGCCGGGTTCCGGCAAAGTCACCGTGAACGGCAAAGACCAGGACAAGTACTTTGCTCGTCCGGTTCTGCAGCTGATCCTGCGCCAGCCGTTCCAGGTTGCTGGTGTTGAAGGTGAGTTCGACGTTGTCGCAACCGTCAAAGGTGGCGGCCTGACCGGCCAGGCCGGTGCGGTCAAGCACGGCATCTCGAAAGCCCTGCAGCTGTACGATCCCAGCCTGCGTGGCGCTCTGAAAGCCGCTGGCTTCCTGACCCGCGACAGCCGCGTTGTGGAACGTAAGAAATACGGTAAGCGCAAAGCGCGTCGTTCGTTCCAGTTCTCGAAGCGTTAATCGCTCGGGGCTACGAATTTCAAAGGGCTCGCGTTTGCGGGCCCTTTTTCTTTGCGCAGATGCCTCGAATAGCTCTGGGTAAACCTACGGCGTGATGATCACTTTACCGTCATTCTTTTTCAATGCGTCCGCAAGGTTGGAAACCACGTTCCTCAGTGCCAGGCGATCTGAGATATCAGTTTTCCAGCGACCATCCGCAAACCGAGCCTGAACCTCAGCCACGACTCTCGCTTGATCTTCCCGCGGCGTGGAAGTGACCCAATTTGTCAACCAGAACCCTTCGATCTGTTTACCCATGAAGATCAGTTGGCCGGTTTGAGTCAGCGTCGGCATTTCTGAGCCGAGCTTTCCGTAGCAAATCCAGCGAGCCCGGTTTGGCATCGCGCAGAAAATTTGCTCGGACAGTTGATCAACTACAGCATCCAGAAAGACGCGCGGTTTCAACTCGGCACTGATTGCTGCGAAGTTTTTAACAGCGCCTGCCTCCGTCGTCAGCAGCACCTGAGACGCTCCCAGGTTTTTGAGCGTGTCAACAGTTTCCGATCGTCGGGTCAAAGCGATCGGTTTCAAGCCAAGATCGCGCCCGAGCCCGCACATAAGTTTTCCAAGTTGGCTGGTCGCGGCAGAAACCACAAAAGAATCCCCAGCATCGCGCGCAATATCGACCATCGCCATGGCCGTCAGGGGGTTGACGATCTGCGCGGCACCGTCTTCGTCAGAGATTTCTGGGCGCAAGGGAATGCACATCATGGCCGGCGCCAGAACATATTCGGCCCAAGCGCCAGAACCTGCTGTGATGAAAGCCACACGCACCCCGTGCAGCCCTTCCGCGCCTTTTCCAGTTGCTACAACGTTGCCACAGCCTTCAAACCCGGCAGCGGCACCTTTAACGCGGGGTTGTCCGTATTCGCCCTTAATAAAGTGGATGTCCGATGGGTTAACCGATGCGGCGCGCAACTTGATCAGAACTTGTCCGGGACCGGGGTGCGGAACTGGAATCTCAGCTTCGGCCAACCAGTCCTTGGCATTATCAATGGTCGGGCCGCTGGCCGTACCAGAGTAGCCGTCCTGCGTTAGGATAGTCGCGAACATCGTCGAGGGCAGGGTAGTCATGAGGCTTCCTTCCGCGTGAACAAACCAAAATTGTCAGCAGAACCCAGCCTCTAAGCGACAGATCAGGTGTTGCGTCCAATTGAGGCGCAGCCAATCAAATGTGCAGACTAGCGTCAAATGATCTTAGTGGTGACGTGGATGGAACTTGAACCACCCTAAAAATGGGCCACCCAAAAGGGGCAGCCCGTCTAGTTCACTGTCCTGTCAAAAGGTTGCGGAGTTCCTGAATCTTCTCAGCAATCAGTTCCGGCGACGCCTGAATGTCATCCAAAATCTTGATTGCCTGCGTTTGAATGTCCTGCGCCAGTTCGCTTTCCTGAATGGATGCCACCATCGTGTCGTAATCGAAGTTTTCGAGGCTCAGGGCCCCATCCTCGATCCATGAATTCAGCAGATCCTGCCCCTGGGTCGCCAGAGCAGCGACTTCTTCACCGGCCTGATTGGCCAGATCTGTCGCTGTCTCACCGACTTGGTCCGCAGCGTCCGATGCCTGATCAGAAATGGACGACGCAGCTTCGTTCACTTGCTCGGTTACCGAGCTAGCCGCTTCGCTAACCGCGTCACCTGCATCCTGTGCCGCCGATTGCAATTGTTCGGCTGGCGTAGGATCGGGTTGAGTTGCGTAGTAATAAATTCCAGCGCCTGCAGCGGCGATGACTACAGCTAATAAGATAGTGCGCGTCATGTGTCTCTCCTTTGGAAATCATGCCGCCGAGATGTGGTTACCTTAGCGAAGATCAAAGGGGAATTCCCGGAATTTCATTTCATATCTGGGGATTGAGCCATGCTACGCCCAAATTACAAAGTCGTATGGCAATAACACGCCCACCCAAGCAGAATGCGCTGCCTTGCTGCCCTTTGGTTGAATTCCTATTGAACTCGCGTGGGGGACCATCCTTGGCGCACCAGTTCGTTGACTACTTCGTCGGCGTGTTTGTCATTGCTGTGGATGCTCTTCAACATCAACGCGACAGGTGCATCAGGCCAAGCGCGCTGCAGCTCGGCCAGTTTCGCCTGAGCTTGACGATCACGGCCCTGAGCCGAAAAAGCGGCAACTTGATAGGCAAGGGACGGAGCACTGAGCGGATCTCCAAGCCTTTTTGCCTCTTCAAACCGTTGAATGGTCGTTTCATAATCTCCAAGGTGAAAATGCGCTGCGCCCGATATGTTTCGGTTGGCGAACCTTTGGTTGCTTGTCTCCAACAGTGACTGTCGCTCTGACGTCTCGACTGCTTCTTCAAAAGCGCCTGAGAACAGAGCTACAGCACCGAGAAAATCAAGAATAGCACCGTCCTCTGGGTCAAGTTGGGCCGCGCGTCTTCCAACCATCAGAGCATTTTCATATTCCTGATTGGCAAAATAGGCCCAGCTTTTGGCCGATTGGCTCCAAGCTTGGTCCGGTGCCAGTCTGACTGCTTCGTTCGCGAACTCCATAGCCGCTGCTGTGTAGTCGTTTTTTGCGTCAGAGGGTGGAGTAATGACCGAGAGTGTCGCCAGCGCCTGCGCGGCCCCCGCATAGCCGCTGAAATAGTCGGGGTCCATTGCGATCACGCGCTCGAATACTGACAACACCAGAAGCTGCCGTGGGCGATCAAAGATCGGAAAAATCATGGCACGCGCTTGTTGGGCCAGATTGAATGCCTGAAGCGACGCCGGAGATTTCTCGTAAATCGCTGCCCGCTGCAACAGGTCCGAAGTTTCCGGCTCGGACACCCCGTCAGAGGCCATAGGAGCAAGGTTACCGGCCGATGGCAGCAAGTTTGCAGCAAAGATCGCACCAACCAAAGCTCCAACGGCAAATGTGCCAATGGGGATGCCGAACCTTTCCATTCGTGCGGTAGGCGGGTTTCGGCGCGTCGGTTCAACGCTTTCAAACCGGGGTCGGTATCCTCCACTATCGATGTGTATCCGGACCGGATCGCGCTTGCCAGCGCCTTCGTAATACAGCTCCAGAAACTGCCGAAGCCGCCTTGCGTCCACACGCACAACATTTTCTGGGTCGGACCCTTCTGTGGTGTCGCGACCATAGACGTCCTGCGCAATTTTCTTGCCGCGAATTTGCTCACCACGCCCAGCCAGTTCTTCGTCGACAATATAGCTTAGGAACGCGCGCAGGCGATCGGCACCTTCAAGATGACTGTCGCCCAGCAAACGCGACAGCGCCTCACGTTTCTCAGTTTCGGCAACGATGTCTGTTCCCCCACTCATATTCCCATTTTTGCAATTATTTTGATGTGAGTCACCCCGTTTCAAACCGTGACTCACTTACGTTTTCATTCTTAGTAGCTCAGGATCGCTGGGAATCCCTTGAACGCCAGGCGGATTGCGAGGGGACATAAACCGTTGTGGGTGCTTTATTTTAAGGAGGAAAGCCAATGGTACGACCTTCAGATTTCAGAAAACTCGGCACGCATTTCACGATCGGGTTGGTATTTGGAGTGTGGGCGACAGCGCCGCAGTCCGTCTCGCAAGCCGTGATCGACCTTGTGTCTCCGTCAGCGGCCTATGCGCAGGATGCCGAAGAGGTTTCTCCGACCGCAGTTCGGGATCGGCCAAGGGACGTATATTACCCCAACACGGAAGACCTTGCCGAAGATGAGATGCGCGTGATCGCATGCGGAACAGGGATGCCGACGACACGCGCGGCCCAAGCCGCAGCCTGTTTCCTTGTTGAATTGGGCAATGGTGACAAGTTCCTGTTCGACATTGGCTCTGGCTCGGCCGAGCGGATTTCGTCGTTGCAAATTCCGTATAACTATCTGGACAAAGTCTTTATCGGCCATCTGCACACCGACCACTTCGGGGCGCTGCATGATCTGTTCATTGGCGGTGCGCTGATGGGCCGGAATGTGCCTTTGCGCGTTTGGGGGCCAAGTGGACCGGTAGAAGAATTAGGCACACAATACGCGCTAGAAAACATGCGTCGGATGCTGACATGGGATCTTGCTGCACGGGCGGGGAACACGGATTTCCGCGGATACAGCTTGGAAATCAACGAGTTTGACTACAAAGGTGAAAACCAAGTCGTCTACGAAAACAACGGTGTGATTATCAGGTCTTTCCCCGCGATTCACGCTATTGACGGATCGGTCAGCTACGCTTTGGAATGGAATGACCTCAAGTTTGTGTTCAGTTCAGACACATATCCGAACAAGTGGTTCAAGGAATACGCAAAAAATGCAGACCTTGCGATTCACGAGTGCTTCATAGCTGTACCCGAACTGGTCACCAAAATGAAGTTCACGCCTGAGTCGGCTCTTTTGGTCGGTACCCAGGTACACACGGCACCCGAGGCTTTCGGCAAAGTCATGAGCGACATTCAACCGCGAATGGCCGTCGCGTATCATTTCTTTAACGATTTCGACACGTCGGCAGGCGTATATGAGCGTATTCGTTCGACTTATGATGGCCCATTGAGCTTGGCCGATGACTTCATGGTTTGGAACGTAACGAAAAACGATATCACCGTTCGTATGGCCGCGACCGAAGAACGAACATGGGCGCCACCACTTGCAGCGCCAGCGCAGGCGCCCGACATGCAAGATCGCATCAATTTCTCGGAAAAGGCTGGCGTTCCGCAAGATGTCATGACTTTTTCCGAGTTCACTCTCGGCGGTGTCGACGACGTTGATGATGTTTTGCGCCCAATCTACGAAGAAGCCTCGGAGGTATTGGGCCAGAACTTCCCCTATCCCGGAGACCAATGATCCTACGGAGTTACGACAGGCGCGCGTGAGAAATCGCGCCTGTTTTAATGTCTCAAATTCTTGAACCGGAGACTTGGGATGCAATTTGTCCACAAAAGAAAAAATTGGCTGCTTCTACAAATTGGTCTGATGTTAATCACGGCAACGGTTGCGAATGCGCAAGCTCTGTCTCGCCAATCTACTGAAACCGACGCATGGCGCCATTCCATCACGCCTTATCTGTTCCTGCCTCTCAGCACTAGCGGCACGTCCACGGTGGACGGGACCAGCGTCGATCTGGACCTCAACCTGAGCGAGGTACTGGATATTCTCCAAGGTGCGGCATCGGTGCGATACGAGGGTTGGAGAGGTGATTTCGGGATAATTTCCGAGGTTTACTACGTAAAGCTCGGAGAAGATGGAAACCTACCGATAGGCAACACAACGGTTGACGTGGATGTACGACAAACATTCTTCAACGTTCAGGCCGCTTACAGGTTTGCTCAGGGCATAAGCGCCACTGGGCGTCGCTATGCGGCCGATGCGGCAGTTGGCGTTCAATGGAACCGTCTAAAGCAGGAAATCGACCTCGTCGGTCCGGGGCCGGGCATGACCCTTGGCGGCACCGAGGAATGGTTCGAGCCCTTGGTCGCGCTGCGCTATGCTGTCGAGATCAATGACAAGTGGAGCTTTGCAACCCGGGCCACGTTAAGCGGCTTTGGGGTGAACGGAGATGATCTGCAATATGTCGCGCTGGCCGGATTTGATTGGAAGGGCTGGGAAAACACGTCCCTGCGGTTTGGATACCAATTCTATGGAATTGATTACTCCAAAGACCGCGACAATGGGGAGTTTGCGTATGATATCGACCAAAACGGTATTTATGCCGCTGTCGCGTTTCATTTCTAAAACGTGGTTCGGGATTGCTTGTATCGCCATCGCGATATTCGGCGCGGATACGGTAAGGGCTGACCTTGTCTCACCCTATGGCGGTGAGACGGCGCCAAATTTTGCAGAATTATCGGTCGAAGGCGACCATGTGCGCGTGATTCTGGAAATCGACTTGAGCGCATATCCCTTTTTCGTCGCGCCTGACGATGGATCGGGATCATCTTTGTCGAAGCGAACGGGACGAACATTTCACGTGTCAGCTGATGGCACGCCTTTGGATCGCGTGGTTAAAACGATTGACGTTCGCCCTCGCGTCCCTCGTCAGACGGCAGCCAGCAGCTTGGCGGCTCCTCGACCGCGAAGCGCGGATGTGGTTTTTGTGGATTTGGAGTTTCCCTTTCAAGGCCAACCCAAGCAAATAACTTTCACACCACCGCTGAATTCTGATGGTATTCCACTGGCATCGATCGGAATGATGGCGTCACATGGTAACGTACCAGTGACGGATTACCGGTTCTTATCTCAGGCGGAAACGATGCTGCCGAATTGGGATGATCCGTGGTTCACCAAGTTTGAAAACCCGAACCTGACCCGCCATCACAAATCCCCTCTGATGTCCTTTTTGACCGTCGAACCGCGCGAAGTGCGTCACGAGGTGATCTTTCGATTGAAGGATTTGGAAGGCTGGATTGATTTGGATCTGGGCAATGCGTGAGAACGGCGGTGAGAAAGTCGACCACGGTAGCGGCGGGATAACCCTGCTGCGGGCGGCGTAAAAGTCGTCCATCTTTGCCCTTCTTTTC